>NZ_JAMYNZ010000008.1:0-337631 GCF_040319465.1 Mesorhizobium sp. M0910
ACCAGAAAATCCAGACCATCGACCTCAATGCAAGCCAACGATAGGATGGCAAACTGTTCGCGATGTCCTCGCACACCTGTTCGCGATGTCCCCGGTCCAAACAGGAGGGAGATTGATGCGCCACGGCTTTCGCCAATCGCCAAGGGCATTTTGTGCCGGCCGCAGCAACTTTGTTCTTGCTTTGTGCCGGCAGCTATGCTACTAATTTGGCTATGGTGCTAATTGGCTCCAACAACCCGCCCGCCGAGGCGGGTTTTTTGTTTTAGCGTCGTTCATGGCAAAATGGCCCAAGCGGAATATGATTCCGGCTAATCAGCTTTCGCCGCGTTAGCGGATCTTACTGAATCGACGGTCGCGGAGTGTGACGCACTCCATCGTTCTAGCCTTCGGCCGGTTCAATCAATTCGATCCCGAACTGTCACTTCTTGCTCGGGTCGTCTGCCGGGTTGACGTAGGTGATCTTGAATGGCCCCTCGCCATGAACCTCTACGATCGTATCGCTTGTCGTCCAGGCGAAGTGATTCATTCCGGCCGGTGCGACGCCGAAGCCGCCAGCAGTCAGTTCGACGCCTTTCGCCTCGTCGAGCTTATCGCCCATTCCAAAATGGAAGTTGCCGGAAAGCACCGTCATGTATTCCGTGGTGGGATGATTATGTGCGGCAATTTTGTAGCCTGCGGGTGTCTTCAACCGCAGCACAAAGGCGCCGCCCTTTGAGGGATCTCCAGCGACAACAGCCATTTCCGCCCCAGCAGGAATGACAGCAGGAGCAGGACCCCATTTGATGTCTTTGGCGTTCATCGGCATCTCGTCAGCAGACAGAGGCGCCGTCCCAACAAGCAGCAGTGCCAGGGCAGAGGCAAGCTTGAGCATGACAATCTCCCAGTGTCTGTAGACGACGGCGTCGAGTATCGGCGCGCCGATCCACTTGCCGATTGGAGTCTATCAGGCCAGAGCGCCCGAACGCATCCTGCGAACGGGGGACACGCATTCGCGGTAGCCTCGGAAGCTGTCGCTAAAAACATCTCCAGGTGAAACGATTTTGTTTGTATCTCCGTGGGTGGATTGGCCCTCGCTAGCTTCCAGTGCCAGATTTGTCGACGGCAGAAGACGGCTTGACGGCCTTTGGCTGGCGGCTGAAAAGGGCTGGCCTGCGGACGTGGCGGAATTGGTAGACGCAAGGGACTTAAAATCCCTCGATCTCTGATCGTACGGGTTCGATTCCCGTCGTCCGCACCAGATTTGGATTATCCGTTGTCATATTTGCCGGACGCCTCGCAAAAAATTGGTCAGGGTGTCCGTACGGGTATCCGCTCGCTTGCCTCTAGGATGGAGTCGCGCATATGGCTTGATGTGATTTCTACTTTTTCACTACCTTGTCGTCGGTGTCACGGTGCTGACCAAGCCCCCGATTGAACGCGTGATTTTCGACACGTCCGGGCCAACCGATTTTGAGCGGTACATATTGGATGCCAACCAACGCGGCCAGAGTTATGTAGATTCGATGCGCGAATTGGGTGTGCCGACGATTTTCGCCCTGCACCGAATTGACCAATATTCCCTCAAACGTCGCCTTATCGGCCGACCGCACTTTCAGTGGCGAAGCGGAATATCCGAAATGATCACTTTTTCGGATGGGTTTGCCACGCCCTTTGATTTTAAAAGCTCAATCGTCGCCTCTCGTATCTCAAGAGGAAAGTCGGTCGGGCCAATAATGATACGCTCCACTAGGTCCGGTATTGTTATGCCGACCAGACCTTCCTCAGGCACGTCTACCAACGGTATTTTTTGTACGATTTGAGGTACTCCGCGGATCACCTCGACAGATGAGGTAATTCGATCGGACTGCTGCCACGCCGGATTGTAAATGACCCGCCATTCTTTTTCCTCATGGAACCCTGGGTGCTTTGTACAGACAGTCGCCATGCGAAACGCATTGAAAATGTTCGCGAGCACCTCCTCGCGCCCTCTCGACTTCACAAATTCAGCGTTGCTAATGATGCCCTCGGCCAAGCGATCGAACTCTCGTTGGAACTGCGCATGCGATAAATACGCGACGGGACTCGTGTAGGCTTTAAGCGCGTCACTTGGGGCAAGAAACGACGTTCCTCTCAATACTACGGCAACGCCCGTTGTGCCACCATACGCCCGCCACATTGACAGCCGGCCGATCCGATCCTCACTGGGATCGTGCTCAGATATGGAGGTCAGAAAGGTGCCATTTTCGAAATGTGGATACCAAGCGTTGAACCGCTCCTCGATGTCCCCGGTGATGCCCTGAGAAACATCTCTTCGAGGGCCGCCTTCAGCCGTTTCCCCGTGTCGCTGGCATAGGCACCAATTAGGCATTCTTTCCCATAGTCGATTTCTCGGAAATCATTCATCGCCGAGGCTTTGCGCATCCACACCTGATTGCTCTGCAATATCCTCATCGCGGCTTCGGCGGAGGAATAGTGAGCAAAGCGAATCTGCTGCTGAATGCCCCGCATCGTCTGTTCGAAAGCGAAAGGGTAAAAGAGTTGCACCACTCGCAAGTCGTCTGAATCAAATCCTGAAATGGCCGGTATTTGTCTTTCCATCTTTTTTCGCACTCCCTAATGGGACACGGCGAGGTCCCGTCGCGCACTCAGCTCCACCACCCCTCACCCACCGATCGGGTTCAGCTTCAGGTGCTGGATCAGGATAATCGTCTTGGCGTCGATGATCCGACCACCGTGGATGCCGGCCAATGCCTCGTCTAGCGGCATTTCCAAAACCTCGATGTCTTCGCCTTCGTCATGCGCGCCGCCGCCGTCGGAAATGCGGTCGGCGGGCGAGTAGCGGGCGACGAAGAACCAGAGCCGCTCGGTCACGCTGCCGGGGCTCATATAGGGCGAAAACAGCCGCTGCACGTCCTTCAGACGGTAGCCGAGTTCCTCCTCGGCCTCCTTGCGGATGCAGGTTTCGGGATCGTCTTCGTCGAGCAGGCCGGCACAGGCCTCGATCAGCGGCTCCTTGTGGCCGGTGACGTAGGCCGGGTAGCGGAACTGCCGCACCAGAAGCACCGTCGACCGCTCGGGATCGAAAGGAAGGATCACCGCGCCGTCGCCGCGATCGTAGGTTTGGCGGGTATGCGTTTCCCATTTGCCGTCGCGCCGGCGATAGTCGAAGACTGTCTTTTTCAAAACCGCCCATTCGTCGGAAAGGACTTCCTCAGAGCGGATGCGAATGCGATCTTCCATGGTGGGACTCCCTGCTGCCGCGGCAAGGCGTAGCCGCGAACGGCCGTCCGCGCAATCGGGCCACCAATTGGTCCAGAGACCGTTTCACCGTCTCGTGTCTGGCGCTGGCACAATCGGCTGCCTAAATAGCGGCAACCCTTTCCGGAGTTTTTTATGACCTCATCGCTTTTCCAGCCGATCACCCTCGACGGCCTCACCTTCCCCAACCGCATCGCGGTCGCGCCGATGTGCCAGTATTCGGCCGAGGACGGCTCGGCCAGCGATTGGCATCTCTATCACTGGATGAACCTGGCGATGTCGGGCGCCGGCATGGTCACCGTCGAGATGACCGATGTCGAACGGCGCGGCCGCATCTCGCATGGCTGTCTCGGCCTCTATTCCGAGGACAATGAGGCGGCGGCGCGACGCACGCTGGATGCAGCCAAGCGTGTCGCCGCACCGGGCACGAAATTCGGTACGCAGCTTGCCCATGCCGGACGCAAGGCCTCGAACCGCAAACCCTGGGAGGGCGGCGGCCCGCTGCACGCCGATCAGGACCCGTGGCCGATCGTATCGGCCTCGGCGATCGCTTACGACACCGGCTGGCAGGTGCCGCGGGCGCTGGAGGACGACGAGATCCTGCAAATCATCGAACGCTTCGCCGACGCTGCGCGGCGGGCCGAGCGCGCCGGCTTCGACTTCATCGAGCTGCATGCCGCGCATGGCTATCTGATCTTCCAGTTCCTGTCGCCGCTTTCCAACCGGCGTACCGACCGCTGGGGCGGCTCGCTGGAAAACCGCATGCGTTTCGCCGTCGAGATCGCCAAGGCGGTAAAGAAGGCGGTGCCCAGGCTGATGCTGGGCGCGCGTCTGTCGATCAAGGAATGGGTCGATGGCGGCTTCGACGTCGAGGATGCGATCGAAGTGGCAAAAGCGCTGAAGGAAGCCGGCGTCGCCTATCTCTGCTGCTCGAGTGGTGGCAATTCGCCGTTGCAGAAGCTGCCCTCCGGGCCCGGCTACCAGGTGCATCTGGCCGAAGCGGTGCGTAAGGCCGTCGGCATCCCGACGCGGGCCGTCGGCCTGATCGACGATGCGAAACAGGCCGAGGCGATCGTCGCCGACGGCCGCGCCGACATGGTGGCGCTGGCGCGCGCCTTTCTTGCCGATCCGCGCTGGGGCTGGCGCGCCGCGGCCACCTTCGGCGAGAAAATCCACTCGGCGCCGCAGCTTGCCCGCTCGGTTACGACGATGCAGCACTGGATGAAGGCGGCGAACTGACGGCGGGTTCGTCTCGCTGGACGGGCCAGGACAGCTTCGCATTGATCCTCTGCCGGTGTAGAGTGGCCGCGGCTGGGCGCGGCGGGTTGGGGGAGCAGAGACATATCGTTCAGGGGGATTTCCGTTGCTGGTACAAGGTCGATTTTCGGCGGCCGCACCGGCTGGGCGAATGCGCGCTGGCTGCACGATGACTGCGGCTATTGAGCTATTTTCGCCTGAGCTAAAATAGCAGTTGCAACCAAATCGGCCGCTCCGCGTTGGCGGCGATGATGGACAGCAAGCCATTTGAAAAGCCGGTCGTGGTCGAACTCGGCCATGTCGGCAAGTATCGTCACATCCGCAGTGCCCAGGAGGCGGCGGAGTGCCTGATGACGGTCTGGCCACTCAATCGCGGGCCGCGTCATCGTGATGCCCTCGACACTTGCCTAAAAGTGCTGGAAGGTTATCGTTCAACGGCGGATGCGCGCCGGGCACTGATCGAAGCCGCCAGGGAATCGGACGTGCTGGTCGCAGACGACAGGCTGCCCGACGACAGGCTGGCCGACGACAGGCTGCATTGAGGCAACGGGCTTTCAACCGGAGGGTTTCATGGCGAAACTGACCTACAAGATCGTTGAGCATGACGGAGGCTGGGCCTACAAGGTCGGCTCGACATTCTCCGAAACGTTCCCCACCCATCAGGATGCCTTGCGCGCCGCCGAGATCGCTTCGGCCGAACAGCAGGTCGCCGGCAACACCGACGGCATCCAGTATGAGGACGCCGACGGCAACTGGCACGACGAGCTCGCCGACGGCCGCGACCGGCCGCAGACCGAGGTCTCGGATTAGGGCGTGTCGATATCCCAGTGATGCCGGCGTGCTTTACAGGCCGGTTTGGTAGCGCTACCGTCTTACATCGCGCGTGACCGGGGAGGAGCCTGGGCGCTGTCGCGGGCCAGGCAGGAAAGCGGTTTCCTTCGAAGTCGTTGCAGGAATCAATCGGGAGGAGATCGATGGCGTCTGTCGCAATCGGCGATGTCTACAAATCATTTGGGACCGTCGAGGTCCTGCACGGGGTCAGCGTCGATATAAACGACGGCGAGTTCGTCACGCTGGTCGGTCCTTCGGGTTGCGGAAAGTCGACCCTGCTCAGGATGATCGCCGGCCTGGAAAAGATCTCGCGCGGCCAGATCGCGATCGGCAAACGTGTCGTCAACAACGTTGCGCCAAAGGAGCGCGACGTCGCCATGGTCTTCCAGAACTATGCGCTCTACCCGCATATGACGGTCGCCGAGAACATGGCGTTCTCGCTGATGCTCAAGGGCGTTCCCAAGACGGAGAGCGATGCCGGCGTGCGGCGCGCGGCCGAAATCCTGGGACTGGTGCCGCTGCTCGACCGCTATCCGCGCCAGCTTTCCGGCGGCCAGCGCCAGCGCGTTGCCATGGGTCGGGCGATCGTGCGCGATCCGCAGGTCTTCCTGTTCGACGAGCCGCTATCCAATCTCGATGCCAAGCTCCGGGTGCAGATGCGCGCCGAGATCAAGGAACTGCACCAGCGCCTGAAGACGACGACGGTCTACGTCACCCACGACCAGATCGAGGCGATGACCATGGCCGACAAGATCGTCGTCATGCATGACGGCATCGTCGAGCAGATCGGGCCGCCGCTCGAGCTGTACGACCGGCCGAACAATCTGTTTGTTGCCAGCTTCATCGGCTCGCCCGCCATGAACATGCTCAGGGGCGAGATCGTAAGCGACGGCTCGCCGTCATTTCGCGGCGCCGGAGGGATTTCGGTCCCGTTGGCGTCGGCACTTTCCATCGGCAATGGTGAGCCGGTCGTGCTGGGGATACGGCCCGAGCATTTACGGCTGTCCGACCATCAGGGCATTCCGGTCACCGTCGCGGTGGTCGAGCCGACAGGGTCCGAAGTGCAGCTCATCGGCCGAACCGCCGGCGGCGAGGAGATCGTCGCCAATTTCCGGGAACGGCATTCCTTCACGCCGGGCGAAACCATCCGGCTTACGGCCGAGCCTGGCCTCATCCATCTCTTTCACGGCAAAACCGGACAGCGGTTCGAAACACCCATCGGGCAGTAGGACGGCAAGGACAATAAGCAGGAGGAAGCGAACATGAAATTCACCAGACGCGACGTGATCCGCACCACCGCCGGCGCGGCGGCGGGAGCCTTGGGAAGCCGGTTCATCGGCTCTCCCGCCTTTGCTCAAGAGGGGTTGAAATACAAGCCCGAGGACGGCGCCAAGCTCAGGCTGCTGCGCTGGTCGCCTTTCGTGCAGGGCGACGAGGATCAATGGCTGGCCAACACCAAGCGCTTCACCGAAGCGACCGGCGTCGAGGTCCGCGTCGACAAGGAAAGCTGGGAGGACATTCGCCCCAAGGCGGCGGTCGCCGCCAATGTCGGCTCCGGCCCGGACCTGATGTTCGTCTGGTTCGACGACCCGCACCAATATCCCGACAAGCTGCACGATGTGACGGAACTAGGCGAATATCTCGGCTCGAAATATGGCGGCTGGCACGATGGACCGCACCAATATGCGACACGGCAAGGCAAGTTCCTCGGCCTGCCGCTGGCGACCATCGGCAATGCCATCGTCTATCGCGAAAGCTGGGTGAAGGAGGCCGGCTTCTCAGAATTTCCAAAGGACACGGCAGGCCTGCTCGAGCTTTGCAAGGCATTGCAGGCGAAGGGGCACCCGGCCGGCTTCACGCACGGCCACGGCGTCGGCGACGGCAACAACTACGCGCACTGGCTGCTGTGGAGCCATGGCGGCCAGATGGTCGACGAGAACAGCAAGGTGACGATCAACAGCCCCGAGACGCTGAAGGCGATCGAATACGCGCAGCAACTCTACAAGACCTTCATTCCCGGCACCGAAAGCTGGCTCGACGTCAACAACAACCGCGCCTTCCTGGCCGGCGAATTGAGCGTCATCGCCAACGGCATTTCGGCCTACAACACGGCCAAGATCAACAAGGACAAGGATCCGAAGCTGGCTGAAATAGCCAAGGACATCCGCACCACCAACCTGCCGATCGGCCCGGTCGGAAAATCCGTCGAGCTGTTCCAGGTGACCACGGCCGTGATCTTCGACTACACGCCCTACCCCAACGCGGCCAAGGCCTACCTGCAGTTCATGTTCGAGGATCCGCAAATGTCGCAGTGGATCACGTCATCGGCAGGCTATTGCTGCCAGACGCTCAAAGCCTTCGACAACAACCCGGTTTGGACGGCCGATCCGAACAATGCCGCTTACGCCAAGGCCTCGGCGACGCTGCGGCCCAACGGCTATGCCGGCCCGCTCGGTTATGCCTCGGCGGCGACCATGGCCGACTATGTGCTGGTCGACATGTTCGCCAAGGCGGTGACCGGCCAGGCGACGCCGCAAGAGGCGATGGAAGAGGCCGAAAAGCGCGCCAACCGCTACTATCGCGTTTGAGCCGGCTCGGCCGGGCAGCCATGCTGCCCGGCTTCGAATCGCGCATGGCCGCCCGGCCGTTTACGAAACCTTAGAGGAGCCGACCCATGGCCGTGACCTCCGCCGCCGTTCAGCCGCGTCCCTCGATCTTGTCTCGCATCCTGGCGACCTTGGCCGATAGCCGAAACGCGCTTGGCTTCGGCTTCATGCTGCCGGCGGCGGCACTGCTGCTGGTCTTCCTGACCTATCCGCTCGGGCTCGGCGTCTGGCTCGGCTTCACCGATGCCCGCATCGGCCGCCCCGGCATCTTCATTGGCATCGAGAATTACGAATATCTGTGGGACGACGCCGTCTTCTGGCTCTCCGTTTTCAACACCTTGCTTTATACGATCAGCGCCTCGATCCTGAAGTTCGTGCTCGGCCTCTGGCTGGCGCTTATCCTCAACCAGAACCTGCCGTTCAAATCGTTCTTCCGCGCGATCGTCCTGCTTCCCTGGGTGGTGCCGACGGTGCTGTCGGCCATCGCCTTCTGGTGGATCTACGATTCGCAGTTCTCGATCCTGTCCTGGGCGCTTATGGAAATGGGCCTGATCGACCATCGCATCAATTTCCTCGGCGATCCCGAGAATGCGCGGGCTTCGGTCATCGCCGCCAATGTCTGGCGCGGCATTCCTTTCGTGGCGATCACGCTGCTTGCCGGCCTGCAGACGATTCCGCAGTCGCTCTACGAGGCCGCCACGCTCGACGGCGCCAGCCGCTGGCAATTGTTCCGCTACGTGACGCTGCCGCTGCTGACGCCGATCATCGCCATCACCATGACGTTTTCGGTACTGTTCACCTTTACCGATTTCCAGCTGATCTATGTGCTGACGCGCGGCGGGCCGGTGAATGCCACCCACCTGATGGCGACGCTGTCGTTCCAGCGCGGCATTTCCGGAGGCCAGCTTGGCGAAGGCGCCGCGATCGCAGTCGCCATGATCCCGTTCCTGCTGACGGCGATCCTGTTCAGCTACTTTGGCCTGCAACGGCGCAAATGGCAGCAGGGCGGCGGAGATTGACATGACCGCGATCGAAACGAGTAAACGCCCGAAAGTCGACGAAGGCGGCATGGGCTACCTGCAGAGCGTGCCGCGCCGCGTGGTGACGGTCTATCTGCCGTTGCTGATATTCGTCATCGTGCTGTTGTTTCCGTTCTACTGGATGACGATCACGGCGGTTAAGCCCAATCTCGAGATGACCGATTACGCCAATTTCAACCCGTTCTGGGTGGTGCATCCGACGCTCGAGCATATCCGCTACCTGCTCTTCGAGACGTCCTATCCGGGCTGGCTGCTCAACACGATCATCATCTCGACCGCCGCCACGTTCCTGTCGCTGCTGGCTGCGGTGTTCGCTGCCTATGCGATCGAACGCTTGAGGTTCTCCGGGGCGCGGCAGGTCGGCCTCGCGGTGTTCCTCGCCTATCTCGTGCCGCCTTCGATCCTGTTCATTCCGCTGTCGGTGATGGTGTTCAACCTTGGGCTTTACGACACGCCCTTCGCTCTCATCCTCACCTATCCGACCTTCCTGATCCCGTTCTGCACATGGCTGTTGATGGGTTACTTCCGCTCGATCCCGTTCGAGCTGGAAGAATGCGCGCTGATCGACGGGGCGAGCCGCTGGCAGATCCTCACCAAGATCGTGCTGCCGCTGTCGGTGCCGGGCCTGATTTCCGCCGGCATTTTCGCATTCACGCTGTCATGGAACGAGTTCATCTATGCCTTGACCTTCATCCAGTCGTCCGAAAACAAGACTGTGCCGGTCGGCGTGCTCACCGAGCTGGTGCGCTCGGACGTCTATGAATGGGGGGCGCTGATGGCGGGAGCGCTGATCGGCTCGCTGCCGGTGGTGGTGCTCTATTCGTTCTTTGTCGAGCACTATGTTTCCTCGATGACCGGAGCCGTGAAGGAATAGCCGATATCCTGATTAGGTTCGGAGGTATTCCCGGCGGCCGGGATGCGCGGGGCGGCACCCTGCCGGCCGAGACCGCGTCCGGGAGGGTGTCAGCCGCTGGTGTCGGACTTCGGCGCAAATGCGCGGTCGGCAATGCGCTCGATGAAAGCGACGACCCGTTCCGGCTCGACGAATTGCGGCATGTGGCCAAGCCCCTCGACAGGTTCGAAATCGAGCCCGCTGATCTTTTCCATCACCGGCCAGCCGTGGATATCGATGCCCAGCACGCGGTCGGAAGCACCAAACAGAATGCCGGCCGGCATGGTGATCTCACCATAGCGTTTCTCGATGCGGCCAAGGTCATGCGCGATGGCCACGACATCGGTCGATGTTGCGTAGAAATGGCTTGGCCTCAGCCCGCACCAGCCGCCGCCCTCGACCATATAGTCGGCCGGCGCCGTCTGTGGCGCGAAGATGAAGGCCAGCGTGCGTTCTGCATATTTGAGAGCCGCGGGGATCGCCACCGTATGAGCCATGATCCGGCGCCGCAGCGGCGAGTTGATGTATAGCGGGCCGAACTTCTCGCGCGCGTCCGGTTCCATATGGGTCAGCGGCGCCAGCAAGGCGACACCGGAAATCGCCTCGGGATGCTCGACAGCCAGCGTCAGTGCGATGGCTCCGCCCAGCGAATGGCCGACGACCAGAGGCTTCTCCAGCCCAAGCGCCTCGATAAAGCGCCGCACGATCTCGGCCTGCTCGGGCAGCCGCCCGCTGGCGCCCCTGGCCCGCACCGAATAACCGGAACCCGGACGGTCGAACGCGATCAGCCGATAGTTCGGGCCGAAAATTCCGAACAGCGTGTGGCGGAAATGATGAAGCTGCGCGCCGAGGCCGTGCAGGAAGACGATCGGCCGCCCCTCGCCCGTCTCGACATAATGAATGCGGTTGCCGTCGATCTCGATGAATTTCCCGCTGGCCGGCACCAGCCTTTCGGCTTTCGCCGCGATCCGCCGTGTCGCCAGCAGAGGATAGGCTGCCACGACGAGCGCCAGCAGAACCAGCGCGCCGGGCAGCCATAGAAGAATCGGTACCGGCATGTCTTGCTCAAGGCTCCAACCCGCACGCAGCATCACCCGCCGAAGGCTCCACTGCAAGGAGGTGGCACAGGTGGATCCGTCGTTTGGCGGCATTGCCGCCGGCCGCCCGCCGCGCTATCTCAGGCGACCCGTTTGCCGGAGCCTGCCATGACCGAAATCGTCACCGCCGCCATGCTCGTCATCGGCGACGAGATTCTGTCCGGCCGCACCAAGGACAGGAATATCGGCCACCTCGCCGATATCATGACGGCGATCGGCATCGACCTGAAGGAAGTGCGCATCGTTCCGGACGAGGAAGACGAGATCGTCGCTGCGGTGAATGCGATGCGCACCCGCTACACCTATGTCTTCACCACCGGCGGCATCGGCCCGACGCATGACGACATCACCGCCGATTCGGTTGCCAAGGCCTTTGGCGTGCCATGCGAATACGACGCCAGGGCCTACGCCCTGCTGGAGGCAAGCTATGCTGCCCGCGGCATCGAATACACGGAAGCGCGCAAGCGCATGGCGCGGATGCCGCGCGGGGCAGACCACATCGACAACCCAGTGTCGGTTGCGCCGGGCTTTCGCATCGGCAACGTCCATGTCATGGCCGGCGTGCCGGCGATTTTCCAGGCGATGCTCGACAATGTCGTGCCGACGTTGCGGGCCGGCACCAAAATGCTGTCGGCCACCGTGGAATGTCCGTTCGGCGAAGGCCTGATCGGCGGGCCGCTGGGCGACATCCAGAAGGCGCATCCGGAAACGATCATCGGCTCCTATCCGAAATATGGCGACGGCAAATTCTGGACGGAACTGGTGGTGCGCGCCCGCAGCCAGCAGGCGCTGGACTCCGCACGCGCCGATGTAGAGGCTATGGTGGCGGGTTTGATCAAGGCAAACAAGCCGGGCTGATCGGCGTGACGGAACCAAGCATCGCGCAGTGACGTTTGTCACGATGGGATCGCCGTAAGGAGTGAGGGACTGCCATGCGATTCAAGACCATCGTCGCCATATTGCAGAACGAACAGGACGCCGAGCGCGTGCTCGACTGCGCGATCCAGCTGGCCAGCCGGTTCCAGAGTCATCTGATCGGCATCCATGCCGAGGCGCTGCCCGTGCCCTACACCTCGGCCACCGGCTTTCCGGACACCGAGTTCCTGCAAGTTTCGGCCGACATGAACCGGGAGCGCGCCGAGAAGTTGCAGGCCGCCTTTCACAATCGCGTCGAGAATTCCGGCCTGTCCTTCGAATGGCGCAGCCTCGAGAGTTTTTCCGGCGACAGCGCGCTGACCGGCATCTCGACCGTTCGCACCGCAGATCTGATCATCGCCGCCCAACGCGAATCGGGCAGCGACCCGAGCGCCGACGTCGACACGCTGGTCTACGACGCCGGCCGGCCGGTGCTGGTAGTGCCGCACTCGGGTCCGCTGGTGACCAGCTTCAAGCATGTGCTGCTCGCCTGGAACGGCAGCAAGGAAGCCGCGCGCGCGGCCTTCGATGCCCTGCCCTTCATCATCGAGGCCGAGAAGACGGACATCGTCGTCATCGACCCGCCGGATACGCTCGACGAGGCGCCGGAAACGGCCGGCGCGGAAATCGCCGCCTCGCTGTCCAGGCACGGCGCGACCGTCAGCGTCTCGGTGCTGAGGTCCGGCGGCGCCTCGGTCGACGACATCATCCAGACCAGGGTCGCCGAAACGGGTGCGGACCTGCTCGTGCTCGGCGCCTACAGCCATTCCTGGCTGCGCCAGCTGCTGTTCGGCGGGGTCACGCGGACGGTGCTGCGCACCGCACCGGTGGCGGCTTTCCTGTCGCGGTAGCTTCACCGGGATAGCTTTCCACTCCCCTTGCCAAGGCCAAGCCTTTCCAGTTAATTCCGCGCGCATTCCATAGTGTCTGCGCGCGATGCGCGCTTTGCGGAGTGCGCGAAGATGTCCCTGCCCGAAAAAGCCTTCCCGGTCTCCTGGGACCAGTTCCACCGCGATGCGCGCGCGCTCGCCTGGCGGCTTGCCGGCGCCAACAAGGGGCAATGGAAGGCGATCGTCTGCATCACGCGCGGCGGACTGGTTCCGGCCGCCATTATTTCGCGCGAGCTTGGCATCCGCATCATCGAGACGGTCTGTGTTGCCTCCTACCACGACTACACCAGCCAGGGGCAGTTGCAGGTGCTGAAGGAGGTCACGCCGGCGCTGCTCGTGGATGACGGGGCTGGCGTGCTGATTATCGACGACCTCACCGACACCGGCAAGACGGCCGGCATCGTGCGCGCCATGATGCCCAAGGCGCATTTCGCCACCGTCTATGCCAAGTCAAAAGGCAGGCCGATGGTCGACACTTTCGTTACCGAGGTCAGCCAGGACACCTGGATCTATTTCCCCTGGGACATGGGCTTCACCTACCAGAAGCCGATCGCCGACGATCACGCCGGCTGATTCGCGGCACCGCCGCTCATTGTAGCCGGTCGCCCAAGGCACCATCCGCGACCGACAAATGCCCACGTGATGCTCGCGCGGCCGCGCCATCTGGGCGGGACCGGCGCAAATCGGCAGAATTTCGCTGGTCCATGAAACATTTTTTACTTTTATTGCTTATAATTAGCCGTAAGATTCATGAGACGGCAAATGATTCTGGAAGCTGGGGCAAGCTTCTCCGATGTTGACGAGGCCAACGACGCACAACCATCTGGCCGAAAGGGTCCAGCGACTCTTCGGCGCGGTGCCGTCCCGCCTGCAGGTTGCAGCGTTGCCCTGGCGCGATAGCGGGGACGGCGTCGAAATCATGCTGATCACCAGCCGCGATACCGGCCGCTGGGTGCTTCCCAAGGGCTGGCCGGAAGCGAAGGAGCCGCTTTGCGAAGCGGCGGCGCGCGAAGCCGGCGAGGAGGCCGGGCTGCGCGGCACGATCTCGCATCACGAGGCCGGCCGCTATTTCTACGCCAAGGTGCTGGATTCCGGCGAGGAAGTGCCGTGCGAGGTTCTGGTGTTCCCGCTGCAGGTCGACAAGGTCGCCGACCGGTGGAAGGAAAAGCGGGCACGCACCCGCAAGTGGGTCACCGCCGCCGAGGCTGTGGGCATGGTGCATGAACCGGACCTTCGCCAGATCATCGCCCATTTCTGCGCCGATCCACGCCGGTTCTCCTGAGCCCGAGCGGCGCATAGCCGCGGTCAGGTGCCGCGAACGCCATCGCCGAAGCACCTCCGCGCGGCGCCGAACCTTCCTCGCTGCGCTCCGCTTCTATCCCCGTTATCCACATATGTGACACACAAGATGTTGGGGTCATAAAAGCTACGCAAACGAATCCTTGACGGCGCAAAACGAGTCGCCTTTTATAGGCCATGCGCTCCTGTTGAGAGTGCGACCGGAAAAGTTTCGAGGCCGGTCTTTTTCCCGGAATATGTGCGTTTTGATCCGCATTCCCGCCTGTTTACGAGGCCGGCGGAGGCGTGGGATTTTGAAGCCTTGGGGGGCGAAAGGGGAGGATTGTCGGGCTTGAATAAATTGTCTGTTAACACTATATTTAGTGTTTGCAGATAGGTTCGACGCTAGATAATGTGAATTTCCCTCGACCGAGGGCGTTACAAAAAGTTTTCAGTTTTTGAGGGACCCACAGGGTCCGTGAGCATGTTGGACAGCGGCCTCGCAAGAGGTTCGACCGGCAGGGCGGCGGAGACTGTGAAGATGAGAGCCGGGGTTTTCGAACGCCGGCAGACGGCGGGCATGCGCGTTTCGTCAAGAGGGCAGAAATCCTCTGGGAAAAGCGCTATATGTAGACAAAAGGGACCGGACCAATGCGCATCGAGCGTCGTTTCACCAAGCCAGGACAATCTGCCTATGCGGAGATCGAATTCCGCAAGGCGCTTTCCGAGATCAAGAATCCGGACGGGTCGGTGGTGTTCCGCTTGGACAACATCGACGTGCCGGCGCAGTTCTCCCAGGTTGCCGCCGATATCCTGGCGCAGAAATATTTCCGCAAAGCCGGCGTGCCCGCACGGCTGAAGAAGGTCGAAGAGACGCAAGTTCCCTCCTTCCTGTGGCGCTCCGTCGCCGACGAGGCTGAACTGGCCAAGCTGCCGGAAGCCGAGCGCTACGGTTCCGAGACCGACGCCCGCCAGGTCTTCGACCGGCTTGCCGGCACCTGGACCTATTGGGGCTGGAAGGGCGGCTACTTCAAGTCGGAGGAAGACGCCCGCGCCTTTCGCGACGAGCTCGCCTATATGCTGGCCACCCAGCGCGTCGCGCCGAATTCGCCGCAATGGTTCAACACCGGCCTGCACTGGGCCTATGGCATCGACGGTCCGAGCCAGGGCCATTTCTATGTCGACCCGTTCACCGGCAAGCTGACCAAGTCGAAGTCTTCCTACGAGCATCCGCAGCCGCATGCCTGTTTCATCCAGGGCGTGCAGGACGACCTCGTCAACGAGGGCGGCATCATGGATTTGTGGGTGCGTGAGGCGCGCCTGTTCAAATATGGCTCCGGCACCGGCTCGAACTTCTCGTTCCTGCGCGGCGAAGGCGAAAAGCTGTCGGGCGGCGGCCGCTCGTCGGGGCTGATGAGCTTCCTCAAAATCGGCGACCGCGCGGCGGGTGCCATCAAATCGGGCGGCACGACGCGCCGCGCCGCGAAAATGGTCATCGTCGACGCCGACCACCCCGATATCGAGGAGTTCATCGACTGGAAGGTCAACGAGGAGCAGAAGGTCGCCTCGCTGGTCACCGGCTCGAAGATCGTCAAGAAGCATCTCGAAGCGATCATGAAGGCCTGCATCAACTGCGAAGGCAATGGCGACGATTGCTTCGATCCGGCGGTCAACACCGCGCTGAAGCGCGAGATCAAGGCGGCCAAGAAGGACGCGGTGCCGGAGAACTACATCTATCGCGTCATCCAGTTTGCCAAGCAGGGCTACACCTCGATGTCGTTCAAGACCTACGACACCGACTGGGATTCGGACGCCTATCTCACCGTTTCCGGCCAGAATTCCAACAATTCGGTGTCGCTGAAGGACGATTTCCTGCGCGCCGTCGAGCAGGACGGCGACTGGCATCTCACCGCCCGCAAGGACGGCAAGGTGCTGAAGACGCTGAAGGCGCGCGATCTCTGGGAAAAGATCGGCTATGCCGCCTGGGCGTCGGCCGATCCGGGCCTGCATTTCAACACGACGATGAACGACTGGCACACCTGCGCCTCGGCCGGTGCGATCCGGGCGTCCAACCCGTGCTCGGAATACATGTTCCTCGACGACACCGCCTGCAATCTGGCCTCGATCAACCTACTGCCCTATCGCAACGCCGACGGCACCATCGACATCGCTGCCTACGAGCACACGGTGCGACTGTGGACCATGGTGCTTGAAATCTCCGTCATGATGGCGCAGTTCCCGTCGAAGGAGATCGCCAAGCTTTCCTACGAGTACCGTACGCTCGGCCTCGGCTACGCCAATATCGGCGGCCTGCTGATGACCTCGGGCATTCCTTACGATTCCGACGAGGGCCGCGCCATTTGCGCCGCCCTCACCGCGATCATGACCGGCACCGCCTATGCCACTTCGGCTGAAATGGCCGCCGAGCTCGGCGCCTTCCCCGACTACGACCGCAATGCGCAGAACATGCTGCGTGTCATGCGCAACCACCGCCGCGCGGCCTACGGCGAAAGGGACGGCTACGAGAAGCTTGCCGTCAACCCGGTGCCGCTGGTCGCCTCGGATCTCAAGCAGCAGGAGCTTGCCGACCATGCCAAGGCCGCCTGGGACCGCGCCATCGAGCTTGGCGAGGAGCATGGCTACCGCAACGCGCAGGCAACGGTGATCGCACCGACCGGCACGATCGGCCTGGTGATGGATTGCGACACCACCGGTATCGAGCCTGACTTCGCGCTGGTGAAATTCAAGAAGCTCGCCGGCGGCGGCTATTTCAAGATCATCAACCGCGCCGTGCCCGAAGCGTTGCGCACGCTCGGCTATTCCGAGGCCCAGATCGCCGAGATCGAGGCCTATGCCGTCGGCCACGGCAATCTCAACCAGGCGCCGGGCATCAACCCCGGCTCGCTCAAGGCAAAAGGCTTTACCGACGAAAAGATCGCGGCACTCAATGCGGCATTGAAGTCGGCCTTCGATATCAAGTTCGTCTTCAACCAGTGGACGCTGGGCGCCGACTGGGTGAAGGAGACGTTCGGCTTCACCGACGAGCAGCTCAATGATTTCTCGTTCGAGATGCTGCCGGCGCTGGGTTTCTCGAAGAAGGACATCGAGGCCGCCAACATCCATGTCTGCGGAGCGATGACGCTGGAAGGCGCGCCGTTCCTGAAGGCCGAACACCTGCCGGTGTTCGACTGCGCCAGCCCGTGCGGCAAGATCGGCAAGCGCTCGCTGTCGATCAACAGCCACATCATGATGATGGCGGCGGCACAGCCCTTCATTTCCGGTGCCATTTCCAAGACCATCAACATGCCGAACGACGCGACGGTGGAGGACGCCAAGGGCGCCTACATGCTGTCATGGAAGCTGGCGCTGAAGGCCAACGCGCTCTATCGCGACGGCTCGAAGCTGTCGCAGCCGCTCAACGCCTCGCTGCTTGCCGACGTCGAGGACGACGAGGACGAAGCGGTCGAGCAGCTGATCGCGGCACCGGCCGCGCAGCGCGCCGTGCAGGTGACAGAGAAGATCGTCGAGCGCGTCGTCGAGCGTCTCTACCGCGACCGCGAGAAACTGCCGAACCGCCGCAAGGGCTATACCCAGAAGGCGGTCGTCGGCGGCCACAAGGTCTATCTCAGGACCGGCGAATTCGATGACGGCCGCCTCGGTGAGATCTTCATCGACATGCACAAGGAAGGTGCCGCCTTCCGGGCGATGATGAACAACTTCGCCATCGCGATCTCGCTCGGCTTGCAATATGGCGTGCCGCTCGAGGAATTCGTCGAAGCCTTCACCTTCACCAAATTCGAGCCGGCTGGCATGGTGCAGGGTAACGACGCCATCAAGAACGCCACGTCGATCCTCGACTATGTGTTCCGCGAACTTGCCGTCTCCTACCTCGGCCGCCACGACCTCGCCCATGTCGACCAGTCGGATTTCGACAAGACCGCACTCGGACGCGGCATCAACGAAGGCAAGGCGACGCCCTTCTCCAAGGGTCTCACCCGCGGTGCCTCGCCGGTCAAGCTGGTGTCGGGCATGAGTGCCGAGCCCAAGGGCTTTGCTGGTTCGGGCTCCGGAACTCCGGCCCGTACCGCCCCGACCGCCTTCTCCGGCTCCAACGTGCTGACGCTGAAGCCGGCCAGTGACGAGGCCATTGCCTACAAGCGCGACTACGAGGAGCGCGCCAGGGAACTGGTCGAGGACATCGTCTACGCGGAAGCCTCCGACCCGACGGAGCTGTTCACCGATGAGGCCGCGAAAGAAGCAGCCGAAGCCAAAGCGCTCGCCGCCAACCGGCGCCAGCAATCATTGATGCAGGGCTACACCGGCAACGAATGCTCGGAATGCCATAACTTCACGATGGTGCGGAACGGGACTTGCGAGAAGTGTGATACTTGCGGGGCTACGAGCGGATGTAGCTGAGATAGCTGATAGGCAAGTTCATCGCTTGGAGGTGGGTTGACGGCAACCCACCTTTAACGGCCAAAGCTCGCGACGTTGCTCGTGCGGTCGTTCAAACGCTGTGCTCGGCCCTAACCCAATACGCGGGTCAGTAGTCCCAGACAGCCGGCACGCAACGAAAGACATCGCCGTCCACCGCCACATGGCAGATAGACGGGAACGGCAGGTGAGTGGCCACCAGCGGCTCGCGGGTCGCCGCCAGCTCCCGCAAAAGATTGATCCGGACGCGGGCCGCCTCCTCGGGGTCGTGTTCGAAGCCGTTGTGCCAGTCGGGTTGGTCGAACCCGACCTGGAACACGGCGTCGCCGGCGAAGGTCAGCCGATCGCCGCCGGACGCTAGGCGGACCACGCTGTGCCCGGGGGTGTGGCCGCCGGTGAGCGTGACGACCACCCCCGGCGCCACCTCATGCTCCGTCTCAAACGGCCGCAACTGGCTGTGGTAGTCGTTCACGAACCGCTTGGCCGCCCGCCGCAGCGCATCCGGGAACCCCGTTGGCATGGAGACGCGGGAGAAATCGGGCGACTCCCAGAACTTGAGCTCGGCGGCCGCCACGTGAATCCGCAGATCCGGACGCAGCCGGTCCTTCACCCCGTCGATGAGCAGCCCGCCAATGTGGTCCATGTGCATATGGGTCAGCACCACGTCGGTGACGGATGCGAGATCGATGCCGGCGGCCTCCAGTCGCGAGACCAACCGCCCGGCCCTCGGCAAGTGCAAGTCCGGGTCCATCCCCAGCCCGGCGTCCACGAGTATGGTCCGGTCGCCGCTGCGTACGACGACCACGTTCAGCGGCCACTCGAGCACGTCCGGCGGCAGGAACATGTCGTCCAGCCAGGCCGCCCGGAGGGCCGGGTCGACGTTGTATGCCATAACCGGCGCTGGTATCGGCAGCACTCCATCGCTGACCACCAGCACGTCGATGTCGCCGACCTGCAGCGCGTAGCGCGACGGAACCAATTCGGGCTCCGGTCTACCGTTGCTGTGCTTGGCGTTCAGGCTGTCGGCGCAGTGCTGGATCGAGGGGTGTGAAATGTTGTCCAAGCTCATGTTTGTCTCCTGCTGACCAGTCGTGCGGGTTTTTGTTTCTGCCTGCGACATGATGCGCTCCTGTTTTGCGTGATCGAGACGTGTGGGTCACAAGCCACGTCGGGGACCCTATGGGGAAGCGTGTCGGCTATCGAGCTACACCTGAGGATGGGTCAGCCTGTGCTCTCAGTGGACCGCAGCGAGGATTTGGTGGTGAAGAGGCTGGCATGAGGGAGTAGACGCTCTCGCCCACCGAACCGCGCCCCGCGCTCAGCGTTGACTCGAAGCCGTCCTCAATATCCGTGACGATGTGCTCATTAGAGCAGGAAAGATCTCAGGAGGAGCTGCTGTTCAACTACGTCGGTGTAGATGATCGGCCGCTGGCCATAATGACATTTCCAACCGAAGAGGTCGCGCAATGCGTTACGTGGCAGTCATCGAAAAGCCGGAAACAATTTTTCCGCTTAGCTGCCGGACCTACCCGGCTGCATTGCGATCGGTGCTCGAGGTGGAAAAACCGAAATTCGCGACGCAATACGCTTTCACATCGAAGGCCTCGCGCGCCGATGGACTGGATGTGCCCAAAGGTGTCAGCCTGGCTCGTCTTTGTGAGCTCCGCCCCCTTGTTTGGGGTTTCGGCGGCGGTTTCGGCCCGGGCGGCCGGGCTGCGGGCGCACCTATCCCGTGATGGCGGCCCATCGGCGCATGTTGAAGGCGATCGCCGCCAATGTCACCTGGGCGGTGGCCTTCGCCAGTCCGACATAGCGGATATTGGTCAGCTTCATGCGGTTCTTGAGCGTGGCGAAAGTGGTCTCCACCGCCGCTCGCCGTCTGGCGATCAGGCGGTTGTAATGTTTGAGCCGCGGCGGCAGCGCATGGTGCTTGTTGGGGCGGCGCGCGATGCGCACCTTCTTGCCCTCGGCCTTGAGCCGGGCGCGGCGGGCATGGGTGTCGTAGGCGGCGTCCGCCCACACCGTCTTCTCGTCGCCGCAGATCAAGTTATCGGCCATCACCGTGTCGTTGACGTTGGCTGGCGTGGTAATCACCGTGCGGATCAGGCCAGAGCCCTCATCCACCCCGACATGGGCTTTGTAGCCAAAGGTGAAGCCGCCCTTGCCCTTTCGCGCGGTGAGCCGGGCATCCGTATCCTTCGAAGTCCGCTCGTCCGTCGGGGGCAATGAAACCGCATTGATCAGCGTGGCATCCAGCATCGTTCCCCGCTTCAGGATAACACCGGCTTTCTCCAACTGCCGGTCCAGTTCGCCAAACAGCTTCTCCAGCAGCCCTTCGCCGACAAGCAGATTGCGAAAACGCGAAAGCACCGTGTGGTCGGGAACGCTCTCCTCCAACCCGAGCCCTACAAAGCGCCGGAACGACAGCCGGTCGCCAAGCGCCTCCTCAAGTTCGCGATCCGACAGGCCGTAGAGTGACTGCAGCAAAAGCGCCTTGAACAGAACCAGCGGTGGCCAAGCTGCCCGTCCGGGTCCGCCATCGCGCAGCGGGTTGAGCAGCTTCTCGAAGCGATACCACTTCACCAGACCCGACAATCGATCAAGCGGTGAAGAACCGCCAGCCAACTTGCCGCCCAGAAAAGCCTCCGCCAAGCTCAACTGGCCCATCTGCTTCACTGCCATCGCGATTCCCTCCGAGCTTCGTCTCAGAGAATCACAATCAGCGAATTACGCAACAGGCCCACAAGGGGAGAAGGCAAGAGCTGCCGCTACTCCGCCTCCGCTACCATCTGCCGGCCGCCAACCCAGTCGCGCCATGCCCGCTCATCGCTATGGAACACGTTGAGGTCGATGCGGCCCCTCACCCCGTGCGACAGGCCGGAGCCGGAATATTGCCAGAACAGCCATTTGCGGCCGGGATAGACCTTTGACGGATGCGCGGCCACGGCGCGCAGCCAGAATGGATAATCGGGGAAGGCGCCGCGCAGATTGTCACGGTAGAAATCGGGCGCGGTGTAGATGATCGGGCGCTGGCCGTAGTGGCGCTCGAGCTTGTCCATGAACACCTGCATCTTTTCCAGCACCTTTTGCCGCGACGGGCGGCGCTTGCAGCTGGATTCGCCGTTCCACTCGACGTCGATCACCGGCGGCAGCGCGCCCTCGACCCTCGGCACGTTGCGGATGAACCAGTCGGCCTGCTCGCCGGCGGTGCGGCACCAGTAGAAGAAGTGATAGGCGCCGCGCTTCAGGCCGGCGGCGTCGGCATTGCGCCAGTTCCTGGTAAACATCGGGTCGATATGATCGCCGCCGTCGGTCGCCTTGATGTAGGCGAAGTTGGCGCCCTGGGCGCGCAGCTTTTGCCAGTTCACATTGCCCTGCCAGCGCGAAACGTCGACGCCATGGACGGCAAGGCGCCTCGGCGAGGAGGACTTACCGAAATTGATCGGCTTGGCGTCGCGAAAACCATAGCGCGTGACCGGCTCGGCAAGCATCGCCGGTGCTGCGCGTGTCAGCCGCTTCGGCGGCGACATCAGCGCGATGACCTCGGCCGGCGGTTCGATGTCCTGATCGGGCACGTTCATCGCGACCGGCTGTTCGTCGTGCTCCTGTTCGGCAAAAGCGGGCGCAGCATCAGTCTTCGCCACGGATGCCACCGGCGCGGGTGGCCGCACAACCGAGCTGGTGGTCTCGCCGGACGGCACTTGCAGCGCATCGACGCCGGAGGTCGACGTGCAGCCGGCAAGGCACAGCGCTGCGATCGAAAAGATGACGACGCCTGATAACCGCATCTGGACCTGTACGCAAAACACAACAGACCGAAGGCAGGACAACGCCGTCGGACAAACCAAGCTGGATTCCTAACAAGAAACTACCAACAAAGTTTGAATCGAATTGTTAGGGGGTTTGCATCGGAACGTTCGCCCGGACGGGGGTGCGCCATCCCCCAACGTTCGACCACGTGGCTGCCTCGCAATCCCGCTTGACAACTCACGGCATGAGATTAGTCTCCACTAATCTTACGGTGTAAGGCCATACTTGGGAGGAAGTCATGCAGCCCGCCGCCCTATCAGAATTGCAGCCCGTAGCCCCGCCCGAGCCACGCTCGCCCGCCATCGGGATCGACGAAATATCGCGCGATCTCAGCCGCGTTATCGAACGCGCCGAGGTCAATGCCTGGCTCGATCTCTATCGCGCCGCCCCGGCAGACTTTGCCGCAAGGCAAGGCCTTGCCATCGCCGAAGATGGCGATCTCGTCTGGACCACCTGCACGACGATCCCGTTCATCCATTTCAACTGCGTCAAGAATCTCGGTGTCGATAGCGCTGCCACCGAGAGCCGGCTCGACGCGCTTCTGGCGCATTATCGCGAGGCCGGTATTCTGCGGCCCTGGTTCTACACCAATCCGCATACCGAGCCCGCGACGCTCAGCTGCTGGCTCGAGGCACGCGGCCTGCAGCGTCAGGGCGGTTGGGAACGCATCTTTCGCGACGCCACGCCATTGCCAACGGAGCCGCTTTTCCCGTCGAAGGATGTCTCGGTCGAGCGGGTGACGTCGGCAACGGCAAGGGAATGGGCTGGGTTCATCGACAGCCAATATCGGTTGCCGACCTCACCATGGTTGCTAGCGCTGGCCGGCCGACGCGGCTGGCATCATTATATGCTGCGGCGGGACGGCGCGGTGGCGGCGGTGCGCTCGATGTTCATCGGTGCCGACGGCATGGCCTGGAGCGGCATCGACGCGCCGGTGCCCGGCATCATGGCGCCGAGCTTCGACCTCGATGCAATGCTCGGCGAAGCGATGGTGCGCGACGGACTTGCGGCCGGTGCAAAACTGTTCGTGGCCGACATCGAGGCGCGGCAGTGCGAACGCGACGGGCCGGCGTATCGCAACTATGCGCGCCTCGGCTTCAGGCTCGCTTATTTCCGCAGCCATTACAGCTATTTGCCGGCAAATTCCGGCTGACCGCTTCAAGACCCTAGCTGCACAACCACAGCTTGTGGCAGGTCGTGGCCATGAGGTGGGCCGGCGGTACAAAGTGATCGTTGACCGGCGCATCATCGTCTACCCGGCGGATCTTTTCTTCGAGCAGCGTGCGAAGGTCTGCCGGCTGCACGCGGTCGCGCTCCATTACCAGCTTGATCATCGGATCGCTCAAGAGTTCATCCAGGGTGTTGATGCTGTCGTTCATCCGTCGCCTCCTCGACTGCCTGCCCGCACGCCAATAGATAGGCAGCAATGATGGCCCGCCAATGACGCTTTGCCGGCTATCTCGTGTCGCTTCGGATTAAATTTTGTCCAGATTCCACCTCAAATCGGAGGTGGCGCGCCTTCAAACTGCGGCAGGCCGTCGTCGATCTGGACCCAGGGCTGCTTCGAGGCGGTCCAGATATGCATCTCAGGCCTGAACACCGAAGGATCATCGAGCGAGCCGGTCGTGATGCCGATGATGCCGGCGGAATCGCGCCGGGAAAACAGCGTCGTGCCGCAACGCGGGCAAAAGCCACGCTTGAGATCGGGCGAGGAATTCACCGTCGCCAGCGGACCGTCGACCGTCACATCGTCGATGCGGAACAGCACGCGCGCGTTGAAGGCGGCACCCAGTGCCTTCTGGCAGAGCCGGCAATGGCAGACGCGCTCATTGATCGGTGTCGCCTCGACATGGTAGCGCACCACACCGCACAAACACCCGCCCTGATATCTTGCCATCGCCCATGTCCCTTCCTGCGAGGATAGGCGATACCTATCGACAGGCGTGGCACCGTCAATTGAAAAGCTTTGATGGCGTCATCTAAAGCTGTGATCCGGGCCGATGGGCGATCGGCTGGATGCGCCGCGCCAAGGCCTCATCAACGAAATGCCGGCCATCTCGCGGGAGACGGCCGGCAGCCAATTGACTGGACGTCAGTTCGTTTCGTTGACGACCTCATCCCAAGTCTTGACCTTGGTCTCGCCATTGAGGAACGGCAGCGCGGCAGCTGTCAGTTCCGGCGCGAAGAACACGTCGTAATGAGTGCGGTTCGGCAGGATCGCCAGGCGGTTTTGCGACAGGTTCTCGCGCATCCAGCCGGCGTCCTTCAACCCGCCGCCAAGCATCTGGTAGAACTTGATCTCGTGCTCGGGCCGGTACATGTCACTGTCGCCGAACACCAGCATGACCGGCATTTTCAGCTTCGGCACGTCGGCAGAATAATCGTAGTCCTTGCGCATATAGGCGCCGAGCTGGTCGAGCAGTTTCGGAAAATCCTCCGGATGCGGCGCGACCGCGACGTAGGATTTGTACATCGGCGTGTCCTTCATCATGTCGGCCATCGCTGCGCCGACTTGTGCCTGCTGGCCACGCATCTCGGCATAGAAGCCGTCCGCGGCGTAGCCGGTCGAGACCAGGACGAGCCGGCGCACCACGTCGGGATGCTGCACGGCCATGCGGAAGGCGACGCCCCCACCCAGCGAATAACCCATGACGTCGACCTTGTCGTAGCCGAGCGCCTTGACGATCGCCGCCATGTCGTCGCCCATCGCCTCCAAGCTGAGCGGCCGGTCGCCGAGCGCGGTGCGGCCATGGCCCTGCAGGTCGACCCCGATGACGGTGCGGTCTTCGGTAAGCTTCGGCAGGATCGGCGCGAACATGTCGGTTGTGCCGAGACCGCCATGCAGCAGAAGCAGTGGCTCGCCCTTGCCATGGACGGCGTAATAATAGTTCAGGCCGTTGATCGGCAGCAGGCCGGACTTTTGCGGCTTCGGCAGTGTTGCGGTTGCGGTCGTCATGGCAGGCTTGGCCTCCTCTGCGTTGATGGTGCCCGGCGCGGCAAAGAGCGCGGCGGCCGAGGCGAAAATGGCAAAAAATATCGATCTGGACATATCAGTCTCCCTCTCTCGTTTGCATCAAAGTCGCTTGTGCATCAAAGTAGCTTGGCGACCTCCTCGAGCTGTTCGGCGCACTGGCCCCAGCCGTCGTGAAAACCCATTTTCTCGTGCTGTTCGCGGTCGGCGACCGACCAATGCGCAACCCGGGCGATGTAGCGGGTCTTGCCCTCGCCCTCGTCGTCGAAGGTCAGCACGACCGTCATGAACGGCTTTTCGGACGGCTCCCACGCCTTGGTATAGGCATCGGTGAAGACGAGCTTTTTGCCTGGTACGACTTCGAGGAAGATGCCTGGATTCGGGAACTCCTTGCCGTCGGGATCGGCCATGACCACAAGGGTGGAGCCACCGGTCCGCACATCCATTTCGGCGCGCGGCGTCGTCCACGGCTTCGGCGAGAACCATTGCGTCAACAGGTTCGGCTCGGTCCAGCAGCGATAGACGTTCTCGCGCGGCGCATCGATGATGCGGGCGAGAACCAGCTCGCGGTTGGAGTTGGGGGCGATGTCGAGCTTGGTGGTCATGGCGTTCCTCACACGTCGGTTTTGGCTTCCGTGTCTAGGACGAACCAACAAGACGCAAGCCGACACGGTCCGCGAAAAAATCCGCGGGACCGGAGATTCGAGCAACGGAACTGAATGGCTTCAGTGGCGCTTGGCTTGCACCAGATAGGCGTCGATCTCGGTCTCGCCGAGCCACTTGGCCGCTTCCAGCCGATGCAACCCTTCGACCAGGATATGACGCTTGCCGTCATGGCGCACCTGGATCGGCATCTTCATTCCGTTTTCCAGAATGTCCTCGGCCAGATGGCGGACGGTTTCGGGATGCAGCGTCTTCTTGCGCGCGGTCGGCACGTAGATATCGTTGACCCTGACCTTTTGCACTCTCAGCATATCGGCTCCCGTGGCGGACAACGCCGCCCTTTGTGAGATAGTCTGTTTGGCCGGCAAGGCCAAGGGAGCAGCCCGGCAATGGCTGGCCCGATCGTTTCCAATTGACGCTTGGCCGGCGGATGGCCGAAATGGCGGCCTTCGACCTTAGCGGTGTCCATGAACCATCTGCCGACCGAGTTTCCCGATTTCGGACTGACGCCGCAGCAGCGACGCCAGGCGGTGCGCAGCCATTACTGGGAATGGCCCGGTATGGATGGCGGGCGCGGCGAAATCTGGTGCTACAGCGACCGTTTTTCCTATCGCCCCGGCGAGATGGTGGCGCTGCATGTCAGTTCGACGGCCGCCGGTTTCGGCATCGCGATCATCCGCGACGGCGGCGCGGAAACGACAATGTTCGAAAGGACCGGGATTGCGGCGCGCTGGCAAGATACGCCGGATCAATGTTCGGTCGAAGGCTGCGGCTGGCAGGCGTCGTTCGAGTTTCGCATCGGCGACGACTGGCCATCCGGCGCCTATCGCGTCACGCTTGAAGCGGACGGTCGCGACGGCAAGCCGATCCGCTGTCATCACCTTTTCATCGTCTCGCCGCAGCCCGGCAAGAAACCCGGCCGCGTGCTGCAGGTCGCGGCCACCGGCACCTGGCTCGCCTACAACACATGGGGCGGTTCCAACCATTACGAAGGCATCACCGGGCCGGCCCGCGACCAGTATGCACGAATGGTGTCGACGCAGCGGCCTTGGTGCCGCGGGTTCGTCGTGCTGCCCAAGGATGCGCCGCGCGTGCCGCTCGAAGTCGCGGTGCCGCCGAAAACCGTGCCGCGCTATCCGCACATGGAATGGGCCTTTGCCACCGGCCATTCGAAGAAATACGCCTCAGCCGGCTGGGCAAGCTACGACAGCCATTTCTTCCGCTTCGCTGAGCGTTCCGGCTACGCCGTCGATCTCGCTAGCCAGCACGATCTGCATTTTTCGCCCGACATTCTCGACGGCTATGACTGCGTCGTCTTCGTCGGCCACGACGAATATTGGACCTGGGAAATGCGCGATGCGGTCGACACCTATGTCGAGCGCGGCGGTCATGCGGCGCGCTTTGCCGGCAACTTCATGTGGCAGACCAGGCTGGAGGACGAAGGCCGCCGGCAGGTCTGCTACAAATACCGCGCCCGCGCCGAGGACCCGGCCTATCGCGGCGGCGATATAAGGCGCGCCACCAATTCCTGGGAAGCGCCGGAAATCGGCCGGCCGGGTGCGGCGACCTTCGGCCTCAACTCGACAAGAGGCGTCTATGCCGGCTGGGGCGGCTGCGCGCCGCGCGGTGTGCGCGGCTTTCCGGTCTACCGGCCGGAGCATTGGGCCTTTGCCGGTACCGGCATCTACTATGGCGACCTGCTCGGCGCCGACAGCCATGTCTATGGCTATGAGGTCGATGGGCTCGATTTCGAGATCCGCGGCGGCCTGCCCTACCCGACGCCCGACAGCGGCGCACCGGACGGCCTGCAGGTGCTCGCGGTCGGCATGGCTGCCCAGGTCGAGGAAAGCGCCGACATCCCGTTCGAGGACCAGTTCCTCGGCGACGAGGACGGCCGCTTCACCGCCGAAACGCTGTTCGGCGAGGCGAGCGACGCCAATCTCGATAAGGTTAAGCGCGGCAACGGCATGATCGTCAATTTCCGGCGCGGCAAAGGCGAGGTGTTTCACGCCGGAAGCTGCGAATGGGTTGCCGGCCTGCTAAGGCAGGATGCGATGGTCGAGCGTGTTACCAGAAATGTCCTCGACCGCTATCTCGGAAAGTCATGACATGCTGAAGTCCCCTGCCCCGGAAGCCCGCGAAGCTTCGCATCTGTTTTATCTGTCCAGCCTGCGCCGGCCGCTGATCGACCGCGCCGAAGGCATCTACATGTGGACGCAGGATGGCCGCCGCTTCATCGACGGATCGAGCGGCCCGATGGTCGCCAATATCGGCCACTCCAATCGCAACGTGCTCGACGCGATGAAACGGCAGATGGACCGCGCCACCTTCGCCTACCGCCTGCATTTCGAGAACGAACCGGCAGAGGAGCTCGCGCGGCAACTGGCGGCCAAACTCCCCGAGGGCCTGGACCGCATCTTTTTCGTCTCCGGTGGCTCGGAGGCAACGGAATCCTGCGTCAAGCTGGCGCGGCAATGGGCGGTCGCCATCGGCCAGCCCAGCCGCTGGAAGGTGATCACGCGCTTTCCGTCCTATCATGGCGGCACGCTCGGCGCGCTCGCCGTCACCGGCGACGATGCGCTGGCCGAAACTTTTGCGCCGATGATGCAGCTCATGCCGACGGTTCCGGCGCCCACCGCCTGGCGTGACCGCGACAATCTTTCGATGGAACAGCGCGGTATCCGCTACGCCGACATGCTGGAGGAAAAGATCCTCGCCGAGGGATCGCAGAGCGTGCTCGCCTTCATCATGGAGCCGGTCGGCGGCGCTGCCACGGCAGCATTGGTGGCGCCCGACAGCTATTATCCGCGCATCCGCGAGATCTGCGATCGCTACGGCATCCTGCTCATCCATGACGAAGTGATGAGCGGTGCCGGCCGCACCGGAAAATTCCTTGGCGGCGACCACTGGAACTGCAAGCCAGACATCATCGCGCTGTCGAAGGGGCTGGGCTCGGGTTATGCCCCGCTCGGTGCGCTGGCGGCACCGATGCGGCTGGTGCAGCCATTGCTCGCGTCGGGCGGCTTCCAGCACGGCCATACCTATGCCGGCAATCCGCTCGCCTGCGCCGCCGGGCTCGCCGTGCTAGGTGAGATGGACCGTCTCGGCCTGATCGCCAACGCGGCTGTCATGGGCGAGCTATTGATGGACGAGCTGAAGGGATTGGCGAAGCGGTTTCCATTCATCGCCGACGTCCGCGGCAAGGGCCTGCTCACCGGTGCCGAAATGGTCGCCGATCCGGACACGCTGAGGCCGATCGAGCCGGCGAAAAAGGCCACTCAGCGCCTGCTCGACCTCGCCTATGAGCGCGGCCTGATCATCTACGGACGCAAGGTCAAGGGCGGTGTCGACGGCGACAATTTCATGGTTGCGCCGCCGATGATCGTCACCGCCGCGCAGATCGGCGAGATCATATCCATCATCGGTGACGCGCTCGAGGTGCTGGCCGGCGAGCTCGACCTGCCGGTCGAAGGCTGAGGAACGAACCATGGCACCGCGCAAAGTCATCATCACCTGCGCCGTCACCGGGTCGGTGCACACCCCGTCGATGTCGCCGCATCTGCCAGTGACGCCGGACCAGATCGCCGCAGACGCAATCGCCGCCGCCGAGGCCGGCGCTTCGATCCTGCATCTTCATGCCCGCGACCCTAAGGATGGGCGGCCGACCGCCGACCCCGAGGTGTTCATGCAGTTCCTGCCGCGCATCAAGCAGGCGACCGATGCGGTGATCAACATCACCACCGGCGGATCGTCGCTGATGACGCTCGACCAGCGGCTGGCCGCGCCGCTCAGGGCCGAGCCGGAAATGAGTTCGCTCAATATGGGTTCGATGAACTTTGCGCTGTTCCCGATGCTCGAGCGGCCGCGGGAATGGCAGCACGAATGGGAGCCGAAACTGCTCGAGGCCACCCGCGACACGATCTTCAAAAACACCTTTGCCGACATGGAGACGGTGCTCGAGAAGCTCGGGCGCGGTTGCGGCACGCGCTTCGAATTCGAGTGCTACGATGTCGGCCATCTCTATTCGCTGGCGCATTTTCGCGATCGTGGGCTGGTGTCTGGACCTTTGTTCATCCAGTTTGTTTTGGGCATCCTTGGCGGCATCGGCGCCGATCCAGAAAACCTGATCCACATGAAGCGCATCGCCGACAAACTGTTCGGCGACAGCTACCAATTTTCGGTGCTGGCCGCCGGACGCCACCAGATGCCGATGATCTCGATTGCGGCGGCGATGGGCGGCAATGTCCGCGTCGGGCTGGAGGACAGCCTCTACGACGGGCGCCAACTCGCCAAGTCCAATGCCGACCAGGTGCGCCGCATCCGCAGCGTGCTCGACGGCTTGTCGCTGGAGGTCGCGACGCCGGCCGAGGCGCGGCAGATGCTGGCGCTCAAGGGCGGCGATCGCGTGGCGTTCTGAGATGCGGCCGTGACCAACCCACCGTCAAGAGACATCGTCATCCGCCCCGGCTGGGTGGAGGACGTCGAAACCATCCACGCCGCGCTCCTACGGCTCGGCGCGCATGTCGGCGCACATCAGGAGATCACCTCGACAGCTCGGGATCTCCGCACCTATGGCTTTGGCGAGAAGCCTGCCTTCTCGACCCTGATCGCCGAGGTCGGCGGCGAGTTTGCCGGGCTTTGCCTGCATTTTCCAATCTTCTCGACATGGATGGGACGGCCCGGCGTCTATGTGCAGGACCTCTATGTCGAGGACCGTTTTCGCGGCCGCAGGATCGGCGAGCACCTGCTGCGCCGGGTCGCGGCGCAATGCCGGAAGGACGGCGGCGTCTATCTCAAGCTGTCTGTCGATACCGACAACGAGACCGCCAAGGCTTTTTACGAACGGTTGGGCATTGCCTGGTCCAGCTACGAGCAGGTGCAGAAGATCGTCGGCGACGCCTTTTTCGCCTTCGCCGATGCACCGGAGGAGCCAACATGAAAGCCTTCTATGCCGAAGAACAGAAGCGCCACGACCCGAAGGCGTTCCTCTCCAGCGGCGCGCCGCAGCCCAATCCGGAAAAGCCGGAACGGGTCGAGCGATTGTTGGCCGGCGCAAAGGCTGCCGGCTGCACGATCGAACGGCCGCGGGATCACGGACTCGGCCCTATTGCCGCGGTACATACGCCGGAATATCTCGATTTCCTTCACCATATCTTCGCGCGCTGGCAGCGCATCGAGGGCGCCTCGGCCGAGGTCATCCCCAACATCCACCCGATCGCGCGGAACGGCTCCTATCCGGCCTCGGCGGTCGGCCAAGCCGGCTAGCACATGGCCGACACAGCCTGCCCGATCTCCGGCGAGACGTGGCAGAGCGCGCTTTGGAGCGCCTGGAGCGCGGTTGAAACCGCCGAGGCGGTGATGTTGGGAGCGCCGGCCGCCTACGCGCTGTGCCGGCCGCCCGGCCATCACGCCTTTGCCGACGTCGCCGGCGGCTTCTGCTTCATCAACAATTCGGCGGTCGCCGCACAGGCTCTACGCAAGCAGGCAGCGCGGGTGGCGATCCTCGATGTCGACCTGCATCACGGCAACGGGACGCAAGGCATCTTCTATGCCCGGCCGGACGTGCTCACCGTGTCGCTGCATGCCGACCCGGCGCGGTTCTATCCGTTTTTCTGGGGCTATGCGGACGAGCGCGGCGAAGGCGCCGGCCTCGGCTACAATCTCAACCTGCCGCTGCCGCGCAAATCCGGCGATGCGGCTTTCCTCGAAGCACTGGCGGCAGCGTTCCAGCGCATCGACGCCTTCTCGCCCGATGCGCTTGTGGTCGCGCTGGGCCTAGACGCCTTCGAAGGTGATCCGTTCGGCGGGCTGTCGGTGAGCACGCCTGGTTTTTCGCGCATTGGCGAGGCGATCGCCCGGCTCGGCCTGCCAACGGTCATCGTCCAGGAAGGCGGTTATCTCTGCGATGAGCTCGGCGACAATCTCACCGCCTTCCTCACCGGTTTTGGCGGCGCCCACAAGCGATGATCCGTCGGCGTGGCCCGCTCAGGATCGCTCCTGCCTCAGCATGGCGACAACGCGGTGCACGCTCTCCAGCGTCTCGTCGATCTCGGCTGCAGTGTTGTAATGAGCGATGCCGATGCGCACCACGCCCTGCTCGGCCGGAATGCCGAGCTGGTGGACGATCTCCCAGGCGTAGTTGTGGCCGGACCACAGGAAGATGTTTTCCGCATTCATCTGCCGCACGACCGTCTCCGGCACTATGCCTTCGACAGTGAACGACACCGTCGGCACACGCTCATCGATCCGCTTCGGATCGGTGATGCCGTGGATGGTCAGGCCGGCAATATCCGACAGACCGTCGATCAACTGTTGCGTCAGCGGGTTCTCGTAAGCGATTGAGACTTCGAAGGCCTTGGCGATTTTCCGCCGACGCGACCCTTGCGCGCCAGCTGCCGCTCCCAACTCGGCAAAATAATCGATAGCCGCCGACAGGCCGGCCATCAATTCAATTTGCAGCGTGCCGAGCTCGAAGCGCTCCGGCAAGGCATTGGACGAGCAACGGCATTTATACGGCTTAAGCGCATCGATAACGCCCAGCCTGCCCCACAAAATTCCCATATGCGGGCCGAAGAACTTGTACGCCGAGCAGATCAGGAAATCGCAGCCGAGGTTTTGGACGTCGATCAGACCATGCGGCGCGAACTGGACGGCATCGATGTAGACCAACGCACCAGCCCGCCTAGCGATGCCGGTCAACGCCTTCACCCGGTTGATCGACCCGGTGAGATTGCTGGCGTAGTTGAGCGCGACGAGCCGCGTCCTCTCGGAAAGCAACGCGGCGAGCGCCGCCTCCTCGATCTGCCAGCTCTGCTGATCGAAAGGCAGCCAGCGCACGACAAGGCCAAGGTCTTCAGCCAGTTGCAGCCAGGGTGAGACGTTGCCCTCATGGTCCATGCGGGTGAGGATGATCTCGTCCCCGGGCTTCATCGTGCGGCCGAGCGTTCGCGACATGTGGTAGGTCAATGTCGTCATGTTGGCACCGATGATAATTTCCTGCGGGCTCGCAGCGCCGAGAAAATCCGCCATCGCCAGATGGGCCTCGTCGACAATGTCCTGTGCCGCAATGGTGGTCTCGAAGAAGCCGCCGAGGTTGGCATTGGTGGTCAGCAGGCAGCGTGACACCGCGTCCGCCACCGACTGCGGGACCTGCGTGCCGGCAGGATTGTCGAGATAGATGCGCTGGCGGCCCTTGTCGGTCAGCGACAAAGCCGGAAATTTCGCGCGCACCGCGTCGATCCGGAAGCCCATGGCTGTTCCCCTCTCCTTATGACAATCGGACAACCACGTCCCGACGCGTCAAGGGCACGGATTGCCGACACGCTGGTGGATCGCATCAACGGCTTTCTGCATGTCCTCGGTCCAGACCACGTCGGCGGAAGAGAGCGCCATTTCGAGTTGCGAAATGGTGGTGGCGCCGATGATGTTCGAGGTGACCAAGGGCCGGTTCGAGACATAGGCATTGGCAAACAGCGCCGGCTCCATGCCGAAGGTGCGCGCCAACCGGTTGTATTCGAGCTGCACCTCGGCAGCATTCGGCGTCTCGTAGCGCTGGCCGCGGTTGAACAACTGCGAGCGCGAGCCCTGCGGCCGCGCGCCATGATCGTATTTGCCGGTCAAATAGCCTTGCGCCAGCGGTGAATAGGCAAGCAGCGACACCTGCTCGCGCTCGCAGACTTCGGCAAGGTTCACCTCGAAGGTGCGATTGACGAAATTATAGGCGTTCTGCAGCGAGGCGACGCGCGGGCCGAGGCCCTTGTCGGCTTCGGCAATGAAACGCATGACGCCCCAGGAATTCTCGTTCGACAGGCCGAAATGGCGGATCTTGCCGGCCTTCACCAGTTCATCAAATACGGCAAGCGTCTCGGCGATCGGCGTCTCGCCTTCCGGCACACCGGCGGCATCGGAGCGTCGCGGCAAGGTGCCGATGCGGTTCGGATTGGCGCCCCACGGCACGTCGCGTTCCGGCCAATGGATCTGATATAGGTCGATGTAATCGGTGTTGAGCCTGGCGAGTGACTTATCAATAGCGTCGAAGATATCGGCGCGCACCAGCTTAGACGAGCGGTCGCCGCGAAACCAAGTGTTGGCGGTGCGACCAACTACCTTCGAGGCGATGATCACTTGGTCCCGATTGCGCTTCTCCTTCATCCAATTGCCAATGATTGTCTCGGTACGGCCTTGTGTCTCCGCCTTGGGTGGGATCGGATAGAGTTCGGCGGTGTCGATGAAATTAACACCGCGAGCAAACGCCAGATCCATCTGGGCGTGACCGTCCGCCTCGGTGTTCTGCTGGCCCCAAGTCATCGATCCGAGGCAGATTTGCGACACGAAAAGATCGGTCTGGCCGAGACGGCGTTTGTGCATGGAGTTTCCCCGGCGGGAATTTTGCGCGGCTGCGCGAGGAGGAAGCAATAGCATACAGGAAAGCGCCGCCCGCTTCCAAGCCCACCGACGGCAGGTCAGGCGACTTTCCAGGATGCCGGCGAACGGAGTTTTTCGCTGCGTCTAACAAAAAACCGGCCAAGTGCCGGGACTGAGGCCTACGCTCGAAGCACCGCCGAAGTTTCGCCGGAACAGCCGAATTATGTCAAAAAAGATCAGGGCAGCATGGCTGCCATGCGAATGCTGCACTGCACAATTGTCATGATCTGCCTATATTGACGGCCGTGGAGGTTCAATAAGGGGCTTGAATCATGGGATTCTTCACTGAAATGTTCGCCCGTCCGCGTCCGCGGGAACAACTGCGTTATCGTGCGGCACTGGCGCTGCTCCATTCGATGAGCAATGCCGATCGCGCCGATATCGGCGTCAAGCCGGCCGATTTCCCGCGCATCGCTCGGGAAATGTCCGTACGCTAAACAGCGCGCCGTGAGAATCCCGCCGCAGCGGGATATCTCACGAGCTAATCTCAACGCAATCCGAGGAAGATCGACTTGCCCAATGGCACGCCGTTGTGGCGCAGGATGTCGTAGGCGGTGGTCAGGTGGAAGTAGAAATTGGGCATGGCGGCATGCAGCAGATACTGCATTCCCGGCATCGAAACCTCGCGCCCGGCAAGCCGCAGTTCGACCATCCTGTCATCTGAACCATCGAATTCGGCCGCCGAAAATGTCGCGAGATAGTCGAGCGTCTTGGTAAGGCGGGCCTGCAGATCAACGAAGCTCGTCTCATTATCCTCGTATTTTGGCACCTCACGCCCGGCAAGCCGCGACGGCGCGCCCTTGGCGTGATCGGTGGCAATCTGTACCTGCCTGGTCAGCGCAAACATGTCCGGCGCCAGCCTCGCCGTCAGATACACCTGCGGATCAATTTTGCGATCAGCCGCATTTTGCTCGGCAATGTTCAGCACATTGGCTAGTGACTTCAGCCTCGCCGAAAATACCGGCACGGATGCTTCATACATTGATATGGTCACAAGAAATCTCCACGCGGCCCTACTGCCTATGGCGAGAGGTAGCGCTTTCGCAGGCGATTGTTCAAGCGCCACCACGTCGCCGCGATCGATATGATAGGATTTTTTATCGAGTGGAGGTTCCCGATGAGACGCGCCCTTTTTGCAGCGACCGCCTTTATCTCTCTTGCCGTTGCCGGCCAATCGGCGCTCGCCGCAGACGCGCCTTATATCGACGACAGGTCGAATGCCGAGGCGGTGATCCGGTCGCTTTATAGTGCCATCAGCCGGCACGAATTCGCGCGCGCCTGGGACTATTTCGGCGACACCAAGCCGGCCAAGGATTTCAATTCCTTCGTCAAAGGCTATGACGGCACGGACACGGTCGAAGTGAAAACCGGTGGCGTATCCGAAGACGGGGCTGCCGGCAGCATCTACTACAGCGTTCCGGTCGCCATCCGGGCGACGGCCAAGGACGGCAGCGAGAATGTCTTTGCCGGCTGCTATACGCTGCGCCAGATCAACGCCTCGATCCAGGAACCGCCATTTCGCTCGATCTTCATCGACAAGGGTGCGCTGAAACCCTCAAAGGCCGATTTCGAGGATGCCGTGCCGGCAAGCTGCGGCGAAGGACCGCCGCCGCCGAAGAAGGACGCAGCGCTTGAACAGGCCAACAAGGCGTTTGCCGCGACTTATGGCGACCAGTGCGACAAGGATCTTTTGGCGCAGAAGCCGGACATTTTCTCGATCCACTACAAGGACAAGGATGCGGCTGCCAGCGATCCCGAAAGCGAAACGCGGCTTTTCCATTTCGCCTGCTCGGCCGCGGCCTACAACGAAAACTCGATCTATTACATGAGCGACGACGTGCTTGGCGTAAGACAATTGCAGTTCGCCGAACCTGAAATGGACATCCGCTACGAGAACAATGACAGCGACGGCAAATTGCTGGGCATGACCATAGTTGGCTTCCAGACCTCCGGCTGGGCAACCAATTCCGATTACGACGAAGAGACCAAGACGATCACCACCTTCAACAAATGGCGTGGCATCGGCGATGCCTCTTCGTCGGGGACCTATCTGTTTCGCAACGGCGATTTTTCCCTGGTCCAGTACGACGTCGACGCGTCTTATGACGGCGAGGAAAATCCGCAGACGGTCGTCGACTACAATACCGCGCCTTAAGGGGCCTTCGACAACATCCAGTTGAGCGTGCCGCGCCAGTCGGTCATGCGGATGGGCGTGCCGTGCGTGCCGGTCTCGAAGCGGACGAAGCGCGTGGGATAGCTCTTCGATTTGGCCAGGATGGAGCGGAAGAAGGCTTCCTGTTTCTCGATTGGAAACACCGGGTCCTTGCTGCCTTGGCCGAAGAAGACCGGCACACGACGCTTGAAGGCGGGGCTTGAGAAGAAACTCTCGTCCCATAGCGAGCCGAGCAGCAGCAGCCCGTCGATGCGCCGGCCGGTATCATTGCGGGCGGCCAGCTTCCAGCATAATGAGCCGCCCATCGAGCCGCAGGCGACGAAGATTTTTGCGCTCGGCGATTGTTCGGCATAGTGGTCGATCAGCGCGGCGATCTGGGCGGCACCTGTGTCGCCGAAATCGGAAAAGTCCGGCGATAGATAGAGACCGCCGTTGCCCGCCATCAGGTTCTTGATGCGATTGAAATTACCGCCGAAGGTAAAGTCGTCGGTGCCCTGCTTACGGCTGCCGCCCTGCCCGTGCAGATAAAGCACGATGATGCTGGCGCCCCCGGTCTTGCCGACGGCAATGTGGCGGACATCGCCGGCGTCGGTCTTCAGCAAGAGATCCTGCTGCACCTTGCGCACGCCGGTTTCGGTGTATTGCGCGTGCACACGACGCTCAGGCACTTCGTCACGAGCGTTGATGTCGCGCAGCTCACGATAATCGACCACCGTATAGGCGCCGTTGCTCTCGGACGAGAGTGTGACCGGATAGGCGAACAGATCGTCCTTGAAGGGTTTGAGTTCGAGAGCGTTGGCGTAGGCGACACAAAAGAGCTGCAAAAGAATCGCCATCGGCAGGGCCGGGAGGCCAGAGGGGGGCAAGCGGAACCGGAAGCAGGAACGAAAGGCCATCCCTCAGCCATGCGTTTTTCGGCTTCGGTTTGTCAATCCTGCAGCACGCCGCCGGCGCCTTCCAGCGCCTCGCGCGTGTCGACATCGATCGCTGCCCCTTCGCCGATCTCGACATCGATGACGTCGAGCCCTTCGGCCTCGACCAGATGGCGGGCGCCGGTATCGCCTTGGAGGTGAGCGATCGCGGCAAACAGCGAACGCGGCAGCAGCACCGGATTGCCGCGCCGCCCAGCGTGCGAGGCCCGCACCACCGATCGGCCTTCGGACCTGCGGAACGCCTCGATCAGCCTGTCGAGGTCGGCCGAGGCGACGCCGGGCATATCGCCGAGGACAATCATGGCGCCGGCGGCGTCGCCGGAAATCTTGGCGATGCCGGCCTTTAGCGACGAAGACAGACCCTCGGCGAAATCCGGATTGTCGGCGAAGGTCACATCGAGGCCAGACAGTGCACTGCGCACGCGCTCGCTCTGGTGGCCGGTGACGACGATGGTGGCCGCGGCTTTCGAACCGACTGCGCGTTCGGCGGTGCGGCGGACCAGAGGCTTGCCATCGAACAGTGCCAAGAGCTTGTTCGGCCCGCCCATGCGGCTGGAGCGGCCGGCGGCCAGAAGCACGATCTCGACCTTTGGTTCGGCTTTGGCCGGCAACGGCTCGCGCGGTTGCGGCCGCGTCGGAATTTCCATCAACAGCCCGCCGACACCCATGCCGGCAATATCCCTGGCGGTCACGTCGAGACCGGCGATCAGCCGGTCGAGCACCCAGTCGAAGCCGTTCTCCTTGGGACTGCGGGCGCAGCCCGGCGCACCGATGATGCGCTTGCCGCCGAGTGTGCCGAGCACCAGCAGATTGCCGGGATCGACCGGCATACCGGCGCGGATGACAGTGCCGCCGGCCCTTTCGATCGCAGCAGGAACGACGTCGCCGAAATCGGCCATCGCCGAAGCGCCGAAGATCACCACCATATCGTTGTCGCGGATCAGCGAGGCCGCAGCCTCGGCGAGGGGGATAATTTCATGCGGCGTTCGACGCTCCGCCGTCAGCCTGCCGCCCGAACGCGCCAGGCGTGCTTCGGTGACGCGCAGCGTCTTGTCGAGCACGCTGGGTTTGATGCCGGGCAGCACCGTCTGGATGACGCCGACGCGCACCGGCTGATAGGCGTTGACCGCAAAGATCTCGCCGCCCGCGCAGATCCTTGCCACCGCATCGACCAAAGCGGAGGCGACCGCAAACGGAATGATCTTCACCGTTGCTACCATCTGACCTTTTTCGACCGGCGCATGCTGCGCGAGCGTGGCGATGGTGATCGTCGGATCGACGGCGTTGATGGCGTCGATCATCGCCGCGTCGACGGTGAACATGCCGGCAGCCTGCGCGTGGAGGTTGACCCTACCTGTCGCGGCAGGCTTCGCCTCGATGTTGCGATGGATCATACATGCGGCGATCTTTTCAGCGGCGACGTCCTCGCTGAGATCATCGGGCGCCAACACCGCCGCGACGACCTCGGAAATGCCAGCGGCCTTCAACAGGGACACATCCCCGGCGCTTAACCGGTGCGCCTTGCGGTAGCGGCGCTCTCCGGCTGTAGTGGCGTGCGCAAGCACTGCCCCTTCGGCCGCATCGATCGCAACGGGACCAAATTTCACGCGACCGCGCCTTTGGATTCGAGGCCGCGGGAGCGAAAGGCATGGATCGCTTGCGCCAACACCGCGACGGCAATCTCGGCCGGGCTGGCAGCTCCAATGTCGAGGCCGATCGGGGCATGAATGCGGGCGATCTGGTCGGCTGTCGCCCCCGAAGCCAGCAGGCGTTCCACACGTTTGGCGTGGGTCTTGCGGCTGCCGAGCGCGCCGACATAAAAGCAGCCGGCGTCGAGCGCCGCCTTCAACGCGAAATCGTCGATCTTCGGATCGTGGGTGAGAGCAGCCAGCGCCGTATAGTTATCGAGCGGCTGACGCGTCAGCACATCCTGTGGCCATTCGGCATGCAGCGCGATATCGGGAAAACGATCGGGCGTGGCAAAGGCCGTGCGCGGATCGATGATCTCGACAGGATAGCCGGCGATCCTGGCCATCGGTGCCAGCGCCTGGCTGATGTGGACGGCGCCGATCACCACCAGGCGCGGCTGCGGCAGATGTGCGTTGAGGAAGAACGTGCGCCCCTCAGCTTCGACCGAACCGGAATTGCCCGTGCGAAATGCCTTGGCGACGGCCGCCCCGAGTTCACCGGCTACCCGGTCTCCCTCGCGTACGACACGGTCGCGGCCGTCGCCGAGATCGGTGACCAGGATTGCCGCGCGGCGGGCGCGGCGTTCGGCGTTGAGTGTCTTCAGCGCATAGGGATCCATTCGAGATCAACCCAATCTTTCTACATAGACCTTGATGCGGCCGCCACATGACAGGCCGACTTGCCAGGCGGTCTCGTCTGCGACGCCGAATTCGAGCATTTTGGCCTTGCCGCTATCGATAACCTCGAGCGCCTCGGTGACTACGGCGCCTTCGACGCAGCCGCCCGAGACGGAGCCGTGGAAATTGCCTTCGGCGTCGATGACCAGGTGGCTGCCGACCGGCCGCGGCGCCGAGCCCCAGGTCTCGACCACGGTGGCAATGGCGACATCCTTGCCGTCCTTCATCCAGCCCTCCGCGATGATCAGCGGGTCGCGAGCCTCATCGAGATAGATACTGCGTTCCATGATTTCTCCCTGAGAGACATGTGGTTATGCGACGCGCTTCACGCCAGCCTCGATCCACCCGCGCGGGTCGACCGAACCCATAAACAGCACGGTTGCCAGCGACCGGTTCCGCCACATAATCCGCACGGGGCAACAGATCGAGCGTCTCGTCGATCATCCGCGGCGCCGGACGCGGTTTTCCACTCGGTCATTCTGTCTCCGCGGGCGCAGCCATCTGAAAGCCTCTACAGAGCGTGGTAGCCGCGGTTGTGATAGATCAGCGGCCGCAAGTTATCGCCGATGCGCAAACCTGTAACCTTGCCAAAAAGCACACGGTGCGTGGCCAGATCCTTGGAGTCGATCAGTTCGCAGTCGAAGACGGCGAGCGCGCCCTTCAGCGTCGGCGCACCAGTCGAGATCACGTCCCATTCGGCCAACGCGAAACGCTCCTCGACCGGCAGGCCGGTCATGCCGGAAAAGCCGATCGACAGCGGCTCCTGATCCGAAGCCAGCGTGTTCAGGGCAAATTTGCCGTTTTCCACGAACGGCTCATTCTTGGGATTTTCGCGATTGAGGCAGACCAGGATGGTTGGCGGCGTGTCCGACACCGAGCAGGCCGCGATCACCGTCGCGCCGCGCCTGCCGGCGGGGCCATCGGTGGTGACTACATGCACATGACCGGCAAAATGGGCCATCGCGTCGCGGTAGGCCTGCGGCCCGATGTCATTCTTCTTCAGCACCGATGATTTTCCACTAGTCAGAACCAACCGTTATATATGGGGGGATATTGCAGCCCACAAGCGAAGTGCTTGACGTATATCCTGGATTCCCGTGTTGCGCCAAAGCTGGCCAGCCTTTAGGTCTTGACGGCATTGGCGCCGGCAGAACACGCGATCGGCGCGGAGGAATTCTTCGCTCGCATGCGACCTTGGACAACCACAATAGCGGTGCTGGCCTGGCTCTCGGTCGCCGGTGGTGCGAGCGCCGAGAGGCTGCGGGTCGGCGTCGCGGCACCGCTGTCGGGGCCGTCGGCGATCCTCGGCAAACAGATCGAGGCTGGCGCGACAACGGCGGCTGAAGCGAACGACGCCGAAATCACGACGATCGATGACGCCTGCACGGCCGATGGTGGCGCCGCCGCCGCGCGGGAGTTAACCGCGGCCAAGGTCAACGTCGTCATCGGGTTTTTGTGCACCGACGCAATCGAGGCGGCTCTGCCGATCCTCAAGGATGCCGGCATACCGGTGATCACAGTCGGCGTTCGCACGGAAAGCCTGACCGACCGGCGCGCCAAGACGGGATGGCCGATCTATCGTCTCGGGCCGCGCGGCGACGACGAGCGCAATGCCGTCGCTGCCATCCTCACCCGCCTATGGCAGGCCGAGCTGTTCGCCATCGTCGACGACGGCACGATCTATGGCCGCGAAATGGCCGAGACGTTTCGGGCAGCCGCCGCGCAAGCGGCTCTGAAGCCGGTGTTCGTCGACACGTTCCGGCCGCAGCTCGACAACCAGATCGGCCTGATCGGCCGACTTAAGAAAGCCGGCGCAACGCATGTCTTTGCCGGCGGCGACGGCGATGATGTCGCCATTATGGGCCGGGATGCTGGCCAGCTAAATACCGGCATGGTGTTTGCCGGCGGCGAAGCGTTGCGCGCGCCGCTCGGCGATGTGCCTTATGCCATCGGCACGCTGATGATCGCGCCGCCCGAATGGGCCGATGTCGCCGACCCCAAGGTGCTGCAGAGCTTTGCCGGGCAAAACATCGTGCCGGAAGGTTACACCCTGCCCGCCTATGCCGCGGTCGAGATCGCCAAGTCGGCTTCGGCATTGACGCAAAGCTCAGGCGAGAGACTGGCCAACGTGCTGACCGCGCATGACTTCACCACGGCGATCGGACCGATCCGCTTTGACGAAAAAGGTGACCTGACGCAAAATCCTTATCGAGCCTACCGTTTCGACGGCGGCCGTTTCGTGCCGGCGGAGAGCCAATGATGTCCAGCACGGGGATGTTCCGTACGGGTCCGCGCAATCTCATCACCGACGTCGCCGGCCTGCGTGTCGGCAATGCGGCGAATGCGAAGCTGAAATCCGGCATGACCACCGTCATCTGCGACGAACCGGCCGTGGCCGGCGTGCAAATCCTGGGCGGTGCGCCAGGCACCCGCGAAACCGACCTGCTCGAGCCGCACAATTCGATCCACGCCATCCATGCCGTGGTGCTTTCGGGCGGCTCGGCTTTTGGCCTCGACGCCGCGTCAGGGGTGCAGGCGGCCTTGCGCGAAAGAGGCATCGGCGTCGAGGTCGGCGGCTTTCGGGTGCCGATCGTGCCGGCGGCGATCCTGTTCGACCTGCGCAATGGCGGCGACAAGGATTGGGGCCGGTATCCGCCTTACCGCGACCTTGGCTACGAAGCTGCGCAAGCCGCCGCGATCGACTTTGCGCTCGGCACTGCCGGCGCAGGTAGTGGGGCTTTGAGCTCCGGCCTGAAGGGCGGGCTCGGCTCGGCCTCGACAGTGCTGGACAGCGGCGTCACCATCGGCGCGCTCGCCGCCGTCAACCCGACGGGCTCGGTGACGGTCGCCGGGACCCGCCATTTCTGGGCGGCGCCGTTCGAGATCGGCGACGAGTTCGGCGGCTTAGGCTTTCCCCACCCAATGCCTGACGATGCCAGAAAGATCCTGCTGAAGTTCCGTGACAAGCATGCCGCAGAGCAGGCGGAAACCGGCGCCAATACGACCATCGCCGTGATCGCCACCGACGCGGTACTCACGAAGGCCGCCGCCAAACGCCTGGCGATATCAGCGCATGACGGCTTTGTCCGTGCCATTTGGCCGACGCACACGCCCGCAGACGGCGATCTGGTCTTCGCGCTGGCAACGGGCAAGAGCGGCATCGAGCTCAGGCCCAACGATGCGATCGATCTCTACGCCGCCGCCGGCGCCACGATGGCGCGCGCCATCAGCCGCGGCGTCTTTGCCGCGACGCCGGCCGAGGGCGATCTGTTCCCGGTCTGGTCGTCGCGCTGACCGCGCAGGGCTCATTCGGATTTGCCATAACCGGACTGGACTTATGATCAAGTGGGGTCGGATTTTTCTTCCTCGAACGTGACCGCAACGTCGGAGTTTGCCGACAGCCGCACCTTTTGGCCCTCGACCTCGGCGACAAGGCTGAGAGGAATGAAGTGGTGATGACCCCTGTGAGCGCCCTCACCGCTGTCGCGCTTGGTCAGCTAGATGCGATCTCCGTCAACTTTGTCGACGGTACCGACATGGACCCCGTCGGCGCCGATCACTTCCATACGTTCGCGAATCTTGGCTGCATCTGTCATGGGGGTCTCCCTTATAGCGCCGCGCGCTTTTGAACGCGCAAAGGACGCTCTAAAACATTTTGAATCAATGCACCGTCCCTTCCGAAATCGATCCTGATTTTCGGAAGGCACGATGCGGTGAAGCTGCCGACAATAACAAACGACAGCCGGATTGGATGCATCGACTTTGTGTTTCAGTCAGCACGATCTTTTGACGGCATCGTGATAGGAATTTAACGGCGTCCACCGCCTGAATGGAATTCCCCATGCGAAATCTTGCTCTGTTTGCCGTCTGCCTGCTTGCCCAGCTTGCAACTTTGGCCGCCGCCCACGCAGGCGATGTCGCCGAGCCTGAGATCCTCGGCTTCAGCCGCGATGGCGGGGTCTTTGCCTTCGAGGAATACGGCGTCCAGGACGGATCGGGATTTCCCTATGCAAACCGCTATTATATCGACACGGCCGACGACAGTTTCCTGAAGGGCTCGCCGATCCGTGTCCGGCTCGACGACGAGAATGCCGCGGTGGACGCGGCGCGGCTGCAGGCCCGGCAAAAGGGCGAAGCGATCGTCAGTCAAGCGGAACTGAAGGCAAATCGCGGCATCACCGCCGGCTTCAACCCGGTGACCGAGCTTTCTGCCGATCCCTTCCGCATGGTGGTCAATCCGCGCCCGATCTTTTCGCCGGTCGACGAGCCGCTCGAGTTCCGGCTCGACCAGATCGGCATGAATGACACCGAGCGCTGCCAGAGCCAGGGCGAGATCAATGGCTTTCGCCTGCTGCGCATCGAGGCGAAGGACGGCGGTCAGACGAGCATTATTCACGAGGACAAATCGATCCCGCAAAGCAGAGGCTGTCCGAATGGCTACCAGATCGGCGCGGTTCAGACATTTTCACTGGATAGCCTCAGCGCCTATGCCGTGCTGATCGCAGTGCGCCAATACGGGTTCGAGGGGCCGGACTATCGCTGGATCGCGGTAACCGGTCGCCTGTGACGTTCCCCGCCATGCGCTATCGCGCCCTGTATCGTCTCCGCCGCGCTCTGCCGTCGCTGCGCACGGCATTTGCCGGTGCCTTGCTGTGGGCCATGGCGATGGGCGCCAGCGCGCTGCTCAATCTGCTACAGTACAATTGGGAGACCCCGGCAAAGATCCGCTTCGTCTCGCTGCTTTATGCAGCCGGCGGTGCGCTCGCTTTCCCGATTGGGCTGTTCCTGGCGCGGCTCGTCTCGCTCGGACGCCACTGGGAGATCGCCCTCGCCGCCGCCTTCGTCTGCCTTCTCGCAGCGACGATTGTCGTCACCGGCGGCCTCTTTGGGCTGCAATACCGCTCCTACTATGTCCAATGGCATGCGCCCGCGTTCACCATCACCTGGGTTTTCCAGTTCGTGTTCACGATGTTGACGGCACTCTACCAGTTCGTCGTCCTTGGCATCCGGCTGTATTTTCCGCTCGGTTTCATTGCGCTCGCTGTCGCCAGTGTCTGGTTTGCGCGCCAGCAACGTTGAGCATTTTGCCTGCCTCTGTTAGGACCGGGCAAATGCTCTCGCAAGTCAGGACCGACTGATGATCCCTCGCTACTCCCGGCCGGAAATGGTGGCCATCTGGTCGCCCGAAACCCGGTTCCGCATCTGGTTCGAGATCGAGGCCTACGCCTGCGACGCATTGGCCGAGCTCGGCGTCATCCCGAAGGAGGCCGCCAAGACCATCTGGGAGAAAGGCGGGGCGGCGAAATTCGACGTCGAAGCGATCGACGAGATCGAGCGCGTCACCAAGCATGACGTCATCGCCTTCCTCACCCATCTTGCCGAATTCGTCGGCCCGGATGCCCGCTTCATCCACCAGGGCATGACATCCTCCGACGTTCTCGACACCTGTTTTGCCGTGCAACTCACCCGGGCCAGCGATATCCTCCTGGCCGACATTGACGGGCTGCTTGCGGCGCTCAAGCGCCGCGCCTTCGAGCACAAGGATACGATTACCATCGGCCGCAGCCACGGCATCCATGCCGAGCCGACCACGTTTGGCGTCAAGCTGGCGCAGGCCTACGCCGAATTCTCGCGTTGCCGCGAGAGGCTGGTGCACGCACGCGAGGACATCGCCACCTGCGCCATCTCCGGTGCGGTCGGCACCTTTGCCAATATCGACCCATATGTCGAAGAATACGTGGCCAAGAAACTCGGACTGAAGCCGGAGCCGGTGTCGACGCAGGTGATCCCGCGCGACCGCCACGCGATGTTCTTCGCCACGCTCGGCGTGATCGCCTCGTCGATCGAGCGGCTGGCGATCGAGGTGCGCCATCTGCAGCGCACGGAGGTACTCGAAGCAGAAGAGTACTTTTCACCCGGCCAGAAGGGTTCGTCGGCGATGCCGCACAAGCGCAACCCGGTGCTGACCGAGAACCTAACCGGCCTTGCCCGCATGGTGCGCTCGTTCGCATTGCCGGCGATGGAGAATGTGGCGCTGTGGCACGAGCGCGACATCTCGCATTCCTCGGTCGAGCGCATGATCGGGCCCGACGCGACGGTGACGCTCGATTTCGCGCTCTCACGGCTGACCAGCGTTGTCGACAAACTGCTCGTTTACCCCGACAACATGCTGAAGAACATGAACAAATTCCGTGGCCTTGTGCATTCGCAGCGCGTGCTGCTGGCGCTGACGCAAGCTGGCGTTTCGCGCGAGGACGCCTACCGGCTGGTGCAGCGCAACGCGATGAAGGTGTGGGAGCAAGGCGCTGATTTTCTTGAGGAACTTTTGGCCGACAAGGACGTTGTCGCTGCCCTGCCCGAGGCCGAGATCCGCGAGAAATTCGACTTGGGCTATCATACCAAGCACGTCGATACGATCTTTAGCCGAGTGTTTGGAGAGGCCTGATGATTTCGTCAGCCGGAGATTTCGATTTCCTTGCCCTGCCCGGGCGCGGCAACTCCGGGCCAGATCATTGGATGTCGCATTGGTGCCGGGTGTTCCCCAATTCGAGCCGCGTGCTGCAGGCCGAGTGGGACCGGCCTAAGCCCGGGGACTGGATCGGCCAGGTGGATGCGGCGGTGGCCGCCGCACCGCGCCGCGTCGTGCTACTTGCGCATTCGCTGGCGGTGGCGACGGCGGTGAAGTGGGCTGCTAGTGCCAGTCAAAGCCAACTCGACAAGGTCGCGGCGGCATTCCTGGTTGCCGCGACCAATGTCGAGGATACCGATCCCTCATTCGACGCGGTGCGCCCGTTCGCGCCGATGCCGCTGAAGCGCCTGCCCTTCCCGGCATTGGTGGTGGCGAGCCGCAGTGACCCGCGCGTCACTTTCGACAAGGCGACCGCTTTTGCCGCAGCCTGGGGCGCGGATATCGCCGATGCCGGCGATCTCGGCCATATGGGAAACGAGGCCGGCCTCGGCCTGTGGCCGGCGGGCCTGCTGATGCTTGGCCGCTTGCTTGAAAAGGCGAAGCTCTAACCGAACTACGCCTTGCCGGGAACGGTCCTGATCACCGTGCCCCACGGATCCTCGCGGGTCGTTGCATCAGCCACATTGTCCGAACGCATCTCGACCCAGGCCAAGCCGGAGCGGGCGGGATCGCGGCGGCCGGCACCCGCGCTCTGCCACGCATTTGCGCCAATGTGGTGATGATAGCCGCCGGACGACAAGAACACCGCCGCGCCACCGTATTTTGCCACGGTGTCGAAACCGAACTCCTGATGCCACCATGCTTCGGCTTCTTCCGGTCGGCCGACCCGCAGATGGACGTGGCCGATAATGCTGTTTTCCGGCGCGCCCTGCCAGCCGACATCACCGGCCGGCACTTCGGCAATGACCGACGGAATGTTCAGCCGCTCCGTCGCCATCGCGATCTTGTCGCCATTCCATTTCCAATCCTGGGGGCGGCGGTCGGCATAGATCTCGATGCCGTTGCCTTCCGGGTCGGTAAGATAAAGCGCCTCGCTGACCAGATGATCGGACGCGCCCTCGATGCCAATCTTGCCGGCGATGGCGTGGTTGATCCAGCGGCCGAGATCGACCCGGCTAGGGAGCAGGAAGGCGGTGTGGAAAAGACCGGCGCTGCGCGCGTCATCGGGTTTCGCAGCCGGATCCGCTTCGATGTCGAGCAAAGGGCGATTGACTGCGCCGAGCGTAATCGTGCCGCCGGCGCGGCTCAGTTCCTGCAAACCGACGACTTTGCGATAGTAGGCAGCGAGATTTTCTGCATCGCGCGCCCGTAAGCCGACGCGGGCAACGCTGACCGGGGTCGTTGCGGCAAAAGGCAGTTCGCTCATCAAAGTGCTCCGTTCAGCCGGCGCTCGACAAGCTTCCAAGGGAGGAACCCGGCGCCATCAATCATTCTACGCCGTGTCCGTGCCAAAATCTCGGAACAGCCATTCTTTCCTGGCGACAGATCGTCGATCGGTATCGTTCACACAAGAGCGCAAGAAGCGAACAAGGTGTTCACAATAGCGAGCAGACCGGGCTCATGAGAGGTGCGTTTGCATGTCGCTAATGAGTTTATACCCGGTTGCACCCGACAGCGCCTCTCGCTACATGCGCGCCATGAAAGTCAGGGAAGCAGATATTCTCATCGTGCCGGGCTACACCAATTCCGGCCCCGATCATTGGCAGAGCCGCTGGCAGTCGAAACTATCGACAGCGCGCCGCGTCGAACAGACGGAATGGTCGAAACCGGTGCGCGAGGATTGGACGGCCGGTGTCGCCAAGGCGGTTAACGAGGCCGAGCGGCCGGTCGTCATTGTCGCTCACTCGCTTGGCGTCGCCGCGGTCATCCAGGCATTGTCTCGGTTCGAGCGACCGGTCGCCGGCGCTTTCTTCGTGGCGCCGCCCGATGTCGCCAATCCAAAGATAAAGCCGAGGCACCTGATGACCTTCGGTCCCTATCCGCGCGATCCTCTGCCATTTCCGTCGGTGGTGATCGCCAGCCGCAACGACCCGTTCTGCGCCTTTGGCGTCGCCGAGGACATTGCCGCGGCCTGGGGCTCGCTGTTCATCGACGCCGGCGATGCCGGTCATCTCAACGCGGATTCCGGCTTCGGCCCCTGGCCCGAAGGTTCGATGACGTTCGCGAAATTCCTGACGGATCTCTAGGAAGCGATCGAATCCCTGACGCTGCTCAGCAGGGTCTTTGCCCCAAGCGAAATCAGCGAATGCTCCGAACCCATCGCCAGCAGCCGGTAACCCATCGACACCACGCGACCGGCAATGGCCGGTTCCATTACGTAGATCGCCGCATGCTTGCCGGCCTTGCGGGTGCGCTCGGCGATCGAGGCGACGGTCTCCATCATGCTCTCCAGCGTCGAGCTGACGGTGGTCCCCTTCGACCAGGCGATCGAGAAATCCGACGGGCCGAGGAAGATCCCGTCGATACCCGGCGTGTCGAGGATGCCGTCGAGTGCAGCAAGCGCGGCGCGCGTTTCGACCATGGCGAACGCCATGGTGCGCTGGTTGCTGTCGCGCAGCCAGTCGGCATGATCGCCCTTGCCATGGCGCGGAAAGGCATAGGTGGGGCCCCAGGAGCGCTCGCCGAGCGGCGGGTATTTCATGGCGGCGGCAAACAGCCTTGCGTCCGCCACTGAATTCACCATCGGCGCAATCACAGCCTCGGCGCCGAAGTCGAGCGCGCGGCTGGCCATGTCGAAGCGGCCGACCGGGATGCGCACCAAAGCCGGCTTGTTGGCGGCCAGCACCGGCAGAAGCCCGCGCAGCACGCTGTCCTCGTGATGGCCACCATGCTGCATGTCGAGCGTAACCGCGTCGAATCCTTGTCTGGCCAGTATCTCGACCGTCAAAGCATCCGGCACGCCTGACCATGCGGTGAACAGTGTCTCGTCGGCCGCAAGGCGTGACTTCAGGGACATTGGCGATTTCCTCTTTGGTTGCAACAATTCAGCCGGAAATGACCGCAAAGGCAAAGAAAAACCGCCCGGTTGGGCCGAGCGGTCGATTGGTCCAGCATTCGATCGGTATCGAGAAGGATCAGGTGTTCTTGATCTGCTCGATCGCCTGCGCCATCAATTCATCCATGGTGCGGCGGATCTGATGGTCCGACTGCTCAATGCCGGCCGCATCGAAATCCTTGCGTATCTTGCGGAAAACGTCGTGATCGCCGGCTTCCTCAATGTCGCTGACGACCACTTCCCTGGCATAAGCGTCGGCATCGGTGCCTGACTTGCCGAGCTTTTCGGCAGCCCACAGGCCGAGCGCTCTGTTGCGGCGTGCCGCGGCCTTGAACCGAAGTTCCTCGTCGAATGCGAATTTGCGCTCAAAGCCCTCTTCGCGGTCTTTCATGCTGCTCATGGCATCCCTCCGTGAAATCCGATTCGTCGTGCCAATATGTGTTGCCGGAGCACAAACCAAAAGGGCGCCGGCCGGTCAATATGCTACATTGGTTGCTGCGCTGCGGCATTTCGGTCCCCGAAAGCGGTTGATTGAAAGGATTTGCCGATTGAGCAAACAGTGCGATTGGGATAGACACCGGCATTGAACCCCACCGTCGCCATCTTATTTTAGGCAGACGGACAGGAACTGGTCGCTTGCCGCCTGCCCGCAAATCCAGAGAAAAATCAGATGAAAAATCGCCGCCGCATTTATGAAGGCAAGGCCAAGATCCTTTATGAGGGACCGGAGCCTGGCACGCTGATCCAGTTCTTCAAGGACGACGCTACCGCTTTCAACAAGAAGAAGCATGAAATCGTCGATGGCAAAGGCGTGCTCAACAACCGCATTTCCGAGCACATCTTCAATCATCTCAACCGGATGGGCATTCCGACCCACTTCATCCGCCGGCTCAACATGCGCGAGCAGCTGATCAAGGAAGTCGAGATCATTCCACTCGAAGTGGTGGTGCGCAACGTCGCCGCCGGCTCGCTGGCCAAGCGTCTCGGCATCGAGGAAGGCACCGTGCTGCCGCGCTCGATCATCGAATTCTATTACAAGGCCGATGCGCTCGACGATCCGATGGTCTCGGAAGAGCACATCACCGCCTTCGGCTGGGCGAGCCCGCAGGAGATCGACGATGTCATGGCGCTGGCCATTCGCGTCAACGACTTCCTTTCCGGACTGTTCATGGGCGTCGGCATCCAGCTCGTCGATTTCAAAATCGAATGCGGCCGCCTGTTCGAAGGCGATATGATGCGCATCGTCGTCGCCGACGAGATTTCGCCGGATTCCTGCCGGCTGTGGGATGTGGCGACGCAGGACAAGCTCGACAAGGATCGCTTCCGCCGCGACATGGGCGGGCTGGTCGAAGCCTATCAGGAAGTTGCCCGCCGCCTCGGCATCATGAACGAGAACGAACCGCCGCGTCCGGCCGGGCCGGTGCTGGTCGCATCGACCGACGGCGTCAAAGGCAAGCCGCACTGACGGCTTGCCCGCTCAACAGGTGAACAGGAGCATGTCCAGCGTGATCAAGGCCCGCATTACCGTAACCCTCAAGAACGGCGTGCTAGACCCACAAGGCAAGGCAATCGAGCATGCGCTGTCCGCAATGGGTTTCGGCGGCGTCGGCCAGGTGCGGCAAGGCAAGGTTTTCGATGTCGAGCTTGCCGAGGGCGACAGGGCCAAGGCCGAGGCCGATCTGAAAGCCATGTGCGACAAGCTTCTGGCGAATACGGTGATTGAGAATTACGCGGTGGAGATCGCCTGAGGTGAAATCAGCCGTCGTCCTGCTCCCCGGCCTCAATCGCGACCGCGACATGATCGCGGCGCTGACCAAGATTTCCGGCACGCCGCCGGTCACCGTCTGGCAGACGGACACCGAAATTCCCGATGTCGACCTGATCGCCATTCCCGGCGGCTTTTCCTTTGGCGATTATCTGCGCTGCGGCGCCATTGCCGCGCGCATGCCGGTAATGCGGGCTGTCGCCGAAAAGGCAGCCAAGGGCGTCACGGTCATCGGCGTCTGCAATGGCTTCCAGATCCTGGTCGAGGCCGGCCTGCTGCCGGGCGCTTTGATGCGCAACGCCTCGCTGAAATTCGTCTGCCGCCAGGTGAAGCTGCAGATCGCCAATGCCAACACGATGTTCACCCGCCGCTACCAGCCGGGCCAGATCATCCGCGCACCGGTAGCGCACCATGACGGCAATTATTTTGCCGACGCCGAAACTTTGGCCCGCCTCGAAGGCGAAGGCCAGGTGGTGTTCCGCTATGCCGAAGGCACCAATCCAAACGGCTCGATCAACGACATTGCCGGCATCGTCAACGGCCGCGGCAACGTGCTCGGCCTGATGCCGCATCCCGAAAACCTGATCGAAGCGGCGCATGGCGGCAGCGACGGCCGGGCGCTGTTCGAAGGCGCCTTGGGCATCGCCGCTTGATGCCTTCAATTTTCCTCCTGGAGCGACGGTCATGAAACTCTATTCGCGGCCGTTGTCGCCCTATTCGTCGATCGTGCGGGCGCTGGCCTACATCAAGAACGTGCCGCTCAAGGTCATTGCACCGCCGCCTGGGTTTCCCATCCCCGAGGCATTTCGTGCCATCTCGCCGCTGAACCGGATTCCGGTGCTGATCACCGGCTCGGGCGAAACGATCGTCGAATCGGTGGTGATTGCCGAATATCTGGAGGAGCGCTTTCCCGAGCCAGCGCTGCTGCCCAAGGATTCGAAGGACCGGGCACTGGTGCGCATGTTCGCCCGCATCACCGACCTTGACGTGCTCGCCCCCACGATGAAGCTGTTCGAGCTCTATTTCGTGCCGCAGCGCAACGAGGCGGAGATCAACGCACAGTTCGCCCGATTGCATCACGGGCTTGCGGCAATCGAAGCCCGCATGGCGCATGGCCCGTTTGCACTCGGCGACGACATCTCATTCGCCGATGCGTGGCTGACGCCGACCCGCTTCGTCTTCAACAATTTCAGGGCGACGATCGGCCGCCCCGACCTGCTTGATGCCTATCCGAAATTCGATGCCTATGAGCAAATCGCCTTGCAGCATCCGGCGCTGTCGCGCGTCTGGGGTGAGATGACAGACGGTCTGAAGATCTTTCTGTCCGAACTCGAGATGGGCGCCGCTTGACCATGAGACCGACGACCACGCGCCTCGCCATCGCCACTGCCGCCGGGCTTGCACTCGCCTCCTGCCAGTCAAGCCCGAAGAGCACGCCGGCGCCGGCGAGCAAGAGCGCGTCACTGCTTGCCATGGAGCAGGTGGCAATAGCTGCCCACAAATGTTGGATCGCCAGCAAGGACCCTGCGTTCAAATCCTATCAGATGGCCAACGAGTTGAATTCGTTCAGCGGCACGCCGCGCTTCCTGCTGGTGCCGGCCAAACACTATGGCGGAAAGCCGTTGCTGGTCGTGCAGGCGCAAGGCAATTCGAGCCGCGTCGACGTGTTCGGCCCATTGACGGCGGAACCGCTCGGCGCCCGCATCGGCTCGGACATTGCCCGCTGGCAGGCGGGCAATCCGGCCTGTGGCGCTGCTGCCTAGCCCAATGGGTCGCTTGCTGCAGATCACCGGTCTGGTCGTCGGCCTAGCCGGGCTCGTCCTGCAGCTCTGCATCACCGTCCCGGCATCAATGGAAGCCGGCCGCGGCTTTGTCGGCTCGCTGGTCTTCTATTTCAGCTTCTTCACCATCCTGACCAATATCGGCGCGGTGCTCGTCCATGCCTCGTTGCTGTCGTCAACGGGTTATGCCTGGTTTCCGGCTTTTGCCGCCCCACGGATGCGGGCGGGCGTAGCCGTCGCCATAACGCTGGTTCTCATCGTTTATGCAACGGTCTTGGCGCAGCTTTGGCAGCCGCGAGGGCTGTTCCTGCTCTGCGATGTGCTCCTGCACTATGTGACGCCGGTGTTGTTCGTGCTGTGGTGGCTTGTGGCGGGCGCCGACGGCTCGACGCGGTGGCGTGACATCTCCTGGTGGATGATCTATCCGATCGCGTATCTGGCCTATGTACTGGCGCGGGCGCCAATATCGGGCGAAGTGCCCTACCCGTTCCTCAATGTCGCCAAGAACGGCGCGACGAGCGTCGCCGTCTCGGCCGTGGCCATCACGGGGCTTTTTCTCGTGCTATGTATTGTGGCGGTGCTTGTGGACCGCGGCGTCGCGCGGCTCAGGACGGCGAGCGTCCGCTGAAGCGCTCGAACGCATCAGTCCCAGAACGGCCTCAGACCTTCACGATGGGCATCGCAGCGCGAGATACCGATGTCCTTGAGCTGATCGTCGGTCATCTCGAGCAGGACCAGCCGACTGCGCCGGCGCTCCAGCAGACCATCGATCCATCGGACGAATGACGTGACCACTTGCACGATCCGGCGAACATAGGATCTCCGGCCCGACGAGCGGCTTCCGGTCAATTCAACTGCCGCGTAGCGGATTGTCTCTATTGTACCCATTGTCTTTCTGCCAAGATTGCAATTGTGCCTTTCGTGCGGCCCGCTTCGTATGTATTGACTCCCATTTCGGTGCAATGTAAAAAATTGTCACCATGACAACTTGGCTTCCGGACCTGACCGCCCGCACCGGCCCGCTCTATCAGCGGCTTGCCGATTCCATCGAGACGGACATCGACCGCGGCCTGATCGGTGCAGGGGCAAAGCTGCCGCCGCAGCGCGATCTGGCATACGACATCGGCACGACCGTCGGCACGGTCGGCAGGGCCTATCAATTGCTGCGCGAGCGGGGACTGGTCAGCGGCGAGGTCGGCCGCGGAACCTATGTTATCGCTCAACAGTCGGAGAGCGCAAAGCCGGATTTCCTGGGGCCGGTCGAACAAGGCACACGCTATATGGATGCGCCCGGCGACAAGCTGCGCTTCGATAGCACGGCCGCACCGGATGTCGGCCAGGGTGCCATCGTCGCCGACGTGTTGACACGCACGGCGCAAGACCATCCGCATGAGATTTCAAGCTATACTCGTGATTTCCCGGACCGCTGGTTGGAAGCGGGCAGACGCTGGCTGTCGCGCAATTCCTATCGCCCGGCGGCGGATGCAATCGTTCCCACGCTCGGCACCCACGCCGCGGTGATGGCAACCATTGCGGGACTCACCGCCCCCGGCGACTACGTCGTCTTCGAGCACCTCACCTATTCGCAGATCTCCCGCAGTGCCGGCCTGATCGGTCGCCGGACCGCACTGGTGGCGGCTGACGACGAGGGCATAGATCCCCAGGATTTCGAGCGCGTCTGCGCACAAAAGCATCCGAAGATGATTTTTTTGATGCCGACGGCGAAGAACCCGACGCTGACAACGCTGTCGGCATCGCGCCGCGAAGCAATCGCGCATGTCGCCCGTCAATATAACGTCGTCCTGATCGAGGACGATCTCTATGGCGGACTGACCGATGACCCAACGCCTTTAATGGCCGAATATGCTCCCGAACGGACCATCGTTGCCGGCGGCCTGTCGAAATCGGTCGCGGCGGGTGTTCGCGGCGGTTGGCTCGCTTGCCCGCCGGCCTACCGTCACCGCATCCGGGTCGCCCATAAGATGATGACGGGCGGCCTGCCCTTTCTGCTGGCGGAAGTGGGCAGCCGGCTGGTGCTGTCCGGTCAGGCCGCCGAGATGCGCAAGCGCAGCATTGCCGAGATCGGTGCGCGCATCGCGATCGTGCGCGAGACACTCGACGGCTTCGACTTCAAAGCGCTGGACAATGTGCCGTTCGTCTGGCTCACTTTGCCCGACCCGTGGCTTTCCGGCACTTTCAAACAGGCTTGCCTAGAACATGGCGTGCTCATCGATGACGAGGATGAGTTCAAGGCAGGGCGTTCCGAACAGGCCTTTCACGGCGTGCGGTTTGGCATCTCGCAGCCGCGACAGCGGGACGATATCGCGCACGGCGTCGCGGTGATCCGGCGGCTTCTGGACGAGGGCCGCGCCGGCTACGACAGCTTTTCCTGAACCGGCTTGAACCCGGCGGGTCGAGTGGCGATCTTTCGCTACTTGCCGTCAGCTGTTGCTTTCCATCGTTTTAGTCATCCGACGGGGGTGTATCGGCTGCAAAGCTTGCGATAAGACGGGACTCGATCCCAAGGACACAATTGCCGATCATGACCATTTCCAATTCCGTGCCGATCACTCCTGAACTCATTGCCGCGCACGGGCTGAAGCCCGACGAGTACCAGCGCATCCTCGACCTGGTCGGGCGCGAACCGAGCTTTACCGAACTTGGTATTTTTTCGGCGATGTGGAACGAGCATTGTTCCTACAAATCCTCGAAGAAGTGGCTGCGCACGCTGCCGACCACCGGGCCGCAAGTCATCCAGGGCCCGGGTGAGAATGCCGGTGTGGTCGACATCGGCGACGGCGACTGCGTCGTCTTCAAGATGGAGAGCCATAACCACCCCTCCTACATCGAGCCTTATCAGGGAGCTGCGACCGGGGTCGGTGGCATCCTGCGCGATGTCTTCACCATGGGCGCGCGGCCGATCGCGGCGATGAACGCGCTGCGCTTCGGCGCGCCGGATCATCCCAAGACAAGGCACCTCGTTGCCGGCGTCGTTTCCGGCGTCGGCGGCTATGGCAATTCCTTCGGCGTGCCGACGGTCGGCGGCGAGGTCAATTTCGACGCCCGCTACAATGGCAACATCCTGGTCAATGCGTTTGCCGCGGGTCTCGCGAAGACAGACGCAATCTTTCTGTCCGAGGCCAAGGGCGTCGGCCTGCCAGTCGTCTATCTCGGCGCCAAGACCGGGCGCGACGGCGTCGGCGGCGCCACCATGGCTTCGGCTGAGTTCGACGATAAGATCGACGAGAAGCGCCCCACCGTGCAGGTTGGCGATCCGTTCACCGAAAAATGCCTGCTCGAAGCCTGCCTCGAACTGATGGCGTCCGGCGCCGTTATCGCCATCCAGGATATGGGTGCGGCCGGCCTCACCTGCTCGGCGGTCGAGATGGGCGCCAAGGGCGACCTCGGCATCGAGCTCGATCTCGACAAGGTGCCGGTGCGTGAAGAGCGCATGAGCGCCTATGAGATGATGCTTTCGGAGAGCCAGGAGCGCATGCTGATGGTGCTGCGCCCCGAAAAGGAAAAACAGGCCGAGGCGATCTTCCACAAATGGGGCCTCGACTTTGCCATCGTCGGCAGAACCACCGACGATCTGCGCTTCCGCGTGCTGCACCAGGGCGATGAGGTCGCCAACCTGCCGATCAAGGATCTCGGCGACCAGGCGCCGGAATATGACCGTCCCTGGGTCGAACCGAAGAAGCCGGCGCCGCTGGCCGGCGATGCACCTCAAGCCGATGTGGCCGACGCACTGCTCAAGCTGTTGGGGGGACCGGACCTTTCCTCGCGCCGCTGGGTGTGGGAGCAGTACGACACGCTGATCCAGGGCAATTCCCTGCAGCTTCCCGGCGGCGACGCCGGTGTCGTGCGCGTCGATGGCCACCCGACCAAGGCGCTCGCCTTCTCCTCCGACGTGACGCCGCGCTATTGCGAGGCGGACCCTTACGAGGGCGGCAAACAGGCCGTTGCCGAATGCTGGCGCAATCTTACCGCCACCGGCGCTCTGCCGCTCGCGGCCACCGACAACCTCAATTTCGGCAATCCGGAACGGCCGGAGATCATGGGCCAGCTGGTTGGTGCCGTGAAAGGCATCGGCGATGCCTGCCGGGCGCTTGGCTTTCCGATCGTCTCCGGCAACGTCTCCCTCTACAATGAGACCAACGGCCAAGGCATCCTGCCGACACCAACCATCGGCGGCGTCGGGCTGATTGCCGACTGGTCGAAAATGGTGCGGATCGGCTTTGCCGCCGAAGGCCAGATGATCGTGCTGGTCGGCGCGCCGACCATGTGGGGCACGCATCTTGGCCAGTCCGCCTACATGCGCGACATCCATGACCGCGCCGACGGCCCGCCGCCGCCGGTCGATCTCGACCACGAGAAGCGGGTCGGCGACCATGTGCGGGCGCTGATCGGCTCCGGTGTCGTTACCGCGGCGCATGACGTTTCCGACGGCGGCATAGCGGTGGCGCTGGCCGAGATGGCGATGGCCTCCGGCATCGGCGCGACCATTCCCGGCCTGATCGGTACGGATCCGATCCCCGTCTGGTTCGGCGAGGATCAGGGCCGCTACCTGCTGACGCTGTCGATCGATCCGCAGAGCGAGGAATGGGACGCCATTCGCGAACAACAAAGCAGACTCGGCATTTTTGCACCGTGGATCGGCTCGACCGGCGGCAGCGAATTGAAGCTGGGCGAGGCGCGTGCGATACCGGTCAGCGAATTGACCGCCGCCCACGAATCCTGGTTCCCTCGCTTCATGGCAAATGAGGTCGTGGACCCGTGATGTGATCAAGCGGGGCCGTTTCGGTGTGGTTCATCCGCCTTTTCGACCATATCTATGAGATCACGACCTGAACAAGGAATCCTCATATGGCAATGGACGCCCACGACATCGAACGGCTGATCAAGGAAGGCATTCCGGACGCCAAGGTGACCATTCGCGACCTGGCCGGCGACGGCGACCATTATGCGGCTGAGGTGGTGGCCGAAAGCTTTCGCGGCAAAAGCCGCGTCCAGCAGCACCAGATGGTCTATGACGCGCTGAAGGGCAACATGGGCGGCGTACTGCACGCGCTTGCACTGCAGACCAGCGTGCCGGAGTGAGCTCTCTTGCAGTTACCGGCTCGCAAGCTTCTTACCGGTCACGGCAATGATCGGCCCCGCCGGATACTTTCCACCAACAATCATCCGCTCGCCGTTCGACAGCGCCGAAACGGCCCCGTCGAAGAAAAGCGCGTTGGGGCAATCGAGCGCGTCTCGAAACAGTCGCGCGAAGCTGCCGAGGCTGACCTCAGAGCGCGAGATCGCCAGCACGACGGTGTTTTGGTCACGCACGCCGACGCCATTGCGGATATAGCGCGATGTGCCGTTTTGCTCGAAGCGGGGATGAAGCCGGCCGTCGATCACCAGCATCGGGCCGGATTGCGTGGCAAACATCACGTCCAGTCTGGTCGCAGCAAAGGCGCTTGTCTCCATGACCGCCGCCTTGCCGTCCTTCCGGACCAGGAAGACGCCATTCGGTTTCAGGAAGAAATTGCCTTCGCTGTCGGCGCCGTTGATCGGCGCCTTCTCCCGGCCGTCTTCGACGAGAAGGCCGACCGGAGTCAGGTCTTGGTGATACATGCCGGCGTTCATGGCGAGCAGCACCGGCCGGCCCTGATCCGCCATCGCCCTGTCGAATTTGTCCAGTGAACCGAAAGCCTTGCCGTCAAGGTCTGCGTGGAACACACCGATGTCATAGTGGCGCAGATCGATTTCGCAGACGACATAGGTGACCGCCTCGAAGCTCGCGTCGCGGCACGGCGCCGGTAATTCACCGCCGACGACGAGAGATGGCTGTCTCGGCGACCTGGCCCACCAGATCAAGGACAGTGCGGCGAACAGAACGGCGAGGAGGAACCCGGCGAGATATCGTCTTTTCATCGCGCCTCGGGAAAGATGGTGGCCAACGCTCTTGGCCCAAGATCAGACGTTCCTTTGCGCCATTTGCATGGCAAGGCGGCAAACATCTTGTTTCGCGCAACCCATGGGTTTATTTGAAGGGTAATGTTCGAGCCTGACTCCCACAGGCATGAAAGGGTATTCCATGAGCGGCATCAACGACTACATCGACAATGAAGTGAAGGGCAACGACGTCGTTCTCTTCATGAAGGGCACGCCCGGCTTCCCGCAATGCGGATTTTCCGGCCAGGTCGTGCAGATCCTCGACTATATCGGCGCCGACTATAAGGGCGTCGACGTGCTGACGTCGGCCGAACTGCGGCAAGGCATCAAGGACTATTCCAACTGGCCGACCATCCCGCAGCTCTACGTCAAGGGCGAGTTCGTCGGCGGCTGCGACATCATCCGCGAGATGTTCCAGGCGGGCGAATTGCAGACCTTCCTCGTCGAAAAGGGCGTCAGCGTCAAAGGCGCCGCCTAACTTCTGTTTCTCGTATGACCTTCCGCCTGCGATTTTCGGGGGTCATGCGCTAAGCGCCGGGGCAGCCCCACCTTGGCAAAAAGTTCTGCCCGCTATCGGGCAATCAACGAATGGATGCGTCGGCCAGCCGGCGCATTTTCGTTTGAGGATCGGACTGGCCGTGGATCAGCAAGCGCAAGCGCAGCAAAAGGCAAGCACCTTGCCCATACCGCGCTGGGAATTCATTGCGCTGTGCGCGGCGCTGATGGCGCTCAATTCGCTGGCCATCGACATTATTTTGCCGGCGCTGCAGCAGATCGGCGCTTCGCTTGGCGTCGAAAACGAAAACCACCGGCAATATGTTGTCACCGCCTATATCCTTGGCTTTGGCGGCGGACAGCTGTTCTTCGGGCCGATCTCGGACCGCTTCGGGCGCCGCGCGCCGCTTGTCGCAGGGCTGGTGATCTACGTCGTGGCGGCCGGCGCTGCGGCAATCGCCCCGTCATTCGCCACGCTTCTGCTATGCCGGGCGGTGCAAGGCATCGGCGCGGCGGCGACGCGCGTCATTGCCGTCTCGATCGTGCGCGATACGTTCGACGGAAGGCGCATGGCCGAAGTCATGTCCTTGATCTTCATGGTGTTCATGGCCATTCCGGTGGTGGCGCCCGGTATCGGCCAGTTCATCATGCTGTTTGCGACCTGGCATGTGATCTTCGTCACCATGGCAGCCGGCGCGCTGATCGTGTCCGCCTGGTCGCTGCTGCGCCTGCCCGAGACACTACACCCCGAATATCGCCGGCCGCTGACGCTGTCCTCCATCATCGGCGGCTTCCGCATCGTTCTCACCAACCGCATCGCGCTCTGCTACGCCTTTGCCAGCACCTTCATCTTCGGCGCCATGTTCGGCTTCATCGCCTCGGCCCAGCAAATCTATGTCAGCGTATTCAATGTCGGCGAGATGTTCCCCGTCATCTTCGCGGGGGTTGCCGGCGTACTTGCTTTTTCGAATTACCTCAACTCGCGCCTCGTCGGCCGCATCGGCATGCGCCGCCTGTCGCAAAGCGCGTTGCTGCTGTTTCTGGCCATCAGCCTTGCCTGGCTGGTCGTTTCCATCGAAATAAAGATGCCGCTCTGGCTCTTCATTACCTTCTTTGCCTGCGCCATGGTCCCGTTCGGCGCGCTGGGCGCGAACTTCAACGCGCTCGCCATGGAGCCGCTGGGTCACCTGGCCGGCACTGCATCGTCGATCCTTGGGTTCATGCAGACATTTCTTGGCGGCATTCTCGGCACGCTGATCGGCCAAGCCTTCAACGGCACGGTGACGCCGCTGGCCGCCGGGTTCTGCAGCGTGTCGGTGGCGGCGCTGCTGATGATCCTGCTGGCCGAGCGCGGCAGACTGTTCCAGCCGCATAACCCGCCGGTTTAATGCACATTGCGCGTGCGCCTAGGATGCACCCTCACTGACCGCGGTGAAGCGAGGGAACAGCGTACGTCCTGCGATTGCTCCCCCCATACTGTCCGAAACGGGCAGTGGAAGAGCCTTGTCGAGCGCCTCGAGGACGGAAGCCACGAAGGCCCGATTGAGCGGACCATCGTCCCCTAGATGGGAGTAAGTGGCGCGCGGCTTGCCGATAGGCGTGCCGTTTCGGCGAATTGAGAACTGCAGCGTCAGGGTCATGCCCGCGGTTCCGGGCGGCGGCTTCCAACAGGCGAAGATCGCGGAGAACATCTCGTCTATGGTGTCGACGGAGTCGGGACTGCGACATGCGCGTTCCCCAGCGCTTGCTTCATTGACACCGGCAACCAAGGCAAGGGCAAAGGCCGTTGCAACAATTGCGGACCGAGGTTTCATTCGAGGTCTCCGGTTTCGCACAGGATTGGACAACTTTGGCAGCGAAGAGTTATTCCGCCCAGAGCTCGCGGCGCAGCTCCCGCCAGCTCTCCCGGTCCGGCGCGACCAGCAGGCCACCTCCGACATGCGACGGCAGATAGGCGCTGCCGTCGAAGCGCGCGGCATGGCCGCCCGCCTCCGCATGGATCAGCACGCCAGGCAGGTGATCCCAGGGCATCAGCTTGTTGTAGACGACGAAATGGCCGTGGCCGCTGGCCAGCAGGCGGTATTCGTGGGCGGCGCAGCGATAATTGAACTGCGATAGCGACTTGGTCTGGTTGCGCGCCAAACGTGAGCGGTCCGGCTCGGGCACGTAGTGCCATGAGACCGCACCGGTCATTTCCGACATCGGCGCCGGTTTGGCGACATGGACCTTTTCCAGATTGCCATGGGCATGGCGGATATGGCTGCCGGCGCCACTAACGCCGATCAGCCAATCCTTGCCGACGGGATCGTGGATGATGCCGGCGACCGTCTCGCCCTTGACCACGACGCCAAGCATGACGCCGAAAAGCGGCACGCCGGAGGCGAAGTTGAAGGTGCCGTCGACCGGGTCGATGACGAAGGCGAGTTCGGCATCGCCGAGACCGTCGAGCAGCGTCGGGTCGTCGGAGCAGGCCTCCTCGCCGACGATCATTGCGTGGGGATAACGCTGGCGCAGCCTGGCGGTGATGAGCCGTTCGGCATTGACGTCGGCCTCGGTGACGAGATCGGCGGCCGAGGTCTTGCGACGGACGTCGCCCTCGCTCAACCGGCGAAAGCGCGGCATGATCTCGGCGACGGCGGCTTCCGACAGAAGGTCGGCAAGCCAGTCGATCGCGCTATCGTCAAATGTCATCGGGACGCCTGGTGGTGAGGGTTTCGTTGAGGGCGGCGAAATCGAACAGCTTCCTGTCGAGCAGATGCGAACGCCGCACATTGGTCATGGCGCGGATCATCGTGTCCTTGCGGCCAGGCATGCGCTTCTCGATGTCGTCGAGCATCGCCTTCATGGCGTTGCGCTGCAGGCCTTCCTGGCTACCGCACAGATCGCACGGAATGATCGGGAATTTCATGGCGCCGGCGAATTTCTCGAGATCGGCTTCCGCACAATAGGCGAGCGGCCGCAGCACCATGACATCGCCTTCGTCGTTGAGCAGCTTCGGCGGCATGGCGGCAAGGCGTCCGCCATGGAACAGGTTCATGAAGAAGGTTTCCAGTATGTCCTCGCGGTGATGACCGAGCACCAGCGCCGAGCAGCCCTCCTCGCGGGCAATGCGATAGAGATGGCCGCGCCGTAGCCGCGAGCACAGCGAGCAATAGGTGCTGCCCTCGGCCAGCTTGTCGGTGACCACCGAATAGGTGTCCTGATATTCGATGCGATGCGGAATGGCATGGCTGTCGAGATAGTCGGGCAATATGTGCTTGGGAAAGTTCGGCTGGCCCTGGTCGAGATTGCAGGCCAACAGCTCGACCGGCAGCAGCCCGCGCCATTTGAGATCGAGCAGCACGGCAAGCAGGCCGTAGGAATCCTTGCCGCCCGACAGAGCGATCAGCCAACGGTCGCCGGGCCTCACCATGGCGAAATCGTCGATCGCCTGGCGGGCAAGCCGCAACAGCCGCTTGCGCAGCTTGTTGAACTCGACGGAGGACGGCACATCGGCAAACAGCGGATGAAAGCCGCCTTCGGTGTCGGCGACCGGTTCGAGTGTTTCGGCGTCTGGCAGCATATTCATGGCGCGTCCGCCCCAAGATCCTGTTGCCGCCCGCAGTAGCGCATCGGACCGAAAACCGAAATCGATTTCGGAATCACGCCGCGGAAAAGGAACGAAAAAAGAAAGGCCGCCTCGACGGGCGGCCTTCGATTGTATCGCGACGAACGCGCCGATCAGCGCGAATAGAACTCGACGACCAGGTTCGGTTCCATCTGCACGGCAAACGGAACGTCCGCCAGGCCGGGGATGCGCGTGAAGGCCGCGGTCATCTTGTTGTGATCGGCCTCGATATAATCGGGCACGTCGCGCTCGGCCAGGCCCACCGATTCCAGCACGATGACCAGCTGCTTCGACTTCTCGCGCACTTCGATGACATCGCCCGGCTTGCAGCGGTACGAGCCGATGTTGACGCGCTTGCCATTGACGTTGACGTGGCCGTGATTGACGAACTGGCGCGCCGCAAAGATGGTCGGCACGAATTTGGAGCGGTAGACGACGGCGTCGAGGCGCGATTCGAGCAGGCCGATCAGGTTCTCCGAGGTGTCGCCCTTGCGGCGGTCCGCCTCTTCATAGACCTTGCGGAACTGCTTCTCCGAAACGTCGCCATAGTGGCCCTTCAGCTTCTGCTTGGCGCGCAGCTGCAGGCCGAAATCGGAAAGCTTGCCCTTGCGGCGCTGGCCATGCTGGCCGGGGCCGTATTCACGCTTGTTGACCGGGGACTTCGGGCGGCCCCAGATGTTTTCGCCAAGACGGCGGTCGATCTTGTACTTCGCGGATTCGCGCTTGCTCATCGCATTCCCTTTCAAAACAACACACCCGGAACCTTATGGTCCGTGTGAAGGAAACGCGCCCTCCTCTGGCCTCCGTTTTCGAGACCTGACAGGGTTTTCCACGCAACGCGACGGAAAACCCACGGGACACGTCATTTCAAACAAGACATAGGGAAAGTAAAACCGGCTTCCCAAACGTCTTGCACACATAAAGAAAACCACCGGGCATTGCGGCCCGGTGTTGGTGGGCTGGTTAAACGGAGATTTAACCGCTGTCAAGCTTCTGGCTGGCGCGAGTCGCCGAACCGGATAGTGTTACGGTTGTGGAACGTGCCGGATGTGGCGGGAGGTTGCGCCAGCGGCATCAGGAAGGGACTGAAGTCAGAGGAGCAGGAATTCGCATGAAGAAGTTCTTCCTTACGTTGGTAGGAGCCGCGGTGATGGCCGGCACGATGGCGGTTGTGCCCGAGCCAGCGCAGGCCCGGCATTGGCATGGGCACAGGCATCACCAGATCTGCCGCATCGTGGTCAAGAAGAAGGTGGTGTGGCGCCACGGTCATCGCAAGGTCATCCGCTACAAAGTGCGGCGCTGCGGCTGGAACTGGTAATTTTCGCCCTCGCCCGTTGAGACTTCATGGCCCGCGGCTCAGCCGCGGGCCTTTTGTTGGCCGGCATCCGCTGCCAGAATGGTCAGTCGATCAGTGCTTCGACTTCTTTTCCGGCAGGCCCTTGCGCTTGGTCTCGGCGAATTCCTCGAGCTGTTTTTCGCTCATGGATTTATACATTCCCTTCGACGCGCCTTTGAGCGCGCCCTTCTTGGTCTCGCCGCGCTTGGCTGACAATGCCGCGCCGGCCGCTTTCTGCTGGGCTTTTGAGGTGGCTGGCATGATGGTTTCTCCCGTTTCCGATGAGAGGAAAACGCATTGTCTGGTGTGATGTTCCCAAAGCGAAAATTGCTTGCGGTCAGGATATCGCCAGGCCAAATCCCTGCATCAGCCGGCGCGTCGGAAAATCGGCGCTGTTCGAGGTGAAGAACGCAAGGTCGGCCCCTTCCGGCAGTGCCTCTCTGCGATAAGCGGCCTCGGTATCGGCAAGCAGCGACAGCGCGCGGCGTGCGATCGCCTCGGCCGGGTCGAGCCAGTCGACCGGCCAAGGTGCTGTCTTGCGCATGCGGTTGGCCAAAAAAGGATAATGGGTGCAGGCAAGCACGACGATGTCGGTGCGCAGCCCGTCATGCTCAACGAAGCACGGCGCGATCTCGGCGCGCACGGCGTCCTCGTCGACAAAACCATCGCGCATATAGGCTTCGGCCAATCCAGCCAGCCTGTCGCTGCCGACCAGGCGGACGTGGCATTTCTGCGCCCACTTGCTGATCAGGTCGCGCGTGTACTGGCGCTTGACGGTGCCGGGCGTCGCCAGCACCGAAACCAGGCCTGAGCGCGTGCGTTCCGCCGCCGGCTTGATGGCCGGCACGGTGCCGACGAAAGGGTGGCCGGGAAACCGCTCGCGCAACGCATCAATGACCAGTGTCGAGGCGGTGTTGCAGGCGATGACCGAAATGGCCGGCGAAAACCGTTCGAGCAGCCTGGCGAACAACTCCAGAATATGTGTTCTCAGCGCCGTTTCCTCCCAGGCGCCGAAGGGGAACGCCGCGTCGTCGGCGACATAGATGAAGCGGCGGTCAGGCATCAGGACGCGCGCCTCACGCAGCACGGTGAGGCCGCCAATGCCGGAATCGAACATCAGGATCGGACGGGCGCTCGACGGATCGGTCATGGTCATTGAGTCACTAAGGGCTGGGAATCACTAAGGGCTGGGGAATTACAAAACGAGATCACGAGAGAAGGCCGGCCTATGCATTTTGCTTCGGCCAATGATGCTTTGTCCCGGCCGCTTCTATGTGGAACCATCATGGCCTTGATGCGGCGAGACGGGTCACACAAGGCCCCGCTTGCCGAAGCCGCCGGCCCGCGGCCGGCCGGTTGCCGGAGATGCAGGTTGAGATGCAGCATGGTTCGACGGCACCGGCGCGGCGCGCATGGCGTAGGCTGGAGCCAGGGCCGTCACGCCCGCGGCTGACGCTGAACGGGGCGCCGCGGTGCGGCGCAGCGGCCCGGGCGGGTCGAAATCGTCGAAACTCAGGGATGATGCCATATCCGAAGAGCCACCGCCCGCCGGCTTGGCCGCCAAGATAACGGCCCACAGCCCGACAAGAGCTAATCCCAGCAGGTTAAGGCCGGAATGCGAATCTTCGCCGTCGAATTTTACGACAAGAACAGTGCCGGCCTGCAGAATCGCAAACAGGGTCGAGAACACGATATACGACCAAAGGATCCAACCCGACCCTTGCGCGTCGCGGCTTCGACGCCAGGCGAAATTCGCGCGCAACAGAACGATCACCAGCGAGGCGACGAGAACGGCCGCGGCCAGACCTTCCCTGGAAGGACCTGGTTTCGAATTGGCCAAGCCCTCGATACCGATGGTCAGCACGACACACAGCACAAAGGTCGCGATTTCCGCAACCAGCAGACCCACGGAATAGAAGAAAAAGCGAAGACGACCGATATTTGAGCTAAACATCCGAGATCCATCGTTTCGAAAACCATGGATCAAACCAAATAAAATTCGGTTACTGGTAAGACGCTTGCATTTGCGCGCCTAGTCTTTGTCTTTCGCCCTCGCAGCGCGTGCCGCAGCCGCCGGGAGCCGCCTTGGATCGTCGCCGGGCGATCCATCGCCGCGCGGCATGGCCGGCGAGAACCTGTCCAGCGATGATATTATTCCGCGCAGCACCTTGAGCTCCGGCTCGGCGAAGCCGGGGCGGGTCAGCACTGCGCGCAAATTGTCGACCATCTTCGGCTTCTTCGCTGCCGGGCGGAAATAGCCGCGCGCCTCCAGTGCACCTTCCAGATACGCAAACAGGCCGTGCAATTCTTCCTTGGCAGCCGGCGGCATTTCAGGGCCGGAAAAGTTGGTCATGGTCTCGTTTTCCAGGCCGGACTTCATCCATTCATAGGACATCAGCAGGGCCGCCTGGGCGATGTTGAGCGAGGAGAAGGCTGGATCGACGGGGAAGGTGACGATCTCGTCGGCAAGGCCGACCTCGTCATTATAGAGGCCGAAGCGCTCGCGGCCGAACAGGATGCCGGTGCGCTGGCCGGCCCGCTGCCGCGCCCGCAGCGCCCTGCCCGCCTCGACCGGACCGCGCACCGGCTTGAAATTGTCGCGCGCGCGCGCCGTGGTGGCGAAGACGAAGTTCAAATCGCCGACCGCCGAGGCCAGGTCGTCGAACACCGTGACGGCATCGATGACGTGGTCGGCGCGGCTTGCGGCGGCACGCGCCTTGTCGCTCGGCCAGCCGTCGCGCGGATTGACGAGCCGCAGCTCGGCAAGGCCGAAATTGGCCATGGCGCGCGCAACCATGCCGATATTCTCGCCGAGCTGCGGCTCGACCAGGATGATCGCCGGTCCGGACGCAGGCGTTCCGGAGGCAAGAGGGGTGTCGGGATCCTGGGTAGCGGCCATGGTTGTCAGTGAACTGCTGTTTGCGGCATTTCGCAGTCCCCTGCCACATTTGGCGGCGAAAATGAAGCTTTGGCAAACAATGCCGGCACTACGGCGCGGTTCGCCGTTTGCGCGGCCAAAAAGCCTTTGATATACGGGCCGCATCCCAGGGCCGGCAGCCGTGCGGGCAAGGCCGTTCCGTTCCCCAAAAGCGAGGCATTCTTTCCATGGCGAAGATCAAGGTGGCGAACCCGGTCGTCGAACTCGACGGCGACGAGATGACCCGCATCATCTGGCAGTTCATCAAGGACAAGCTGATCCACCCTTATCTCGACCTCAAGCTCGAATATTACGACCTCGGCATAGAGCACCGCGACGCCACCAACGACCAGGTGACCATCGATTCGGCGAACGCCATCAAGAAATACGGCGTCGGCGTGAAATGCGCGACGATCACACCCGACGAGCAGCGCGTCGAGGAATTCAAGCTGAAGAAGATGTGGAAGTCGCCGAACGGCACCATCCGCAACATCCTCGGCGGCACCATCTTCCGCGAGCCGATCATCATGAAGAACGTGCCGCGGCTGGTGCCCGGCTGGACCAAGCCGATCATCGTCGGCCGCCACGCCTTCGGCGACCAGTACCGCGCCACCGACTTCCGCTTTCCCGGCAAGGGCAAGCTGACGATCAAATTCGTCGGCGAGGACGGCCAGGTGATCGAGCACGATGTGTTCGACGCACCCAGCGCCGGCGTCGCCATGGCCATGTACAATCTCGACGAATCTATCCGCGAATTCGCCCGCGCCTCGCTGAACTATGGCCTGCTGCGTAATTACCCCGTCTACCTCTCGACCAAGAACACAATCCTCAAGGCTTATGACGGCCGCTTCAAGGACATCTTCCAGGAGGTCTACGAGGCTGAGTTCGAAGCCGAATTCAAGGCGAAGAAGCTCTGGTACGAGCACCGGCTGATCGACGACATGGTGGCCTCCAGCCTGAAATGGTCGGGCGGCTATGTCTGGGCCTGCAAGAACTATGACGGCGACGTTCAGTCCGACACGGTGGCGCAAGGCTTCGGCTCGCTCGGCCTGATGACCTCGGTGCTGATGACGCCGGACGGCAAGACCGTCGAGGCGGAAGCCGCGCACGGCACCGTTACCCGCCACTATCGCCAGCACCAGAAGGGCGAGGAGACCTCGACCAATTCGATCGCCTCGATCTTCGCCTGGACGCGCGGCCTCGCGCATCGTGCCAAGCTCGACGACAATGCCGAACTGAAGCGCTTTGCCGAGACCCTGGAAAGGGTCTGCATCCAGACGGTCGAGTCCGGCTTCATGACAAAGGATCTGTCGCTGCTGATCGGCCCCGACCAGCCATGGCTTTCGACCACCGGCTTCCTCGACAAGATCGACGAGAATTTGCAGAAGGCGATGGCCTGAGCCCGCGACATGGGCAAGCCGGTCGTCTACGGCGCGGACTACAGCGTCTATGTGCGCATCGTGCGGCTGGTGCTCGAGGAAAAGGGCGTCGGCTACGAGCTGGTGCCCGTCGACGTCTTTGCCGCCGACGGCATTCCCGGCTGGTACTTCGAGCACCAGCCGTTCGGCCGCATCCCGGCCTTCGAGCATGACGGCTTTCGCCTCTACGAGACCGGAACGATTGCCCGTTATGTCGACGAAACCTTTGACGGCCCGGCGCTGCAGCCGGTCGAAGCCCGGCCTCGAGCACGCATGAACCAGATCACCGGCATGCTCGACGCCTACGCCTACAGGGCCATGGTCTGGGATGTCGCGGTCGAGCGGCTGGAGAAAACGCCACCCGACGAAGCCGTGATCGCCAACGGGTTGCGGCAGGCGAGAACGGCATTGCAGGCGCTGTCGTCGCTGAAAGCCGAAGGGCCTTGGCTGTTGGGGACGGACCTGACGCTGGCCGACCTGCACGCTGCGCCAATCATCAGCTATTTCGTCAAGGTCGCCGAGGGGCAAGCCCTGCTGGCGGAGTTTGCCGATATTCGGGATTGGTATGTGCGCATCGCGGCGCGTGCGGGTTTTGCGAAGACCGAAAAGGCAGAGTGAGGAGACAAGCATTCGGCAATAGGCCTTCTGGTGATTAGCGAAAGCCGAAGTGACATCCAATCTCCCCCCTTGCGGGGGAGATCGGCAGCTTCGCCGAAGGCGACCCACTGCGAAATACCGCTCAATCGGGAAGGTAAATCTCCGCCTTCATGAAGGTCTTCGCACGGCCTGTGATCAGCACGCGATCTCCGGCCAGTTCGCATAGCAAATGCCCGCCGCGCTGCGAGCATTGGAATGCCGACATATGCGTCTTGCCGAGCTTTTCAGCCCAGTACGGCACCAATGTCGCATGAATGGAGCCAGTCACCGGGTCCTCGGGAATGCCAGCTCCGGGTACGAAATAACGCGAGACGAAATCATGGGCTCGCCCAGGCGCGGTAATGACCAGGCCGAGAGGATGAAAACGTCCGATCCTGAGCAGATCGGGAACGAAAGATCGCACGGTTGTCTCGTCGGCAAGCTCGACAAACAGGTTCTCGAAATTGCGGAAGCTCGCAGCCGGCCGCTGAGGCAATATCGCTTGCAGCGCCGAGTTCAGCTCGTCCTCGACGGGCTGCGGCGGAAAACACGGCAGATCGAGCTGATAGGCGCCTTCCCGCCGGGAAACCCGCAGCGCGCCCACCCGGGTGGCGAAGGCCATTTCGCCCTGACCATTGTATTCCGTAGTCAGCACATGGGCGGCCGCAAGTGTAGCATGGCCACAGAAGTCGACTTCATGAACCGGCGTGAACCAGCGCAAATCCCAACCCTCGCCACTCGGCCGCGCAAACGCGGTTTCAGCAAGATTGTTCTCGTTTGCGATGGCCTGCATCACGTCGTCCGATAGCCAGTCCTCCAAAATGAGAACGGCAGCAGGGTTGCCCTGGAAAGCCCGTTCGGCAAAAGCGTCGACTTGATACATAGTCAACGTTGCCACCTCATCCCCGCTGCCACTTCGGCCTGTCCTTACTGGTGCAGATTCACGCAGCTTCCAGCGCCGCCTTCACCGCAGCGATCGCGTCTTCGGCCTTCGACGCGTCCGGGCCGCCGGCCTGGGCCATATCGGGTCGCCCCCCGCCGCCCTGCCCGCCCAATGCCGCGGACGCGACGCGCACCAGATCGATGGCGCTGAAGCGGCCGGTCAGATCATCGGTAACGGCGACGACGACGCTCGCCTTGTTGTCCTCGCCGGCGCCGACAAAGACGACGACGCCGGAGCCGAGGGACTTCTTGCCGGCATCGGCCAACGGCTTAAGATCCTTTGGCGAGACGCCCGATACCGCCTTGCCGAGAAAACCGACACCGGCAATGGTTTCGTTCTCCGCAGGCACACCAGCTGGCGAGCGATCGCCCAGCGCCAGCTTCTTGCGTGCCTCTGTCAGCTCCTTTTCGAGCTTCTTGCGCTCGTCGAGCAGCGCCTCGACGCGGGCCGGCACATCGGCCGCCGAAATCCTCAGCGTGGCGGCGGCCGCCTTCAGCCGCTTGTCCTGTTCGTCGAGATGCTTTCTGGCGGCCTCGCCGGTCAACGCCTCGATGCGGCGCACGCCGGCAGCGATCGCGCTGTCGGACACGATGCGCACCAGGCCGATATCGCCGGTCGCCCTGACATGCGTGCCGCCGCATAGCTCGACCGAATAAGGCCGGTTGGCCTTGGCGCCATGCAAGCCCGTGCCCATCGAAACGACGCGCACTTCATCGCCATACTTCTCGCCAAACAGCGCCATGGCGCCCTCGGCGATGGCGTCGTCGACAGACATCAGTCGCGTGATCACCGAGCCGTTCTGAACGACGATCTCGTTTGCCATGCGCTCGACCTCTTCGAGCTCGTCCGGCGAGATCGGCTTGTTGTGCGAAATGTCGAAGCGCAGACGCTCGGGCGCGACCAGCGAGCCCTTCTGCGCCACATGGGTACCCAGCACCTCGCGCAGCGCCTCATGGATCAGATGTGTGGCGGAATGGTTCGCGCGCAGCCTGGAGCGCCGCGCGTGGTCCACCTTCAGCTCGACGGTCGCGCCCGTCTTGACAGTGCCATTGGCCACCTTGCCGAGATGGACGAAAAGCCCATCGGCCTTCTTCTGGGTATCGGATATCTCGATCGAGAACCCGTCGCCCGAAATGACGCCGGTATCGCCCATCTGGCCACCGGACTCGCCATAGAACGGCGTCTGGTTGACAACCACGGCAACGGCGTCGCCTTTGCCGGCACTGTCGACGGTCTTGCCGTCCTTGACCAGCGCCTGGATAAGGCCTTCGGCCTGCTCGGTCTCATAACCCAGGAATTCGGTGGCGCCGGTCTCCTCACGCACCGCGAACCATACCGTCTCGGTTGCGGCCTCACCGGAACCAGCCCAGCTTTTGCGTGCCTCCGCCTTCTGCCGCTCCATTGCCTCGGTGAAGCCGGCAAGGTTGACCGAGATGTTGCGCCGGCGCAGCGCGTCCTGCGTCAGATCGAGCGGAAAGCCATAGGTGTCGTAGAGCTTGAACGCTGTCTCGCCATCCAGCATGTCGCCGGAGGCCAGCTTCTCCGTCGCCTCCGAAAGCAAGCCCAAGCCGCGCACCAGCGTCTTGCGGAAACGAGTTTCCTCAAGCTTCAGCGTCTCGGTGATCATCTGTTCGCCGCGCACCAGTTCCGGGTAGGCTTGGCCCATCTCGCGGACCAGCGCCGGCACCAGGCGCCACATCAGCGGATCGCGGGCGCCGAGCAACTGCGCGTGGCGCATGGCGCGGCGCATGATGCGACGAAGCACGTAGCCGCGTCCTTCGTTGGACGGCAGCACGCCGTCGGCGACCAGGAAGCAGGACGAACGCAAATGGTCGGCGATGACCCGGAACGATGCGACGGTGTCCGCATCCGGACCTTTGCCGAGCGCCGACGATGCAGCGTCGATCAGGTGGCGGAACAGGTCGGTTTCGAAGACGCTTTCAACCCCTTGCAGGATGGAGGCCATGCGCTCGAGGCCCATGCCCGTGTCGATCGACGGACGCGGCAGGTCGACGCGCTGTTCCTTCGTCACCTGTTCATACTGCATGAACACCAGGTTCCAGAATTCGAGGAAACGGTCGCCATCCTCCTCGGGGCTGCCGGGGGGGCCGCCCCAGATATGCTCGCCACGGTCGATGAATATCTCCGAACACGGCCCGCAAGGCCCGGTGTCACCCATTGCCCAGAAGTTGTCGGAAGTCGCGATGCGGATGATGCGATCGTCCGAAAGGCCGGCGATCTTCTTCCAGTACGAGGCCGCCTCGTCGTCGGTGTGGTAGACGGTGACCAGCAGCTTCTCCTTCTTCAGCCCGAACTCCCTGGTGATCAGGTTCCAGGCAAGCTCTATGGCGCGCTCCTTGAAATAGTCGCCGAAGGAGAAATTGCCGAGCATCTCGAAGAAGGTCAGGTGGCGCGCAGTGTAGCCGACATTGTCGAGGTCGTTGTGCTTGCCGCCGGCGCGAACACTCTTCTGGGCAGTCGTGGCGCGCGAATAGGGCCGCTTCTCCAGACCGGTGAAAACGTTCTTGAACTGCACCATGCCGGCATTGGTGAACATCAGCGTCGGGTCGTTGCGCGGCACCAGCGGGCTTGACGCGACGACCTCGTGACCTTCCTTGCGAAAATAGTCGAGAAATGCCGACCGGATCTCGTTGACGCCACTCATGAAATACTGCCTTTTCGAGAGAACCGCCGGCTGCCGGCGGAAAATAGACATGGCCTTTTAGCGGTCGCACCGCAGCCTGTCCAGAAACACCAAATGGGCTCAAATTCCCGCTTTCACCAGCGCTTTGAAATGGCTTCTGCCCCGCCATCAAACGCAAACCGCCGGCACGGGGCCGGCGGCGAAACGCATCGATTACGCAAACTCAAAATCAAAACATCAAATCGAAACCCGGCTGAGGCTCCGCGAGGCGTCGCCTGCCCTACATCACCCCAGCGTCGTCCTCGAAACCGTCGTCGCTGCTTTCGGAGCCGCCGTTTTCAAGGAATTTCTCGGCGATCAGCCCGGCATTCTGTCGCAGCGCCAGCTCGATCTCGCGCGCCGTGTCGGGATTGTCGCGCAGGAACAGTTTTGCGTTTTCGCGGCCCTGGCCAAGACGCTGCGAATTGTAGGAGAACCAGGCGCCCGACTTTTCGACCACGCCGGCCTTGACGCCGAGATCGACCAGCTCGCCGGTCTTGGAGACGCCCTCGCCATACATGATGTCGAACTCGACCACCTTGAAGGGCGGCGCCAGCTTGTTCTTGACCACCTTGACGCGGGTCTGGTTGCCGACAACCTCGTCGCGATCCTTGACCGAGCCGATGCGGCGGATGTCGAGGCGGACCGAAGCATAGAATTTCAGCGCATTGCCGCCGGTCGTCGTCTCGGGCGACCCGAACATGACGCCGATCTTCATGCGGATCTGGTTGATGAAGATGACCATGGTGTTGGAGCGCGAGATCGAGGCGGTGAGCTTGCGCAGTGCCTGGCTCATCAGGCGCGCCTGCAGGCCGGGCAGCGAATCGCCCATCTCGCCTTCGATTTCCGCCCGCGGCGTCAGCGCCGCCACCGAATCGACCACCAGCACGTCGATGGCGCCGGAGCGCACCAGCGTGTCGCAGATCTCCAGCGCCTGCTCGCCGGTATCGGGCTGCGAGATCAATAGGTTTTCGAGATCGACGCCGAGCTTGCGGGCATAGACCGGGTCGAGCGCGTGCTCGGCATCGACGAAGGCGCAGATGCCGCCCTTCTTCTGGGCTTCGGCCACCGTGTGCAGCGCCAGCGTCGTCTTGCCCGAGCTTTCCGGCCCGTAGATCTCGACGATGCGGCCGCGCGGCAGGCCACCGACGCCAAGCGCGATGTCCAGCCCAAGCGAGCCGGTCGGCACCGTTTCGATCTCGACGACCTGCTCGTTTGCGCCGAGCCGCATGATCGAGCCCTTGCCGAAGGCACGCTCGATTTGCGACAGAGCCGCATCCAGAGCCTTTGATTTGTCCACCGCTTTGTCCTCTACAAGCCGCAAAGAATTCTGAGCCATGATACATCACCCCGTGGTCGTCAATGGAGGCCGGACAATCCCGCAATCCTTAAAAGAATGTACCTCGTTTGTTCTCATTTGTCAATGAGCGGCAAGGATTTGAAAAATAACGGATATCCATATTTGTTCTATTTTTGTTTCGTAAATTTGCTTCCGGATGTATCCGGCCTCGCATGCGGCGCCGCTGCCGTCACCAACCGAATCGCACCCGCGATTGCAGGGTTCCGCCCAGCGACCTAGTCTCCTACCGGGCAACAGCAAAGGGCATTTTGCCGGCATGATGAACTCCCCGACGATCCTGGCCGTGGGCGGCGCCTATATCGAGCGGCGCGGCCGGGTTGCCGGCGCCTTCGCGCCAGCCGCCTTGAACCCCGGCACGATGCGCGAGCATGTTGGCGGCGCCGTCTTCAACGCCTTGCGCTGGGCGGTGCGGCGCGGTGCCTCGGCCTCGCTGCTTTCGGTGCGCGGCGGCGATGCCCTTGGCGACACGGTTTTACGCGCCGTCACCGAGGCCGGCATTGCCGACCTGTCGGCGGTGTTCCTCGACCGGGCAACGCCAAGCCATACGATGCTGATCGATAGCGATGGCGGACTGATCGCCGGCCTTGCCGACATGGTGCTCTACGAGCTGGCGCTTCCCAAGCAAATTCGCCGCGCCAAGGTGCGCGAAGCTATCGGTTCGGCCGATGCGATCCTGTGCGACGCCAACCTGCCGTCGACCGCGCTGGAGCGGATGGCGGCACTCGCCGCCGGCAAGGCGGTGTTTGCGCTTGCCGTCTCGCCCAACAGAGCGGCGCGGCTGACGCCGGTGCTCGGACTTCTAGCGCTGGCCTTCATGAACCGGCACGAGGCCGGCGTGATCGCCGGCGTTGACATCGATGCTGACGATCAAGGCGTCATCGACGGCCTGAGACGCGCCGGCCTGAAAAGCGGCGTGGTCACCGACGGCGACGGTCCGGTGCTCGGTTTCGACCAAACCGGCGCGTTCTCGATCTCGCCACGGCCGCTACAAAAACGGACCGACGTTGCCGGCGCCGGCGACGCATTGGCAGGCGCCACGATCGCTGCCCTGCTGCGCGGCCTGACGCTGCGCGCGGCACTGCGCGAAGGCATTGCCGCCGCGGCGCTCGCCGTCGAGCGCGCCGCCTTCACCAGCGCCAGCTTTGCCGAGGCGCTGGCGCTCGTGCCCGAGGCGCGGGAACTGGCGTGAAATGCGGCCCGGAATTGCCGAAGCATGACGCAGCCTATTTGCCGGCGCGCCGTCCTGCCTCGTAGGCACGCCGCGCCCAGATCGCCATCTCGTCTGGATCGTCGAAAGCGCTGTCGGGAACGCTCCAATAGGGCATAGACACGAGCTTGCCGTGGCGCGAGTCGGTGTAGGTCCATTGCCGGCACCCGGCCGCTTCGAAATCCGGCGCGCTTTCGGCGTCCGCCTTCAGCATCAGTTCGCCACGGACGACGATGGCGACGATGACGCCGTCGAAATAGATGCCCTTGCCGCCGAACATCCTGCGGATGCTGACCGGGCCGAGGCCTTCGAAAAGCTCTTCTATGCGCTCGTTGTCCATGCGGCGATCATGTCACCCGGATTTCCCCTTGTCATCGACGTAACCGGCACCATCCTGACAAGTTCAGAATCAAATTTCGTCGGAGTTTTTCATGCCGCTTCTGCTCAAAGGATCTTGCCGGTGCAATGCCGTGCGTTTCGAGGTGGAAAGCCACACGCCCGTGCCGTTCATGCTGTGCTATTGCTCGATCTGCCGCAAGCAGCAGGGCGGCGGCGGTTTCGCCATCAATCTCGGCGCCGATTACGAGACGCTGAAAATCCATGGCAAGCGCCATCTCGGTGTCTATCGCGCCGAGATCGAGGACGACGAGCACCCGCACCGCGAAACCTCGACGGGCGAGCGGAACTTCTGCACGAAATGCGGGACGGCGCTCTGGCTCTACGACCCAACCTGGCCGGAGCTGGTGCATCCCTTCGCCTCGGCGATCGACACAGACCTGCCAAAGCCGCCGGAGAAGGTGCATCTTATGCTGAAATACAAGGCGAACTGGGTCGAGCCGGAGATCGGCAAAAGGGACAAGGTCTTCGACGTCTACCCGGAAGAATCAATTGCCGACTGGCACAAACGAACAGGAATGTGGGTGGATTAGGTCCCTTCTCCCCGTGAACGGAGGAGAAGGAAAGATCAGGCGGAAGCGCGCGCTTCAGCCAAGGCCTTCAAATCGGCCGGCTTCAGTTCGACCGATTCGCCGCAGCCGCAGGCCGAGCTCTGGTTCGGGTTGCGGAAGGTGAAGCCGGTGCGCAGCGTCGTCTGCTCGAAATCCATCTCGGTGCCGAACAGGAAAAGCGCTGCCTCCGGCGCGACATAGACGTGGGCGCCGTCGCGCTCGATGTGGTCGTCCTTGGTGTTGGGTTCGGTCACCAGATCGACGGTATATTCCATGCCGGCGCAGCCACCCTTCTTGATGCCCAGGCGGATGCCATGCGCGTTCTCGCGGGTCGCGACGATCTCGCGGACCCGGTCGGCGGCCTTTTCGGTCATGGTGATGACGGCGAAGCGTCCCATATCGTTCTCCACTTTCACGCGGGTTCAAGGCCTGCGGATCATTCTTACCTAAGATGGTGAAGTTTTCTGCTTACTGCAACCAATTTGGATGTAATTTCAGTTGGCGACAATCGAAGTATGGCGAGAGGCTAAATGCTTGACACCAATCAAACAGTTGAATTTCGGTCATCTCCTGCTCGGCTCGGCCTGCTGGCTGTTATATCGGTAGCGATGACAACTTTAGGCATTGCGCTTGGATGGCGCCTAGTGCCGAATATCGCTCCAGGTAGCTTCAAGCAATTTCTCGGTTGGATAACGGCTATATTGTTCACCGGCACTTTTGTGATCGCTGTGGTGCGTCTTTTCGATTTGAAACGGCCGACGCTAGTTTTGTCGCCTAAGGGCTTTTGGGACGTCCGCCTGTCAGCAGAGTTCATTCCATGGAGTGTCGTGAAGCACATTTCTGAGCGGAGTTACCGGCGACAAAAGTTCCTTTTGGTAGAAGTCCTAGAGAGCGTCTGGCAGAGCCCATCTTTGACCAAAATGGCGCGCTGGAGTCGGGGACCCAATAGAGCGATGGGTTTAGACGCGATGTGTATTGGCACGGGAGACCACGACGTCAAGTTTGACGAGCTGTTCTCAGCGATCACGGCTTATGCCAAAGCATACGGTGCAAGGTCGACTGATCTCAATACCAGCCCACCGCCACCTGTGCCTCTTCCGACATGCGGTCGGGCGACCAGGGCGGGTCGAAGGTCATGTTGACCTCGACACCGGAAACGCCTTCGACGGCGCCGACGGCATTTTCCACCCAACCCGGCATTTCGCCGGCCACCGGGCAGCCGGGTGCGGTCAGCGTCATGTCGATCTTGACCGAGCGGTCGTCCTCGATGTCGATCTTGTAGACAAGGCCAAGTTCGTAGATGTCGGCCGGGATTTCGGGGTCATAGACCGTCTTCAGCGCCGAGACGATGTCGTCGGTCAGCCGCGCCAGTTCGTCGGCAGGAATCGTTGACCCGGAAACCGCCGCATTGGTGGTCATATCCAGTGCCGTGCTTTCGGCGGTGTGGCTGGCATCATCCATGATCGTCACCCGAAGAACTTTCGCGCCTTTTCCAGCGCATCGGCCAAAGCGTCGACTTCGGCCCTGGTATTATACATGCCGAACGATGCCCTGCATGTGGATGTTACGCCGAAGCGTTTCAACAGCGGTTGGGCGCAATGCGTGCCGGCGCGGACCGCCACGCCCTGCCGGTCGATAACCATCGACACGTCATGGGCGTGAATGCCCTGCAGCTCGAACGAGATGATGGCGCCCTTGCCGGGCGCATCGCCGAAGATGCGCAGCGAGTTGATGGCGCGCAGCCGCTGATGCGCATAGTCCTTCAAATCGGCCTCGTGCGCTGCGATGCGCTCACGGCCGATCTTTTCCATGTATTCCAGCGCAGCACCAAGCCCGATCGCCTGCACGATCGGCGGCGTGCCGGCCTCGAAACGGTGCGGCGGGTCGTTGTAGGTGACGATGTCTTGCGTCACCTCCTCGATCATCTCGCCGCCGCCCATGAACGGGCGCATGCGCTCCAGAATATCCTTCTTGCCGTAGAGCACGCCGATGCCCGACGGGCCATAAACCTTGTGGCCGGTGAAGACGAAAAAGTCGCAGTCGAGGTCCTGCACGTCGATCGGCATGTGCACGGCGCTTTGGCTGCCGTCGACCAGCACCGGAATGCCGCGGGCATGGGCGATGCGCACGATCTCCTTGATCGGCGTCACCGTGCCCAGCGCGTTCGACATATGTGTGATAGCAACCAGTTTTGTGCGGTCGGTCAGCCGCTTCTCGAATTCCTCGATGTGGAAGACGCCGAGATCGTCGACCGGCACCCAGACCAGTTTCGCGCCCTGCCGTTCGCGGATGAAATGCCACGGCACGATGTTGGAATGGTGCTCCATGATCGAGAGCACGATCTCGTCGCCTTCGCCGATATTGGGCATGCCGAAACCATAGGCAACCGTGTTGATCGCCGCCGTGGTGTTCGAGGTGAAGACGATGTTGTCGGTGCTCGGTGCGTTGAGGAAACGGCGCACCGTCTCGCGCGCCTTCTCATAGGCGTCGGTCGCAGCATTGGACAGGAAATGCAGGCCGCGGTGGACGTTGGCATATTCCTGGGAATAGGCGTGCTGGATAGCGTCGAGCACGGCCTGCGGCTTCTGCGCCGAGGCGCCATTGTCGAGATAGACCAGAGGTTTGCCGTAAACTTGCCGCGACAGGATCGGGAAGTCGCGGCGGATCGCCTCGACGTCGTAGGGGATGTTTTCGACTTTCTGGTCCATCACAAGCTCTCTCGAGGCATCGCCTCATTCCGTCCAGCACCCCTCATCCGACCGAGCTTCGCTCGGCCACCTTCTCCCACAAGGGGAGAAGGAAGAGCGCCTCTCCTTCTCCCCTTGTGGGAGAAGGTGGCGCCGAAGGCGACGGATGAGGGGTGTTGGCACCAACCCCTCAGTCACCTCTACCCGTGCGTCAAAAACCAATCGTCGAGCCGACGTTCCAGCGCCTCGACGATGGCCTCGTCGTCCAGTTCCTCGATCACTTCGGCGACGAAGGCCTTGACCAGCAAGCCGCGCGCGGTCTTCTCGTCGACGCCGCGCGCCATCAGGTAAAACAGATGGCTGTGGTCGATCTCGGTGACGGTCGCGCCATGGCCGCAGACGACGTCGTCGGCGAAGATTTCGAGTTCCGGCTTGGTCGAGAACTCGCCGTCGTCCGACAGAAGCAGCGTGTTGCAGGCCATCTTGGCGTTGGTCTTCTGCGCATATTGGTGGACGTTGATGCGGCCCTGGAAGACGCCGCGCGCCTTGCCGGTCACCACATTGCGGATGACTTCGGTCGATGCGGTATGCGGCACGGCGTGGTCGAGCACCATGGTGACGTCGGTATGGGTGTCGCCGGCGAGCAGATTGATGCCGCGCAGCGTGAATTCGGCGCCCTCGCCGGTCGTCTTCACAACGACCTCTTGGCGCACCAGTCTGCCGCCGGCATTCATGACGAACAGCGTCAGCTTCGAATTCTTGCCGAGATGCGCCTTGAACTGGGCGAGATGCGTCGCCGTATCCGGCTGCTCCTGCACGACAAGCCATGTCACTTCGGCGCCCTCGCCAAGCACAAGCTGGCTGACCGAACTGACCAGCGCCGCCCCCTCGCCCGCCTGGCGTTCGACGATGACAGCGTTGGCGCCGGCACCGACACGGACGGCCAGGCGTACATGCGTCTGTCCACCGGCCTGCAGATTCTGCAGCTCAAGCGGCTTTTCCAGTTGGGCGCCGTCGGCGATGTCGACGAAATAGCCGTCGGCGACAAAGGCGGTGTTGAGCGCGCCGATGGCGTCGTCGCTGCCATAAGAATCAAGCCCAGATGCTGCGCTGCCGTCGGTCAGCTTCTCCGACAGGCGCTGCACGGCAACGCCTTCGATATCGGGCAGTTTCATATTCGAAACGCCGTTCAGCACCGGCAAAACGCTGGAGCCCTCGACGATCGGCGCAACGGCTTTCGCGACCGCTGCCGGATCGAAGTCCGGCACCGAGATCAGCAGCCGGCGCAGGTCCGTATAGTGCCAGGATTCGACGCGCCGCGTCGGCAGGCCGCTCTTGATCGCCTCGATGGCGTCGTCGCGCTTCAGCATCACCGCGCCGTCGCCGGGCAGCAGCGACAGCCGCTCGCCAAAGGCGTCGATCAGCGCCGTTTCGGCCGGTGTCCGCTGGGGTGTCGTGTGCATATTCATCAGTATCGCCTTGTTTGGCTTGCCTTCCGGGCCTGCTGGCATCTCACGCGGCTTGCCCGATCACGCCGGCATAGCCATTGGCCTCGAGATCGAGCGCAAGCGACTTGTCGCCCGACTTGATCACCTGGCCCCTGTAGAGCACGTGCACCGTATCGGGCACGATGTATTGGAGCAGGCGCTGGTAGTGGGTGATGACGACGATGGCGCGGTCCGGCGAGCGCAGCGTGTTGACGCCGTCCGCGACGATCTTCAGCGCGTCGATATCGAGGCCGGAATCGGTCTCGTCGAGGACGCAAAGCTTCGGCTCGAGAAGCTTCATCTGCAAGATCTCGGCGCGCTTCTTCTCGCCGCCGGAAAAGCCGACATTGAGCGGCCGCTTCAGCATCGCCATGTCCATGTTGAGCGAGGCCGCCGCGTCCTTCACGCGCTTGAGGAATTCCGGGATTTTTAGCGGCTCCTGGCCGCGCGCCTTGCGCTGCTCGTTCATCGCCACTTTCAGGAATTCCATCGTCGCCACGCCCGGTATCTCCATCGGATACTGGAAGGCGAGAAAGATGCCGGCGGTAGCGCGCTCGGCCGGATCCATTTCAAGGATCGACTGGCCGTTGTAGAGGATGTCGCCCTCGGTGACCTCATAGTCCTCGCGGCCGGCGAGGATATAGGACAGCGTCGATTTCCCCGAGCCGTTCGGCCCCATGATGGCGGCGACCTCACCGGCCTTCACCGAAAGATTCAGGCCGCGGATGATCTCGGTGCCGTCATCGACGATACGGGCATGGAGGTTTCTGATTTCAAGCATTATTTTCCACTTTCTTGTTCGCGGTGCCCGGCCTGCGACGGAACTTTTCTAAAAGCTCGAAAAGCGCGTACAAACTTGCTGGTGACCAACATCCAGCCAAAAAACCCAGCCGCGCTTAAGCCTGCAATCGAACCACCAATAGTTTTTGTCGAACTCAAGCCAAACACTGCGCCTATCAACGCCATCACAGCACCACCAACAGCCAATGTCAGCAAGAGCATCAGAACGGCAAATATCAAGCCTTCCACCCGCTTGAACAAATCCATGATCGCCGTTCCAGTTAACTCACCCAACACTCCCCTCAAGACTAATCCCGATCAGCTTCTGCGCTTCGACCGCGAATTCCATCGGCAGTTGCTGGATGACGTCCTTGACGAAGCCGTTGACGATCAGCGCAATCGCCTCTTCTTCCGGGATGCCGCGCTGCATGACGTAGAACTTCTGGTCCTCTGAAATCTTCGAAGTGGTCGCCTCGTGCTCGAACTGCGCGGTCGAATTCTTGGCTTCCATGTAGGGCACGGTGTGTGCGCCGCACTGATCGCCGATCAGCAGGGAATCGCAATTGGTGAAGTTGCGGGCGTTGGTCGCCTTGCGGTGCGCCGAGACCTGGCCGCGATAGGTGTTCTGCGAGAAGCCGGCGGCAATGCCCTTGGAGATGATGCGGCTCGACGTGTTCTTGCCGAGATGGATCATCTTGGTGCCGCTGTCGACCTGCTGATAGCCGTTGGAGACGGCGATCGAATAGAACTCGCCACTAGAATCGTCGCCGCGCAGGATGCAGCTCGGATATTTCCAGGTGATGGCCGAACCGGTCTCGACCTGTGTCCACGAAATCTTCGAGCGATGGCCGCGGCAGTCGCCGCGCTTGGTGACGAAATTATAGATGCCGCCCTTGCCTTCGGCGTCGCCGGGATACCAGTTCTGCACCGTCGAATATTTGATTTCGGCGTCATCGAGCGCGATCAGCTCGACCACCGCGGCATGAAGCTGGTTCTCGTCGCGTTGCGGCGCCGTGCAGCCTTCGAGGTAAGAGACGTAAGCCCCCTCCTCAGCGATGATCAGCGTGCGCTCGAACTGGCCGGTATTCTTCTCGTTCATGCGGAAATAAGTCGACAGTTCCATCGGGCAGCGCACGCCCCTGGGCACGAAGACGAAGGAGCCGTCGGTGAACACGGCCGAATTCAGCGTCGCGTAGAAATTGTCGGAGGTCGGCACGACCGAGCCGAGATACTTCTTCACCAGCTCCGGATGCTCGCGGATGGCTTCCGAGATCGAGCAGAAGATGACGCCGGCCTGCGCCAGCTCCTTCTTGAAAGTGGTGACGACGGAGACGGAATCGAACACCGCATCGACGGCGACGCGGCCCGACTTGTAGACGTTGTCGCTGGCTTCCTCGAGCTCCGACGCATCGGTCTTCTGCACGCCGGCGAGGATTTCCTGTTCCCTGAGCGGAATGCCGAGCTTCTCGTAGACCTTCAGCAGTTCGGGATCGACCTCGCTGAGCGAAGTCGGGCCGGGCGTGCTCTTGGGCGCCGCGTAATAATAAATGTCCTGGAAATCGATTTTGGGATAGTGGACGCGCGCCCATTTCGGCTCGTCCAGCGTCAGCCAGCGGCGATAGGCTTCCAGGCGCCATTCCAGCATCCAGGACGGCTCGTCCTTCTTGGCCGAAATGAAGCGGATAATGTCTTCACTCAGGCCCTTGGGGGCCTTGTCCATCGCGATTTCGGTCTGGAATCCGTATTTATACTGGTCGACATCGATCTTTCGAACTCGATCGATCGTCTCCTGCACAGCAGGCATCAGCGTTCTCCATCCACGCCGGGGTCAAGGCCCGGCAGTTTTCAAACTATGGCACCGCGAACGAGCACCCTTGAGCACCCGCGGCGGCGTAAGTTTCATATAGTGCGTTCATGCCGGAAATTCACCCGGCCAAATTCGAACGCACGGCTCTACCAGGCCACAAGGCCCAAATATTCCTTCGCCGCGCTCAGGCGGCCTTTTCCCTGTTCACCTTTTCCCTACCGGCTTGCCGTGCAACGATCGTCGCCAGCGCCGCGCGAAACAGCTCGATATCCTTGGCGCTGGTCGCGTGGCCGATGGACACACGCAACGCGCCAACGCTATCGCCGTAACCCATGGCTTTCAGCACGTGACTCGGCCCGACTTTGCCCGACGAACAGGCCGATCCGGCCGACAGCGCCACACCGGCAAGGTCGAAGGCGATCTGCGCCGTCTCGGCCTTGATGCCGGGAATAGCGAAGAATGTGGTATTGGCAAGCCTTGCAGCGCCGGTCCCGAAGATTTCGGCGTCCGGAACAAGCGTTTTAACGATCGCCTCGATTTCGTCGCGACGCTGCCGCACCGCTTCGATCGTTTGCAAGCCGGCAGACGCTTCGCTAGCGGCCGCACCAAACCCGGCAATCGCCGCCAGGTTTTCGGTGCCGCCCCGATGGCCCTTTTCCTGGCCGCCGCCGCTGACCAGCGGTTTTGGCATCATCAGGTCCGACGCCGCGACAATGGCGCCGACGCCCTTGGGGCCGCCGATCTTGTGCGACGAGAGAATAAAATAGTCTGCGTAAGCCTCTGATATATCGAGCGGAATGCGGCCGGCTGCCTGCACGGCATCGACGACCAGGATGCCACCCGCCGCCTTGACGATTTCGGCGATGCGGCCGACCGGCTGGATTACGCCGGTTTCATTGTTGGCAGCGTGGATGGCCACCAGCGGTAAGCCTTCGGCCTTGTCATGCTGGGCGAGAGCCTCGGCCAAAACGTCGAGCCTGACGACGCCGTCGGCGTCGACGCCGATCCGTATCACCTGCGCCGCTGGGAAACGCCCGCCGTTCAGCAGGCAAGGATGATCGGCCTCGGACACATAGAGCCGGCTCATACGGACAGCACCGCGCCCCATCTGCCAGTCCGGCGTCAGCAGCGTCGAGGCCGCTTCCGTCGCGCCGGAGGTGAATACGACATGCTCGGCCCTGGCGTTGGCCAGTCGCGCCACATTGCGCCTGGCATCCTCGATCAGCCGCCGCGCAGCGCGGCCCTCGGCATGGACGGAGGACGGGTTGGCGGCGACGTCGAGCGCGGCGACCACCGCCGCGCGCGCGGCGGCAAGCAGCGGCGCGCTGGCATTGTAGTCGAGATAGGCGCGTGCTCCGGCCATTTCCGTCCAACTGGTCCCTTCAAAAGCCGTTCCGCGAAGATAGCGCGTTATTTCCTTGAAATTGCAAGGCAAGACGTCCTATTTACGCGGCTTGCGGCGCGGGTGGCCGAGCCACAGTTTTGGCCGCCCAGTTTTGAACAATTCTAAACTAGCTTCTAGAAAGACGCTCGCCCTGCGTCAAGGCCTAGGGAAAACTGGGGCCAGAGGAAAAGTTGTTCCGGGCGCCGCGCAATTTATGCCAAGTGGAGTATTTCATGCCTGAGGTCATTTTCACCGGTCCGGCCGGCCGTCTGGAGGGTCGCTATCAGCCCTCGAAGGAAAAGAGCGCGCCGATTGCCATCGTCCTGCACCCGCACCCCCAGTTCGGCGGCACGATGAACAACAAGATCGTCTACGACCTCTTCTACATGTTCCAGAAGCGCAATTTCACCACGCTGCGCTTCAATTTCCGCGGCATCGGCCGCAGCCAGGGAGAGTTCGACCACGGCACCGGCGAGTTGTCCGACGCCGCGGCGGCGCTCGACTGGGTGCAGTCGCTGCACCCCGATTCGAAGAGTTGCTGGGTTGCCGGCTATTCGTTCGGCTCGTGGATCGGCATGCAGCTTCTCATGCGCCGGCCGGAGATCGAGGGCTTTATCTCGGTCGCGCCCCAGCCCAATACCTATGATTTCTCGTTCCTGGCGCCATGCCCGTCGTCCGGCCTGATCATCCACGGCGACGCCGACAAGGTCGCGCCGCCCAAGGACGTGCAGGGCCTGGTCGACAAGCTGCACACGCAAAAAGGCATTACCATCACTCAGAAGACCTTGCCCGGCGCCAACCATTTCTTTGCCAACCATGCGGAGCTTCTGATCGAGGAATGCGCGGACTACCTCGACCGCCGGCTGGCCGGGGAACTGTCCGACCCACGGCCGAAGCGGCTGAGATAATCGGCGATGTACCAACCGCCTCACTTCCAGGAAACACGGCCGGACGTCCTGCACGGGCTGATCCGGGCGCATCCGCTTGGCCTGCTGGTGTCGAACGGCACCGAGGGGCCGATCGCCAACGCAATTCCCTTTCTTCTAGACGCGCCCTCCCTGCTCAACGCGGATGTGCCGCCGAACGGCAGGCTGCGCGCCCATCTGGCCAAGGCCAATCCGCAATGGCGGCTTTTGGCCGACAGTCCCCTGGTGCCGGTGCTGGTCGTCTTCCAGGGCGCCGATGCCTATGTGACGCCGTCCTGGTACGAGACCAAGCGTGAAACCGGCAAGGTGGTGCCGACCTGGAACTACGCCATCGTCCAGGTGCGCGGCATCGTCACGGTGATCGAAGACCAGGATTGGCTGGCCGAGCAGATTTCCGATCTGACGATGTCGCAGGAGGGCAGCCGCCCGGCGCCGTGGGCGGTGACCGACGCGCCGGCACCCTTCATCCAGTCACAGATCAAGGGCATCGTCGGCCTGGAAATCGAAATCACCGAAATCAGCGGCAAGTGGAAAGTCAGCCAGAACCGCCCGGCCGGCGACCGCGTCGGTGTCGCCGAGGGGCTCGAGAGCGAGACCGCCAACTCGGCCGACATGGTCCAGTTGGTAAGGTCCTACGGCGGGCTGGACGGCAAGTAGTCTTGCTTGCTTGCTCGACCGGTTCAGGCCGGTGGCGGGCTCAATCGACCTTGGTCATCGCCGCCTTGCGCTCGTTGGCGATCAGCCAGAGATTGCGGATATAGATCAACAGGCCCATGGCCTGGCCGGCGATGAACACCGGATCCTGACGCTGGATGGCGTAGATCAGCAGCAGGCCGCCGCCGAACAGCGAAAAGAACCAGAAGGCAATCGGCACGACGCTGCGCTTGGCTTTTTCCGACGCCACCCACTGCACCAGAAAGCGCATGGTGAAGAAGAACTGGGCGACGAAGCCGAGCAGCACCCAGGCATCGAATTGCTTGACGAAAACATCGTGAAGCCAGGTCGCCAATTCCTGAAGCACGTTACCCATGCCTGATTTCCTCTACTTTGGGCATTCTGCGGCGCCTGCGGCGCAGCCACCAGACGCCGGCAAGATCGAGCACGCCCTGAAGGCCGCGATCGAAGATGCCGTAATTCGATTTGCCGTGACGGCGGGAGCGGTCGACGACATCGCAATGGACGACGCGGTAGCCCTCCTGGATGACCAGCGCTGGAACAAAGCGATGGGTGCCGTCGAAGAAGGGCAATTTCCGCAAAATGTCGGTGTGAATCGCCTTGAGGCCGCAGCCGGTATCCCGCGTCTCGTCGTGCAGGATGGCTTTTCTCAGCCCGTTGGCGAAACGCGACGCCAGTTGCTTGATCTTGCTGTCGCGGCGCTTCAGACGCTGTCCCTGCGCGGCCCCGACTTCGGGACCAGCCTGCCGCAGCGCGTCGATCAACACTGGGATATAACCGGGGTCGTTCTGACCGTCGCCGTCAATGGTGGCGACTATATCGCCCCGCGCCGCCCAGGCGCCTGAGCGCACCGAGAGCGACTGTCCGGCGGATTTTTCATGCCTGAGATGGCGCAGCGGAAACCGGCGAAGCGCTGCCTCTGCTGCAAGCACCGAAGGCGTATCGTCTGTCGAGCCATCGTCGACGACGATGACCTCGAAGTCCCGCCCGGCCATGGCAGTGCCGATCTCGTCGAGCAGAAGCGGCAGGTTCGCCGCCTCGTTCCGGCAAGGAATGACGATGGATATCTCCGGCATCTCGACTCTGTCACAGGATATGGCATTCGATCGATGCCGCGCGGTCCAGAGGAAGAGCCCCGCTGGCGCGGCGCCTCATTACGCCAGCCGAAACAATGACGCAAGCAGGCCGCACGCTATCCGCGCGGACACAAAACCGGATTCCACTTTTGCTGATCGCGCAAAACCATCCGAAGCGTGATCGGACGCAAAACCGGATTCCACTTTTGCTGATCGCGCTTGAGTGCTAAACGCCCGCCTTCATGCACAGCCGGGCCGCGTTCGGCCGGAAGCTTTTCGGGAAAGAAAATGTCCGCCTTCAAATCCGATTTCCTGCGCACCATGAGCGAGCGCGGTTTCATCCACCAGACCTCGGACGATGCCGGCCTCGACCAGCTTTTCGCCACGGAAACGGTGAGCGCCTATATCGGCTTCGACGCCACCGCGAGGAGCCTGCATGCCGGGTCGCTGATCCAGATCATGATGCTTTACTGGCTGCAGCAGACCGGCCACCGGCCGATCGCGCTGATGGGCGGCGGCACCTCGATGATTGGCGATCCGTCGTTCAAGGACGAGGCCCGCAAGCTTTTGACGCCGCAGGATATCGAGAACAATCTCGCCGGCATCCGCCGCAACTTCATGCCCTACCTCAAATTCGGCAGCGGCCCGAACGGCGCCGTCATGATCAACAATGCCGACTGGCTGATGGATATCAACTACGTCAATTTTCTGCGCGATGTCGGCCGGCATTTTTCGGTCAACCGCATGCTGGCCTTCGATTCGGTCAAGCTCCGGCTGGATCGCGAGCAGTCGCTGTCGTTCCTCGAATTCAACTACATGATCCTGCAGGCCTACGACTTCGTCGAGCTCTACAAGCGCCTCGGTTGCCGGCTGCAGATGGGCGGCTCCGACCAGTGGGGCAACATCGTCAACGGTATCGATCTCGGCCATCGCATGGAAGGCGCGCAGCTTTATGCGCTGACGACGCCGCTGCTCACCACCTCGTCCGGCGCCAAGATGGGCAAGTCGGCCTCGGGCGCGGTCTGGCTCGATGCGGAGATGTTGAGCCCGTACGACTTCTGGCAATATTGGCGCAACACCGAGGATGCCGATGTCGGCCGTTTCCTCAAGCTCTATACGACCTTGCCGCTCGCCGAGGTCGCGCGCCTCGAACGGCTCGGCGGCTCGGAGATCAACGAAGCCAAGAAGATCCTCGCCACCGAAATCACCGCCATGCTGCATGGCCGCGGGGCGGCAGAGGAGGCCAGCGAAACGGCGCGCAAGACGTTCGAAGAAGGGGCGCTCGCCGAAACACTGCCAACAGTCGAGGTGGGCAGGGCCGATCTTGAAGCCGGCGTCGGCATATTGTCGCTGTTCGTCACCGCCGGGCTGGCTGCGTCCAACGGCGAGGCACGGCGGCATATCCAGGGCGGCGCCATGCGCCTTAACGATCAGCCCGTGTCAGACGATCGCAGGATGGTGACGCTGCAGGATCTGGGGCCGGAAAACGTCGCAAAGCTGTCGCTCGGCAAGAAGAAGCACGTTCTGGTGCGGCCGGTCTGACCAGGGCCCGCCCTTCCTGTTAGATCTTTTCCGAAACCGGTTTCATCTTGCGGCGCTGGACCTTAGGTTCGGAATCACGGCCGAGGTTAATCGGCTAGCTCCCGAGAATGGCCGAGATGCCATTCGTCTCATCGATCGGAAGGAGCAGGTAGCGCAAATTGCGGACGTTCTGCGGCGCTTCGATGAACGTCTTGTTCGGGGCCGGAAGCGGACCGCCTGCTCGTAGAAGCGAGATATATACAAGCTGACATTAAGTTCCGCGCGAGCAGCCTCCTGATCTGATCCAAAACGGTCCTTGCCGAGACTGATCCATTGCCTGAAAGCGGACGTAGGTAGAATCGGTGCGCCTGCCCCGGCTTAGGCGACGTTGCGGACGTCCGTTCTCCAAAGTTGTTACGCCGGGTGGACGGGGATGCACGTGCAAGCTGGGGTCAGAACGGGTTATCAACGCGCTTGTCCGCAGCAAGCGCTTCATAATCATGCAATCGCCTCTGTTGTGCGTGACAGGAGGTCTTCCGCCAGCCGTGACGCGGCCTCTCGCGCATCCTGGCGAGCCGCATGATCAATATCGGGTCCAAAGAGGGTCTTCTGGATGATTAGACTGCGGACATCTTCGATACCGATGAAGCGCAACCACGCTTGTATATAAGGTTTTTGAAAATCGAAGCGCTGCGCCGGAGTGATAGATTGCGCTGCATAGTCGAGACCTCGCGCGTAGACTACCACTGCGATCTTATCCCGGAGCAGTCCTCCGAACCCGTGTTCAGGATCGAACGAGAAAAGGATGTCCTTCTGCGATACCAGGTCGATGAAGTGCTTGAGCTTGTAGGGAATGCTGAAATTCCACAGAGGCGTCGACAGCAGGACAATATCCGCCCAGTGCAGTTGTTGCGCCAACTCTTGCAATGTGGCCCATGCCTGCTGTTGAGAAGGGGTAAGCGGCGCGCCGCTGAGCCCCGCATATTTGGCCAACATCGCGTCCACACCGAATTCTGGGAGGTCGACATCCCATAGGTCGAGCGTTGAAATCTCCAAGTCGGGTCGTCGAGCACGATAGCTTTGAACAAAGGCGTCGGCGACCTCACGCGAGGCGGAACGCTCTTTGCGGGGCGAGGAAACGATATGCAGTAGCTTGGTCATGGATCACCCTTGCTCATTGTGACGAACCACATTGCGTCATATTTCAATTCGATATAGAAATTGAGATTATCGACGATATTAATCATGGATCAGAATATATGTTGGAATTGGTCCTGCTCAGGACGTTCGTCGCCGTGTTCGACGAAGGCGGCTTCAGTCGGGCAGGAGCGCGACTAAACCTTACGCAGTCGGCCGTCAGTGGGCACCTGCGCCGTCTCGAGGAGCAGGTCGGAAAGCCCTTACTCAACAGGACGACGCGCTCGCTGGAGATGACACCCGATGGCGAGCGCCTGCTCGCCTATGCCCGGGCGATGCTCGCCCTTAACCGGGATGCTTTGGCCGATCTGGCGCAGGCACCCTTTCACGGCAGGGTTCGCGTCGGCCTCTCGGAAGACTTTGCACAGGTCCCCATCCTTCGCGCCTTGCAGGCATTCGGCGCTGATCGCCCCGGATTGCAGGTCGAGGTGCAAGTCGGGATTCCGAGTGCGCTCCTCTCGAAGATGAAGGAGGGCAACATCGAACTGGTGCTCGGATCACAATGTGAGGGTGAGGAGATGGGGCGCCTCCTGTGGCGCGAGCCTCTTGTCTGGGCATGGGGGGATCGTACCGGCGTGAATCTTCCGGACCCGCTGCCGTTGGCGGTGTTGCCGGAACCTTGCCCCTACAGGGAAGTTGCTCTTGAACGGCTTGCCAAGGCCGGGATCAGCCAGCGCACGGTGATGATCTGCGCAAGCAACTCCAGCCTGAGGGCGGCTGCCATCTCAGGCTTTGCTGTAGCGCCGATGATCGCCAGTCAGCTGAGAAACGGCCTTGTCAGGGTACCCGAAAGCTACGGTCTGCCAGAGTTACCAGAAGCGGAGTTCAGGCTATTTGCCGCATCGAACGGCGATACCTCCGTCCTCGAAGAACTGGCGGAGGCCATCATGAATGCCGTTCCTCGAAGGCACGCTGGCGAGGACTGATCCTGAACTCGCACCGACGTCTGCTTTATGGCTAGTTCCGAATGTCCAGAAATGGCGCAACCGCGCGACCTCCATCATGGTCACAACAATGTCTGCTGTCAGGCAATGGTAACGGTCACCTCAATGGCCGAGATTGCGGCGGGAAGCGGCCATTTAAACCCGGGCTGACGTCAGTCGCCTTTGGATCATGGGCGTGAATTCGCGGGCGGACGAGCGGCCGCTTGAGATCAAAACTCGGTCGCTCGAGGTAATTGGGTTTTGACCTCACCGATACTCGAAGATCGACCTGAAGATCCCGGGCGCTATCACCGATAGCGGATTGACCTCCAGGTTGGGCTTGTTGGCGTTGCCCTTGAGCCTGTAGGTGACGCCGATCAGGCCGCGGTCGCGGCCGTTGCCGAGCAGCGCGCCTATCACCGGCAGTTCGCCGAAGATGCGGTTTACGCCGTAGGCCGGCATGAACGTGCCGGTCATGTCCATGTTGTTGTTCTGGTCGTAGAGCGTGCCCTGGAAGGTGGTGCCGATGCGCGGGCCGCGCAGCACGCCGTTGCGCAGCTTCAGATAGCCACTGCCCTTGTCGATCTCGCTGAAGCCGCGCTCGAATTTCACCCTCGACGTGTCGAGATTGCCCTTGACCGCCTCGTTGAGGCTGCGGCTGTCGCCGGCCGGCGTCGTCGACACGATCGAGGCGAGCTTCGGCTCGTTGACGACAACGAAATTCCTGGCGTCGACCTGGCCCTTCATCGGCCCGTCGCCGGCCCCGGTGAGCGCCAACGTGATCGAGCCGCCTTCCATATGCTCGTAGATGTTGAGGAAGCGCAGTATGGCGCCGGCGTCGGCCGACTTCATGTTGAGCGTTCGCAGGCCGCCGCCGGTCGTGTTGCTGACGGTGATCGCGGCTCCCGAACTTGCGGTGGCGCTCACCTTGAGCCCGTTCACTCTGGAGCCGGCGGCGCTGTAGTCGAGCTTCAGATTCGACAGCACCTCGTCGTGGAAGCCGGTCAGGGAGCTGACGTCGGCGCTGACCGAGATCGCATCGACGCCGGTGGTCTTCGTCGCGGTATCGACATCGGACGTGAATTGCTTGATCAGCGAGCGTGCGTCCAACGCGCTGCCGCTGACCTCGACCGCATAGGCCTTGCCCGACCGCTTCACCGAGACGGCGACGTCGTCGCCCCTGTTCAACGTGACCTTGCTGAACCGGGCCGAGGACAAGGCGCCGTTAATCAGCACGGCGCTGCCGTCGATGGAGAAGGTCTTGCCGTCGAGTTCGAAATTGGACAGCGTCGTGGTGTCGCCGGTCTTCGCCATGGCGAAGACGACCTTGGCGGGAATGCCGGGGCCCTTGCTCCAGCCGGCCCAGGGAATGTCCAGCCTGGCATTGGTCAGGTCGGCCGACACGTTCTGGTAGCCGGCGCCGCTCTTGTCGATTGCCACCTTGATGGTTCCGGAAAGCAGTGTCGACAGGCCAGGCATGGCGCTGGCGCGCGTCTTGTCGTCGAGCACCAGCGCTACTTTACGACTGCGCGGCGGACCGCCATCCCTCAGCGGCTCAATCAGGTCGAGCTCGGCCGGAATCCCGTTGAGCAGTGCCTTGGCCGAGATCACCGCCCGGTCGGGCGCGACCGTGATCGAGCCGTCGGCATGGCTGACCGTCTGGCCCTCGAACGGCTTGGCAAGCGACAGGTCCTTGTAGTCGAGCGCCACCAGCCAATCGAGTTTGGACGAGTCGACACCGGACTGCAGCGGAATATCAGCCTTGACGTGGCCGGTCACCGTGCCGGACAGGTCGTCCGGCAGCAGGCCGACATGGCGCATAGCGTTGATCGGATCAAACGATGCCAGTTCGGCGATTGCCGGCGCCTCGCCGGCGACATCGATGTCGAGCGCGCCGATCACCGGCGGATGGTTCGCCGCCTTGACGGTAAGCGTGCCGTTGCTTGCCGCCACGGTGCGGCCGCTCGGCATATAGACGCTACCCGACGACAGCGCGACGTCGACGTCGTTGCCGTGGAAGCCGACGACGCCGACGGCATCGCGGATCGGCGGAATGCGGCCGGCCGTGTCGAAGCGCGATCCTTCGACCTGGAAGCGGCCGAACACTTCATCGGCGGAAAGCGGCACGCCGTTGCCGAGCCGTCCGGGCACGACCTGGAATTGCAGGCTGCCATTGGCGACGCGGCCGCCGAACAGGTTCTTAAGCACCCACAGCCTGGCATTGCGCGCCGAAAACCACGGCCATAATTGCTTGACGTGCGAGACCGGCATGTCGTGGACATTGAGCGCCACCGATATGCCCGGCGCCTGGTTGGCGACGTATGAAACCGAAGCCGTGCCCAGCACTTCGCTGCCGGGTCCGGACCGGACGCCGATCTGCTCGGCGATCAGCTTTTGGCTCGTCGGCTGGTAGAGGCCGGCAATACGGGCGATGAAGCTGAGCGCCGGCTCCGGCGAATCCGAAGGCGCCAGGGTCGAACCGTCGCTGGTGAGGTCGTAACGATAGGATGGCTCCTCGCCGGCTGTGCCGGTAGCCGGCTTCGGCCCGATCGAACCGGCGAAATCGAAGGTCGAGCGGCCGGTTTTCAGCAGCAAACTGTCGACCTGGATCTTGTTCGACCCGGCGACGAGCGTCGCATCGAGATCGATATCGGCCGGAAGCAGGCCGCGCGAACCGAGATCGAGCACCGATCCGGTCAGCGACAGGGCAGCGGTCAGCCGCGAACCGTTGTCGCCGGTCCCTTCCGACCCCGCCAGCTTCAAGGCGATCGCGCCCAATTTGCCACCTGCTGCCGCAGCGTCGGCGTCCGCCGTCTGGATGCTGGCGTCCAGCATGGTGATGCGTCGCGTCGCCGGATCGCGGGTGGCGGAAGCGGCGATGGTGAGCGCCCTGCCGTCGACATCCGCGTCGGATGAAAACTCCATGCTTCCCGGTCCCGATTGCGAGACTGAGGCGTCGGCGATGGTGACCGACTCGACAGATCCGGTCTCGGGCAGTACCAGCTCGACGTTGCGCAGATCGATCTGGCGCATCGAATCCTCGCGCACCGCATCGAGCGCCCGGTTGAGGTTGGCGAAGACGGCGGCGGAAAGTTTTTCCGGATCGATGAGGCCGTCCTGGTTGCGCAGCTCCGCCGTCCAGTCACCGCCGGACGGCATTGCCGCCATGACGATGTGCGCGTCGGAAATCCGGGCGCTGGTCAGCCGCACCTCGCCCGAAAGCAACGGGATCAGCCGGATGCCAAAGCGGACCCGGCCGGCGTCGGCCATCGGTGTTCCGTCGGCGGTCTTGAGGCTGACGTCGCTGACCTGCAGCGCAATGAAGCTCGACCCGTCAAGCGTCAGCCGGGCCGGTCCGACGGCAACGTCGACATCGAAGCCGGCCAATTTCTCGATTGCCGTTTCGGCTTCCGCGCGAAGCCGCTCCGAGCCGAAGCCGGATACGCCGATCGCGTAGACGCCGGCGGCAGCCAGCAGCACAAGGGCGACGAGGCCGGCAAACAGCCGCGCCATCAAACGGACGCCGCGACCGATCGACGCCTGGCCGAGCGGCGGGACGCGGCACGCGGACGGAAAGGTTCCCAGGTCGGTGATCTCGTCACGCCTGAACCTGATCTTCTCGTGCTGCGGTAGCTCCTGATCCACGCAATCTTCCGTTGAGACGAATTCGATCGTGGACGAATCCTCGCTCGACATTATATCGGTGCAGCCTGGCGCGTAACTTCAAACAAGGGCATCGGTATGGCTGACCTCGACGTGGGCGATGTTGCGCCGCAATTCGATCTTCCGCGCGACGGCGGCGGTTCACTCAGCCTCGCCGCATTGCTGGGAAAACCCATCGTACTCTATTTCTACCCACAGGACGACACCACAAGCTGCACCAACGAGGCGATCGGCTTTTCGCAGTTGAAGCCAGAGTTCGAAAAGGCCGGCGCTGTCGTCATCGGGCTCTCGCCGGACAGCGCCAAGAAACACGACAAATTCAAGGCGAAGTACGATCTGAGCGTCGATCTTGTCGCCGACGAAGAGCGCAAAGTGATCGAGGCTTACCATTTGTGGGTGGAAAAGAAGCTCTACGGCCGCACCTATATGGGCGTCGAGCGGGCGACGTTCCTGATCGGCCGCGACGGACGCATCGCCAGGATCTGGCGCAACGTCCGCGTCAAGGGGCACGCCGAAGAGGTGCTGAACGCGATTCGCGCTCTTTGAGAGCTGCGCCAGGCCGCCGCAATGCGATACCCGTTTTGCGCGAAGACCTTTGCCTGTCGTTCGATCCGGCAAAACTTTGTTAACCCTAATAATGTGTAATCAGGCTCGTCGTTGGTGTCGTAACGAAAGCTTGGTCCCGTGAACGTAGCCAGTCAGTCAGCGGTCTTCGGCAGACGCAAAGAGCCTCACACGGTCATCATCGCCCGGGGCGACCAGATAAGGCATTTCACCATACGCCCGTGGCTTGCGGCATTTTGCGGCTCGGCGCTGGCGGCGATCGTCATCGGCTACCTGCTGGCGACCTCTTATCTGGTGCTGCGCGACGACCTGATCGGCGCCACGACGGCGCGGCAGGCGCGCATGCAGCAGGCCTACGAAGACCGCATCTCGGCACTGCGCAGCCAGGTCGACCGCATCACCAGCCGCCAGCTACTCGATCAGCAGCTGATGGAAACCAAGGTCAGCGAGTTGCTGGAACGGCAGAGCCAGCTCAGCCTGCGTCACGGCCGCCTCGGGCCGATCCTCGAACGAGCCGAAAACGAGGTCGCAACGCCGCCCGTGCCGACGGCAAAGCCGGACGAACATGCCGACGCGACCGGCAGCATCCAGCCGATGGCCTATTCCGTCGCCAGCCTTGCTGCCCCCCTTCCCAGCAACGACACCAGGCCGTTCTCACTGTGGTCGACCCGCGCCGATCCGCTGCCGAGCGAAAGCGCGGCCGACCGGGCAGACAAGCTCTTCGTCTCGATCAACAACTCGCTGAAGGCCATCGAGAGCCAGCAGCTCACCCGCATCGCCACACTTGCCGACAATGCCTACAAAAGCGCCGACGCGATCTCGCAGGCGCTCGAGGCCGCCGGCCTGCCCGTCGATAGCGACTTCGAAAAGAGCGACGTCGGTGGCCCGCTGATACCACTCGACAGCTCGTTGGTCTTCGACAGCAAGGTCAAGGAGTTGGACGAGGCTCTTGATGCGCTGGATCATCTTAAAAAGGAAGCGCGGCGGCTGCCGCTCGCCAACCCCGCGCCCGGCCATAGCGTCACCAGCCCGTTCGGCGTGCGCACCGACCCTATCCTCGGCACGGCCGCCTTGCATTCCGGCATGGATTTCAGGGCGCCGATCGGTATGCCGGCCAAGGTCACGGCAGCCGGCGTGGTCGTCAAGGCCGGCTGGAACGGCGGCTACGGCCGCATGATCGAGGTCGACCACGGCAACGGTTTTGTGACGCGTTACGGGCATCTCAGCGAAATCGACGTCGCCGTCGGACAGAAGCTCGATGCCGGAGACATCATCGGCAAGACTGGCAACAGCGGCCGCTCAACCGGCCCGCATCTGCATTACGAGGTCCGCCACAACGGCGAGGCAATCGATCCGCTGGGGTTTCTGACCGTCGGCAAGAAGGTCGAGCGGTACCTCTAGGGAGCCGGGCTGCTCCCTTCGGGCTCGGCATGACGCCGAAGATCGTGATCGCGGCGGTGATCTGCTTCCTCCCGACGCTGGTCAGCATGATCCGCGGGCTGGACTCGGCCAGCGACAACGAGCACGAACTGTTCCGAGTGCTGTCGGCCACGCGCTGGGAGATCTTGTGGAGCCTGCGCCTGCCAAGAGCATTGCCGATGCTGTTCTCCTCGTTACGAATCGCTTCGGCCACGGCCGTGATCGGAGCCATCGTCGGCGAGTGGATCGGGTCGGACAAGGGCCTTGGCGCGCTCATCATCCAGGCGACCTTCAACTATCAATCAGATCGGCTCTATGCGGCGATCGTGCTGTCGTCGTCCTTGTCAATCGCGATCTTCGCAATCGTGGTTCTGCTGGAGCGCCGTGCCATCCGGTATTGACCATGCCTCTGAGCGGCCATCCGCCAGGTTCGCTCCGTACGGGGTGTCAATTTTATTTTTGAATTCCATTTGACTGAATAAATCTTCGGTGCCAGTCTGACCTCTCTCGAGGGCGCAAGGCATGGCACTGCGGGGAACCAATCAGGAGTTCGGGCGGCCGTATAATCGGCGCATCGTGCTCGAATCCATCCGCCTTCACGGACCGATTGCCCGCGGCGACATTGCAAGACGCGTCGGGCTCACCGTGCAGACGGTGTCGACCATCGTTCGCGAGCTGGAAGAGCACGGTTACGTGTTGTCGCTGCGCGAAGAGCCCAAGGGGCGCGGCCTGCCACCGGCGACGCTGCGCATCAATCCGGAAGGCGGCTATGCCGTCGGCATCCACGTCACCCCGCTGGGCATCAATGCCGCCCTGATCAACCTAAGCGGCGATGTTATCGAGAGCACCTACCGCGAAGCCCCAAATGCAACGCCCGACCACGCTTTCGACCTGATCGGCGCCATGGTGCTCGAATTGACGGCATTGCGGCCCGGTGGCCGCGTTCTCGGCATCGGCATGGCGCTGCCCGGACCGTTCGGCGTGGAGTCCATGAGCTTTGTGGGGCCGACCACCATGACCGGCTGGAAGGATGTGGCGCTGCGCGAGCGGCTGGCCGCCTCAACCGGGCTGCCGGCCTTTTTCGAAACCGACATGGCGGCGGCGGCTATCGGCGAGCGCCTCTACGGCCTCGGGACGGCATATTCCGAATATTACTATCTCTATTTCGGTGTCGGCCTCGGCGGCGTCATGGTGCATGATGGGGCCGCATTGCGCGGCGCCTGGGGAAATGCCGGCGAGATCGGCCACATTCCTGCTGTGCCGGGCGGCGAGCCGTGCCCGTGCGGCAATCGCGGCTGCCTCGAACGGTATCTCTCGCTCGAGGCGCTGCGGCGCCGCAAAATCGCCGACGCCGAGTGGGTGAGCGAGATTGCGCCGATATTCCGCAACGCCGTCACCATCATCGAAAACCTGTTCGACCCCGAAACCATCATCCTCGGCGGACTGGCATCCACCGACCTGCTCGAAAGGCTTGCCGGCGCGGCCGCGCACCTGCCCAATTCGGTCTCGGCGCGAAGCGATCGCACGACGCCCCGCGTCAGCGTCGCACGCGGCGGCCAGCATGCGGTGTTGCGCGGCGCCGCCGCACTTGCCGTTTCGGGGGTGCTTTCGCCGCGCTTCGGCCAGATCTTCACCGCCGAACGCGAACGCGGTCGGGATCTCTTGCATAACAAGGGGATCGCGGCATGAGTGAACCGCTGCTGGTGCTCGACAACGTCGCCAAGAATTACGGCGCCATCGAAGCGCTGAAAGGCATCAGCTTTTCGATCGGCAAGGGCGAAGTGGTGGCGCTTCTGGGCGACAACGGCGCCGGCAAATCGACGCTGGTCAAGATCATTGCCGGCGGCCTCGAGCCGACCTCCGGCCGCATGCTGTTCGAAGGCAAGGAATTCCTGGCCAAATCTCCCGCCGAGGCCAAGGCCGCTGGGATCGAGACGGTCTACCAGGACCTGTCGCTTTGCACCAACGTCGACGTGGTCGCCAATTTCTTCATGGGCCGCGAGATCACCAGGAAGGTTCTCGGCATTCCGGTACTCGACGAGCGCGCGATGGAGCAGGTGGTACAAAGGGCACTGGCCAGCGCCGGCACCCGCATTCCCTCGCTTCGCACCAATGTCGAGCATCTTTCCGGCGGCCAGCGGCAGGCCATCGAGCTCAATCGGTTCGTGCATTTTGGCGGCAAGCTGGTGCTTCTCGACGAGCCGTTCGCGGCGCTCGGCGTCGAGCAGACGCGGCGCGGCCTCGACATGATCCGCCAGGTGGCGAGCCAGGGCATCGGCGTCGTCATCATCACCCATATCATGCAACAGGCCTTCCAGGTCGCCGACCGGATCGTGGTGATCCGGCAAGGTGTCGTGGCTGGCGATGTCGCACGCAACAAAACAAGTCCCGACGCGGTGATCAACATGATCACCGGAGAGACGCTCGCCGGTGCCGGACCGGCGAACTGAGGGACAAATGAGGGGTCCGGCGCAAGAGGAGCGAACGACATGAAGAAAATACTTCTTTCCGTCTTCGGTATCCTGGCACTGGCCTTTGCCACGCTCACGCCGGCATTCGCTCAGTCGAAGGGCACCGTCTACTACATGGTGCCGACATTGCTCGATGAGTTCCAGACCGGCTCGGTGAGCGCGCTGGAACTGTTCCTGAAGCAGGTCGGTTACGAGATGAAGACGCTGAACGCCGACAACAAGACCGACGCGCAGCAATCGCAGATGAACGACGTCATCGCGCTGAAGCCGGCGGCGATCATCCTTGCCGCCGTCGATTTCAATGCGCTGAAGCCGTCGGTCGAGGCGGCCCGTGCCGCCGGCATCCCGGTCGTCGAGTTCGACCGCCAGATAACCTCGACCCCGTCCGACTTCACCTCGGTGGCCGGAACCGTCGAGATCGGCTACGTCGCCGCCGATCAGGCGCAAAAGCTGCTGACCGCGAAGAACGGCTCGGTGAAGGGCAAGATCCTGCAGGTGCTCGGGGATCCGGGCGACCCCTACACGCTCGACATCCAGAAGGGTTTCGAGGAGAAGATGAAGGCGTTCCCGGACGTCAAGATCATCTCGCTGCCGGCTATGCAATGGGAGGCCAGTAACGCCGGCACCATCGTTGCCGACCAGATGCTCGCCAACCCCGACATCGACCTGATCTTCAGCCACGCCGCGCATCTTTCGGTCGCCGCCGTCGCCTCGCTCGAGGCCGCCGGCAAGAAACCGGGCGACGTCATGCTGATGAGCTCGAACGGCGCTCCGGTCGGCCTCGACCTGATCCGCAAGGGCTGGCTCAATGTCGAAGTCGAGCAGCCGCTCTACGCCCAGGCTGCGGCGGTCGCGATGTTCATGGACAAGGTGGTCAACAAGCAGGAGATCAAGCCAGGTGAATATGACGTGCTTGGCCTGAAATCGACCCTGACCAAGGAAGCGTGGGGGCCGAACATCAAGATCCCCGGCGCTGCGATCACCAAGGAAAATGTCGATAACCCGGCCTTCTGGGGCAACATGAAGCCGCCGACCGAAACCATAAAGCCGGTCGAATAGCGAACTCGCCAGAAGCTCCGGGCCATGCCGGCCCGGAGCCCTGCCCTGCAGCTCCGGTGCGTTCGAACGGACGCGCACGGGAATGCTGCAGCAATTTTCAACCGCGCCTGATAGTCCGAAAACCGAGTGGTTTTTCGGGGTCGGCGCCAACCGGATCCTGAGATGAACCCCCGCACGCGCCAAACCCTCGAGTTCATCCTCGACAATCTCGTCTGGTTCATGCTGGTCTTCGTGCTGGTGGTCTTTTCCATCCTTATCCCGAACTATTTTCAGCTCGGCATCTTCGCCAACATCATCGAGGCGTCGAGCGTGCTCGGCGTCATGTCGATCGGCTTGGCGCTGTCATCATCGCCGGCCATATGGACCTGTCTGTCGAATCGGTGGCGGCGCTCAGCGCCATGGCGGTCGGCATTCTGTTCTGCTCGTCGGGCATCGGCCTTGGCATCCAGTTGCAGCCGCAATGGCTGATGGTTCCGGTTTCGCTGCTCATCGCCCTTGCCGTAGGCGGCCTCATCGGCGTCATCAACGGCTACCTGGTGGTCAAGGTGAAGATGAGTGCCTTCATCATCACGCTGGCCTCCTACATCTGGGTGCGCGGCCTGGTGCTGGTCATTTCCGGCGGCCGCTCGGCACAGGACCTTGCGCCGGCAATCCGCTGGTTCGCCATCCAGCGCCTGGGCGGCCTGCCGCTGACCGCCTGGATCGCCATCGCCTGTTTCATCGTCTTCTCGCTGATCATGGCCAAGACGCCCTTCGGCCGGCACCTGGTCATGATCGGCGGCAACGAGACTGCGACCTTTCGCGCCGGCATCCGCGTCAACCGCAACCTGGTCATAGCCTTCGTTCTCGCCGGCGCCATTGCCGGTCTTGCTGGCTGGCTGCTGGCAATCCGCACCTCCGGCGCAACCGCCAATCTCGGCGTCGGCCTGTTGTTCAATGCCTTCGCCGCGGTCGTCATCGGCGGCGTCAGCCTGAAGGGCGGCGTCGGCACCTTGCCCGGCGTCTATGCCGGCGTGCTGCTGCTCTCGGCCATCAACACAGCGATCAATTTGATGGGCCTGCCGGCCAACTTCACCCAGGTGATCCATGGCCTGCTGGTGCTCGCCGCCGTGCTGCTCGACGCATTCAAGCAGACCATTCGCCAGAGGCTGGCATGACCGGCCGTCTGGAAGATAAGGTCGCGCTGGTCGTCGGAAGCGCACGCGGGATCGGCAAGGCGATCGCACAGCGCTTTGCCGAGGAGGGCGCGAAGCTGGTCCTGGCCGACACCGAGGTTGAGGCCGGGCAAGCGACTGCGGACGAGCTTGGCGCCGCCTTCATTCGCACCGACATCTCGCAGATGGCCGATGCCGAGGCTGCTGTTGCACTGGCGCTCGACCGTCACGGCCGGCTCGACATCATGGTGCAGAATGCCGGAATCTATCCTTGGCAATTGCTGGAAAACACGAGTCCCGACGATTGGGACCGGGTCATGGCGGTGAACTTGCGTGGCAGCTTCATCGCCGCACGCGCGGCGCTGGTGCCGATGAAGGCACAGCATTTTGGCCGCATGCTGTTCACCTCCTCCATCACCGGCCCGCACGTCACCAGCCCCGGTCATGGCCACTATTCGGCGACCAAGGCCGGTATCAACGGCCTCATCCGTTCGGCGGCTCTCGAATTCTCGGCGTACGGCATCACCGTGAACGGCGTCGAGCCCGGCAACATCCTCACCGAAGGCATAGAGCAGCACCGCGGTGCGGCCTTCATCAAGAACATGGAAGACGCCATCCCGCTCGGCCGTCTCGGCAGCCCACGCGATGTGGCCAATGCCTTCCTGTTCCTGGCCTCGGATGACGCCGCCTACATCACCGGCACGACCATCATCGTCGACGGCGGGCAGCTTTTGCCCGAGGGCAAGGATTTCCGGCTGCTGCCGCCATGATCATCGATTTCGGCGGCGGTTTCTTCCTGCGCTGGGCGACCGCCGCCGATCATCCGGCACTTGCGATGATCTGTCTCAAGACCGGCGATGCTGGCAAGGACGCCAGCGGCCGACAGGACGACCCGGACCTGCTCGGCCTGCTCTACACCATTCCCTACCAGGCCCTCGAACCCGATCTGGCCTTTATTATCGATAGCCCGACAGGTGCGGCCGGCTATCTGCTTGGCGCAGCCGAAACAGCCGCTTTCAATGCCAGCCTGGCATCAGACTGGTACCCGGACCTACAGCGGCGCGTGGCAGACCCGGGACCCGACAGCTCACGCTGGCGTGGCAGCGACTGGGCGCGGCACCGGGTCCATCATCCCGATTTCGCTGTCCCGCCTGCGCTGACCGCCTATCCGTCGCACGGCCATATCGACCTGTTGCCGCAAGCGCGCGGGAAAGGCATCGGCAGGCGCGCGATGGCCTTCCTCGAGCAGCGCCTTGCCGCGAGCGGCTCGACCGGCATTCACCTCGAAGTCATGCCGGAGAACGATGGTGCGCTGAAGTTCTATAAGGCGATTGGATTTGAGGTGGTGCAGGACGCTGATTCATCGAAGCGTTGTGTTTATGTGGCGAAACTGATCGCTCACGCTCCGGCGATTGCAGGCTGATCTGCGACAAGCCAATCGCCTAAGTTGCAAAGAACCGGGAGGCCGATGGAAGTACAATGCTGCCGTTCTGCAGCAGCCAGTTGCCCCGTGTGAACACCTTTGCCGCGGGAACGAAACCTTCCTCGCGTGGTCCACCGCAGACACGAAAGTCACCAGCATCAACACAGTGCGGGGCTAATTCGAGTGTGGCGGAGCGGCTAGTTCACTGTGGGCGGCAGGGGAACATTCGCGACCGTTTCCCCGGCCACGATCGAGAACACATAAAGCAGATAGATCGCTAACACCAACAGCGCGAGGAATGAGCCGCTGGCCAAGATTCCCGCAATCGTGGCGCGGCGATACGGTTCGCCTTTTTCCTTCTTGAAGGTGTCTTCTGCGCTACGGGTTGTCTCCACAACCCGTTCGCCCGGAAGCCGGTTTCCTTCAGCCTCCTTAGATATCTTATCGGCGAGATCTCCTGCGATCACCGCATCATCCGCAAGATGACTCGCAAGCCATCCAGGAATATTTTCGCGCCCGCCCATGCTCATATGCAAGTAAGATTTTAGCTTTCTTTTGTGCTTCCTTAAATTACTGTAGGTTTTATCTTTCGGCAATCGTTTGCCACCCAGGTAGCCAGCAGATCAGACTTAGGTCCCACGGGAAAGGCAGTTCGATCAGACCAAAGTCCTACTGTTTATGCGCCCACCCCGGACTGTGAAGCGGTTGGGAGCGGAGATACCGCCGCAACCACGAAACCACTAGTTGCGTCGATCGTGTGCCGGGACAACTCAGTATCGAAGGGTCCATGTGCACGACGGGGACCTTAGCGTCGACAAACCACGTGCCTATTAGCCAATCTCGATACCATCACTCTCGAGACGCCTGCCCTGGCTCTGCGACCTCTTCAGCAGTGAATGTGACGCCTCGATCAGCCGGCGCGACAGGGCGATCGTGTAGCGAAGCTCTTCAATCAGCGCGGTTCCGTGTTCAGTAGCCTGACGGGCACGTGCTGCCTGGTTATTGTCGGGCTTCCGAGGGAATTCTTTCACGCTCCGACCTCCAAACGATGCCAATATTATCGCGAAGACCAGTGCCTGGGCAACGAAGAAGCCCGCCGCATCTTTCCGATGCGGCGGGGCGATCAAGCAGAATGATAAGGGATGCCAGGTAGTTGCGTCTACCAACCGCCAGTTGGACGATTTTCTGACAGTGCAGGCGTGCGAACCGGACATTGCAAAAAGACAATGCCTGAATGGACACGTCGATGGAAAGTGGTGGGCGATGACGGGCTCGAACCGCCGACATCTTCGGTGTAAACGAGCGTTCAAACCGCAGAAATGGCGGCTTTCCGGGCTTTTCTGTGCCGTTTGTGCCCAGCTATTTCCCCTGAAACTGGGCGCTTAGGCCCCGTATCTGGGCGGTTTCTGGGCGCGCGGTCCGTCAATGCGATGGCCCATGCCGGAGACTTTAATGTTGTCCGGTGTATAGGTCAGGCCGACGGCTTTGCCGCCGCACTTCGCACACCTCAGCTTCGGAATGAGATCATCAGCCATCGCCGGCGCATCCGGACCGAGCTTCGCTTTCAGCTTCTCTAGATTGAGCGTCTGATTATGGTGGCATCGCGAATTGTGGCAAAACGCGATGAGCCGCATCTTGCCATCGATCAAAGATTGTAGTGTCCAGCCTTTCGCCATCCGGTCGATATAACGCTGGCCCTTGACGAATGCCAAGCCCGCGGCATCATCCCGGTGACATGGCAATCTGAAAAGGCATGTTCGTCATGAAACCTGGACTCCTTGAAGAAGTTCCGTGGTCGGACTCCATCACGGTTTACGATAAAGAGAATTTCACCATCTACCTGCAGATCTTGGACGCCTGCGCCGACAGTGCCAGCGTAGAGGAGATGGCAGATCTCATTCTCGGCATCGACCCGGCTCTTGAACCGGTGCGCGCCAGCAACGCTGTTCGCAGCCATATTGACCGGGCGAACTGGATTGTGACGACAGGCTCCAAGCACCTGTTCGCCGGCTGACTGCTATTCCTCATCGCTGAAGCCGAGCAGCGATGCATGGCGTATGTGGCTGTGATCGCCACGGAGATGCTTGACGCGCAGCTTTACGCCAGGCTTGACCCACTGCGTCGCCGGCCGCTTCTTCATGGCCTCTGGCGGTGGGCCGGCGTGCTCCCGGACGCGCTTCAACAGCCTATCTTTCATGTCGCGGCCCAAGGTGATGAAGGCGGTACCGAGATATTTGCCGGTGCCGGGATCAGCCAGCAACGCGAATGCCGCCTTGCCCGGCTCGCGCTCGACGCCGAGCAGTTCGAATTCGTCGATGGTCCAGCTCTTTGTCTTCAGCCAGTTCGACGTCGGGCCGCTGCGATATTTGCTGTCGGCGCGTTTTGATACGACGCCCTCGAGTCCGGCCTGGTCGGCCAAGTAGAAGATCGACTTGGCGTCACCGGGTATGGCCTCGCTGAACTGGATCCTGCTGTTCGGCTTGATGATGCTGTAGAGCATTTCCCGGCGCGCTTTGCAGCCGATGTCGCGCAGGTCGTGGCCGTCAAGATGCATGATGTCGAAAGCGCCGAGGTACATGGCATAGGGATCGCTGTGGACGGCTTTCTGGAGCGCGTTGAAATCGGGCAGCCCGGCTTTGTTGGGGACGACCGCCTCGCCCTCGATGATGGCATTCTCAACCTCAAGCTCCCGCGCGGCTTCGGCGACGCCCTTGAACTTGCTCGTCCAGTCGGCACCGGATTTGGTGAAGACACGGATGTCGCCCGGGCCATTGATGACGACCTGGGCGCGGTAGCCGTCGAGCTTGATCTCATGAATCCAGTCGTCACCCCCCGGCGGCTTGGCGACCAGCTTCGGCTCCATCGGAGGAATAAACGCCAGCCTGGCCCCGCTCATACAAACCCCACGCAATGCACCTATTCAATAAACTTTGAACGTTTCGGTTCCTTGAACGCAAAAAGCCCGCCGCACCTTTCGGTACGGCGGGCGATCATCATAGTGCTGGTGCCGGGAGAATGATCAGCTGGTCGCGGCGGCTTTCGCCGCTTCGATCTCCTCGGGCGTAGCCTGGCGTTCGAACACTTCAAACACAGATGGGCCGCCGTTGTTGTGCGGAAGGCCGAACGACTTTTCAGCCGGGAAGCCTGGACCGACCGTGCCGGACTCCACGCCGTTGATCTTGATGGTCGAGACGTAGTTGCCGTTGGTGTTCACCTTGATGGTCGTGGTCATGTAAGTGTTTTCCTTTGGGAGATTGCCCGGAGCCGCCGGGCGCGGATTGCTAAGGCGCTTCCGGCGTGAGCGGCGTCAGCGTCGCGGGCGCCGGCACGATGTCGAAATAGACGGTCGGCGCCGTCACCACGATCGGGAAGGCCAGCTTCTGCAGGATGTTGCAGGTGTAGGTGAAGCGCGCCTCGTAATGCGCCCGGCCGAGCGACGTGGCCAGCGGGATGGTGATCGAGCGCTGATAGGTCTCGCGGCCCTCCGGCGGATAGCCGTCGATCAAGGGCCGGCGGCCGACCGTGTAGGTCGACGGCACATGCACGGCGCCATCCGAATCGGTGACGTAGCGCTCGACGGTCGCCGCGCAGATGCGGTTCTGGATCACCGTGTACTGGACGTCGAGCACGCCGCCCTGCGGCACCTGCGGCGTCAGCACGCTCGCCGTCTCGAAGACGATGGGCGGCTCGCGGTCGATCAGAATGGTCACCAGCCATGCCAGGAGCACGGCAAAGGGCGAAGCGACCAGCGCCGAGCGCCAGTCGAAGGCGCGCGTTCGTTCCAGCACCGTCATCTGGCCCTCATTTGATTGACCTCAGATAGGGCGCCAGCAGCGCCCATACTTGGTTCAGCGCCACCAGCACGGCGGCAAGCCCGAGCACGAATTTGGGCGCCGAGCGCAGCGTCTTATTGAAGATCACCGAGCGGGTGACGATCCGGAAGCCCGCCTCCCATTTGTCATCGGGCAGCTTCAGGAACTGGTCCAGCCGGTCCATCTGCTTCTTCGACAAATGACTGATCTGGATGATACGTTCGCGCTCTTCCTCGTTGCATCGCGCCACCATTTCGATGGTGCGCTTGTCGAGCTCCCGCCAACGCTGCGGCAACGCCAGCGGATCTGTTTCCGGCATCGGTTCTCCCGCCCAATCAGGATTTCAGTTCGGCGCGGCGCGCACCGCTCGCCTTTGAGTGGCGATCGCATTCGCCGGGCTTGTAGAGGCCGATCGCGCAGCCCGGCGCCATCGTGCGGTCGATGCGGTTCTGATCCTCGACCGTCTTGCCCTCAGCGCCCGCCAAGCTGTTACCGAGGGCCAAGCGTAGCGCCGGAACACCGCTGACGCCGGAAGTCCCACACCCCGCCAGCAGTAATGCAGTCGTCAAGAGACCGGCTGGCTTCAATGCCTTTGCGAATCGCATGCTGGTTGTCCTTTTCGATCTGGTCGCGCACTTCCTGCGCTCCCCAATGCTTGATGAGCTCGTAGCCGCCAAAGGCGGTGCCGGAGATCGCGAGCAGCATGACGGCCCATGCCAGGATGCAGGCGAGCGGGCGTGGAACGCCCACAAAGCCGGCGACGATTCCGATGAGCGCGGACATCAGCAATCCCTCAGGACGCCGTGATGCAGGAACCCGTGAAAGCCTGGAACCGCTATCGAGCCCGCCCCTGCCGCGCAGGTGTTGCCGTCCTTGTCGACATGCAGCGTGCCATCCTCAGGGCGGCCATGGCGGACCCAGCAGGAATGCTCGCTTTCGTCCGGCTTCGTGCAGTTACTGGCGCGGCTATCGATATACCAGTCGTGATTGCCAGGCAGTTTCACCACGAGCGATCGATGATCAGGACCAACCATATAGCCGGAGCCGGTCGGACCCTCCCGGCGACGCTCGGAAATCCACCATGCGTCCCAGCAGCCGCCGACAGGCACCTTATCGAGCGTAGAGCGTTCCCCTGTCGCCTCGCAGATGTAGATTTGCTTGCCGAAGAGCTGATGCGGATCGTCGTCGCCGAACGGTCGACCGCAGGCATTGCAGGCCTTCGGCCAGCGATGGTCGCCGTCGGCCGGCTTTCGGTTGTCCCTGTCGCCGGCGATATAGCCATCCTTGGTGTATAGGATGTCGGCTTCGCCAAGTTCGAACATGGCATTGCAATAGCCGCCCGTCGCCGAGCATTTGTGCTGGTCGCTCGACGTATACCGGCGAAGCCACTGGCGCTCGCTATCAGTCGGCTCCCACCACGATATCTTGACCTCGCTCATCGCCGTGCCCCGCTCTGGAACGCCTCGACGCCCTTGGCCTCACCGTGGCGGGCAATGAGATATAGCCCGCCGGCAACCACGGCGATCCCCAGCATCCACACCCAGCCGGGCACGTCGCCGGCGGCATCCTTCACCGGCTGCATGACGCCGGAAGCCTGGTCGAGATTGCCGAGAATGCCGTCAAAGAAGCTGCCGATCAGCGCAAAAATGCTGGCGAAGAAAGCGCCGACCTTGGTCAACCAGTTCGTGCGGACCTCCGGCACCTTTTCGCGCACGACGTCTGGCGTGGCATCGGTGCGCGCCGGCGCCAGCACGCGCGGCTTGGCCTTCTGCAGCGCCAGCAGCAGATCGTCGTCGATGCCGTCGCCGTCCGGCAAGCCGTTTTCGGCGCGGAAGGCGCGGATCGCGGTCGATGTCATTGTGCCGCCCTTGCCGTCGACACCGCCGACCTCGGTGTAGCCGAGATCCTTCAGCTGCTGCTGCACGCGCGCGATCGTTTCCTTGGCCGGAGCGTCCGCAGTGGCTGGCTCTGCCGCCACGGGCGGGGCCGCAGGAGGCGTTGCGGCGACCGGCGGCTGCGGAGCGGCGGCCGTCGCGCCTCCCGCGGCCTTGACCTTGTCAAGCATTGCTTCGACCCGCTCCGGAGCGAGCAGGGCCTTGTTCAGCCTGGCGCCGGCATAATAGGTCTCGCCACGGGCCACCTTGCGATGCGCACCCTTGGTCGCCTGCAGCACCGGAAACGACGCCCATTCCTGCGCCAGCGCCAGGCCGAAGGCGGTACGAGAGCGCCGGCCGGCGATGAACTCGGTAAAGCCGCGTTCCTTGAGCAGCTGATAGCCGAGAGCTTCCTGCATCGGCCCGTCCATCAGTTCCTTGCCGATCAAGCCCAGAACCTTCTTGAGACGCTGAAGCGTCGCCTTCATGAACTGCAGCTTGCCGCAGGCCGAGCTACCGAACCGCTTCGTCCAGCTTGAGCCGGCCGCGATCACCTCGTCGATCGTCATCCTGGTAAGCGGCTTCGGCAGCTTGGCCTGGTTGTTGCCGTACACGGTATCATAGCCGTGCGGCGCCTCGATGCTTCCGATGAAGTCGAGCAGCATCGCCGCTCCCCTGGGAACGTTTCGGTCCATAGCAGTTCCTTTCCGCCCTCACGGGCAGGTTGCTGGATTAACTTGGCTGCGGGGGTTGAGCGCCTAATGGCGTTGCGGATTAGAAGCGGAAAGGAAAAGACCGCCGAAGAGACCTTTGCCTTCGAACGAATCTCGGGTCAGTAAATGCAGGCCTTGTAGGTGCCGCCAGCCTGGGCGGGAAGGCCGCAAAGCAGCCCCGTCTCTACGAGTTTTGCCGCAAGATCGGTGCCATCAGGCAGGAAGCATTGCACGACGATTGCGCCATTGAATTTCGGCGCCGTCCTGCCATCGCAAGGCGTCTCCAGCCCGACAGGCTTGCAAGTGAGGGTGTTCCCTTGAAACGTCTGCACCGCTGTCGCCGCGTCCCTGGCCGACACGATCGGTCTTGGCTCAACGCCGCACAGGACGATCTTCGTGTAGTACGTGGTATAGAGCGACATGTCGTCCAGCGAACGGACCGTGAGCCTGCCGGTCATAGGCTTAAGTGCCGCCGGCTTCACTTCGACGTGCCTCACGTCAACGCCCATCCTTGCAATCACAACCATGAAGCCGGTCGCGAATAGGGCAAAAAAGGCGAAGAACCACAGTTTCCGCATTACCTGGCGATACGCTCTTTCAGTTGACCCGCGAACTGCCGCGCCGCCAATGAGCCGCGCGGCGGGCCGTAAGGCGCCATCCTGCGCATCTTTGGAGCCGGCATACCGTATGCGATCATCGCCACCATGAACAACCCGCCGCCGGTTACGAGGCCGGTGAGCAGCGGGATATTCGCCTCCTGCATGAGAAACGGCAGCGACACAGTTGCGGCAAAGGCAAGCCGCGCACGCGTCACCACTTTATTGGCAAGACTGAGCAGCACGCCGAAGACAATCCCGACGATCATGACGCCGATCATGCCGAACGCCGCCAGCCCGTCGCTTGCCCAAAAGCTCGAATTGGCGTTGAAGCCGTCGCCGCCGGCAAGCCGGATGCCAACGACAAACCCCAACGGGACCTTGTAGGGATACTCGATGAACAGGTTGAGGATATTCGAATGTGACCAATAGGTTAGAGGGCTGTCGGAAAACACGTCCGCGTAAACCCCTACCATTGCCCCTTGCAAGGCGAGCGTCCGCATGAAGATCGTGGACACGACGTCGAAAGCAACTCCTGACGGCCGATCCCCCGTAACGATGAGGATTGCAGAAACCAGCATGCCCAGCGCCGCCGCTCCGAAGGTGAGGCGTGAAACCACGATGCGGCCATTCTTGATCGCGAAGAGGTAAAACCCGACCACGACAAAAAGCATGACCAGCATCACCTTGCCGGCGAACGCCATGAACACTAGGACCTGGCCCGCTATGGCAACGGGCAGCAACCATCGCCGGGACCGGTCGAACATGCCCACCGCCAGCAGGTAAGGGTTCATCGCGTTCGATAGCCAGCCCGTCAGATACAAGGCGAGTGTACTAGGGGCAGCCGCGGCGAATAGAGCGCGCTGAGTGTACAGCGATTCAAGACTGGAAAACCTCAGCATTCCCCGGAACTCGTAGAAATAAAACGCAACCGCAGCGAAATAGACCCCCATGAACAGAAACAGAAACCGATCGGATTGAAAGCGTTGCGTGATGACACCTTGGCGAAAAATAAGAACTCTCGGAATGTAGATCATAAACAGGAACGATACCGTCAATGACAGCATCAGGCCGGGCGCACTAAACGATTCGAACCCTTGAACAGAGATGCACAATATCGCCGGGATGAAAATGATCAGGAAAATGATCCAGCAGGCGAAATCAGAATATCGATTGAGCGATGTTGGCAGGATACACCCGAACAAGGCTATGATACTGTAGGCCAGCAGGGCATTGACGAGATCGTAGTTGTACCAAAGTCCGAGATAGAAAAACGTTACTGTTCCCCAACTGATGTAAGCGTGCATAAAGCAAACGACATAGACGGTAAGCCAGAGCAGAGCCGTTAATCTCTGATAGCTAATATTGCCCGGTGTTACGTGCTCCACGTCCCCTGCCCCACCCCAGAATAATTGCCCGTCTCTGGGTATAGGGTCTGCCAATTATTTAGGCAATGGCAAAGTTCGCTAGTCTAGGTCCGAATAATAGCGCCGGAAGTCGGCTTGACGCCGATGTAATCCCAAGTCGTCCCGACGCCATCGGCGATTCCTGTGCCGGTCCCGGTCGGGCCGCCAGCCCCCGCCGATGTGCCGGGAGTCACCAATTGATAAATATTGCCGGCGTTGGCGACCAATTGGCCGGGGACAGAATAGACGGTGCTGATCGTCCATGCCGGCGCAAGCCAGCCGGTTGTGAGCGCGAAATACATCGCTGCCGCTGCTGCCGCCGGAGCATCATTGCGCATACCCATGATGGAGCCGGCAGGATAAAATCCATGACCACCTGCTATGACAGGATCGGCTGTCACCAATGCCATTTCCCCATCATCATCGACCGGCGAATACACACGCATTGCACCAAGCCCGGTGATTGTCGGGTAGGCTTCCCCTGGTGCATTCATATGGCTATAGCCAATGATTTCGAGTGCTTGCAGGACGCATGGGTTTGTCCCGCCGCCGACCATCATATGAAGGGTCTTGACCTCATCCCGAACCGTAATCCAGAGATCCTTCGCATAGGCAAGATCAGCCTGCACTGCAGCCGGCGGACCGTTCGTCAGGATTGGCTGGGTGGAGTTGAAGGCAAACCCGCCCTTGACGTATTGCTCAGTTCCCCACGTCGCCAGTTCGCCAGCCGTCAACCAGTCGGCCGCGCCATAGGTCGCGGGCAGTTCGGTGATGGTACCTGTCAATGCCCCTCCCGCAGCGTCGAAAGCGTAGAAAGCAGGCCGGCCAGGGAAGTTATCCTGCGCCGCGTAGCGGAAACGGAGTGTCTTAATCTTAGACGTATCAACAGCCACACCAACTCGCGTTCCATTTGCGATAAGCAGTGCATCTCTGTGGGCGCCAATTGAGGCGGCCGACGTAGTGACCCGCTTCTTTATCGGAGTAGCGCCAGCTCCTTCCACGAGGAAGAGTTCATCCCCCTTTAGGTACGCTGCACCGGCACCGCCGGCTGATTTCAGCAACTTACCAAGTCCACCCCGGCGCCAAGAATGGGCCACAGCGCCCGGCCCGGTCATGGTGTTGCCGACCGCGCCGTTGATTTGCAGGATCGAGATTTTCTGCACCGTCCCGGCAGAGTTGTTCCATGGCGCATCGAACTCGTTGAAGGACGCGGAGGGCCCAGCAGCGCCGCTGACCAGACCGCCATCGCAGATCATCATCGGTCCCTTGCAGCTCTCGAAGCGGCTGCCGGTAAATTTATTGTAGATGCCGACGCCATCGAACAGGACCGGGCAGCGATATGTCGCGCCCGCTGGCTGGCCGAGTTCGAAGATCAGATCATGAAAGGCGTGGTTGTTGTTGCCACGGTAAGAGGCGACTTTATTCCAAGTAAACACTTGGCCGTACGCATTGCCAAGTAGTGCGGCAGAAGATGTGCAACCGTGGCGTCCTCCAAAAACTTGGCACGCATTGGTAAATCCGGCGTTAGGGTCTGTTCCGGACGTTGTAAAGATGCGCTGAAACTTAACATCGGAAATATGCAGACCATATATTTTCGTATATGGAAAGTTGACGTATTCAATGCCCTTGGTGAAGCCGTAGGTGAAATTCTCAACAACCTTGCAAAAGAAGCCGTAGCTCATGCGAATGGCGGTGTCGGCAGTCTGGAGGGTGGCGGGCCACTGCAACGCGCCGGTTGCTACGACACAGGGGAGCAAAAAGGTGCTTTCCCAGAAACGCAGGGCAGCAGTCCCGACGATATCGAGAACGACCTTCGTCCGTGTCCCGCTATACCTGAACGTGACGTTGCTCAGATCGACATAGCAGGCAGAAGCTGTCGTCCCGCTCACCAAGCCATAGACAGGCAGGGTCAGGGTATCGGTGATCTTCGAACGGATGAAGCTCTTGATCTTGATCGGCCGGTTAAGTGCCGCCATCGCGGCAAAATAGGCATTCCATGCAGCGGTGTCGTCGGTTACAAAATTGTCGCTGACGACGCCGTATTTTTGCGGCTGCGGATTCTTGTCGCTATCAAGCCAGTAGGCGCCGGCCGCATCCTGTTTATAGCACTGCGTCGGGATGCCGGTCAGGTCGGCCAATAGGACGCGCCGGTAATTGCCTTCTCCACCATCGCTATTCGATGCGTAGCCGTTCAGGGTGATATTGTTGATCCCGACAGGGATTGTCAGCGAGCCCAGGCCTGTGCGAGTGGCGTAGATCGGCACGTTGCCTTGGCTGACGATATCTGAGGCGAAGCCTTCCGCGATGTCGCGTGCCGCTTCTGCCCTATCGGCCTGTGCGCCGGCCAAAACCACGGCGGCTTCGGCTGCGGATTGAATCGCAGCGCTAGCCTGGTCGGATAACAGGCGGAAAGTGGATCCGGATACAAAGCCAAGCACCGGACCGGCCGTGAGCCCGCCCACCACAACATTGTTGCCAGCGGCCGTCTTGATAGTCAGCGCGGAGCCGCCATTGAAGGCAACTGTGACTGGAGACGCCGTGTTGGCCTCAAAGACATCAAGGCGGACGATTTGGGAACCGGATGCCGACAAGCCTATGCTGGTCGTTGCCACAATGGCATTCGGTGTCCCTGCCCCAGCATCAACAGCGTGGACGATCTGAGTGCCCGGAACGAAGTCCAGGAGGCGAGACCACGATCCGGTAGCAGATGCGCCGACCTTCATGTAAAGGCCGTCGTAGCCAGGGTCGCCCGACACCAGCGCTGGAGTATTGGCTGCCGGCGTCAGGTCGGCGTCGAGCGCAGCCTTCGTCGCGTAGACCTTGCCGTTCGTGAACGCGAGAGTGGCGAGGGATTCAAGGTATGTTCCCCACTGGCGGATTTGTGATTTCGTCGGCTGCGATGGAGCTGCGCTCGGTCCGTCAGCCCAGATCGTGTTGGCAAGGTCGACCATGCGAATTTCTCCAGGTCCGGCCAAGAAGGCGGCCGTTCAAAAAATAGTGGCATTCGTTCGGATGAGCGAAGTGACCCCAGGGCGCGCGCCTGATTTAGGTCTATGGCGCGACGTAGCCGCCGCAGTTGAAATAGACCTGCGCGCCAGTCGTGATGTTGGCGACATTGAGCGCGGTCGCTGCGGTAGATTTCAGCGGCGAAGGAAAGCTTATACGCAGCGGGCCAACCCCGAGCGCTTTGAGAAAGCCCCTGTAGATCACCGTCGAACCGTCCTTGACGACAATTTCGGTGTCGACCGTGGCATGCACGTTTTCGGCGGAAAGCCATGTCATATAGTTGCGCAGACCAGCCGCTGCCGCCGCCTTGACCGGCACGTCGGCCGTGCCGACCTCACCGCCAGACGCTGCGGCATAAGACCAATCCGCCTCTGGAATAGAGAATGGCTTCTGGATCAGAGCGCCAACAAGGGTCGCCACCAGATCGGCCGCATCTCCGGTCTGAACCGCGGTATAGTTTGCAGTCAGCGCACGCGCGCCACCCCGAAGCGGCGCGCCAGAGATCGCCGCGTCATGCGCGGCCGCACCAACGATCGGCAGGGAGTTATTTGCGACATTAACGCCAGCAACACTGCTGACCGAGACCTTACTAAGTTCACCAACGGCCGTTACCGTGCCGGACCCATAAACCGAAACCCGCGCGCGGAAATATCGGGCCTTGCGCGGGAACTGGAGGAGCGCCGTTACGGTTGTGGTCGTCTGTGGGGCAACCGAGCCGATATCGAGCGATCGAAGCCCTGCGCATGCAAACCAATTCGTATTGTCGGCGCTTGCCTCAAAAGTTACCGTGTTCCCAACGCCAATGCTCGTAACCTGAACGACGATGCTTTCATAGCCGAGCATGTCCTGGGTAAAGAGGACGGCGGCACTGGTGGCCGACCCAGAGACCGCCAGGCCATCAAGTTGTGACACCGGCACTCGTGCAGCGTCCGACATCGCGGTGGCGGAAAGCAGGCCTGCAATCAGCGACGTCAACCGCTGCGCAATGCGCTGCAGCCTACCGTTTAGGCCGCTCGATGCCGTATCGCTGGCGGGCGCGGTTTCTGTTACAGCCCCAAGAAGGATGGCCTCGGCAGCGAGATCGGCCTGGATGGTGTCGAGCTTGGTGTTGGCTGCGGTCTGAAGGGTCGACGTTGCCTGCGGCACCGGCACATCAGTTTCGTCAACCGCGATGGTCCGGGCGATGTCGAGACCGCCGACCGTGGTGACGGAGCGGTTTCGCGTTGCCGCCAAGGCGTCCTTATAGCTTGCTGCTGTTCCGGCCATGTCGGCTCCTAGACGTCAAAGATGAATTGGCTGTTGGTGGCGACAGAAAAGTCGAAGCTGGCATCGGTGCCGGTCGTGTAGACAATTTCAGAATCGGACCAGGTGCCATACTTCCCGTTCGACCCGATGAACGCGGCCTGCACCTCGATCTGGGTTTCCAGTGGCACCGCATTGGTGTTGACGATGATCAGGCCGGCAGCCGGCACGGCATCCGGGTATTTCTGTTCGATCCAAGCGCCGGGAACACCGCCGCCGGTGTCGACGATCCGATAACGCAGCACCGTCGTGACATCGGCGGTGTTGGGGTCGATGATCGCGACGCGGATATAGGCGGAACCAGCAGACGGCACGGCATAGACGGTGTCGATCACAGCGCTCGGCACGCCATCCGATTCCGGCTTCGGCGGCACTGGCGGCGCCGATCCTTCGTCAATTGCCGGGGTCCACGCATCGATGTCGGCCGGCATGACGACGAAGGTCATCTGGAAGCCGCCGCGCTGCACCGACAGCACCGAGCGGCGGTTGTTGATCAGCTTCCCGTCCATGGAAGGAATGCTTACCGGGGTCTGCAACCTGACCCACGGCGCATAGACTGCGTTGATGCCGGTGAAGCGGACGTCGAGGGAGCCGCGCTTTTTCTGCCGCAGGCGGGCGAACTCGCGCTTGGCCAGACGGCGCGCCTGGCGCCATTGATTGACCCAGAGATAGGCGGCATCCTGCGGCAACACCCGGCCGGCCTGCAGCTGGGCAGGCACATCTTCGAAGAAGTCGGTATCGGTCGAGGTGTAATCCGTCGCCGGATAGGTGAACTTCGGAACGAGGCGGTTGACCTCTTCTTCCGGCAGAACGTCGTGCTGGATGGTGTAGCCGACGATATCGGCATCGGTCAGCGTGGCAACGTATTTCTCGCGGAACTTGCCGGCGACGAACAGCAAGGCACCATCGCCGCGCTCGCACATCCAGCCATCACATGCGGCGAGAATGGCATTGGTCGCGGCCTTTGGATCATGCTCCGTGGTGTCGAAGCCGCCGCAGGTATACCTTTTCTCGGACCCGCCAACAGCGCGCGCTATGAGCTCGTCGCAGACGTCGGCCTCCTCCTGCCACATGTCGAGCACCGGCAGCAGCGCCTTCCTGAAATCCCGCTTTGTCCCAAACGGGTTGAAGCACTCGTGCCAGGCCAGCTGGATGGCCGGGTTTTCCGTGAAGACCCAGGTCGAGGGGTCTTCAGGATCCTGCAACGGCTCACGAAAATCCCAGCACAAAGCCAGTTCGGCAACTACCGAGAGCGCCGGCTTGCCATAGGGGAACAGCGACTGAAAGTCTTCGGCCTGAGGCGATTTGGCAACCATGCCGATGTACGCCTGGCCATCGCCGCGATGGTTGACGGTCCATATATCATCCGCCCCAAAATAGGCGACGATTTCCGAGATGGCCGTTTCAGGGGTCAACCCGATCCGGGTATAAAGCTGACATCTCGTTGTGCCGTAGCGATTGCCATGGGCAGCGCTGACATCGTTGCCGGTCAACACGATCTTGTCGTCATTGAAGTAGTAATCGATGTAGCCGTTGATCCGATGCGCGACGATCGCCTGCACGGAGATCATCAAATCGTCTGCGGTTTCCCAGAGCATCATCGCCCCGGCCAGCCTTGCCCGCCCGACACCCCAGAATCGGTAGGGAATGGCCTGTGTCAGCGGCTGGCGGCCATCCTCCGGCTTCGGCGGGGTCGGAGCCAGCAGGTACGAAAGACCGACCGTCAGGGCGGTGGTGACAATGGCGGAGGCAATCGCAGCGTAGGTGATGGTCGTGCTGCCGAAGGTGATCCCGCCCCCGCCAAGAATAGCGGTGAAGATCGGAACGAAGATCGGGTCCTTGTGAACCGGCCACTGGTATTCGCCGTTCCATCCGGACGCGAGGAACTCCTGCGTCGTCGTCGTTTCGAATGCGCCGATGCCAGGATTGTAAGAGACCGGCTTGCCTTTCAGCGCCTCGCGGATGGCAGCCTCGAGCGGGGTTATGCGATGCGCCATGCCCTGCCCGTCCAGTCGAGTTTCTTGACCATCGGGCCGCGCGCCGACAGCACCGCCCAGAGCGGACCGAACTTGATCCCGGGAATGTGCTTGACCACCATGCCGGCAGCATCGAAGCCAGTCATGGCGCTGATGATGCCGATATCGCCGTCATGCGGCTGCTGGACGCGCTGGAAGCCCAAGGCGCCGAGCTTGGCCCCGACCAGCGCCCCAACCCCGCCAGCGGCCCGCAGGACGGCATCAGCACCGTCGGCGTCGAAGTATGTCCCGCGCAAATCGGCGGCGGGATCCTTGCCCGTCCTCGCCAGCACCCAACCAGCGCAAAACGTGGTGCAATCCTCGCCGCCCATGCCGCCCCACCGCCACCGGTGCGGCAGCCTGATATATTCCTCGAGGGTCATGATGCCTCAGTAGTTCGGCCATGCCGGAGCGACGCCGCGGCCAAGTCTCGCGATGTTCGAGCAGAACTCGTCGGTCGGATAGAACGCCTTCTGGTGCGCCGGCGTCCACAGCGACTGAGAGGCCCGCGACCTGGTGTTGGTGCCCGACACGACGGCCAGGCTCAGGGTGGTCTTCTTGTTCTCTCCGCCGGTGACGGCAGGAGATGATTCCGTCGGGTGCGAGGCCGTCCCGGTCCACAGCGCGACGATGCTGGACATGGGCTGGTAATACTGGTCGAGCGTGGTGAAGCCTATCTTCAGGTCCTTGCCGCGCACATCCGGCATGGTGTCCAACACCTTTTGCGCGGTGGACGGGTCGATGCCAGAGATACCGAACTCCACGGAACTCGACTGGCCGTTGACCAGCACTTCCAAAGTCGGGATGTTCAGCAGCCGGCCGCCGCCGAGATAGACGGTGTCTTCGTCGATGCTGTCGAAGCCGGCCGGGATGTCGTTGACGCCCGCCCAGATATGCAGACCGGGATCGGTCTCCAGCCGAAAGAAGATGCCGAGAATATGGCTTGTCGCCATCGCATCCAGCACCGGCTGCGGCACATAGTTGACCGAGTACGAACCGATCAGATCCTGCCAGGCCATTGGTCAGAACGCCTCGACGAACTGAAAACTGACGCTGGCCTGCATGAAGCCCTTTGCCCGCCAGGCGAGTGTGAAGCCGACCGGGAACTTGCAGACGCAGCGCGGCCGGGCGAACTCGATGCGGGTGCCGGCCACGGCCGCCTCGCGCAATGGACGGTCGAGCGACAGCAGGTATTGCGAGCCGGTGTAGACGACGCCGTCGATCGTCTCGGTGACGTCGACCGGGTCCGATGTCTCCCAGTAGCGGTAAGTGCGCCAGCCCTTGACCGGATGACTTATGGAGAACCAGTCCGACCAGCGCAGGGTGCGGCTAGCGCCATAGATGTTGATGGTGACCTGGCCGGCATTGAGCGCCGCATCGGCGGCGACAGTGCCGAACACCGTCGCCTGGCTGTAGCCGGCGCCGTCGGAAAACAGCGAACCGTCGGAATGCGGAATACCGCCGATGATCGGCTTGGGAACACCATTGAACAGCGGGAACGGCCCCATCCAGTCCGATCGCACCGGCACGTTCATGAAGCGGAAGGATCCGTTCATGCGGGCCGACACCCAGTTGATGTATTCGTGCTCCTCCGGCCGCTGCGCAAAGCAGTTTTCATAGCTGGCGACGAAGACGCCACCGCCGGTGGTTTCGATGGTGACGGATTCGCCAAGCCCGTTGCTGCCGCTCTCGAGGCCGCCGCCCTTGGTGTCGAACGACATTTCCGACGCCTTGATGAAGCCGATGTCGAGCGTGGGCAGGCCTGTGTAGCGACCCATTCTGCTCAACCCTTCTGCGAGTTGTAGCGGCGCTGCAGTTCGCCGAAACCACCGCTGGCCTGCGCCTCGTGATAATCGCCGATGGCCTGCTGGGCGCCCTGCCTTGCCAGCAGGCGGATATGTTCGTCCCCACTGCCGCCATAGACATTGACGTGGAGATTGACCTCTTGGCCCCGTCCGCCGCCGCTTGCACTCATGTTCGCGTTTGCAGCCATATCCATCGAACGACCGTGGCTGCGAATGACGTCACCGCCGCGCAGCTTGCGCAGTTCCGGGCCGCGCTCGCCGACCCATGCCCAGCCTTCCGGAGCGTTTTCGGTGCCGTCGGCAAAGCCGAACAGCTTTGGGAGGAAGCCAAGCAGCATGGAAAGCAAGCCGCCTCCGCCACCGGCGGCAGGTGCTGGAGTTCCTGCGCCTATCCCCAACATGGCCGCAAAGCCGCCAGGGTCCGGCGTGAAGTTGCCAGGCTTGAGACCCTCCAGGATGGAAGCAAGGCCGCCCTTGCCGCCGACGCCGCCCGTCAGCGCATCGACTGCGCTGGTGACGGAGCCGCCAAGGCCCCCAAGGTTCTGGGATGCGGTGATGGCATTGGTTGACATCTTGTCGAGCGCTGTCGTTGCCGTGTTTGCCGACGCGCCGATGCCGTAGCTCTCGACACCAGGGAAGAGCGCACGCTGGTTGTCGTTCAGACCGCCCGCCCACGAGCCGCCGCCCATGCCGACCTTGCCGCCGCCGAGGTCGAAGTGCATCTGGTCCATGGCGCCATACTTGCCCTTTGGCCCGCCAAAGTAGCCGCCCCAGCGGAACTCATCGTTCAGCTCCGGATACTTCGCCATCTGAACCTTGCGAGCGTTCTGGGCGAACTCCTCATACGCGCGGAAGCTGCTCGCGTCCTGATAGTTTCCGAGGCTCTTTCCCGACGCGAGATCAGTCAGGTTGACGTCGGTCGCCAGACCCCGACCGTGAAAGCGGGGGTCGCCCGACCTGTATCCGGAGAAGGCATCAACCTTGTAGCCTGGGGTCTGGAGAGCGGCCGAGTTCAGAATGTCGGTCAGCCTGGGATCAACGCCGGCCTTGTAGTTGCCGACCATCGACAGAGCGCTGCCGCCGGCTGCAGCGAGCGGCGCGCGCGTCACCGCGCCAGGTGCATAATTGTCGTTCGCGATGGCACCGACCGCGCCGGCAGCTGCTGCGCCGAGACCACCACCGCCAGGCATCTGCCCCGTCAGCGCCGAAGCAAGCCACCTCCCAAACATGTCAATGAGCTTGCCGAGCTGATCGTCCATGGACTTGGTCAGCGCGTTGAGAACCGCCTCCCCCAGCGCCTTGCCGACATCGCCGCCATTGCGCAGCATCTCGGACTTGAAATCGGTCAGGAAGCCGACGGCGAGACCCTTGGCGTCGGCGAAACGGGCGATATCTCGCATCTGCTGCGCCTCCGGCGAATTGAGGTCGACGGCGAGGCCGGCACCTTGCTGCCGCGAGGCGATCTGCTGATCCTGCGCCGAGCGGAACTGCTGCTCGCGCTCGAAATTGAGGTCGGCCGCCAGCTTCGCCTTAGCCGAGGCCTCCGCCAGGGCTGCGAGTTCGGCAGTGTTCCTGCGGATGGCTTCGGCCTCTTCGCCATAGAGCGGAATACCGAGCTTGCGGATCTCCTGCTCCGCCTTGAGCACGGCGATCGCGCGGTCATGCGCTAGCGTGTTCTCGCCGATCAGGCCGAGCTCGGCGCGCTGCGTCTCGAGGTCGATCTCCTGGCCGTGGATGGTGTCGCGCGCCTGCTGGAGGGCACGCAGCTTGCCGTATTCCGCGGCCTTCTCCTTGATGCGGGCGATCTCGGCTTCATCGGCTGCTACGTTGTTACGCGCGGCCTCTTCGCGGACCTGTTGCTCGAGTTGGAACGCCATCCGGAGACCTTCTGTGGCCGCCGTTGTCTTGCCGATGAGATCGGCGTCAAGCTTTCCCGAGGCCAAGGTCTGGTCGAGCGAGCGCTTGCGCTGGTCTTGTGCTTCCTTCAGCGCGTGCTCGGCTTCGATTAGAGCCTGCTTGCCGGCGAGCTCGATCCTGGTTGACCTGGTGCCTGCGGTCTCGTCCGGGTTGACGGTTGCGGCAGCACGGGCGCGGGCGGCCGCCGCCAATTCCTGCGGCGAGCGAGCATTGAGACTGAGTTGGTCGGCATCCAACTGCTGCTGCATTCGATACTTCGCGCCGATCTCACGAGCGGCGAGTTCGTCACCGGCGGCGCCTTTCGGAAGGATGCCTTTCTCCGGCAGCCGGATCTGGTTGATACGATCGAGCACCTTGGCGGTACCGTCGAGGTTCCCCGACGCCGCCATGGCCGCTTCGGCGATACCCATGATCTTGTCACGGATGCCCTGCAGGCCTGGGTTCTTGTCGACGATCGCCTGCGTGTCCCGTTCGAAGGTTTGGAAATCGGGATGGGCGGTCTGGAGCCCTTTGCTGAGGTCCGCGATAGGAGCGGCAAAATCGGAGAACTCGGATCGGGCTTGGTACGAGCCGGACTGATGGTAGCCGGGCACGACGAATCGGGCGAGCTGATCGAGAGTGTCTCGATTGGTTGCCTTCGCGGCTTCGCTGAGCGTCTCGTTCTCGCGCCGCGCCGCCGCTGCTGCTGCGGCCTGCGACTTCTTTCCAAAGTCCTCCGCTTTGACCCCAGCCATGCCGTAGGCCTCGGCAAGTTCGTCGACAGCCTTGCGCTGGGCTTCCGTGGCATCCTTCAGCGATTTGGTCTGTGGCAGCAGCTTCGAGCCGAACTGGATGCCGACGGCAACAACGGCGGTGAGACCGACGGCGACGAGATTAATCGGGCTGAACAGGCCGAGCACGGCCGAGCCTAGCATCTTGGCGGCGCCGGCTGCCCCCCGACCTCCAAGCGAAGTCTCCATTGCCATGCCGAGCTGAGTGCCCTGCTGAAGCGCAATCATCATCGGCGACATGCCCATCGCCGATGTCACGGCAATGTCCTGAAACTGATATGTCGCGTTGGCGATCGCGGGGTGGTTCCCACCACCATTCTGATTGGCGGCCATCCGGCTTCGGGCCATGGCTTGCGCCTGCGCCAACTCATCGGCGGATATCGCGCCCCTTGCCGCCAGCGCCGAATATTCGGCCAGCTCGGCGTTGACGCGATCCTGTGCCGCCGCAAGCGGGTTGAGTTCGGCGCGAAGTGCGGCAACCCGCGCCGCCATCTGATCGGCTTCGCGGCCGGCTTCGTCAAACACGGATGCCGAGGCCCGCGCCGACTTGCCGGAGTTAGCCATCACCGACGAATTGAACTGGTCGGCGAAAAGTGCCCCGGCTTGCTGTGCCCGCAGTTGCGCCATTTGATCAAGCTGCGCGAACTCGGCTTCGAAAATCGATGCGGACGAACGGGCGCTGGTCGATGGTGTGGTCTGGACGCCTAGGACAGCGTTGAACTTGCCTTGGTTCGATGCCGCGATCTGCCGGCCGTTTTCCACCTGCTGATCGGCCCGGGCCTGCGCGATCATTGCCTGATGCGCCGAAGCCGCATGCGCCAACGCGGAAGCCTGCCCTTCGATCTGGGCGTTCGCGGCACCGACGGCGGCGGCGAGCTGCGTCTGTCCTTTGGCCGCAAGCTCCGAGGCGTTGGCCGTCAGGCCAAGCTTCTGATTCATGCCGACAAGAACCGTCGCAGCATATTCTACCGATGCCTTGCCGGTATCCAACTGGCGACCAAGGGCACGAAGATCGTTCTGGAACTTCTGAGCTTCTCGCTGGCCGTCAAGATATGTCCGCGCCAGGCGACCGACGACATCCCCGGACTGGCTGATTTTACTGTCGTTGGCGGCAATGACCTGACCGACAGCCTGCGCCGAGGCCACCATAGCGCGATCGGCGGCGACCTTCTGATCGGCGCCGGTCTTGTATTTCGAGGCGTCGATCTCAGCCGAGGTCACCAGGCGGGAGAGCTGTATGGTCATTTGTTCTCAGCCTCCCTTGCTTTTGCAGCGACGTGGATCAGCCATTCGGTGTCGATGGCGGTCATGAATGCGAGGAACCGATCGAAGGCCTCGCCTTCGATACGGTAGCGGCGGGCATAGACATCGTAGGCGATGAAGCTGATCGGCGATTCCCCGCCCATCGCGCCATATTGCCGGTCGAAACGGAGTGCTTCCCACGCCTGCCAGTAGAACTGATGCCAGTATTCGGCACGCGCCTCTTCCGGCCGGGTCGGGACCTTGGCCGCCGGCAGTTCCAGCGGGAATTCGGCGGCGATCTTCGCCAGCCATTGGTTCTGGCCTTTCCGCTCGAGATCGTAGCGGAAGGCCGCGGCTAGTTTTTTGTTGCGGCCTTGACGAACTCGACCTTCTTCTTGCCGACACGGCCGGCGCACCAAAAGATCATCTGCCGCATGACACGATGTTCCTCGGCGACCAAAATGGTGGCGACCAGATCGAGAGAATACTCGACGTCGAGGCCCTTCCAACCGAGAAGAAGGTGCTCGACCGACAACTGACCTTCAATCCTGGCCTGAACATCCGCCGGAACCTTATCGTCCGGATAGTCCTGCTTCAGTTTTTCCAGAGCATCCTGCCGCGCCGTGACATAGTCCGGATACAGCGTCGAGCGGACAAAAAATGAGAGCCCGGGCAACGGTGTCGCTTCAAAGGGCTTTTCGGGGTCGAGCCCATGCCATTCCTTGACCGGGATCCAGTCGCCTTCGCGTTCCCTGGAAAGGTCAGCGCTCAGGCTGGCCAGCTTGATGGTGGTCATGTCGGTTTCCTTTGTCGGAAGGGTTTTCATTTGGAGGGGGAGACGAGCCGGACATCAGGCGCTGGTTGCCTCACCTGCAGAATGGCATCGTCGCGAAATTCACCTTCAACCAAGATCTCGCCCATGATCTCCAAATGAAGCATCGTGCCTTTCTGGCCCGAGGAGAGGTCGAACGAGACCCGGCAGATGCCTTCGACTGGCAAGCCGTTCATTTCTACGGAGCATGTGTGGGGCTCTTTTCCCACCACTATCTTGAACTTATTCACCAGGCTCTCCTGTCGGGGAGTTTGAGGGATCGGGCGGCTCCGACAAGCCGCCCGCCTTCTGCGCGCGCGCGGCAGAACCAAAACCCGGTGTCGGCCGGGAACTCGATCAGGCGAAGATTGCTCTTCCGGTCGTAAGCCAATAGGTCACAGCGGCGACGGTCACCGAGAAGTGCCTAGCTGCCTCGGCCTTAGTGTCAAATCCGATTCCATCGACCACAACTGCTTTGGCGCGCGGATGGTGCGCCCCACGATCCTTTTTTGGCGCAAGGTGACCCGCGCTGGCCGCGTCTCGGGTGAGCTTTCGGCTGACGCCAAGAATTCTAGATGCCTCCTTAACGCTCCGATACGTCGTTCCATCGATCTCGATTGTTCGGGCGGTAGGATGCGTGAAAGAAGGATCAGAGAACCTCCGGGTGGCGCATTCGGACAACTTGCGCTTCTGCGTATCGCTCATGGGCCGGCCTCGAAGCCACGGCCGTTCTCGAGGGGCTGCACGGCTCATTGCTTGCTTGGCCGCCTCCGAAAATTGGCGGGGGCCTCTGCTTTTGCCACTCTGGGCAGCACTCATTTTTGCCCTAGCAGATGGAGAATGCTTTCGTCCCATCATTGGGTTGCCAGCTGGCACGTCGCAATTGAGGGCAGGCCTCAGGCGGTTAATCCACCATTGTTCCCTGCAGATCAAATCGGCGCCCACGCTCAGTCGCTCGATGATCACGAACGAAAACGTCTCCTCTCCGTCCTTTGCCCAAATCCTCTGTAACCATTTTCCATGATGAATCCCGCGCCGCAATTGGGAGCGATGCGCGATCCATCGTCTGACTATGTGATCTGAGGACCCAATGTAGAGGAGATCGCGAACCTCAGAGACAATGGCGTAAATTCCCACATCTCTATTGGCGCTATCCATCAACGGAAACGTATTTGCTGAATAAGTTTCAAGCGCGACAAATCCGCGCCTGCGCGGGCAAGTAGTCATTCCAGTCGGCCCCTTTCGCGTTGCCTACACGAAATACTCAAAACGGTCGACCAGTAGATGTGCATTGGTGAGCGGGTCGAGGCTTGCCTGGCCAACCAAAGGCAGCGTCGTATCGGTGTTCTTGGCCGAGGCCGACGGCGAACCGTCGGTGAAGGTGATGCGCGGGATGGCGAAGATCAGCGCCTGGTTGTTCTTGGCGATTCTGGTGTTGATGTTGGTCGGCGTGCCGGCAAACAGCTTGGTCAGCAGCGCGTCCGACCCGAAATAGGTCGGCGCGTTGATGCTGACGTCGAAGCTGCCCTTGCCGATGTCGACAGGCCCGATCGTCTCGTCGCAGTCGAGCGCGTTGATCATGCGCAGATTGTTGTTCACGCTGATCTGCAGCGACTGCATCCAGTTCGGCGAGCCGAGGCAGACACCGTTTTCGGCGATGCGCCCGACATTGACCGCCGCCGCCATGATGGCGTTCGTCGTTGCCGCATCCGGCGAGGAGTCGAGGGAAGTCGTCGAGGCCTGCCCGCTCATGCCGGAGAAGGTCAAGGTGTATTTGGCCTTGTCCTCGGTGGTGAAGTTGAACTGGCCTTCGCCGGCCACCATGCCGCGCTGCGCAATGTAGGTCGGCACCGCCTGGCCCATGAAACCGCGCTCGATGGTGCAGCTCTTGGTGTCGACGCCATTCTTGATCTGGTCACCGAAGAAGGCCTGGATGGTCTTGCCGGTGCCGACATCGGTCGTCCAGCCGGACGGAAGGTTATCGAGGGTGAGTTTCGCCGCCGCTATGGCGGTGATGCGAGCCCAAGCGTTGCGGCGGGCAACCAGGCCGGCGGTGACCAGAAAGGCGAAGGTCGAAGCGTCCGCCGAACCGCCGATCTTGATCCATTGGCCGACAGCGAGACCGAGCGTGGTGAAGTTGAGCAGCGTCGAGCCAAGACCGTCGGCGAGCGCGGTGATGTCGGCCGCGGCACCCATGAAGCCGACCACCTTCATGCGGGCAGTTGCGGGCGGTGCGGCTTCGGCGACGAAGCCGGCGCCAAGGAATGCGGGAACTGTGGCACTGCCGGTGGTGCACTTGAACACGCCGTTGTTCGCAGCCGCGGTGAAGCCGGTGAAACGAACAAGCTGGCTGGCGACGAAGGCGGCACCGGTAGTGACCGTGGCGACGTCGGTAGTGTCAGCGAGCCCCGTGATGACCGAATCTGCGACGCCGTCATTGTCGCGGAACGGCGTGTTCAGCCAGGTCGAGCACATCAGCGATTTCAGCCAGATCGACAGCGGCGATTCATCGACCGGGAACGACAGCTCGCCATTGATCGGGCCGCTGTTGGTCTCGTTGACCTTGATCGGATCGGCCGACATTCTGTCATCGCGGATTTCCTCCGAGGTGACGAAGGTCGGCCGAAACGCCAGCGTCTCGCCGGTAAAGCGCGCCGTGCGCATGCGCGGCGTGGTTGGCGTGGTGCCGAGGGTGACTTCCTCGACGACGGTCATGCGGGTGCGGTTGGAATCCGTCATGGGAGGCTCCATCGAAAGGCCGCCACAACGGGCGGACGGGGTTGATCGGTTTAGGAATAGAGGCTAGTCCGCCTTCGACGGATCCTGCTTTTTCGTCTTCGCCGCGATCGGCAGCTTTTCGATGTGGCCGGTTTCGACCAGGCCATCGAAGCTCTGCGGCGCCAGATCGTCCTGCGGCGAGACGCGGTCGCCTTCCTTGAATCGGCGCAGCCGCGTCGAAAATGGTTTCAGCACCTGTGCCATCATTCGTCCCTTTCGAAGTTCACGATTGCCGTCATGGCGTAGTAATTGGCGAAGGTCCGGCCGGGATCGCCGACGCCGATCGACGCGTCGCGAAAGGTGACGCTGTCGATGTCCTGGCCCCGGAAGAGCCCGACCAGCTGCTTAGCCAGTACGCGGGCCCGGCGGCTGCCGGTGCCATTCGGCGTCATGACGTGCAGATAGACCTGCCCGCCTTCGCGCCAGAGATTGTCCTCGCGCGGCTCGGCGCCGATCGATATCTGGTCGTAGAAATCGCCATAGATCTCGACATAGACAAATTCGGTCGGCACGTCGGGCAGCTGGTACTCATCGTTCTCGAAGACGACGGGCGTGACGTTCCAGCGATCGGCGATCTGCTGCTCGACGACGTCGAAGGCTTCGGGGCTGGCCATCAGAGCGCATTGATCAAGATAGAGGGGTACGCAATCGGGCTCCCGACTGCAGATCGGCGCGTGCCGCGCTTGAGGCGATAAGGAATCTGCGCATGCAGGCCTGCCCGTATGTTCAGGAACTTGGCTTCGAAGCTGTAGGCATCCCGGAACCTGCTCTGCATAGCGCGAGCGGTGCCTTGGAAAAGGCGCTGTTCCGGTATGCCGAGATAGCCAACCTCAGCCTTCCTGACGGTCGGCATGAAATTGGTGATGATGATCTCGGCGTCCGGCCTGATCTTGCTGAAATCAGTGGCCACGGCGCGGCCACTGGCAATGACGATGAAGGACGACGCGAATGTTCCGGATCGCCGTGGCGACCGCTTCTGCAGCTCGACCAGCGCCGCATTGATGACCAGCGGCCAGTTGACGAATTCGTAGACGATCGGCCCCGGCGCCTGCACCGCCTCTTCGGGGGCATCGCGGACGCCGTTGACATAGCGCTCGTAGTTCGAGCTGGCGATCCCTTCGCCGATAACGCGCTTGAGCTCCTGCTTCGCGAACGCCGCCAGCGCGTTGTTGATCGCCTCCGGCTCCATGCCGGCGGTCGCGAGCTTGAGATCGCGCTCGAAGAACTGGAAGCCAGCCATCAGCCCTCAACCGTCATTTCGCAGCGCGCCCACTCGCCGCCGACAAAGATCGGACTGACGAACAGTATCTGCCGCTGCTTGCCCTTGATGACCGCGAAGTCGTTGGCGCGGGGAATGCGAGGATCCGTCCTTTCGGTGACGGTGGAGACAGGCAGGCCGCCAGGCCACTGCGCCGCCAGAATTTGCGTCGGTGACAGGATCACCTTTGATGAGGTCTGGGTCACAGTACCGACGATTTCATTGGCTGACACGCCCCTCACTGCAGCGCGGCACGTCACATCAATATTGACCTGGTTGGCGCCGGTCCCTGCTTTGCGTCGCAGCGTGATGTCCTCGCCGGCGCGCGCAAGCGCGGCATCGAGTGCGGCGACTTCGGCTGACATCTAGCGCGCCTCGATGCGTACGCTGAGCGTCGTGTTGGTGTATGTGCCGACACTGGTGATGACGGCGCGGAACTGGTCACCGACAAGGCCATCGTTGACACCTTCGGCAGCGAGCGCGGCATAGGCAGTGATGGCCTTGGACACCGTCCCGGATAGATTGGCGTATTTGACGCCGGCCGTGTTGGCGAAGTCGAAGCGGGCGACGTCGAACCATGTCGCGCCACCGTCGATCGATGTCTGAACAAGCGCGACAATGCTGGTGCCGGCGGTGCCGCCGAGCAGCTGCGCAACCAGCGTGACGCCGAGCATTCCTTCGAGATCGGTAATCGCCGTCTGCGCCTGGGCGGCAAGAGCCGCGCCGATCGCGCCTGCGAATAGAACATGGCTGCCCGGGTTGTTCATCATGCCACCCATGTTTCGATGTAGCCGCCGGCGCACAGCATGTCGCGCACCGCTTCCGGCAGGATTTCCGCTTTCGTCGGGTCGACCCACCAGGTCCTGGAGAGAACGCCCGGTATTTCCTCGCTCTTCAGCATCGGATCGGCGATCTGTGCCGGCGTTTCGTAGCCATCGCGCCACAGCATGCGCAGCCATGTCTCGGCGGCGAGTTTCAGATCGTCCGGAACGGTCGAGAAACCGGCCACATATTCGACGACAATCTTCCCAGACGGCCATGACGACCGGCGATCGGAACAAAGCCGGTCGAAGAGCCCGGACGGAGGATCGATGAGATAGTCTGCCGCAACCAGCGGCTCGTCATTCTCGACCACGGAATTGATGGCCGAGACCCGCCGCCGCGACAAGATCAGAGGCCCGGCGGGCCGGCAGTCCAGCCGGAACGTGTCGGTCAACGTCTCGGACAGCAACGTCGGCGGCGTCAGACCATCCGTGGCGAGGTTGCAGGCGCGCTGGATCGCTGCAGATATTCGATTGATCGCGCGGGTCAGGTCGGCATCGCGCGCGCCCGTGGTCAGCCCCAGAGCCGCCCTCGCCTCGCCGACGGTCAACAGCGCCAGGCTGGTCGCCGGTGTCGTGACCGTCAGGATGGGCTGCACAGTCTTAGCCCTGCGCCGTCATACGGGCGTCGGCGACTTTGCCGAGGACGATGTCCTTGCTGTCGCCGTCGTCGACGGCGATCTTCTCGGCGTCAACGACCTTGGCGAGATCTTCGTCCGAAAGCTTCATGAGGTCCGTCAGAATGGCATCGCGCATCTTGGCCTTCTCGCCTTCGGCCTTTGCGGCGGCCTTTGCGGTTTTCTCGTCTGCCTTAGCCTTTGCGGCTTCAGCCTTCGCAGCTTCCGCGATTTCCTCGGCAGTGCTCCGCGAGGCATAGCCATGCGGAGGATATTGCGACGCCGAATAACCGGCCGCCACGTACTCAGTGACGGTGGGACCATCATCGCGCAGAGCAACGCCGCCGTTGGACTTCGCATCCAGCTCGCCAATCAGTCCGGCCTGCTTCAGCCCTTCGGCCATTGAACCGAAATCGCGTTCGTCGCCGACGTTCAAGGGCTCTGCCTTGATGCCATCGAAGGAGCACGGGAATGCTTTCAGTACCTTGTGCATGGGATCATCCGATCAGGAAATGGAGCGTGCCGGATTTTGCGTTGCCGCCAGCGGCGACAACGATCTTGATCCGGTCGTTCGCGATTGCGATGTGGTCGTTAACTGCGAATCCCGTCCCGGACTCCGCCGCGACACCTGCGGTGGAGTGGGTCGGCTGCCGCGGCGCTCGAGTGGCCGAAGCGTTGACATCCGATTCGGCCCAGATCGTCTGGCCGGTGGCCTCTGATGTGATCGTGAAGTCGACGCCATCGGCAAAATCGGTCTTGACGTAGCGGGCTTGCAGGACGCGGCCTGTGGCCGCACCCTCTGTATATGCCGTCGCCGAACCGTCGGCGGCTGTGGTGATGACGACGGTTTTGCGCTCGACTTGCATATCAGTCTCCGATCAGCGCGTGATCAGGGCGACGAGATGGATGCGGGGCGAACCGCCGGCGCCGCCGCCAGTCACGACGAACTCGATCGCCTGGCCAGCGGTGACCGTATTTGCTGCGGTCGGGGTGGCAACATCGACATCGCCAGCAGCGCTGGCCGCGGTCGCGATTGTCACGACACCGTTGGTAACGGGCACAGTCGCGATCTTGGCCGTAACGGTGATATCGGCGGTCGAGACGGCACCGTCTATGACGGTGTAGATCTTGATGATGTCGCCGGCGTGCGGAGCGACCGCAAAATACGAACCCTCGGCCGACCCATCAGCGATGTCGAGCGAGACCGGATAGGCATTCAGTTCGGCCGCGGAAGCGGTCAGACCAGTGAGGGCCAGGGTGCTCCCGTCGATCGTGACGCCGGCGACGACCAAGGCGCCGCCGCTCTCGACGGTGATCAAACCGCCTGATGCGACAACGAGCTCATCGCCGCCCTGCTTGCGGTAGACTTTCGGCTGGTAGGAAGTGTCAACCATGGAAATTTCTCCTTTGCTACGAGGTCGCCCGCGGCGCCTCTAGCGCTATGCGCTTTGGAGGAAGATGGGAGCGGGCCCGAAGGCCCGCCTGATATCAAACTTCGCTGGGGTCGTTGAGCAGCGCTGAAGCGATCACGCTGGCATCCTGCGAGGTCGGCGCCGACCAAGGCATGTACTGGATGGCGATGATGCCATCGACCACCGCATTGGCGGTGCCACGCTCCAGGATCGCGCGGATGTAACGCTCGCGCGGCTTGTGAACGTCGAGCACCAGCGCTTTGCTGTCGGCGCTGGTCGCGCCGGCGGTGAATGACGCGGAACCAACCAGTTCCGCCATACCGCCAGCCTGGTTGAGGGGGTTCTGCTCCGCCTTAAGTGCGAGCGCGGAGGTATCCAGGACATCGCCGGTAAGGGCGATGAACATGACGCCTTCGAAGCCGGCCATATCGAGAATGGAGCTGGCAACATCGGTCGTCGCCGCGACGGCCGCAGCCGAGACGCGGGTAATCTTGCAGTTCTTGAGAAGAGACATCGGTTTCGGTCTCCGAAACGAGAGGAAAGGGAGGGCGACAGCGGCGGGTCGAGCCCGCCGCCGATGCGATTGGCAGGCTTAGGAGGCCGCGATCTTCAGCTTCTTCAGGGCGTCGGGCTGGCGGACGCCGCCACCGACGCGCTTGCGGCAGCGGAACACCACGACGCCGTTGTCGGCGCCTGTCGTGTAGTCCGGCTGGAACGAAATCGCGACGCGATCGACGATGACGTATGCGCGACGGAAGTCGCCATAGGCAATCGGGTAGGTTCCGGCAGCGATGTCGGGCATATCCGGGAATTCCAGATAATTCGCGCCAAGGATCGTGTTCGGGACCGACCCCGCGATACCGGGCATCCAGAGATATTGCCCCTCGCCATCCTTCAGCTTGCGGGTCGCGGCGATGGTCCCCCGGTTCATGGTGAACACCGCGCGGCTGGCATAGCCGGTTTTCAGTGCCGCCCACAGATTGATGAGGCCGTCACCGGTCATCGCAGCCGCAGCGCCGCTAACGACTTCCGCCACCCCGGCGGAAGCCAGCAGGAAGCCCTGCGCCTGGTTCGCGGCGCCGGTACCGGACACGAACTCCTGGCCTTCTTTGACCGCGAACTGGTCAACGAATTCGCCGCGGAGCTCCGCGATGAGATCGTAATCGGCGTCTTCGAGCATCTGGAGCGAGATCTCGCCACGGGCGAACATCTCCGGAGCCGGGAAGTCGAACATGCCATAGGCAGGATCACCGGTATTGGTGCGGGGCTGCACTTCGCCGACACGGGTGGCGGCACCAGCCGCTGCGGTGCGCTTCGGCTGCTTCAGCGAAGGGCCGCCGATGATGCGGACAGTCGCGATCGAGCGCATCGGCGACATCTCGATGATGTCCTTGATGATCTCGCGGTTGACGTCCGGAGGAGCCAGGAGGTAGCCGGCGCCGGCATCGTCACCCTTTACCAGAGCGGCGCGCCGCTTGTTGATGATGTCGACCTGGGCGGTGTCACGGCGATCCGCTGCGCGGCGGATGCAGTGGTCGAAAGCCGCGTTGTACTCGGCGTCCTCTTCCTGACCTTCCTTGCCGGGCTTCGGCCGGTTCAAGACCTTCTCGACCTTATCGAGCTGCTCCTGCATGGCCTTTTGGCTGTCCTGAACCTCCTTGGTGAATTTCTGGTTCAGGGGCTCCCACTTGTCGAGGTGGGCGTTGATCTTGGCGAGCTTATCCTCGAGGACGACGTCGCGCTTTTGGAGGTTGGCATCGTTGGTCTTCTTGAATTCCTCGAAACCGTTCATGAAGTCGCCGACGGACTTCTGGAGGGTTTCCAGCGACGCGGGTGCCACCGCGGTCGCAATTAGCATGTGGTTGTGGTCGATGTGACCGAAAGCCGACAGAATGTCGGCGCCGGCGTCAGGGAACGCCATCACGGCGAAGGCGGCGATCAGCGCAACAGCGCACATCGCCGCAAGAATGCGGGTGATTTTCATTTCAGGTCTCCAGTTTTTCAGGATTTGAAGAGGGATGTCGCCCGGTCGAAAACCGAGGCGAGTTCGGCGATCGCTGCATTCCCGCCCTCTTCGCGAGGATCGGCGTCCGCCTCATCACGAGGCGTCTGGAAGACCCGTTGCGCGGCGGCAGCAAGACGCTTCGCGAGGGCATTGGGCATCTGCTCTGCGTCGCGCAGAAGATGCTCGAATTGGCGGACCTGCGGCGCGTCATGCGTCGGCTTCAGGTCGGATGGGGTGTGATTATAGAGTTTCAGCAACGCGGAACGCGCTGCCTTCTTCTCCTTGCCCTTGTTTGGTACGACGGAATCCGCGAAGCCGTTGTCGACGGCCTGCTGACCCCTGAACCACGTCTCGGCGGCCATCCAGTTCTTCAGCTTTTCGTCGTCAAGCTCCGTGCGAGCCGCATAGATGTCGACGATTGCCTGCTCCAGATTGTCGAGGATGGCGCCTTCTTGCCGCATGTCGTCGGCATCACCGATCACAAAGCTCCACGGCTTGTGGATCATGATGTTGGCGGACTCGCCGATGCGGACCTCGTCGCCGGCCATAACGATAACCGAGGCGATGCTCGCGGCGATGCCTTCGACATTCATGATGACCTTCGCGGAGTGTGCGGCGAACGAGTTGTAGATCGCGATGCCGTCAAACACGAGGCCGCCAGGGCTGTTGACATGGACGTTCAGCGTCTCGACGTCGAGCGCCGCGATTTCGCGCGCGACATCCTCGGGCTGGATGCCATCCCACCACCCGCCGATGTCGCCGTAGATGTAGATATCGGCGCTGTCAGACCCGGATTCCGCGGCGACCCGAACGGAGCCGACCCCGATAGAGTTCGGTGCGCGGTTACGCGCGGCCGATGCCTTGAAGGGCGCGAGGTCGATGATGATTTTTTTCATCGTCAGGTTTCCTGTTGCTCGTCCAGTTTCGCCAGGACTGCGTCTAGGTTGTCGCGAGCGCTTCGAATCTTGCCTTCATTTTCGGCCGAGAGAACTCGACCGGCATTCATGCGATCGCGAAGGGCGTTGGCTGCTACACTTGCCTTCTCGGCGGCCTCGTCGTCGAGCGGTGGACCGCCGTTGTCACCGATCCCGCGGCCAGGCATCGCCTTGGTCGCGTTCTCGACGGTCATCATGTTGCCGGGCACCAGGTGGATATCGCCGCCTTCGTAGCCGTCCTCGTCCTCGAGCTCTGCGATCTGGTTCGGCGACATGCCCATCTGGAATCGCTTCCAGTAATATTCGGCGCGATCCTTGGCGGCGCCGCGCAGCAACTCGGTATCGAAGAACTTGAAGTAATAGCCGGCCTTCACCTCTTCCTTGGTGAGAAGCGAGCGGCGCATCGACTTCTCGAACCGACGATGCCAGGGCCGGATGGTATGTACCGCATGTGCGAGGAACATCTGTTCGGCGCTGGCATAGGTTGCCGCCTTGTCGGAGAAGCCAACCATAATCGGCATGACACCGAAGGCGCGACAGATCTCCTCGATCTGCAGTTTCCGCGTCTCAATGTGCTGGGCATCGACGCCGGTGAGATCCATCGGATGCCACTTGGCGTTTTTGTCGAGGAGAAGCGGTTTGCCGCTATTTTTGGCGCCGACATAGTTCTGCGTGATGAAGGCGCGGAGCCGCTTGTATTGGGGCTCCTTCAACTCGCCTTCGACCGAATACATGCCGGTCGACTGGATGCCGTTGCCGAACCGGCGGGCATGTGCGTTCTGGGTTGCCATCGACAGGCTGAGTGCTTCGCGGGCCAATCTGGTGACGTCGAGCCCGGTCCATGAATTCCATGACGGGCCTCGGAAATGCCAGATCGTTTCCTGCGGGTACTCTTCGGCCGTCCCGTCCTTTGCGGTGACGTGGTAGACCAGCCTGTAGTCGTCTTTCTGTTCGACGCGGACACAGTCTGGCATCAGCGGGATCATCTCGACGATGCGGCCACGCACCCGGTTGAGAAAGACGTAGGCGTTGCCGGTGAAGACGGAATGGATGGCGACCGTCTCCATAAACTGAAGCGGGTCCATCCAGTCGTTGACCTGGTATCCGAACAGATCGCTGAGCGGATGATCTTCAGCCTCGGCCCGGCGCCCCGTAGCCGGATCCTTCCGCATCACCTTGCATGGCACCGTCGACACGCCGTCCGAGATCGTCAGGCCGCAACGAAGTGCCGTGGTCTGTTCCAGCGTTGTCTTCCATGTGACGCGCTCACCCGAAAGCGTCGGCAGACCTATGCCGAGATCATCACGCCAAAACGATTCGCTGAACGCGACATTCTGAGCGGGTTGACGCCGGAAGCGATCGAACAGCCACATCCAATGATGTCCCTCTCAGGCGGCTTCAGATTCGACATCTTCAGCGGTTTCGTCTTCGTCGAATTCGCCGTCATCCCAGAATGATTTGCCGCCGGCGGGTTCCGGGTTCTTCACCATCATCGTGACCGCGTCGAACAGAGCCATGGCCGGGTCTATTTTTGCGTCTCCGGCCGTCTGTTTGGTGGCGCGAATAGCAGTAGCAGTAGGTTCGATTTTTAGGTTGGCGACGCACCACGGCATCAATGGACCGCCTGCGTGCCGCAACATGCCGTTCGACAGCCGCCTCTCCGCCGTTTTGATCGCGTTCATCAGCGCGAATCCCTGCGGCACGCCGACAAGCAATCCGTTCTCCTGAGTGATGTCGATTTCTGGAGATGCCAGTGCATCGACAAACTCGCCAAGACCGGCAGGGTCCACGGCCACCGATGACAACAGGCCGGATTCCTTAACGGTGCTGATGATGTCGATGATTGACGCCAAGTCCTCAAGCGCCATATCAACGATCGTTAGGTGGCCAGCTTTTTCGAAATCCAGCAAGACTGGAGCGATCTTCTTCCGCCGCTTCAAGACATCCCGATGACACCAGGCGTGTGACCAAGTCAGCCAGCGCTTCATTCGGACGATTGCTCGCTGGCCATTAACGACTACCGGGATTTCGATTTCATCGGGCTCCCGCCCGACCAGCGTCAGCCCGAATAGGTCATCAAGACCACCGCCATCGACGCCGACAACCACGACCTCGACACGTTCCAAGAAGCGAGCCAGTGCCGCGAAATGGTCCAGTCCGGCCAGTTCTTGATCGACGGCACGTTCCCAATAATTTGCGCCAGGCCAGCGATTGCCCCGCTGCCGCATGCCGATCTCGACATTGAGATGCTTGGCGAGGAAGCTTTGGTGGGTATCACCTTCCTCGTCCTCGCCACTCTGGATCTTGAGCAGCTTGCGCTCCAGCCAGTCCTTGCGAACCGACCGGCCCATATTGGGGTTGGTGACATACCAGTTTTCCGAATCGAGGTAGGCCTCGTTGTCGATCATGCTGTCCGGAAATTCGTACAGGACACCAAGGCTGGTAGGATCGTCAATCTTGCCATCGCGAACATCGCGGAAGTAGTCGAGCTTTTCCTTGAACACGCCGGCTGGAGGTTCGTCCGACTGGGTTGTGATGTAGATCACGAAGCCCTCCGGTCGGGATATCAGGCCGCCTGTTGCCTCCTGGAGCATGCCGGCCGCATTCGCCTTCTTTCCGAACAGCCACAGTTCCTCGATAAGAACAAATGCTGCCTTCTTGCCGGCCGCGGTGTTGGAATCGGCGCTGACGATCTTTAGGACCGCCTTCGTCAGCGTATGTGTGATTTCCTTGGTGTTTTTGTTGACGTGCAGAAGAACCGTCAGGTCAGGATCAGCCGCTATCATCGCGGCGGCGGGATTGAAGGAATTTCCGGCAACCTCCTGCGTTGGCGCCAGTATCATAAGCTCTTGGTTGTGGCGCCAGTTCCTGATCAATGCGGTCAGCATGATCCCTGCTGCCAGTGTCGACTTGATGTTCTTCTTGCTGATCAGCAGCAAGAACTCCTCGATCACCCGATTTGCGGTGTCCGGATCATAGGCGCCAAACACCGCCGCGACGAAATCGAAAACATATTGCTCGCAAGATTCGCCAAACGTGGGATGGCGCGCTCGGCCAAGCTTTCGGTCGTAGACCTGCGGCAGGTCGGTGATCTGGAGCGATTTGAAGACGTCGAGAGCCGCCTCAGCCTCGCTCGGGAACAAGGGCTGGAACGGGATCAGGCTTTCGCGATTGACGATGCGGTTTTCCCAGTCGACGCATGCCGTGCTGAACCTGCGCATGCCAGCGTCATTCCTCGTCGGAAACCGCTACGGCCTGTCCATTGCTGGCGACCAAACGGGGAGCCGCCGGGACCGCGTATTTCCCACCGATCGCCTGGGCGCTCTCAAGCCGCTGATCTTTCTTGGAGACATACCCGCGCGCCACCGGCTGGTTTGCAGCCTTGCCACGGAGATCGCGGGCAACGCGTTCAGCGCTAACCGTATCCAGCATTTTCAGTGCGCCGGAGAGCGCCGCGGCATTCCCCGCTAGGCCCTGCTGGATCTGGGCGGTGCGGAGTTTGGTACGCAGCCGGTTCATCATCACGTCGCGCTGCTTGAGCAGATGGGCGTAATGCTTGCGTAGCGTCTTGACGTCGAGACCGAGCGCCCCGGCGACTTCCTTGTTCGTCTGGCCGGCGGCGACAAGCACCATCACGTTTATGATGCTCTCTTGCGACGAGACGTGCGACGGCCGGCCTTCGGCCCGGCCTCGGTCGTATGGGTTCCCGAAGAGATCAAGGTGCTGTTCCATGTCCAGTTCAAGCAGAGTGGGAAAAACTCGGTCGAATTCAGTACTTTCGCGCATCCCAGCGCCGATAAGCCTTTGAATTCTATGCGTTCCGGATCGCCGTCTCGCGTCATTGCGACGTGGCCGACGGGAAAAACTCACCGCACACAAAAAAAATGTCCCGATGGCCCCCAAGCGGTTAGGGGCCCCATCGGCCCCAGAGATTTGACCCGCCCCCCCTTGGTCAGGGTCGGGCGGCCATCCTCTTGGCCCGCTCGGCCAGCGTCTTCTTGGTGTGCGATGCCCCGCAGCGGAGCATGATGTTGCGCTTGTCGAGCGGCGCGCCGCCGTCCCTGAGCTCGACGACGTGATCACCGAACACGCGCATGCCAGGCCGATGGGTCCTGCCATCGCATTGGGGGTCCTCGCATCTGCGACCACGCTCGGCGATGATCTCGGCCATCAGCTTGCGCCACTCGGGCGAGAGGTAGAACGGCTCTGCCGTCTTGGGTGCGACCTTGACCGTACGCGTGTCCATGGTCCGGATAACCGGAGCCATCATCTTCAGCTTTGCCAAGGGAATCTTTTCCATTGCGGGGAAAGCTGTCGGGCCGCGCCCTTCGCTTCACCTGGGGCTGATGGCGCGGTCCACCTTGCGGCGTGCGACTCTTTCAGCTTGTCCTGGGTCGGATTCGCTAATCCAGTTTCGTGACTTGCGCAAGATCGAGGTCAACCGGCGTCGGCCGACCGAAGATGTCGACCTCAACCGCGATCCTGTGCTTGTCGCCGAGCATCAGAACGACCGCCTCGAACGACGCGAATGGCCCATCGTCGATGGCTACCCTGTCGCCCGCCTTGAGTGCGTTGGTCAGCACTGCGAAGGCTTCAGGGTCATTCTCGATACGAGCTTGAAACTTAAGCACTTCCCGGTCTTTCACTGGCTTTGGATTGTCGGCACCGCCGATCGGATCAACGACACCTTCAATGACCCGCAATGCTGCCCATGTCGCTGCGCAAGAGACCACATGGACGAAGATGTAACCGGGGAAGGCAGGCGCCCGACAGGGCTCAAGGGACTGATGCTTGCGTCCACCACGGCGCTTTGCGTCGACTTCGATCGACAGCATGACCCGCTCGACATTCGCCTTGTGCAGGGCTTTATCCACAGCTTTGTCGCAGCCATTATCGACCCGAAGCACATACCAGCGCGCTTCCGGCCCATCCATGCCCGCCGCGGCCAGCATCGCATGCTCACGTCGCCGTAGGGCGATTCGCGCGTCACTCTTCTGCCAGGCATAGTCGACGTTGATCGGCTCGCCGTTGCGATCGAGCCATGCACGCTCAACGTCACTCGGCCGCTTGCTGTGCATCATTGGTCCCTCGCACCGCTTGTTCAAATGCTTCCAGTCCTGCCGGCCCGCCAGCCGGGAAATACACGCCTCGCATCGTCCCGGGGTCTGGCAGCCACGGCCAGCCGCGCAGTTCGTGCTCGACCTTCCAGGCCTTCCAGCATTCGGTATCGATGGGCACGAACTCGCAAAGCTTGCCCAGCCGTTCCTCTTCCGGGCCGAAGTCGTGAATGCCAAGACCGCGCGTCTCGGCCGCCTGGTGCAACCCGTTGACCATCGGCCAGCCGCCGCGCATCCGGTTGCCCTTCTCCAGGGTGTCGCGATTGAGCATGCCGTTCGCGATCGCGTTCAGTTCCCAGCCCTTGAGCGGCTGCGGCGGCTGCTTCGGCCCGGTGACTAGGTCGCGCATGCGGATCGCCGCCCAGACCGGCCCGAAGGCCGGCGCATAGGTCGGCTTGGCGGGCGCCTCCGGCTTCGGTCCAAGCCGCTCCCAGCGTTTCTCGCTGAGGTACACGCCGAAGGCACAGCGACCGCCTGAGGCCTTCTCGGCGGCGAGGTAATCGGCCATTCGGTCGGCGGCGATCTCGCGTTCGTCGGCTGTCAGCGCCAGCGCGGCGGACATCGCCGTCTTGCCGCTGTCGGCAACGAAACTCGGCCAGGTCGGATGAACGCGCTTCAGCCAGCGCTCGACCGCTTTTCGATCTTCCGGCTCGCGCTCGCGCTCTCTCTCTAAATTACTGTCAGGAGTTACTAAACCATCAGTATTTACTAGTGCCGTATTTACCGTCGACGGATTCACCGTCGACGGGTTTTCAGTCTGCGGTAAAGATGCAACACTTTCAGCATAAGCCGCGGCGTTGCTGTCGCGTTGTTCCTTCGGTTCATCGAAGATGACGAGGGAAAGCTTGCCAAATCGTCCCTCGTCGCGCGGCTGGTCTTTCTCAGCGTAGCCAGCCTCGACCAGCTCGTTGACGATCCTGCGAGCCTTGTCGCGTCCGCAGCCGCCCTTCTTGGCGATGTCACCGACGATGACAGTCCAGTTGTCCGGTTTGGAAAGCAGATAGCCAAGCAGCCACCGCGCTTCCATCGACAGGCGCATGTCCTCGAACACATGGTTCGGCACAGTCGTGTAGCGGGCATTGCGGACGCCGCGGCGAATCGTGGCTTCTTCGCTCATCGTCACACCAGCAGCGGCTGCACGGAGCCGTCCGAGAAGTAGCTGTCCATCGGTGTATCGGCGGCAGGCTCATCACCGTCCCAGCCGTTCGGCCATGTCTCTGCCGCGATCAGCTCGCGGATACGCGCCTCCTCCTCACGATTGATGATATCCAGCAGCGGGCGTCCCATCTCGGCAGCGCGAGCGTTGCACTCGGCCTGGATCGCCAACACGCGATCGAGGCCCATAAGCCGGGCCGCGAAGGTGAGCGGCCCCATCCTTTGCGGGTTGGCCGCCACAGATCCATCCTTCAGCCGTTCAAGGCCAGCCTTACGAATGCGATGCCGGGGCTCGCGCAACTCGCGATAGAGCGGCTTCAGGCCCTTGAGCGGCGCAAGGTGCGCCCACGCCGGCGACGCGACGATCGTGTCGAGCGCCATATCCTTGCTGGCCAGCGGGCAGCCGGCGCAGCCGGTGCGGGCATTGATCTCGGTCGCCTCGTCGCCGCCATAGGCGTCGGCGATCGCTGCCGTCGCCCAGCCGCCATATTCGGCCATCGGCGCATAGATACGCAGCCAATCCCAGACATTGCAGACGCGCCAATGCAGCAACGGCGCGAGCGTCGCGATGCGGCCACGGATGCCCTTGGCGTTGGGCAGAACCTCCTGATACCAGCCCTGCCCGCATTCAGCGCCGTCCTTGCCGCACGACATGGCGATGCGGTCATCGCGAATCGCGCTTTCGCCCTGGCGCACGCCGGTGATCATCAGGATCTTGCCGTCGAGTTCACCAAGCCGCTGTTCCAGCGCTTCGGCCATCGGGTCGATCTTGATCTGCCGTGTGCACCAGCGCAGCGTGTTGTTGTTCGGTGGCGGCACGCCACGGCCGAGGATGTAGACGAGGAATCGCTTGTCGAGCGGCGCACGAACCACTTCGCAACGGATACCGCGCTCGGCGAGCTGCGCCATGATGCGCTCGGCCGCGATCGCCAGCGGCGGCAATTCCTGCCGGGTGTCGGCATAGAACACGGTGAGGCTTTTCGGCGCCGCCAGCCGGCCGACATCGATCAGATGGACGATGAGCGACAGCGTTGCCGAGCTGTCCTTGCCGCCAGACCAGGCAATGCCCCAATGATCATGCGCCGGCCCATAGGCCTGCATCGATTGCAGCGTCAGGTCGACAGCCTCGTCATAGACCAGGCGCTTTGATCCTTCGAAGAGGGTCGGCTGAAAAGTCTTCATGCCGCCACCTGCCGCTCGGCGCCAATCCTGCCCCATTGATCCGCCATGGCGACGGCGATTCCGTCAAAGAACCGTGACCTTTCGCGACCGCGGTCAGGTCCGGGCGGCATGCGATGCACGCGTGACCACGCGCGATGCTCGGCCGTGCCGGCCAGCGGAGGCGTCAGGCGTCGAGTTTCGGCCAATGGCGGCAGGTTTCGCAGATAGAGGCCAGTCGCCTTGAAGAACGGTTCCCCGAACCACCAGGGTTGCACGGTCTGAACCGGCGGCTGATAATTCGTGATCAGCACTTTTGCATGCTTGTGCATCACCGGGTTTTCGATGCAGATCCGCTCTATCGGCGCGTTCCAGCATGCTGAAAACAGATCGGCGCCGGCGCCGAGATCTCGCCACATCTCATCGAGGCTACGTCCGCGTGGCGGCGCCGTCAGCCAGCGCACGCCGGAATTGCAAAGCCGCGTACAGGGCGGATGCGCCACCATGAGAAGGTCCCAGCCGTCGCCCAGCATGTTCCGCACATCGCCGACAATGTGCTTGTTGCAGCCATCCTCTGCCGGCCGCAAATCGCATGACCATGCGTCGTGACCGATGGCCGCAAAGGCGCGGCGCACAGTCCCCGACAATTCGCACGCCACAAGCACCCTCATTGCCCCGCCACCGCCTCAAACCCTGCCGCGTTGCGATGACCGCCACCGCCGAACGACTTGGCGACTTCGGACACGTCGAGGCGACTATCCTCAGAGCGAAGCGAAAACTGGATTTGGCCGTCAGCACGGCGGAACCAGCAGGCCGCGAATGGTGCGTCAGGAAAGCGCGTCAGCAGTTCGTGCGCCGTGTCGCTGGCGTAGTGGTAGGGAACATTTACGGTCGGCACATGATGGCCGCCGATGTCGGAGAAATAGGCCTCTTGCAGAAACTTGCCGATGTTGGCCTGGTGCGCGCGCAGGATCGCCTTGCCCTCGTCGATCAACTCATCCGGCTTCGCGGCGATCTCATTCCAGATGGCGAAGTCCATGGGATAGGTGCGTAGGGCTGCCGAGAATTGCTTGGTGCGGTCACCGTAGGCGAAGCGCCAAAGATCACGGTCCTCAACCAGTTCGAGCATGTGAGGAACCGGATTGTGATAGCCGGTCATCTCATGAGCGAACTGCCAAGCCATCGTTGCGCCAGACTGGAGCATGTCGAACACGGCCACGATGGGCGAGCCGGTTTCAGTGCAGGCCTTCGCCGCCAACAATTCGACATCGGCGAGCGCCGGCATCGGACCGTTCCAGGCTTGCAGCTCTGCTTCGGCTGTCTTGTGGTGGTCAATGACAACCACGCTCCTGGCCTTGTCGGCGAGCGTCACCAGTTCGGGCCGCTTCGCCGAGAAATCTACAAACAGCACGTGGCGCCCGGCAACGTCAGGCAGGGGTTTGCCGTAGAAGCCCGGCACATAGGCGACCGAGTTGCCCCATTTTTTCCAGATCGCCCACGCGGCGCCGAAGCCGTCGTCGCAATTGCCGTGATAGATGCAAAGGTCAGGCTTCCATGTCATCGCGGTTCCCTCTTCCGCCAAGCGTCAAAGCTGCCGCGCAGCGCTAGCCACGCCTCGCTCGCCCGCCCGCCATTGTTCAGTTCTTTTCGTGATTGCACGCCGAGCAGCGAGCGCACCTTTTGCGCTACGCGCTCGTCGGTCAGCGGCTTTTCCAGCCCATGCAGCTCATGCAGGAACAGCTTGAAAGCCCCATCGTCCTTGCACTTCATCGCGCATTCGGCGGCGAAGTTTTTCACGTCGCGCGCCATCGGCTCGCCAGCCGGTTCGTTCTGGCGGCGCGGCTCCGGCAGCCCGCGCAACTGGCGGATTTGGAAGCAAGCGGCATCGAACAGCCGCAGGAGGAAAGCGACCGTCTCCGGCGCATTGCAGACGAAGTCGATCTCGTCGACTGTCGCTTCGTCGAAGCGCGCCAGCACGAACAGCTCGCCCATGTCGCCGTGCGATTCGACGTAAGCGCCATCGGTGCCATGCACACGCGTCCACACCGCAGGCTCGATCGCGGCCAGCGCAGCGCGAACGGCTTTCAGCCGCGCAGCATCGGGCGAGAGCACGGCGGTGTTCACGGCATCCGCCCGTGCTTGCGCATGGCGCGACCCAGAAACGTTGCAGCCCGTTCAAGCGATTTGCGGGCCGCAATCTCCCCCACCCCGAACCTGGCCTGTGCCAGCGCATCGGCGGCGTTGGCCACCTGTCGGCAGGCTTCCATGATGTCGTCGTCAGCCTTGCTGGCGCCCGTGGCTTTGGGCTTTGCGACTGGAATTGCCGCAGCAAGCCGCTCGACTTCCGCGATCAGCATTTGACGCACGACGGGGGCCAGCAGGCGCGCCAGCGGGTCGACATTTTTGCCGATCGCGCTCATGACGCGCCTCCCGCAGCGAATTCGGCCATGCCGATACGGTATTGCTCGGCCTTGGCGGCGAGATCGACCGGCGGCAGTCCCGAGGCATCGCGAACCGCCAGAGCAAGCGAGACGCGCAAGACGACGAAGTTTGATCCGGCCTCGAATTGCGCACGGCGGCACGCGGCTTCGATCACCGGGTGATACTTCAGGATGATCGAATCAGGCATGCGCAGCAGCGTGTCGGCGCGGGATCGATCACCATCTGCATCGTGTAATTGCCGCAGGATCGGGATCATCGAATCGTTCATCGCTCTGCCCCTGTTTCACGTTGGACAGGTGGTGTAACCAGCTGTTCTGAAATGGTTTTCATCGTCACACGCCGGTGCGGCGCCGTCTCGAAATAGGCGTAGGGATCAAGCCCGGCATAGTTGCAGAGCAGCAGGTAATTGCCGGCTGACAGTGTCTTGCCGTTGGTGGCGCGCGAGAGCATGGCGCGGTCGGTGTCCGGCCACTTCTGCTCTGCGATCCGAAGCGAATAGCCGAGCGCGTCCAAGCGCTGCTGAAAGGCATCTGCAAACTTGCGAAAGGCGACATCAGCCACGGCCGGCGTCCTTACGCAGCTTGCGGTCAAGCGCGCGCTTCAGCCGCTTCAACTGCTTTTCGGTTTCAGGATCGGGCTTGCGCTCGTTTGGCTCCGGCCAATGCGTGTCACCGCGCAGGCGCTTGGCCTCGACAGCGGCGGCATAGGAGCCGGCGGAATCCTTGGCGGAATCATACTTGGTCACAGGCCAAGCTCCCTTTGCTCAGGATCGAAAGCCTGCCGGCCGAGGAACTCACCTGTTCGCGAATTCAAGACACCATTGGCACAGGCTCGCCACAGCACGACATCGACCGTGGCGGCGCGGTAGCCGGTCTGTGCTGCAAGGCGTTCGCAAAGAGCCTGCGCAGTAATCCCCTCGTGATCGGCGAGGCGCTGAAGGTGAACGTCGGGCTTCGCCACGTCGGCGCCGAAGTTCTTGGCGAGGTGAAACTTCGTAATGCCGCCGATCCACGGCAGCGAGGCGCAGAACTCGATCTTGTCAGTCGCGGAGAGATAGCCGGCCAGCAAGTCAGCCCGCGTCCGCCATATGAGGTCGATCGCCTTGGCTTTGCCCGGATGACGGAAGACATCAAAGGCGCTGAGATCGCCCTGGATGGCCGTCATGACCTTTGCGAATATCTTGACGGCGATGGTGTTCTTCATGCCGGAGTTGCAGATGACGAAGATCGCTTCCGATGCGAAGTCTTCGGCATCGGTCGGCGGCTTGAGGTTCTCAGACCAGGCAATGTCATCAACCGCCTGCTCGCCGAGAGCAGCGATGATGTCGCGGAAAAGGGCGGCGGATATCGTCATAGCTCAAGCGCCTCGCGGCGGATCGCGTTCATGCTGACACCCGCCTTGGCTCGTCCAAGCGCTCAGCCAGCAGGTCGACAAACCAGAACTTTTCCACCTTGCGCAGGTCGACGGCTGCGACGTTGTCGACGACAAAGCGGCGGATATCGCGGCGGTGGATCCACCAGAAATCATCCGTAGCCGTGGCCTCACGGCGCGTCGCTCGCAACCATCCCTTGGCGATCCATGCGGCAATCGTCTTGCGGTCGACGCCCATGACGTCGGCCAGTTGATTGGCATTGAGGTGATGAGGATCGGTTCGGTCAGCGCCGAGGCGCTTGAGCTTCACGATGATTGCCGTTTCCGTGCGGTCGAAGCCCTTGGCTTTCAGAAGGCGTCGCAACGTGGCTGGCGCCTTGTGGGCATTGTCGCCGATCAGGTCGATCTCAGCCTCGCACCATGGCGCCTGCTTGAACCGCGGTGTAACCAGGCCAAGCTTGGCGGCGCGCTTCGACACCCACCAGCGCGGACGGCCACAGGTGACGGCGCAGGCCTGCACGTCGTTCTTGCTCGGCGTCTTCTGATAGGCGCGGCGGATGATGGCGTCGATCGCCTCGCTCGAAGCCCATGCCTGCCGCTCGTTGACCCTGCCATTGGCCCCAGGCACGCGCAGGCCAAGCACAGCGGCGCGCTGGTAGATCGACGAGGCCGTGCGGCCAGGCAGCGCCGCCAGGCATGCGGTGACCCCGCCTGCCGGATAGTGCGCCCGTAGCAACTTCTCTTCGCGACCGGTCCAGAACCGCTTGCTGCCGGCGCGACGATCGCCGACGACGGGATTGTGGTCGAGCAGTTCGCGGACACCGCTGACTTCGCGCTGGGCGATGTTCATGCCGGCACCCGCTTCCACAGGCCCTTGTCGACCCGCTCGAACTGCCCGCGCTGCAACACCTGCCGCAGCTTGTCGCGCCAATGCTGGTTGGCCCGCGTCTTTGGATGATCGGCGAAGGCGCGATAGAGTTCGGCAAGTGACACCGCTTCGCCGCCCCGCCCCGAGAAGAACCCGTCAAGTGCCTCGCGCCAGGTCGGCGTCAGCGCCGGCATCAGCATCGACAGATTGAAGCGCAGCGGCACGAAGGCGCCGTCGATCGGCGCGGCGGCCAGGATGTCGCGGTCTTCGGAACCATAGGCGATCAGCACCGACGGCGCGCCGCCATTGGCCTCGGCCCGACTGCCGTCTGGCCGGTGGAAGTTCAGCCGTCCGCGCAGGAACAGCAAGCCGGAGGCAGCGCCCCAGACGAAGCGGTGGAACGGGTCGGTTTCGGTGCGGGCGAAGATCAGCGCAACGCCCCGATCATGCGCCGCCATGCGGCCGAGGAACTTGGTGATCAGCGCGATCGAATAGGGCGGGTTCAGCCAAATCCGACCGAACCAGGGCAGGATCAGCCCGTTGTCTTCCTGCACATAGTGCTCACGCGCCGTCGGCCATGGCCGGTCGATATGGCTGCACGGATCCAGATCGAAACTGTCGGCGCCGCCAAGCGCGTCGAGAATTGCAGGCGGCGAGAACCAGGTGTTGGTTTCCGACCGCGCGCTTTGATGGCTGCCCATGCCGGCGAACAGATTGACGTTCATGCCGATTCCTCGACACGCGAGAGATCGCAGAGATAGCCGGCATGAGTGACGCGCAGGCGCCTGCGCTCCTGGTAGAACTCGACCAGCTCGGCCGCAGCGAGCTTGTTCCATGTCGCCCGCATGACGGGCGCACGCTCGCCACCGGCTAGCAGCACCTGGTTGCGGTCGAAGCCGCCGTCGCCATTGCGGTTGCGCAGCCATTTGAGAGCTGCAAGCTGGCTTGACGTCGCGCTCATGCCGGGACCGCCAATTCGGCCGCCATGTCACGGGCGGCCAGCAGCACGTCGCGCGGAGTTGACAGCCGGCGCAGCAGCGTGGGCGTCCCGTCATGTTCTGGATGCCAGTCGGTGAAATGGCAGCTGACGATGCTTTCAAGCGCCGTCCATACCGTCTCCTCATCCCATTCCGGCTCGTAATAGCCGCTCATGGCACCAACCATGATCGTTCCCTTCCGGGGATGGTCGGGAGGAGCCATGTAAATCCAGCCGCGCCCGTCGCTGGCCGGCCGCTTGACCTCGTGCTGGCGTATGCAGTCCCCGTGCATCGACCGGCCGCGCTCCCAATGCTTGCGCGCCATGATCAGCGTGCCGCCGATGAAGTTGTTGCCGTTGGCATGATGCTCGGCGCGGAATTGCTCGCGCCGGTCGCCTAGCAGCGGCAGCAGCGGTGCCGCGCGTTTCGATAGTTTCTTCAGGGTCCGCAGGTTCATGCCGGCACCGCCTTGCGCGGGCGACCGCGCTTGGAAGGAATTACCGCTGTTCCTGCCGGTCCATGGGTCTCTTCCGGCAGTGGGGCTTCGGGGCATTCTCCGCTCGTTTGCGGCTTGTCCTCTCGCGGCTCTCCCCGCTCTGATTCTTTCGGCCCGATCAGGGTCGATTCTTGGAATGTCTTCCAGTCGACGCGCACGAGCTGGGTGCCGCGCTTTCCGTCCGCGTCATAGGTGCCGGTCGCCTCATCCAGCGTCCAAACGAACCAGGCTGTATTCATGCGGCTGGAGGCTTCCGGCCCATCCCAGCCGTCGCGGTGCATCATCGGCAGACGCCGGGTAAACACCCACACGTCCGAGGGCGGGTTTTCATCCATCGCGAAGCAGCGGTCTGGATCGTCGAAGCCGCATAGGAAATTGAGGTTGAGCAGCAGCGCCATCCGGCGCGGCCGGTGCGCGCGCAGCGCGTGCGCGACGAAGGCGTTGAGGTCGGTGCCATAGGGCGGATTGGTGACGATGTCCGGCCGACCAGGATCTTCGCAGCGCGGCGCACTGGCCAGAAAGTTCTCGACGCGTTGCACCTCGCCGTGCCGGTCGGCCGTGCTGTAATCGATCAGGTCGGAAAGCTCGACCTGATAGCCGACGTCCTCCAGCATGCGCGAGATGGCGCCCTTGCCGCAGGCCGGTTCCCAGACGTTTGGCGCGAACCGGGTCAACGACAGCAGCGTGCGCATCGCCTCCGGTGGCGTCTCATAAAGATTGTTGCCGCGCTCGGCGGCTGTGGCGCTATCGGTGCCAATCGCCGCGCGCAGGTTGGCACGGCTGGGCTCAAGGCCTGCTGACAGCCGCGCCTCGATCGCACGCTCGACGATGCCGGGTTCGCGCTGCTCCGCACTCGCAAGCTTGCGAGCCTCGTGCATTTCCTTTCGTGTGAGTCCGGTGTCGGCAACCGACAAGTGTTCCACATCAGGAACACTTTTCGGCCTGCCTTTCAGGCCGGTTCCGGTTTCCTGCGCAACCGTCCATTCGGCAGCGAGGCGTATCTTCGCCTGCGCCTCGATCAGCAGAGCTTCACCCTGCAGCATTCGGGCTTTCTTGATCAGCGGCCCCGCCAATTCTTCCACAGCCGCATAGCGGCTCGCGAATTGTGCGGCAGCTTTCGCGTGCTCGTATGCGCCACCGGCCAGCACGCGCGCAGTCGTTACGTCGCCATCATCGAGAAGCGCGCGGGCGCGCTCCACGGCCAGGACCAGCTTCGAATCGTCGAACTGGGCCAGCTGGTTCATGCGCAGCGGCTCCGGACCCAGGCGATGAAGTCGGAGAGGTCATCCTCCCACATAGACTCCAGCAACATGAGCGCCATCAGACGCGGATGGTCATCCCCGAACAGGGCCTCGGCTTCCCTCATCGTTTCGCGCAATGTCATGCGCAAACGAGGCTTGACGATCTGGCGTTGCGGCAGTTCGTCTGGGGGAACGACAGTCATCATCGCCGGGTGAAATGCAAACCACTCACCCTGAATCCGCATCTCGTCGAAACGGGCATGCAGCCAGCGCTCTGTCGGCTCGCCGCCATCTATCAGGCGCATCATGCAGAGCCGCCCGCCATGGGCGACTTGAAGCGACATCAACCGCGCGAGCGGGTCACCGGAGTACCCGATCTTAACCCGCCCGGCTTCGTCCTGAATGAAATACACCTTCGGCATCATTGCTCCGGCGCACCTTCGAATGCAGGCAAGCCGGTTGCCTTGGCGACGGATTCCAGGTCACTCTCCACCTGCTCGCGCAGGAAGAACTCCCAGCGATAAAGCTGGTAGAACCACATGACCTTGCCGCCGGCGACGCGATAGCGCAGGCGCGCCGGAATACGTACGGCCTCGCCGTCGACGAAAGCAGGCACGGACAGCATGAAGATGCCCGGCACCGTGATCGCTTCGCCTTTGGCGTTATGATGATCTTCGGCGAACTCCACCGTGCGCTCGCCGGTCTGCAGGCGAATGCCCTGCTTGGCGCGCGCGGCAACGAACACTTCGAGATAGCGCGACAGCGCCACGACGTCGGAGGGCGTCGCCATCTTTTCGTTGAACAGCCTTTCGTATTCGCTGACCTCGCCGTCCGTCGGCGCGGCGAGCTCGGCGGCATGCTCCTCGAGGAAGGCGGCATAGACTTCCTGTTCCATCGGCTTGCCGTTGGCGCCGACCCACGCCTTGAACTCTTCCGTCAGCGGGAACGCGTAGATGATCCGATGGTCGGCGGCACGGACGTCGGCATTGGTCGCATTGTAGTTCAGCACGGCGGTGAGCTTCGGCTCCGGCCATGCGCATTTTCCGAACAGCGCCGACTGGGCGTCCTTGTGGCGGTCGATCAGGGCGATGAAGCTTTCCAGCGTCTCGGCGCGCGCCGTGCCCTTGCGGCGGGCTTTGACGTCGCGGAACTCCTGCACCAGGCCCTTCAGCGACTTGAAGCTGGAAGTGACACGATCAAAGGCGAGCGGGATCTTCTCCGGGAGATCGTCGCCGAGCCCGGCCGTGTTCAGAATCAGGATCTCGGGTGCGGCTGCCTGTTTGGCCAGGGCCGTCACCAGTTCGATTGCATGCGGTTCGATAGGCACTTTCGGTTGCGCTTCGGCCATGGCCGGTTCCTTTCAGGGGTTGAGGAAAGAAAAAATCAGGAGGCCGCGGCTTCCTCGTCGTCGCGTTCATCCTCGCTTTCGCGCGAGGCAGCCGCGCGCGGCGCGCGGAACATGTCGATCTGGTTGGGGTGCTCGACCGAAAGCTGGCCGTCGATCGTCCAGAACGGCGTCTTCATGAACTTCACGGTATCGGGCAGCTTCGACTTGGCGTCGGCCTTGATGTCTATGCGACCAAGCTCATAATCGAGCGTGATCTTGACGATGATCTCGGCCTTGCACTTGTCGGCCGGGCACTCCTCGACCGCCACAATGGCTTCGTTGAGGAGCTTGTCGCAGTGGCGCGAGAAATCGCCACGCGACAGCAGGCCAAGCATTTCACGGAAAGTGCGGAGCACGCGGCTCATGGGATGGTCCTTTCGGGTTGGGAAAATTCTTCGGGGCCAGCGTCGCCAATGGCGTCAAGCAATTCGCCAGCCGGCAGATCCGGAAACGGATCACGCAGAGTGATCATCGGCGCTAACTCGGCGGGGCCCGCGAATTCGGGCTTCAGACCGACCCCGGGATGTTTGCGTTCGATCTCAAGCGCAGTGAGGCGCCGCTTCAAATTCGCGTTTTCTATTTCGACCTTTTCGAGCTTGGCATGCATGCTCCAGGTCTTCTTACGCACGTCGCGGACGGTCTGGTTTGCCGTGGCAATGGCAAGGTTAAGCCGGTCGACCTCGGCGGCGGCAGCATCCCTGCCCGAATTGGTGAGACCAGCCTCGAACAGCAGCGCCATCAGGATCGTGCCGGCGCCAGTGATGCGCCACTCGACACGGTCGTCGGAGAGCTGCGAGGCGATCGGCGCGGCGAGACCCTTGCGCTCCAGGGAAGCTCCGCCCCACTCCGAAGCACCGGAGGCCAGCATTGCCAAAGTCGATATCTGCGAGCGCGTCAGCGTCATGTTGAACGCGCCGCTGGTCACGTATTCGGAAAAGCGGGCGTTCATCGCTCAGACCTCGCCTATGACGCGGTAGGTGGCCGGCGCGCCCATCTTGCCTTTGCGCACTGTCTCCAGCAGGCAAGTTTCGATCAGCGCGGCAATCAGCCGGCCGGTCGATGCGTGGTCGCAGCCGATGTCGTCGGCGAGCAGGGTCTGGAAGCGCTGGACAACGCCGTCATCACCGGCATGGACGCGAAGATTGGCCCACAGCCGCGCGGCGAGAAGGGTGACGTGGTGGCGCTTGCTGAATGCGGCGGCATCGAATTCCGTGGCATCGAACGAGGCCAGCTTGGTCGCGATCGGCCTGGCGTCGAGGATGCTCTCGAAATGCCGCTGCACGAACGCCGTCACGCTGATGCCGGCCTTGCGCGCCGCCGTTTCGATCCTGGCGCTGGTCGCACGGTCGCACCTGACCGAATACCGGTAGACGGCATCGGCGCGCTCGGCTTCCTTGAATCCGAACCCGCCCATCAAAACCCCCGCGGCGGCACGAAAAGGCAGATCGTCTTGCCGTCATTGGCGCCGGCGACCGAACACCAATGGAACTTGCCGTCTGGGCTCTGCTTGATCTTCTTGTCGCTCATCGGGATCAGTTCGCCGGTGCGGCGGATCTCGTAGCCGCGCGCGCCCTCGACGATGTCGGCGTCGGGCACTTCGCGGCAGTCATAGCCGGAGCAGCACGAGAACGGATAAGACCAACCCTGCGGCTTCGCTGCCGTCGGCAGGGCATCGTGCGGGAAGGCGACGTCGCTGCCGAATATCATCGAACAGGCGACGCCATAGCCGACCGCAAGAACGGCAGCCGCGATGGTGGCCCTTACTGTGAAAAAGCGAGCGAAAGAAATCATTTTGCCCCACCCTGTTTGCGCCATGCCCGAAGGATCATCGTGACCAGCGACAGCCTGACGCCGGTGGCGGTCGAGATTGCTTCCGCATCACCCTGCCCGGCGCAGGCAAAGACCAGCGTCACCTGCCGGTCGAGCTCGGCATCGCTCGCCGGATCACCGCGCTCCTGCCCGATGCGCGCGGCAAAGGCGGCATCGAACAGCAGCTTGGCGTAGCCGGTCGGCGACATGCCTTGCGAGCGGGCACGCTTGGTCACCGCCTCGTAGACCTTCGGCGAGACGGCGAAGGCGAACTGCTTGCGCTCTATGGTGTCAGGCGTCATGCCGCCCTCGACGAGAAGCCGGCGAAGACGCGCGCGGCGTGGTGCGCACAGTAGGAGATGCCTTCGCCCGTCACCTCACCGCAAAACAGGTGCATGCCGCCAGGCGGCACATCATTGACAGGGAAGCGGCATTCATTGGCGCAGAGATCGACCAGCGGGATGTGCCGGCTGCCGGCATCGTACTTGCCGGGCTTGATGATAGGGCGCGGGCGGGTGATAGGCGGCGCGGCGTAGAGCTTCTGGATGGCAGGGTCAGGCGACACATCGCCGACCGACTGCACGAACAGCTTGGCGGGCAGATAGGCGGGACTCGTGGCCGCGCGTTTTTCGGCATGCGTCAACTCGGCAAACGGCCGACAATGCGGTTTATGCGCTGCGCGCCGGCGCGCGGCTTCTTTTGACACCAATGGCTTCGACCCGCCCGAGCTATGACCAGCCCTGCTGAAACCGATCGCCGCTAAATGCTTGTTGCGATGGACAATGCCGACGATGGCATTGCGGCTGACGCTTTCCCGGCGAAGCTCCGAAAGCCGCACGGCGATGCGCGAGGCCGAGTCGCCGTCGCGCAGCCATCCTGCAATGGCGGCAATCTCCGCCTCGGAATAAGTGCTTGGATTCGTGATCATGCCGCCTCCACCTTCGCTTCGATCGCCGCGATCGCCTGGCGCAGGTCGCCGAGCTCTTTCAGGATCTGTTTCTTTTCCGCCGGCGTGATCGTCTGATCGGCAATGCCGGCCATGATCGCCGACACCGCTTCCGAAGCCTCGCGGTGCAGGCGCTGCAGATCGTCGAGGTCTAGACTTTGGCCGGTGCCCTTCTGCTCGGCCTTGACCAGGTCATAGCCTTGCAGGGCGGCCAGCGTGCGCGTCACCGCCGGGTCGCCGGCGGCGAGCTCGAGGTCGAGCACCACATCAATACCGGCATGCCGATCGTCTTCGTGCGGCGCGATGTAGCGCGACAGCATCGTCGCGTTGACCCGCGTCACCGTCTCGGCGAGATTGCCGGCGCCGATCAGGTCGATGACGCGCGCCACTGCCATCTTCAGGCTGTGACGCTGCTTGTCGGAGGATGAGCGGGACATCAGCGGCCTTTCCCAAAGCGGTTGAGGCCGGTGCGGTCGAACGCCGGCACTTCGTGGAAATCGTCGGAAATGCTATTTGCGTGACGCTCGCCCCCGTCGGATTCTATCTGGCGGGCAAGCGAGGGAATCCCGATGGCTTCGGCATACACACAGATGGCGCGGGCGATGATCTCTTCGGCGGGCAAGCCCTTGGCAGTGACCGCCAGATTGAGGATCAGCGCCACGGCCGGTTTCAGCTCAAGCGAAAGGGTGACCGCGCCAGAGCCGGAAGAGGCAATCTTCAACTCCGGCGCGGTCTTATCCTGCCACGTTGCGGCGCAAGGACAGGATTCGGTGAAATGGGAAAATGCCGCCGAAGCCGGGAGGTCGTGGGCTTCGGCGGCAGTCGCGTTCTCCTGGGAGGGAGAGGAAATGGCGGGGAGGTCAGCCGAAGCCGCCTCCCCTTCAAGGCGGCCCTCACGATCCGCAAGCGTCCTGCTACCTATGCCGGCAAGGGGGGCTTCGGCTTGCGGACCTGCCCCCAGGGATGGCTCATCGTTGATCGAGGACCTCTGTGCGTTCGAGAAATCGGCGCGCCGCGGCACCAGGCGCTCGGTGAAGCCGGTGCCGGCAAGGCGGGCCCCGGAATCCGCGGCGACCGTGGTGGTGGCGAGGGGCGCCTTCATGGCAGCACCAAGATGGCGGCGCCATTAGATTGGATGATGCGCGGGCCCGCAAAATGGTTACGGCTTAAGGTTACCGATTGGTTTCTGTGGAAAAAACCGGCGCCTTGGAGCATTTGAGGGGAATGGAAGGTCATTGCTCAGCTGCGATCGGATCTGAAGTGAGCAGCGCATCTGTGGTGCCTGCATCAGCCGCAGCAGCCAGGATGACCAGCAGCCGCAATACGGGGCCGGACAGCGTCTGGCCGTTTTCCATACGGGAGATGCTGGAGCGGTCGACGCCGAGATATTGCGCCAGCTGCTCCTGGGTCCAGCCGATACGTTCCCGCAGTGCCTTGACTTCGAAAGACTGATTCATGTCGCGTAACGTGCATAACGCACACCACCTTGTCAACGCGAAACGCACACCGGTTTCGTGCTTTATGCACATTATGCCATTTGATGACCGCCCAGATCCCGCTAAGAGACTGCAGATTGCTCGAGAAAACGCAAAGTTTTCCAGCGCCAAGGCGGCAGCCGAGTTCTTTGGCTGGAGCATACATACCTATCACCAGCACGAGAACGGCCTACGCGGTTTCGGCCGTGCCTCGGCCAAATATGCCAAGGCCTTCAAGGTCTCGGAAGGGTGGCTGCTGACCGGCGAAGGGCCGGGACCTGGCAAGCAGAGGAGCATCGACCAGAGACTATCGCAGTTGCGGCTCCAGCGTCCCGACATTGCTGACTTGATCGCTGACAGCATCGAGAAACAAATCGATACGGCGTTCGAACACTCGGCCGGGGCCGAAGGCGCAGCGCGCAAGAAGCAATGAATTAACCCTCTATTTACCCCGCCAAAAAAAGCTTCGGTTGAAAACTCTTTCATGCGTCGATTTTTTATTTGATTCGTCGACTGGTTCTCCTGCTTGTTCAAAAAATAGGCAGCAAGAACACTAGGCGGGCACACATATGGACAAACTGGTGATCAGCAGGTTTCCTGCTGAAACCGATACGATTTCCCCGAAACCGGAAGATCAAGAAGTGCTGGGATGGCAGACAATGGTCGAGCCGGACGGAAGCGCGATGACATTGACCCTGCATACATCCGAAGGGAGCAGCCGTTTCCTGGTCCCGTTCGGTCAGGCGTCCGGTCTGGAAGCGGAAGTACACCAGGCAGCACTCTTGATGCTCTACCGCCAGACCGCCGCACCAAGCGCCTCGCACAATCCGATCGACGATCTTATTCGCGCCGCCCTGCGGCCATCGCGAGTGTCGGCTGGGATCGACCGGTCGAACGGTGACCGCCTTTTCTTGCAGGAATTCGGCGGCGAGCGCCTGCCGCGCATAATCCGTATGTCACCTGACGCGGTCAATGATACCATCACCGAGTTGTCGGCCGCCGTGGCATCCAACGCCAACTGACGACCGCGAATCGCACGCAAGCAGGCTCTCTCGTGTGCGATACGCACTTTTCTGTTGACATAGCTGTGTGCGTAATGCACGCTTGTTATCTCGAATGTTTCGGGAGGCAAGAGTGTCGAAAAAGCCCAAGCAGTGCCCATTCGCGCATCCGATCAAATCCGGCTCGGCAATAGAGCCGATCAACAGTCATTTCCATGGCGTCTGCCGGGATTGCGGCGCTCAAGGGCCGGAAGCCGACAGCTTCGCCGAGGCCTTGGAGGCATGGAACGCTCGCCGTGACGGTGACGGCAAGCAATGAACACCGCCGAAAAGCTGATCGCGCTGGCCGACGCCTCGCCCAGGGTCTTCGACTGGGTCTCCTTGCAACTCAAGGCAGGGCGCAAGCCGTCTGAGATCCTCGCTGATCTTGAGCGCGGCGGGCGTTCGGCATGACCGGCCGCCCCATGACCCTCACGGAGTTTTCAGGTCTGCCGCCATGCTCGCGTCACGCTCTGCTGACCGGCGAGCTTCGCGATCGGCCTTGGCTTCGGCAACTGCTTGACGAATGGCTTTCGGATCTCCTGCCGCGGTCGCCGAAAGGGTTTCCGACAGCATGCGACGCGCCTCTCCTAGGAGTGCCGCCTCCACTTGTGGAAGAGTGGATGCGCCGTCATGGCTGATGAAGCAAAGCACCGAGACGGTCGGAAACATGCCGTAGCCGCCGGGCTCGTCGATCTTGAACTTGATCTCCACAACACCGCGAACGTTGTGGTCGCCGATGTTCTCGATATCGAGAACGCGCAGATTGAACAGATCCATTTTCCCACTCCCGCAAAGGCTTCCGCCATGATTGCGCAGATCGCGCCTGGCGTCCACGTGCGCAAGATCACCTTCATTCGCCAGGGCGAATTTGCCGCCGAAGACGCGGGTGTCGGCGCGCTGCAGGTCGCCGGCTTTTCTGTCGGCCGCAAGCAGGCGCATGCCCCGCGCGGCATTCTCTTCGGCCTCTACGACATCCAGAAATGGCGGAACCTATCCGCTGATGATCGTGAGGCGCTGCATGGCATTGTGCATTCGGGGCGCGGGCTGCCGTGCAAGGTAGAGCTATTCGATATCGCGCCGGCTGAAGCGAAGTTCGCCTTCGCAAGGATCGAGGCAGCGCTATGACGCGCATCACCGATCCCCATGGCGGCAGAAGCCTTTCCGAATGGATAGGCTCGACGCCCGACGCCAAGGTTCCGGACTGGGTGCGCGACCGCATCTTCGTTCGCGCCGGGCGCCGCTGCCACATTTCCGGCCGCAGGATCCGGCCCGGCGAAGGCTGGCAGCTTGAGCACATCAAGCCGTTGTCGCTCGGCGGCGAGCACCGCGAAAGCAACCTCGCCCCGGCGCTGAACCTCTACCACCAGGCTAAGTCGACGACTGAAACCGATCTCCGCGCCAAGGCCGACCGCCAGCGGCGCAAGAACGACGGCACATGGCCGAAGCCTGTCCGCCCGCTGCAATCGCGCGGCTTTCCAAAACAACACGAGGAGCAACGCTGATGCCGACGTTCCGCATTCATTTCGCCGACGGGACAAAGGTCTCAGTCGACGCCAACAATGCCCTTGAGGCCAGGAAGAACGCCGAGCGGCTGCGGCCGGGCCTTATCTCGAAGGTGAAGGTAGCCGTCGACGACAGCTATGCGCCGACGGCTCTGGCGCTCGCGATGTCCTTCATGTTCGGGCTGACCTTCTGCGCATGCTGGATGGGAATACCGGCATGAGCGCGCGCGATGCCATTGACCGCCTGAACCGCAGCCGCTCGCAGGTCCGCGGCGAACTGCCCGACCGCGCACCGCTCGATCACCTCGAGCGCATGTTCGACGATGTCGAGTTCGAAGCTGAAGAGCTGCCGCCGCTCGGCGCCCGTCCGCTCTGGGACTTTCAGGCAAAGTTCCTCATCGTCCTCTTGATGGCGGCGCTGATCGTTGGCGCCATCGGCTGCTGGCCGAGGCTCGGCTGATGAACGCCCGCCTCAATCGCACGCCGCCCCGCGAACTGATTTCGGTGCCGCCGCACGGCAACAAGCAACTGATCTGCGACCAGTGGCCGGAATGCATGTGCCGCGGCGACTGCCCCGACGATACGGTCAGAAGTCCAGTCGCTTCAGGCATCCTTGCCGTCCTGATGATCGCAGTGGCGCTGATCATCGTCGGCCTGTTCTATGTGGGGCTGCGCTGATGAAGCTCCTCTTCGCTCTGCTGCTGCTGTCGGCATGCACGACGACGAAGCCAAACGACTTCGCGGCCGACCAGCTGGCCGCGCTTGGCCCGCTGTTGCGAGGCGAGCGGCCATGAGTGCGGCGAGCGATCTGCACGATCTGCTGTCCTGCCGCTTCGTCCGCGAAGTCATCGGCCCCGCGATCAAGAACGGCGCAACCTATGCCGAACTGATGGTCCTCTTCGAGACCGTCCAGTTCGGCATGATGGAGGTGCTGCATCGCCACTACGAGCTCGCGCCCGTCGTCGCTGTCGACTTATGCGAGGAAAGCCTGCACGCGGCGATCGAGCGCTTTGCCGGTGCCAGGAACAAGGATGGCGCCCGTGGCTGAATTCCCCCCGTCCAGGTCAACCGAAGCGAGCTTGCCAGGTGAGATTCCGGGCAAGGTCGAAATGTTCGAAGGCCGACTTCAGACCGTCGTTGATGGCGCGCGCACCGGCTGGTGGCGCTTTCATCAGCACTATGACCGCGATGGCTACTGCGACAATCCGGGAAGGGGTTACTGATGGCAACGCTCGACGAGAAGCTCGTATTCGCCGTGTCCCCGACCGGGCAGGGCGATGGCGTTCCAATCCTCCTGGTCGGCGTCCCGGCCGGCGCATGGGAGTACATGAAGGACGGCAAGACGCATCACTTCGACCTGACCAAGGCCGGCGTGCCGGTGAAGCTGATGTTCTTTGGCGCCGAGAGCCACGCCGCGGCTATGAAAGTCATCGACGACGCGATGAAGGCGAGCGGGACCGCCTATCTCGACGAGCGCCGTACCGACTTCTCGATCAAGCCGAAGCGGGGTGGCGGCAATGGCTGACCACTTCAACGGCCACATCAATCGCGAGGCTTTCGAGAAGGTGCTGCGCGAGGCTTTTTCAAACATCCCGCCGGAGGCAAAGGCAGCGCCTGTTTTGGCGTGCCAAGCCCGTGCGGTCGAAGTTTCAGTCCAGTTCGCTCTCTTCATCGCCGACGAACTGAATGCCGGTACCAGCGCGACCGTTCTTCTCGATGCCGGATCGCGCGTGATCGGCGGCATGGTCGAGAACTTCGCACGCGGTTTCGCAGCCGATGTGGGCGAGGACATCCTGGCGACCATCCTCGATCGCGTCCGTTGGGCGACCACGTCGGACGATGACGATTTCGAAGTCTCCGTGAAGCGTCCGCAGGTCAAAGGCGGAAGAGCGTGATGGCTGACAAATCCGCAATCGAATGGACCGACGCGACATGGAATCCGATCACCGGCTGTTCGATTGTCTCGCCGGGCTGCACCAACTGCTATGCCATGAAGCTCGCCGGGACGCGGCTGAAGCACATCGACAGCCGCAAGGGCCTCACGCGAGACACCAAGGCCGGCCCGGTCTGGACCGGCGAGGTGCGGCTCAACAGGCAATGGCTTTACCAGCCGCTCGACTGGAGGAAACCGCGCCGCATCTTCGTCTGTGCCCATGGCGACCTGTTCGCCGAGAACGTGCCGGACGAATGGATCGACAAGATGTTCGCCGTCATGGCGATGGCGCCGCAGCACACCTTCCAGGTGCTGACCAAGCGCGCGAAGCGCATTCGGCGCTATCTCTCCAACCCGGACACGCCCCGGCGCATCTACGAATTGGTTTGCGATCTCGTCACCCTTGATGATGTTCCCGCCGTTCTGTTGGCACCCGGGATCGACGATCCCGGCTTGATGCCTCCATGGCCCCGCGTCCATCTCGGCCAATGGCCCCTCCCGAACGTCTGGCTTGGCGTTTCCGCCGAGCGCCAGCAGGAAGCCGACGCGCGCATCCCCCAGCTGCTCGCTACGCCTGCAGCCGTGCGCTTCGTCTCCGCCGAGCCGCTGCTCGGCCCGATCGATTTCACCAAGGTGCAGCGCTTTGATGAAGCTCCGAAAGAGTTCGTCCATGCCTTGGCTGGGCGCTTCTGGACCGATCAGACAGGCCTGCCCAAGCCCGATCCCTCATGGGCCTATCCAGGCCGGCCCTTTAGCGACGGAGGCCGAGGCCTCGACTGGATCATCGTCGGCGGCGAGAGTGGCCCTGATGCCCGGCCTATGCATCCAGACTGGGCGCGCGACATCCGCGACGACTGCAAAAATGCAGGCGTTTCGTTCTTCTTCAAGCAATGGGGAGAGTGGGCGCCGGGAGAGTGCGCACCCCGCATGCAGCTTAGAACCGAGCGGGGAGCCACCTGGTTCAACGAACAATGGATTTTCGAGAGCATCACGCCAGCGGTCGGCCAGTCACTCCACCGAGATGACGCGCCTGATGTCTATCGCTTCGGCAAGCGTGACTTAACCCGCACGCTCGACGGCATCGAACACAACGCCATGCCGGAGGTGCCAGCATGACGCGCGCTCCGCTCGATATCCGGATTCACGACGCCAGCATCGGCATCTGGCAAGACAATGCGCAAGATGCCAGTTTCCGTTCCGAGGTGTACGGCGTCTTGATCCGCCAGATGCGCGACCGAGGCTGGTCGATCAAGCGCGATCCCGGCATCCATTACCGGGACAAGTGCTTGAGCCCGAGCTACCGCCTTGGCGCACGCGGCACGCTGCGCTGCGCGATCGAGATTTCAGGCCGTGTGGTGAAGGTCGAGTTCTGGTCGGTGACGGCACCTCAGGTGAACCAGAACGGCAGGCGATACGACTTCGACCGGAAGGCTCGCATGCACCACATCGAGCAGCTCCGCGTGGTGCTGGAATTCCGTCGCATCGTAACTTGGCTGGAGACGATAGCTCCGGTGAAAGTTTCCCGCTCCGAAACCCGCGATATGTCTCCGATGGAGCGTATCGAAAAGCGCTACGCCGAGAGCCGGCACAAGGACAAGGTGCTCGGGCGTCCAACGTGGAGCAGCGAATCGCAACGGAAGTCGCAGGACGGGAGTTTGCTCGAACACGGCCAGACGGTCTGGATACCCGACCACAAGGGCCGTCTCGTCCGAGGCGTCGCCTACTACAACATCAACAATATGTGGTGGGTGGTGGCCGGCGGGCAGCTTTATAACGAGGGCTGCCATTCGCTGTTGACTGCGACGCCTGCCGATATTCGCGCAAAGCGCAACCAGCGCGCCCGCCGGCGGCGGATCGAGGAAGAACTGGCGCTCGCCATCCGGCGCATGAATTTCCAGCGGGCCGAGACACTGAAACGCATTCTGTTCGGCGGCGATGCCACTTTCATGATCTGGGCGCGCGATCACAACGCCTACTACCGCGCCCAATACGCCGGCTACACCACCGACGTCATCAGCGCAGGCAAATACACGCGAGCGGAGGCCGAGGCTGAATGCCGACGGGTGCCGCATGAATTGTCGATAGTCGACCAGGACGGGAGACACACCCGATTCGACAAGGTGGCAGCATGACGCCGGTACAGCGCGACCTCGCCCGCCACGCCATCGGCCTCGACGGCCGGCACAAGCAATCCTTCCGCAACCACTTCGTGACAGGCGAAGGCAGCGCCGACCATCCGCACTGGCTGGCCATGGTGGAATCTGGCCATGCGACGAGGCGGCGGTGCTCAATACTCACCGGCGGCGACGACCTTTTCCGCCTGACGAGGGCCGGTGCCGAGTTGGTGCTGGATCCTGGCGAAAGCCTAAATCCAGATGCTTTTCCGGCGGTGCTAGCATGAAGGTCATCGCCTTTGCCCAGCGCTGCGCCGGCATCTCTCTCGCCGCCCTGAAATGGTCGCACGACACCCTGTCAACGGAACCGGTGCACGTCGACCAGGAAGAGAACCCAGACACCGTCATCCGGTTCATCGCCGAGATGCGGGAGCGTCTCAACTATATCGAAGAGAAACTGAATGGCTGACCACATCAACATCAGAGCCCCACGCCAGCGCGACGGGAACGCCGCTGGCCGGCTGCTCGACGGGGTCGAGAACAACGCCACGCCAGAGGTGCCAGCATGAGCGGTTCCGCGCAATGCCCGCATGTCGACTTCCAGTTCGAAGTCAAGGTCGCCCGGTTCGAGGACGATACGATCAAGCAGGCCGACATCACCGGGCGGTGCATCAATTGCGGTAAGCCGCTCGTGTTCTTCTGCGACCTTCCCATGGGCGTCAGTTGGACTCATCCGACGTTGTCGACCGACGCGCAGGAAACTTCGCCTGCCGGTGGTCGTACTCGGGGACGAGGTCGACGAGGCCAAGCCGCGACCCAGCTTCAGCGTGCGGGAAGTTCGATGAGCGTCTACGTCGACAACATGCGCGCATCCTTTGGCCGGATGAAAATGTGCCACATGATCGCCGACAGCACTGACGAGCTGCTGGCCATGGCCGACAGGATCGGCGTTGATCGCAAGTGGCTCCAGAAGCCTGGCACGCCTCACGAGCATTTCGACGTCGCGCTTTCCAAGCGCGCATTGGCGCTGTCTGCCGGCGCAATCGAAGTGTCCATGATGGAGCTCGGTCGCATCATCCGGGCGCGTCGAACCGAGCCGCGGCGTTGCAAGACCAATCTCGTCGGCGGCATGGGCGAATGCCTCGCCTGCGATGCCGATCAGGGTGAAACCTGCCGGGGGCCGAGATGATCGAAAAGCACGCCGGCCTCCAGCAGATCGTTTGCGAATGCGGCTCGTCGCAGAGCCGAACCTATCAGGCCGACGAGTTCGACGTGATGGTGTCCGACGCGCGCCGTGAAGGCTTCGTCATCGTCAAGGTCGCCGGCCAGTGGCAGCACACCTGCCAGGACTGCGCACGGCCGGCCAGAGCGCAAAGGAAGCTGCTGTGACAGACCGCCCGATCCTCTTTTCCGGTTCGATGATCCGCGCGCTGCTCGCCGGCACTAAGACGCAGACGCGGCGCGTTCTTCGAGCGAAGCCGGGCATGACGATCGCCGACGCCACCGTCGACGCCGGCCCGGCCTGCGGAGGCATTGGCAGGAGGCTTGAACTGCCAGTCGACAAGCTCAAGGTTCCCTACGCTGTCGGTGACCGGCTCTATGTCCGCGAGCGCGTGGCCTGCGGCGCTTGCGCCCCGGGAAAGCCATCGCATTGGGCGCCTTCTTTCTGGCGCCGTGAGCAGGGCACGCCGAAGAATCCTAATGGTCTTTGGTATGAGGCGGATGGCCTTGGACCCGAGTACCCGATCACGGAACGTGGCCGCTGGGTGCAAGGCATGCATATGCCGCGCTGGGCGTCGCGCCTGACGTTGATCGTCGCCGAAGTTCGCGTGCAGCGTTTGCAGGATATCGACGAGGTCGACGCCCGCGCCGAGGGTATCAAGCCGGAAGAGCACGATGACGGCCGGATCATCTTTCCCGTGCCTGGTCATGATGACCACGCCAACACCGCCAAGGGCGCCTATCGCAAACTCTGGAACGGCCTCAACGAGGCGCGAGGCTTCGGCTGGGACGTGAACCCTTGGATTGTCGCGGTGACCTTCACTGTCGAGCATTGCAACATCGCGAGGAGCACGACATGACCACGCCTCTGCCGTGCCCATGCTGCGGGGTAGCGCTTCGACACATCGAAAGCTTGGCGCGGTCGTTCCAACCGCCGCGCACTTATCACGAGTGGCATCACGTCGAAGACAACGGCTGCTGGCTGCGCAAGCGCGTCGGCAAGATCATTCTGACCACCACGGATGACGAAGTTGAGCAGGCCGAGACCATCGCCGCATGGAATCGCCGCTCCAATCCCGAAGCGCCAGGCGCACCGATGGGTGTGGCAACACACCGCCATAAAAAGCGCGGGACCGAGTACGCGATGATCGGCATTGGCAAGATGCAGAGCGAACACTGGATTGACCCTCACGGCGGCGCTTTGCTCGATTCAGTCGATATGGATGAGGTTGCCCTGTACCGCTCGGTCGATGATGGGTCGCTATGGGCTCGCCCCCGCTACGAGTTTGAAGACGGTCGCTTCGAAGCCCTGCCAGCCGCTCGGGAGATGGTGGAATGCCACAAGTCCGATACGCCGGAACGAGTGTGCTTCTATGAGCAGGATTTCTATGTCCTGTCGAATTTCTCTGCATTCACCATCATGTGGGAGTGGACGAAGCTCGTAGGATTGGTGCGCTTCGACACGTCAGAGGCCGTCTATCACTTTATGAAGTTCAAGGCGAATGTACCCACCGCGCAGCAATTTCAACTGATGGAGCGCATCCGCCGTGCTCCGTCGGCTCACGAGGCATTCAAGCTCGCCGAGCGCAACAAGCATCTTCGCCGGCCCGATTGGGACAAAGTTAAGGTCGATGTCATGCGCGACATCCTTCGGGCAAAAGCCGCTCAGCATGAATACGTGCACCGCAAGCTGCTGGCGACCGGCGACCGCGAGTTGGTCGAAGATAGTTGGCGAGATGATTTCTGGGGCTGGGGACCGAACCGCGACGGCAAGAATATGCTCGGCAAGCTCTGGATGGAAATCCGTGCCGAACTTCGGAACCAACAGTCGTGAGCGCGCCATCCGCCTCCGAAGACGACACGCCGATGCGGCTGCAGGAAGCGTGCGATAAGTTCTTTGGCGGCAGGATTACGCCGAAGGCCCTGCGCGCCGAAGCCCGCAAGGGGAATTTGACAATCGAGCAGATTGCCAACAAGGATTTCGTCACACCGTCCGCAATCAGGGAAATGCGACTCAAATGCCGCGTCGAAAAAGCCCGCCCCGCATCGTCCCAAGGCTCGACCGGGACGGGGTCAAGCGGCTCGTCATCCGCGACGGGTCCGTTTACAAGCGAACGGGATGCCTTGTTGGCGAAACTGAAGTCGCGGCGGAAAAGCTCGCGGAATACATCGGCCAAAAAAAGCAAAAGCCCGTCGCCGTCGAACGTGGTCCCGATCACGTATCGTGCGCAGCAGCGCTAGACTATTACCTCGCCGCCAAGCAGGCCCCTTCCGACAATGGCGATGATGAAGCGGACACGGAGCCGCTGGAAGGCCGCATCGCCTTCCTGACCGCCTTCTGGGGCGACAGGCCGCTATCCTCGATCGACGGCGAAACCTGCCGTGAATATGCCGCCAGCCGCAAGCGCCCGGCAGCCGCCCGACGCGAGCTCGAGGACATGCGCGCCGCTGTCTATCTCTTCTGTAAAGAGAAGCGCCTCAACTTCCGGCCGTATTTCGATCTTCCGGCCAAGCCCGTGGCGCGCGAGCGCTGGCTGACCAGGCAGGAAGCCGCCGAGCTGCTGCGCGGCGCCTTGCGGCTGCGCCGCGCCAGGCCGAAGACCTACCAGTGCCTGCCGCGCTTCATCATCCTTGGGCTCTACACCGGCACGCGGCACGCCGCGATCCTCGACCTCAACTGGAACCGCGGCCCGGCCGGCGGATGGCCCGACCTCGACGCCGGCGTGCTCTACCGCCGCGGTGAGCGCGTGCGCGAGACAACCAAGCGCCGGCCGCCAATGCGACTGCCGCGGCGCGCTATCGCGCATCTCAAGCGGTGGAAGCGGATCGATGGCGGCAAGGGTCCGGTAATTCATGCCAAGGGCGGCGAACCGATCGGCCTGATGCGGAAGTCGTTCGATGCCGCACGTGTCGAGGCCAAGCTCGGCGACGAGGTGACGCCGCACATCCTGCGCCACACCCGCGCGACCTGGCTGATGCAGCGTCGCGTGCCGATCTGGGATGCCGCCGGCTCGCTGGGGATGACCGTCAAGCAGATGGAATCGACCTACGGCCACCATCATCCTGACTTCCAGCAGGCAGCCGCCGATGCCTACTAGAGCGCCCGAAAACCATCGTTTCTGGGCGCATATCTGGGCGCACCAGACGCAGCCTACCTCCAAGCGAACGCAGACCGCATTGATTTCATTGACTAAAAATGGTGGGCGATGACGGGCTCGAACCGCCGACATCTTCGGTGTAAACGAAGCGCTCTACCAACTGAGCTAATCGCCCGCTCCGGGCCGGACCTTTAAGCAGTTAGGACCGGCTTCGCAAGGACAAATGAACGGCGAGTGGCTTGGCCGGGAGTCGGTTTCGGCAACAAAGTTCGGCTTGTCAAAAAACCTTCTCCTGTTTGCTGTTATGCTGTCCGGGTCCGCTTGACACCCGGTGGCTTACCCCTTATCCACCGCCCCAACGACGAACACGGCTGACACGTGCTCGTCCATGCGCGGGTGTAGCTCAGTTGGTTAGAGTGCCGGCCTGTCACGCCGGAGGTCGCGGGTTCGAGCCCCGTCACTCGCGCCATTTCTCCTTAGGGCCACGTGCCCTTGATGTCGGAGAAATGTCGACGTTGATTTGTCAAAAATCATCTTCTTTCGTGACCCAGTCCAGGTCCATTCCTTTCGAATTCTGGCATTGATCCTCATCCATCGACCTGCCCGCCTGTTTGTGGTCAAGCCAGAAGACAATAGCTTCTCGGACAAGAGCCGGGTCTAACCCATTCGCTCCCGCTCACAGTCTCATCCCGCAGCGCCGGGCTTCACCCCTTGGCGAGCAGTGCCTCGACTTCCTGCAGCGTCGGCATGGACGGCGCGGTGCCCGGGCGCGTGACCGAGATGCCGGCGACGGCGCAGGCGAAGCGCACCGCCTGCAGGGGTTCGATCCCGCTCGACAGCGCGGCGGCCAGGCCGCCATTGAAGGCGTCGCCCGCCCCGGTGGTCTCGATGACCGGGCCGGCGGCGACCGCTGCGACATGCTCGGAACGGTCGGCCGTGTGCAGCAGCGCGCCCTTTTCGCCGAGCGTCACGACGACAGCGCCCACGCCCTTCTCAAGCAGGCTGTCGGCGGCACGGCGGGCATCGTCGATGGAGGACACCTTGATGCCGGTCAGTTCCTCGGCCTCAGTCTCGTTCGGCGTCACATAGTCGCAAAGTGTATAGATGCGGTCCGGAAGCTTGGCCGCCGGCGCCGGGTTGAGAATGGTGGTCACCCCTGCCCCGCGCGCGATCTCCAGCGCCCGCATCGCCGCCTCGATCGGCTGCTCAAGCTGGGTGACGAAGACGCCGGCCGCGCGGATCAGGCCGGCATTTGCCTCGATATCGGCGGGCGTGATCAGCATCGCCGCACCGGGGCTGACGATGATCGCGTTGTTGCCGCTCGTCTCCTCGATGAAGATATAGGCGGCACCGGTGTAGCTTTCCGGCGTGTCGATGACGGCGCTCTTCACTCCGGCCTGCGACCAGGTCTGTCTCGCCATATCGGCAAAGGGGTCAGCCCCGAGGCGGGTCAGGAAGGTGACATCGGCACCGAGCCGGCCGGCTGCCACCGCCTGGTTCGAGCCCTTGCCGCCGGGGCCGAGCGTGAAGGACGTGCCCAGGATCGTCTCGCCCATCCGCGGCTGGCGGGCGGCGCGGTAGGCCGTGTCGGCGACGAAGACGCCCAATATGACAACCGGCTTCATGACGATCGGTTTCGCCGGCATGCCCCTACTCCGCATCCGGTGGCACGACGCCCTTGCGGAAGGCAAAACAGCCATAGAAGCGGCGCTCGCCGGTCTGGATGACGCAATAGGCCTTCTTGGCGCGTTCGTAGAAGGCGTAGCGCTCGACCGAGATCATCGGCCAGGCCTTGCCCTCGGCGGCATCGATCTCTTTTTGCACTTCCTGCTGCACGGCGGGAATGTCGTCCGGCTTGCCGACGATCTCCATGCGCGCGGCCGCGTCGTCGACGAAGGTGTCCAGCGGATAGAGCGAAAGCACCGCCTTGACCACGTCGGCCGCCGACGCATCGATGCGCAGCAGCCGGCCAAGCACGGTCTGGCGCGCCACCGAATCGGACGGGAAATTGGTGTCGGCGATAATCAGATCGTCGCCGTGGCCCATCGCCCGCAGCGCCTGCAGCACATCGGCATTGAGCAGGGGATTGATTCCTTTGAGCATGGTATTCCTCGCGAAGTTTGCTGGGGCGAAATCAAAGACGCTTGCCGGTCTCTGCGTCGAAGAGATGCACCTGGTCGAGCCGCGGTTTCAGCTGCAGTGTGTCGCCCGGCTTGAAGTCGTGGCGCTCACGGAACAGCGCCACCATCTCGCCCTCGCCGAAGCGCAGGAACACCAACGTCTCGGAACCGGTCGGCTCGACCACCGAAATCTTCGCCGAAACACCATCTGGATGGATTTCGAGGTGCTCGGGCCGCACGCCGTAGACGACATTGCGGCCATCTTCCACGGCACTCTTGGCAGCAATCGGGAACGGCGTCCCGGCGATCTCGACGACGGGCTTGTCGCCCTTGCGCACGACGCCCTTGAGCAGGTTCATCGAGGGCGAGCCGATGAAGCCGGCGACAAACAGGTTGGCCGGCCGGTCGAACAATTCCAGCGGCGCGCCGACCTGCTCGATGCGACCGTCGCGCATCACCACGATCTTGTCGGCCATGGTCATGGCCTCGATCTGGTCGTGGGTGACGTAGATGGTGGTGGTCTTCAGTCGTTGGTGCAGTTCCTTTATCTCCGTGCGCATCTGGACACGCAGCTTGGCATCGAGATTGGAGAGCGGCTCGTCGAACAGGAACACCTGCGGGTTGCGCACGATGGCGCGGCCCATGGCGACGCGCTGGCGCTGGCCGCCCGAGAGCTGGCGCGGATAGCGCTTGAGGTAGGGATTGAGGTCGAGGATGTCGGCGGCCCGCTTGACCCGCTCAGTGACCACCGCCGGGTCGGTTTTGCGCAGCTTGAGAGCGAAGGCCATGTTCTGCTCGACCGTCTTGTGCGGATAGAGCGCGTAGTTCTGGAACACCATGGCAATGTCGCGCTTGGCCGGCGGCAAATGGTTGACGACGCGCTCGCCGATGGCGATGGTGCCGCCGGAGACCGTTTCCAGCCCCGCTACCATCCTCAGCAACGTGGACTTGCCGCAACCGGAAGGCCCGACCAGCACCACGAACTGCCCGTCGGCGATGTCGACGCTGACATCGTGCAGAACCTTGACGGTTCCGAACGCCTTGGCCACATTGCGGATCGCGACTTGAGCCATCATTCCCCCTTTGGTTGCCGTGAAGCTAAACAACGCAAACGGCGAGGGCAAGTCGGTCTCTTATAGATAAAAAACCCATTCACGTTGACACCGCACTTCGTTGTGCGAATAGTGACAGTGTCCGGCTTATGACCCTGTTCCGGGCGCACCGGTACGCTTGTCCGGGACTGAATGCCAAGCGTCGCGGGAGGGAGAATTCGGGCCGCTATTTACGGGAGTCGCTGTCGTTGGGGAACATAATCGGCGCTCCATCATCTGAACCAAATTCACGATTGACCTTCTGGGAGGAACGAGATGAAAGTCAGCCTTTATAACCAATTTGTCCGCGCCGGGGCCACCCGCCGCGACGTGCTGAAGGGAGCGGCCAGCATGGCCGCCCTCGCCGCGGCGTCTGGCGCCGGGCTTGGCGCCCTGACGCGCCCGGCCGCGGCCGCCGATGACCTGCGTGCGCAGATCCTGCAGATTCCGGGCGTCGGCAAGGGTCAGCCGACCGATGCCGATTTCCAGCAGGTCGGCGAGCTTTGCCTGGGAGCCACCAAGGCCAATGTCAAGGAAGGCGAATTCGCCGGCGTTGAACTCACCTTCATGGGCCTCAACAACCAGAACCTGCACAATGTGCTGTTTCGCGGCTTCCTGAAGCCGTGGGAGACCTATACCGGCGCCAAGATCAACTGGATCGACCTGGCGCAGGCTGACTACAATCCGCGTCTGCAGCAGGCGATCGCTACCAACACTATCGACTTCGACATTGTCGAAATGGGCGCACCGTTCGAAGGCGACGTCTGCGGCAAGGGCCTGACTTCGGAGATGCCCGACTGGGTCAGGACGCAGATCGACATGGACGACCTGGTGGCCTATCTGAAACCTCCCGTCGGCACATGGAACGGCAAGCAGTATCGTGTGACCGTCGACGGCGACGCGCATAACTTCAACTACCGCACCGATGTGTTCGCCGATGCCGATCTCGCCAAGGCGTGGAAGGATGGGGGCGGTGAAGGCGAATGGGGCGTGCCGAAGACCTGGCAGCAAGTGCAGGCGGTGACCAAGTTCCTCAAGGGCAAGCAGGTGAACGGCCAGGACGTCTATGGCTATCTCGATGCGCCCAAGCCCTGGGGCGGTTTCGGCTTCTACTTCCTCGGCAGCCGCGCCAGCGCTTACGCCAAACATCCCGACGACAAAGCTTGGCTATTCGATCCGGACACCATGAAACCGCGCGTCAACAACCCGGCCTGGGTCCGCGCGATCCAGGACGTGATCGATGCATTGCCTTCCGAACCGCAAGATCAGATCAATGCCGACCCGAACCAGACCTGTTTCTCTCAATTCCTCGGCGGCACCGGGTCGATGCTGGTTTGGTGGGGAGACGCTGGCTCGAACGTCAAAACCAACGACTCGTCGGTCGTAGGGGACGTCACCGGCTTCTCGATCCTGCCGGGCTCGGACGATGTCTACAACTCCAAGACCGGCCAGTGGGACAAGCTCGCCAGCGGCCCGAACCATGCGCCGAACTGCGCCTATCTCGGCTGGGGCGTCTACGTCATGGCGCGCGTCGACAGCGACGAAAAGAAGAAGAAGGCCGCCTGGTCCGCCGCCGCTCATCTCGGCGGCAAGGACCTGTCGCTCTGGTGCGCGGCCTATCCGTCGGGTTTCCAGCCCTACCGCAACTCGCATTTCAACATTCCGGAATGGGTGGCGGCGGGCTACGACGAAGCGTTCATAAGCTCATATCTCAAGTCGGAAGCCGACAGCTACAACCATCCGAACGCGGCGATCGAGCCGCGTATCCCCGGCATCTTCCAGTACTACAGCGCCGCCGAGGACATTTTGGCCAACACCTTTGCCGGCAAGATGAAGGCGCAGGAAGGCGCCGACGCCATCGCAGCCGCTTGGGAGAAGATCACCGACCAGATTGGCCGCGACAACCAGATCAAGCTCTACAAGGCCTCGCTCGGCATGTAGGCTGAGATCGTGAAACTTGGTCCGGCAGCGCAAAGCCGCCGGACCTCCGCTTGACCGACTTGGCCTCGACCGGCTCGGCCGGTCATCGAGCCTCCTGTGAACGGGCAAGACGCGTGGCTGACCGGACCCTGGCTGACCAGACTTTGTCGACAAGTGAATGGCCGGCAGGCGCCGTGCCATCCGACCTGATCCCACGGAGCCGCAAACGGCTTGGCTGGGCGCTGATGGCTGCTGCAACGCTCGGCCTTCTGGCGGTGATCGCGCTGCAGATCCTTTACAAGAGCGATGTCGACGCTATCGGCTTCGAGAGCTGGCGGCCGGTGGTCTACGCCTATGTGCTGTGGGGTGTCGCACTCGGCATCGGCCAGGTGCTGACGCGCGGCGAGGACGGCCAGCGCGCGCTGTTCCTGCTGCCGGCGCTGCTGTTCACCATTGCCATGGTGATCTTCCCGACCCTGTTCGGCTTCTACATCGCGCTGACCGATTGGAACCTCAGTTCTTTCAGCGGCCGGAAGTTCAACGGGCTCGACAATTTCTGGCAGATGCTGAACGATGCCTATTATCGCAACGCGCTGTTCAACATGGTGCTCTACGTGCTGGCGGTGTTGGTCGAATATGTGATCGCCTTCGGCCTGGCGCTGCTGCTCAACGCGCAGATCCGGGCGCGAAAATTCTTCCGCGTCGTCTTCCTGCTGCCGCTGATGCTGTCGCCGGTGGCGGTGTCGTGGATGATCGGCAAGTCGTTGATGGAATACCGCTTCGGGCCGGCCGCCACGCTGGCGCGGCATCTCGGCTGGGAAAACCCGGCCTTCTTCTCCAACCCGATCACCGCCCGCATCTCGATCATGGTGCTCGACGCCTGGACCTTCATCCCGTTCATGATGATCATGCTGCTCGCCGGCCTGCAGGCGATGTCGCGCGAAGTGCTCGAGGCGGCGCGTGTCGATGGCGCCAACCCATGGCAGACCTTCTGGCAGGTCACCTTCCCGCTGATGCTGCCGGTCTCGGTGACGGCAGTCATCCTGCGCATCATCTTCAAGCTGAAGCTCGCCGATATCATCATCACCGTCACCTCTGGCGGCCCGGGCGGCGCGACCGATTCAGTGTCGAGCTTCATCTACCGCGAATATCGCGATCGATCGAATGTCGGCTACGGCACGATGCTGGCGATGGCCTATTTGATCATCATCATCGTGTTCGTGACCTGGCTGCTGAAATTCGCCAGCCGCTTCGTGCGCAACGTCAACTGATCGGGCCGGCAAGATGAGCGTTCAGACCACGGACTATGCCGCTTCCGAAATTCGTTCGCCGGCGAGCTTCGTCGCCAACCGCGTCTTCATCTACGGCGCGCTCATCTTCTGGGCCTTCATCTGTCTGTTCCCGATCTATTGGACGATAACCACTTCGTTCAAGACCGCGGTGGACGTCACCCAGGGCCATCTGATTCCGTTCGTCGACTTCCAGCCCGACTGGAAAGGCTGGCGGTCACTCGGCCTCTCTCCGGACTCGATCCTTCGGACGTCGACGGTTCGCGACGAATTTATCAAGCGCTTCATGAATTCGGTCATCACTTCGGTCGGCGCCTCGAGCCTGGCGATCGTCATTGGCAGCCTCGCCGCTTACGGGCTGACCCGCTATCGTTACAAGTTCGCCTGGTTCAGGAACGAGGACATCTCCTTCTTCTTCCTGTCGCAGCTGATCCTGCCGCCGGTGGTACTGGCCTTGCCCTTTCTCGTGCTCTACCGGGAAGTCGGCCTGCTCGACACACGCATCGGGCTGATCCTGCTCTATACGCTGATGGTGCTGCCGATCGTCATCTGGATCATGCGCGACCAGTTCAATTCCATTCCCGTAGAACTGGAGGAGGCAGCACTCGTCGACGGCCTGTCGATCTGGGGCGCTTTCTTGCGCATCGTCATGCCGATCGCGCTGCCGGGCATGGTCGCGGCCTTCATCCTTGCAATGGTGCTGTGCTGGAACGAGTATTTCTTCGCCGCGCTTCTGACCTCGACCGACGCCAAAACCATCCCTGTCATGGTGGCGAGCCAGACCGGCTCACAAGGCATCAACTGGTGGTCGATGGCAGCGCTCGCCACCGCGGCCATCACACCGCTCGCCGTTATCGGCATCGCGCTCGAGCGTTACCTGATCATGGGCATGACGGCGGGCGCGGTGAAATAACTGCGCCAGCCTTCCCTTCTTCCACAACAAGGGAATAACAAGGGAAGAGGGAAAACCGCGCTAACCCGAAAGGGTTGCCCGCACATGATCGAGGATCATGGCGATCCCTTTTTGCCCCAATTCGGCCGAGGCTTCGGAAGCACTTGCCGTGTACCAGCCGGTGTTGTCGGCGAAGCGGTCGGCATCGACCGCTTCCGGGCACAACGCCAGCATCAGCGACGTCTCGCCGATGCCGGCATGGTCAAACGGGTATTGGGTGTGCATTGAAGCCGGCATCAGCGGATGCACCTGCACCCAGTTGAAGAAATTGCTGCCCTCGGCGTGCTCGGCATAATAGTTGGCCATCGCCGCAGAGCCCCACCAGCCTTCGCCACGTTCTTTCTCCAGGAAGCGGAAGATCGCCTGCCGGCCGGCGGCCTTGAAGGCGAGATCGGTTGGCATGCCGGCAGCAAAATTTTCGGTCTGGTGGTGAATGATGGCGTGGATGTTGCGGAAGCCGATACGCAGCAGGCTGTAGAACAATTCTTCCGCAAATGGCGCCAGCACATTGCCGCCGACCTGCACCGAACCACTGCCCTCCGGTGCTGCAACCGCATAGCTCGCCGCGCCGTAATAGAAGGGCGGCAGAATGACGATCTCGGCTTCTTTTTCGAACAGTTCCAGGCTCTTGATCACCGCCAGCGTGTCCATGCCGACGGCCATGTGCTCGCCATGGTATTCAAGCACACCGAGCGGCAACACGACCGGCCGGTTCTCGACAATCGCCTTGCGGATCTGGTGCGGCAGCATCAATTCGTACCGCATGACAACTACTCCATATTGGTGTGGCGGGCGCGCATCGCTTCAGGCGAGACGCCGGTCAGGTCCCGGAGCTTCAGCACCATCACTTCGAAGAGAACGAACAGCGCGCCTTCGAAGACCGAGCCCATCGGCAGCACGGACGTCTTTTCCGGCCCCTGGTCGTCGGCCATGGTCTGAGCCGGGATAAGCAGTGTGAAGTCGGCCAGCTTCGCGGCAGTGCTGTGGGATTGCGCGGTGAGCAGCAGGACTGTGGCACCGGCCTCGCGCGCGACCCGCATCAAGGTCAGCACCGTCGAGGTCTCGCCCGGGCCGGAACTGGCGAGGAAGACATCGCCCGCGCCCAGGGGCGGCGTGGTCATATCGCCGACAACCGAAACCGGCAGACCGAGGTGATAGAGCCGCATGGCAAAACCCTTGACCTGCAGCGCCTCGCGGCCGCACCCATAGGTGACGATCTTTCTCGCGCCCGCCAAGATGGCGCAAGCGGCGTCGATGCGGCTTTCGTCGATACGTTCCAGCACGGTACCAAGCTCGCTCAGCGCAATCCCAAACAGGTTTTCGCCGGCGTCCCTCATGACTGCACCAGCTTGCAGTTGCCGGAGAACCACTTGAATATGTCAGTCACATCTGCCCCGAACAGCTTGTTTTCATTCATGCTATCACCGCGAAAATCGGCGTCCAACGACACGCAGTGCTTTTGATGTGCCACAGCCGTGATAGTGTCACGGCAAATCGCAAATGAGGAACAACAGTATATGAAGACACGGCATTTCGACCGCATCGGCAATGGCGGCATCACCTTCACCGAGCTCGGCTTCGGCACCGCGCCGCTCGGCAATCTCTACCGCGCCGTCTCCGACGAGGACGCCAATGCCACGCTGGAGGCGGCATGGCGGGTCGGCTGCCGCTACTTCGACACCGCGCCGCTTTATGGGCTAGGCCTAGCCGAAACGCGGCTCAATCCGTTCCTGCGTTCGAAGAAGCGCGACGACTACGTGCTGTCCAGCAAAGTCGGACGCATCATGCGCGCCTGTCCGCCGGATCAGCGCACCGGCATCGGCAAATTCTTCGACACCCCTTCGCGCCGCGAGGTCTACGACTATAGCTATGACGGTATCATGCGCTCCTTCGAGGCCTCGCTGGAACGGCTCGGTGTCGACCGCATCGACATCCTCTTCGTGCACGATGTCGACGTCTTCACGCATGGCAGCAAGGAAGCCTCGGACCAGCGCATCCAGGAATTCATGAGCTCCGGCTACTATGGATTGCTGGCATTGCGCGACCAGGGCGTGATCAAGGCGTTCGGCGGCGGCATCAACGAGTGGCAGGTTGCCCAGACGCTGGCCGAGCGCGGCGATTTCGATCTGTTCCTGCTTGCCGGGCGCTACACGCTGCTGGAGCAGGAGGCGCTGCAGTCTTTCCTGCCGCTATGCCAGCAACGCGGCATCGGCATCGTTCTCGGCGGGCCTTACAATTCCGGCATCCTGGCAACCGGGCCGAAGCCCGGCGCCTACTACAACTATTCGAAGGCGCCGCAGGACATCATCGACCGCGTCACCCGTATCGAGGCCGTCTGCAAGCGCCACGGCGCGCGCCTGATCGAGGCGGCGCTGCAGTTCCCGCTGCTGCATCCTTCCGTCGTCTCGGTAATCCCCGGCGGCCAGTGGCCTGGCGAAGTCGAAAGCAATCGCTCGCTGCTCGACGCGAAGCTGCCATCGGCGCTGTGGGCCGATCTCAAGAAAGAAGGCTTGATGCGCACGGACGCGCCGACGGCGTAGCGCCGTCCTTTCCAACAGAAAAGAAAAACCGGATATGCCGGTTCTTCTTTTCTCTGAAAGACTTAAGGAGGCGCTTAGTTGACCGCGTCCTTGAGGCCCTTGCCGGCCGAGAACTTCGGCACGGTGCGCGCCGGGATCTTCACTTCCGCACCGGTCTGCGGATTGCGGCCGGTCGACGCGGCGCGTTTTGACACGGTGAAATTTCCGAAGCCGACAAGCCGGACATCGCCGCCCTTTTTCAGTTCGCCGGTGATGACGGAAAACACCGCATCAACCGCCGACTGCGCGTCACCCTTCGAAATACTCGCGGCATCGGCGACAGCGGATACCAGTTCGTTCTTGTTCATAAAAATTCCCTTCCATGAGAAAACCGGAACACTCGACTCATCCGGCAGGAAACGGACTTTAGAAAGAAGCGCCCCGGCAACCAAGTCGAAAAGCGCCAAGAAAGTTGAAAAAAGCCCGGAAATCTGCGGTTCTTCACATGAAAAAGCCGGGCTCAAGGCCCGGCTCTCTCTTTGTGCATTGCAACTTTAGCAAGCGCTAATGCGCCAGCGATTTACCAGCTTCGTCTGCGACATCGACCACGGCCGGCGCATTAACGGGTTCGACCCACTGGATCGGTTCCGGCATGCGCACCAGCGCATGGCGCAACACTTCACCGACGCGTGAGACCGGAATGATTTCCATGCCGCTCTTCACGTTTTCCGGAATCTCCGCCAGATCCTTGGCGTTCTCTTGCGGGATCAGCACCTTCTTGATGCCGCCGCGCAGTGCGGCAAGCAGCTTTTCCTTAAGGCCGCCGATCGGCAGCACCCTTCCGCGCAGCGTGATCTCGCCGGTCATCGCCACATCGGCCCTGACCGGGATACCGGTCAGCACCGAAACGATTGCCGTCGCCATCGCCACGCCAGCCGACGGTCCGTCCTTCGGGGTTGCGCCCTCCGGCACGTGGACGTGGATATCGCGCTTATCGAACAGCGGCGGCTCGACGCCGAAATCGATGGCCCGCGAGCGGACGTAAGAGGCCGCCGCCGAGATCGATTCCTTCATCACATCGCGCAGATTGCCGGTCACGGTCATGCGCCCCTTGCCGGGCATCATGACGCCTTCCACCGTCAACAGCTCGCCGCCGACTTCCGTCCAGGCGAGCCCGGTGACCACGCCGACCTGATCGTCGCTCTCGACCTGGCCGAAGCGGAAGCGCGGAACACCAAGGTAATCGGCAAGATTGTCCGCCGTGATGTTGATCGTCTTCTTCTTCGTCTTCAGGATCTCGGTCACCGCCTTGCGCCCGAGCTTCATCAGCTCGCGCTCCAGGCTCCTGACGCCCGCTTCACGGGTGTAGGTCTGGATGATGCCGCGGATCGCGTCCTCGCCGACGGAGAACTCCTTCGGCTGCAATGCGTGGTCGCGGATCACCTTGGGCATCAGGTGACGCTTGGCGATTTCGATCTTCTCGTCCTCGGTGTAACCGGCGATACGGATGATCTCCATGCGGTCCATCAAGGGCGCAGGGATGTTCAGCGTGTTCGCCGTCGTCACGAACATCACGCTCGACAGGTCGTATTCGACCTCGAGGTAATGGTCCATGAACGTCGAGTTCTGCTCGGGATCGAGCACCTCGAGCAAAGCCGATGACGGATCGCCGCGGAAATCCTGGCCCATCTTGTCGATCTCGTCGAGCAGGAAGAGCGGATTGGATTTCTTCGCCTTCTTCATCGACTGGATGACCTTGCCGGGCATCGAGCCGATGTAGGTGCGCCGGTGACCGCGGATCTCGGCCTCGTCGCGCACGCCGCCCAGCGCCATGCGGATGAACTCGCGACCGGTCGCCTTGGCGATCGACTTGCCGAGCGAGGTCTTGCCGACACCGGGAGGTCCGACGAGGCACAGGATCGGCCCCTTCAGCTTCTTCTGGCGGCTCTGCACGGCAAGGTATTCGACGATGCGGTCCTTGACCTTGTCGAGGCCGAAATGATCCGTATCGAGCACGTTCTGGGCAAAGGCCAGATCCTGCTTGACCTTGGAGTTCCTGCCCCATGGGATCGACAGCAGCCAGTCGAGATAGTTGCGCACCACGGTCGATTCAGCCGACATCGGCGACATCGTCCGCAGCTTCTTCAGTTCGGCTTCCGCCTTTTCGCGGGCCTCCTTGGAAAGCTTGGTCTTCTTGATACGCGCCTCGATCTCGGCGGCCTCGTCGCGGCCGTCCTCGCCCTCGCCGAGCTCCTTCTGGATCGCCTTCATCTGCTCGTTGAGGTAGTATTCGCGCTGTGTCTTCTCCATCTGGCGCTTGACGCGCGAGCGGATGCGCTTCTCGACCTGCAGCACCGAGATTTCGGCTTCCATGAAGCCCATCGCCTTTTCCAGCCGTTCCTTGACGGACAGCGTGGCAAGCATCTCCTGCTTCTCGGGGATCTTGATGGCAAGATGCGAAGCGACCGTGTCGGCGAGCTTGGAATAGTCGTCGATCTGGCTGGCGGCACCCACCACTTCGGGCGAGATCTTCTTGTTCAGCTTGACGTAGTTCTCGAAGTCGGTGACCACGGAACGCGCCAGCGCCTCGACCTCGACCTCTTCCTCATCCGGTTCGACCAGCGCCGCAGCACGGGCTTCATGGAAGTCGGGACGGTCGGTGAACGCGACGATTTTCGCACGCGAGGCACCTTCGACCAGCACCTTCACGGTGCCGTCCGGCAGTTTCAGCAATTGCAGCACATTGGCGAGCGTGCCGATGTCAAAGATGGCATCGGGCTCCGGATCGTCGTCGGCGGCATTCATCTGGGTCGCGAGCAGGATCTGCCTTTCCTGACCCATCACTTCTTCCAGCGCCTTGATCGACTTTTCACGCCCGACAAAGAGCGGAACGATCATGTGCGGGAACACCACGATGTCGCGCAGTGGGAGGACTGCGAAGACGCCGTCGCTGGGAGCCTTGGATAATTTGGCCATTGTCCAACCTTTCATGTCGCGGCCGCCAATCGGCCAACCGCGAATCTCATATTAACGACCGAGGATCGTTCCGCCTACCACCGTTTGTGACGGGAGTTTTACAGCACAGAATTCGGCACCACGGCCTTCTGCCATTAGTTGGAGGCACTGAGGGTAAAGATCAAGGGTCAACACGGTCCGTACCTCCAATCCGCACCCAGCACGCGGCGCCATGCGCGGTATGCGACAGCAAAACGGCGCCCCGCGGCGCCGTTTCAGAAAAATCCATTGCCGGCTCACGTCAGGCGCTGACGTTGCCCTTCTTCTCCTTCTGCTCGGAATAGATGTAGAGCGGCCTGGCGTTGCCTGACACCACCTCTTCCGAAATAACCACTTCGCGCACGCCTTCCAGTGCCGGCAGCTCGAACATGGTGTCGAGCAAGATCGCTTCCATGATCGAACGCAGGCCGCGTGCGCCGGTCTTGCGCTCGATGGCGCGCTTGGCGATCGCCGAGAGCGCGTTCTCGTGGAAGGTCAGGTCGACATTTTCCATCTCGAACAGCCGCTGATACTGCTTGACCAGCGCGTTCTTCGGCTCGGTCAGGATTTGGATCAGTGCCGGCTCGTCGAGATCCTCCAGCGTCGCCAAGACAGGCAGACGGCCGACGAACTCGGGAATGAGGCCAAACTTCAAGAGGTCCTCAGGCTCGACCAGGCGGAAAACATCGCCGGTGCGGCGATCCTCGGGCGAAGCGACGATAGCGCCGAAACCGATCGAGGTCTTCCTGCCGCGATCCGAGATGATCTTGTCCAGCCCGGCGAAAGCGCCGCCGCAGATAAATAGGATGTTGGCGGTGTCGACCTGCAGAAATTCCTGCTGCGGATGCTTCCTACCGCCCTGCGGCGGCACGGACGCGACAGTGCCCTCCATGATCTTCAAAAGTGCCTGCTGCACGCCCTCGCCCGATACGTCACGGGTGATCGACGGGTTGTCCGACTTGCGCGAGATTTTGTCGATCTCGTCGATATAGACGATGCCGCGCTGGGCGCGCTCGACATTGTAGTCGGCCGACTGCAACAGCTTCAGGATGATGTTCTCGACGTCCTCGCCGACATAACCGGCTTCGGTCAGCGTCGTCGCGTCGGCCATGGTGAAGGGGACGTCGATGATGCGGGCCAGCGTCTGCGCCAGCAGCGTCTTGCCGCAGCCGGTCGGGCCGATCAGCAGGATGTTCGACTTCGCCAGTTCGACATCGTTGTTCTTGCCGGCATGGGCGAGGCGCTTGTAGTGGTTGTGGACGGCCACCGACAGCACGCGCTTGGCGTAGGGCTGGCCGATGACGTAGTCGTCGAGAACCTTGAGGATTTCCTGCGGTGTCGGCACGCCCTCGCGCGACTTCACCATCGAGGTCTTGTTCTCTTCGCGGATGATGTCCATGCACAGTTCGACGCATTCGTCGCAGATGAACACCGTCGGCCCGGCGATCAGCTTGCGCACTTCGTGCTGGCTTTTGCCGCAAAACGAGCAATAAAGCGTGTTCTTGGAATCACCGCTGTTGTTGCCGACCTTGCTCATTTTCCTGTCCTTTCATGGCCGCCCGCCGATGGTCTGGTTGAAAGGGCGCATATTCAATCTATCGCGGGAATCCGCTGCCGCCAGTGCCCCGGCTCCCGCAACGCATTCCGTACGAAACACAAATCGGAAAACGGGGCAATGATTCGAACAACCCCACGCAAAGCTAAGCCGTCGAAAATCAACATAGCCTTAACGTAGGCAATTGCACCCGTCGAGGGAACAGCCAATTGTGGCCGAAATGCCGCAAGCTGCGCCAAAAGCGCGTAATCCCGCCACTCATTGCCACCGCAGGGGCCACCGCGGGACTATAAGGCAATACCTTCGACCGGCTCACGTGACGAAATGACCTTGTCGATGAGGCCGAAATCCCTGGCCTCGTCGGCAGTCATGAAATGGTCACGGTCGAGCGTTCTTTCAATCTCATCGTAGCTCTTGCCGGTGTGCTTGACGTAAACCTCGTTGAGGCGGCGCTTCAGCTTGATGATATCCTGGGCATGGCGCTCGATGTCGGAGGCCTGGCCCTGGAAGCCGCCGGAAGGCTGGTGGACCATGATGCGGGCATTCGGCGTAGCAAAGCGCATGTCCTTGTGGCCGGCAGTCAGGAGCAGCGAACCCATCGATGCGGCCTGGCCGATGCAGAGCGTCGACACGGCGGGCTTGATGAACTGCATGGTATCGTAGATCGCCATGCCGGAGGTGACGACGCCGCCGGGCGAGTTGATATAGAGGTTGATTTCTTTCTTCGGATTCTCCGCTTCGAGGAACAGCAGTTGCGCGCAGACCAGCGTCGCCATGCCGTCCTCGACCGGGCCGGTGATGAAAATGATGCGCTCCTTGAGGAGCCGCGAGAAAATGTCGTAGGCCCGCTCGCCGCGATTGGTCTGTTCGACCACCATCGGAACGAGGTTCATGTAGGTTTCGACGGGGTTCTTCATGGACTATCCCTTTTTGAGGATGGGATTCCGGCGCCGGAGATTTGCAATCGGGCAGAATCGGTTCTGGATCGTTATTGTGTAAATAGGATGCCGGCTCACCCTAGCGCAAGGCCGCCTCTCCTAGCCATCCGGTTAAGTCGAATCAAGGTTTCCAAAGCAAGTTTCGCCCGTCGCCGTGCCGGCAGCCCTCTCCTGCCGTCGGAAGGGCGCTCATGCCTGGCCGGCGTTTAGCGTTTTCTTAACCGCATCGCTTAACGAAAAGTGGTGAAACCGCTTTTTCCAGCCACGGCTTACCCTACAATTCAACGTTGAACTCGCTTCATGCAGTTCAAACAGGGGGAGTGCGATGATCAGGAAAGCTGCTTCCTTGGCCCTTACCGGCATTACCGTTCTCGGCATGGCGTCCGAAACGGCTGCCGGCGGACGCGCGGTCGAATGCTACGAGCAGGTCAACCGGCCGGCCGTCTACGACACGGTCTATGAGGACGTGCTCGTCAGCCCAGCCGGCCAGCAGGTGGAATACGAGGCGCCAATCTACGGAACGCGCGAGCGCGTGGTGCAGATCGCGCCGGTGCGTGTCAGCTACGAGATCGTGCCCGCCATCACCCGCACCATCTACCGCTCCGTGAAGGTTGCTGACGGCGGCTATTCCTGGGAATGGCGCATCATCAATGGCCGCAAGGTGCTGTGCAAGGTCAGGCACAAGGCGCGCTATGAACGCGTGGCCGAAATCGTCGTGGTTGAGCCGGAACGCCGGCGGCGCGTTGTCCTCCCCGCCGAATACGAGAGCGTCGCCGAAGAGGTTCTGGTGCGGCCGGAGCAGCGGCGCATCATCGACATTCCGGCGTCATATCAGACAGTGGCTCGCCGCGTGGTGGTCAGGGAGGGTTCGTCGATCTGGCGGCGCGTGCATATTCCGAGGCATTGCCGATACTAGGCGCTAGGCCGCCTCGGCCCTGAGCCATTTCTTTAGGCCGTCGACATCGCCATTGCCGACGCAGGCCGCAACCCTTCTGCCAACAGCCGCGCCGAACTTGTAGCCTTGGCCGGAGCAGGCCGAGACGACCAGGCATTTGCCTTTCCGGTGGGCCAGGAATCTCTCGTCGACGGTGAAGGTGTAGGCGCAGGTGACCACTTCGGTGACCCTGTACTCCTCGATCCGGGCAATCGGCGGCGAAAACAGGTTGCGGATCGCCTCACCCTCGCCCGGCACCGGCTGGCGGTTCCAGTCGGCATCGCTGGTCGGCACCCTGTGCAGGCCCGAGCCGAATTTCATGCCGGCGCCACCTGTCGGCGGAATTGCGTAGCCGTCGATGGTGCCGCCGACGTTGAGGACGACCGGCGCTGCCTGCCAGGCTGCCTTCAGATCAACCGGCGGTTCGACATAGGCGAGCGCGGTGCGCCAGGTTTTCAGTTCGCCGTCCAGTTCCGGGAACAGTTTCAGGACCCAGGCGCCGGCAGCGACGACGATCCGGTCGGCCTGCATCGTTTCGCCGCTCGCAAGCACGACCTGTCCGGCGTCGGCGTCGATCTCGGCGACCTTGCTGTTTTCGTAGACATTGGCGCCGTTCGCGCGCAGCCACCTGGCGAGGCCCGAAGCGATCTTGCGGCAGTGCAGCGCGCCGCCGTCCGGCGAAAAATATGCATAGCGGAATGAACCAGGTTCTAGGAACGGCCAGCGTTCGACCGCGGCGTCCGGCTCGACCAATTCGAACGGATAATTTCCCGCTTCCATGCCCTCGCGGTATTCCTCCGCCTCATCTCCCGGCTCGCGCGAAATACAGATGAAGCCGCGCGGATCGAGATGGCTTTCACCGAGATCGGCCCACATCTCGTCCCAGGCCTCATAGGCTTCGGTGATCAGCCGGCCGTAGCCCGTTCCGGCCCGGTAGGCGCGGCGAATAATGCGATGGTGGTCGCCGGAGGCGGCGAGCGGATTGGGGATCGATCCCTGCTCGACGATCGAGACGAGGTGACCAGCCTTGACCAGCGACCACGCCGTCGAAAGCCCGGCAATGCCTGCACCGACCACGATCACATTCATGAAAACTGTCCTTCCGCAACCGCTTCGGCGGCTCACCTCACGGCAGGGCCAACATACGGTCTGGCACCAGACTGGCAAGCCGCGCTAATGATCTGGCATGACCGAATTGAAGCCGCCCTACCTTGCCTTTGATCCAGCCACGCGCAGCCTGCGGCTCGATCCGCACGAGCCGGCTTTCTTCCACAATCCATACGAGGCCTACACCTTCCTGCATGGCGCATCGAACGCCTTCTTCTGGGAAGAATTTGGCTTCTGGTGCTTTGGCGGCTTCGACGATGTCAACCGTCTGCTGCGCGATCGCCGCTTCGGCCGCCAGAATCCGGCCGGCATTCCGGACAGCCGAGGCATCGGCCAGGACCGTACGCATCTCAGCGCATTCGACGGCGTCGAGGCCAATTCGATGCTGGAGCTGGAGCCGCCTGTCCACACACGGCTCAGAACGCTGGTCAACCGCGCCTTCGTCTCGCGCCAGATCGAGCGGCTCAGGCCGCGTGTCGAGGCGCTGGCCAACGAACTGATCGACCGCTTCGAACCAGGAGAAGTCGACCTGCTGCCGGCGCTCGCCGCTCCCTTGCCGATCACCATCATTGCCGAGATGCTCGGCGTGCCGGTCGATATGGGGCCGCAGCTGCTCGACTGGTCGCATCGGATGGTCGCCATGTACATGCACGGCCGCACCCGCGAGACCGAAGAGACGGCCAATCGCGCGGCGCGGGACTTTTCGCATTTTTTGCGTGGCTACGTCGCCGAGCGGCGAAAGAGGCCGGGCGACGATCTTCTGTCGCTGCTGATTGCGGCCCAGGAGGACGGCCAGAAACTGTCGGAGGACGAGCTGGTATCCTCGGCCATCCTTTTGCTCAATGCCGGCCATGAGGCAACTGTCCACCAGACCGGCAATGCGGTGCGGTCGATCCTCGCACAGGGCGGCGATCCACGCCGCTTCTTCACCTCGTCGGAAGCAACAGCCGCGACGGTCGAAGAGTGCCTGCGCTTCGACGCGCCGCTGCACATGTTCACGCGCTACGCCTATCAGAAGGTCGAGGCCGGGCCTGGTATCGTCGTCCAGCCGGGCGAGACGATCGGTCTGCTGCTCGGCATGGCCAATCACGACCCGGTGGCCTTTGCCGAGCCCTTCGCCTTCAGGCCGGGCCGCGCCGACCAGAAGAACGTATCGTTCGGCGCCGGCATTCATTTCTGCATCGGCGCGCCGCTCGCCCGGCTCGAATTGCAGGTGTCGCTGAAAACCCTGTTCGACCGGCTACCGCAGTTGCATCTTGCCGAACAGCCGCGCTTGCGCGACACCTATCATTTCCATGGGCTGGAAACGCTCGCCGTGCGCTTTTGAGCATTCGTCCGGCAGGCTCAGCCGCAGGGGTGATTAAAGCTTGATCACATACTCCTTGCGAGTCGTTTCAAACACTTCCCAGCTGCCCTTAAAGCCTGGCCTCAGCACGAAGCTGTCGCCTGCCCTGACAGTGCGCGCATCGCCGCCGTCTTCGGCGATCACCGAAACCCCTGACAGGATGTGGCAGAACTCCCACTCATCATATTCGATGCGCCATTTGCCTGACGTCGCTTCCCAGACGCCGACATAAAGGCCGCCGTCCTGTTCCTCGACATTCCAGGTGCGGAATTTCGGATCGCCCGAAATCAGGCGATCCGGCGCCGGCGCGCCAAGTTCCGGTTCGACGGTGTCGACGCCGACGGAAAGAAATTTCGGCGGGGTCATGGCGATCAAACCTTGGCGAGAGCCTGTTCCAGATCGGCGACGATGTCGTTGACGTCCTCGATACCGACCGAAAGCCTGACCGTGTCCGGCCCTGCCCCCGCGTTGATCTTCTGCTCGTCGGAAAGCTGGCGATGCGTGGTCGATGCCGGGTGGATGACCAGCGACTTGGTGTCGCCGACATTGGCCAGGTGCGAGAACAATTCGAGCGCTTCGACGAATTTGATGCCCGCCGCATAGCCGCCCTTCAACCCAAAGGTGAATACCGCGCCGGCGCCAAGCGGCGAGTACTTCTTCTGCAGCGCATTGTTCTTGTCGCCGGGCAGGCCGGGATAGGACACCCAGGCGACCTTGGGATGGTTGGAAAGCCACCCGGCGACTGCGGCCGCATTGTCGCAGTGGCGCTGCATCCTCAGCGGCAAGGTTTCCAGGCCAGTCAGGATAAGGAATGCATTGAACGGCGAAATCGCCGCGCCGATATCGCGCAGCCCGAGCACGCGGGCGGCAATGGCGAAGGCGAAATTACCGAAGGTTTCGTGCAGGACCAGGCCGCCATATTCGGGGCGCGGCTCCGACAGCATCGGATATTTGCCCGACTTCGACCAGTCGAAGGTGCCGCCGTCGACGATGGCGCCGCCGATGGAATTGCCGTGACCGCCGATGAACTTGGTCAGCGAATGCACGACGATGTCGGCGCCATGCTCGATCGGCCGCAGCAGATAGGGCGAGGCCAGTGTGTTGTCGACGATCAGCGGCAGGCCGTGCTTGCGGGCAATGTCGCCGATCTTCTCGATGTCGACGAAGACGCCGCCCGGATTGGCCAGGCTTTCGATGAAGATTGCCTTGGTTCTGTCGTCGATCTGGCTCTCGAAGCTCGAGATGTCATTGGTGTCGGCCCAGCGCACCTGCCAGCCGAAATTTTTGAAGGCATGACCGAACTGGTTGATCGAGCCGCCGTAAAGCTTTGTCGCTGAAACGAAATTGTCGCCGGGCTGCATCAGATTGTGGAAGACCAGCACCTGCGCGGCATGGCCGGAGGCGACCGCAAGGCCTGCCGTGCCGCCTTCGAGTGCCGCGATGCGCTCTTCCAGCACCGCCTGGGTCGGGTTCATGATGCGGGTGTAGATGTTGCCGAACGCCTTCAGCCCGAACAGCGAGGCGGCATGGTCGGCATCGTCGAAGACGAAGGAGGTGGTCTGGTAGATTGGAGTCGCTCGCGCCCCGGTCGCCGGATCCGGCTTGGCGCCGGCATGGACGGCGAGCGTGTTGAAACCGGGCGTGCGGGCCATCGAAAAACCTCCCTCAATGGTGAATAGTGAATGGTGAATGGTGAATGGTGAATGGCAAAGTCGGCCAGCCCCACCCTGATTGCAAGCGGCTCATATGCCGCCTTGCCGGCCTTCCAGAAAAATCCTTCTATTCACCATTCACCATTCATTTACCTACTTCTGGCGAACGCCGAAACTCTGGAACCCCGGCCGCATCAGCGGCTTCTTCGACGACAGCACGCCTGAATTGACGCCGGTCCAGCCGATCTCGCCGGACAGCTTGCCATATTCGATCTTGGGGCAACGGTTCATCACCACCTTGATGCCGGCGGCTTCGGCGCGTGCGGCCGCCTCGTCATGGCGTATGCCAAGCTGCATCCAGATGACCTTCGGCAGCGGATCGAGCCGCAACACCTCGTCGACAATGCCCGGCACGGCAGCGGAAGCGCGAAACACGTCGACCATATCGACAGGTCCTGGAACGTCGGCGAGTCTGGCATAGGTCATCTGGCCCAGAATCACCTTGCCAGCCTGGCCGGGATTGATCGGGAACACCGAAAACCCTTTGCCGAGCAGATATTTCAGCACGAAATAGCTCGGCCGCACGTCATTGGCCGATGCGCCGACCATGGCGATGGTCTTCACCGAATTGAGGATGCCGGCGATATAGGCGTTGTCGTAGGCGTCGTGGTTCATGCCTCGTCATACAGCGCTTCGGAGTGAGGTGCCAACAGCCGAGCAAGTGGCTTGCAATGGGCCAGGGAGAACGTCGTCAGCCCGGCAGCGAAATCGATCCGTCTTCCGCGATCGGAAAAGCCGGATTGTGCGCGACTTCCCAGACATGCCCGTCCGCATCGGCGAAATAGCCGTACCAGCCGCCCCAGAAGGCGCGCCCGGCCGGCTTGACGATCTTGCCGCCGGCCTTCTCAGCCGCCGCAAGCACTTCGTCGACCTCGGCGTCAGAGCGGGTGTTGTAGGCAAGGTAGACGGCCGAAGGTGCCTTGCTGAAGGTCACGCCCGAATCCTCTTCGGCGCTTTGCCGCGGGAACAGGCCGAGAATGGCGCCGCCCATCTGGAAGAAGGCAACGCCCTCGGTGATCCCGGCATGGCGCTTCAGGCCCATCGCCTCGTAGAAGCGCACCGCGCGGTCAAGATCGTCCGTCGCGATGGTGATGATGGAGATGCGCGGTTCCATATCCGCCTCCTATTCCTCCGGCCATTCCGGCTTGCGCTTGCCGATAAAGGCGCCGATGCCCTCTTCCGCGTCGCGCGCCAGCATGTTCTCGACCATGACGCGCCCGGTGTAACCATAGGCCTCGGCGAGCCCCATTTCCGCCTGCTCATAAAAGGCTTCCTTGCCGATCTTGACGACCAGGGAGGATTTGGACGCAATGGTTTGCGCGTATTTGGTGACAATCTGATTCAGATATTCGCGCGGCACGACGCGGTTGACCAAGCCGAATTCCTTGGCGGTTGCCGCATCGATCGTCTCGCCGGTCAAAAGCATCTCCATGGCGTGCTTGCGCGAGACGTTGCGCGACAGCGCCACCATCGGCGTCGAGCAGAACAGTCCGATATTGACGCCAGGCGTGCAGAAGGTCGCCTCGTGCGAAGCGATGGCGAGGTCGCAGCTGGCGACCAGCTGCAATCCGGCCGCCGTTGCCAGGCCGTCGACTTCGGCGATCACCGGCTTAGGATGGCGAACGATCGCCTGCATCAGTGAAGCGCAGGCGGAAAACGTCTTTTCGAAGAAGCCCCTGCCGCGATCGGCATCGGCGCGGTGCGCGCTCAACTCCTTGAGGTCGTGTCCGGCGCAGAACACCTTGCCGACCGCCCCGAGGACGATGACGCGGACGGATTTGTCGGCCTTGGCGCGGTCGAGTTCCGCCGTCAGCGCCGCCATCACTGCAAGCGAAAGAGCATTGGCCGGCGGATTGGCGAGCGTCAGGCGCAGCACGCCCTTGTCCAGCCTGGAGACGACCGGCCCTTCGGCAACGGCAGGCTTGATGGCGACGATTTCGGCCATAGATCGTTCCTCCGCGATTCCGGATCGATGATGGACTAATCTAGTATGCCGTCTCGCTTCGTCCAACTCCCTCGTCCGCTTCTGCCCTAATGAATGGCTGTTGCCAGAAACGCCACGTCGCGTTCATACATGCAGGGCGCAAACCGGGAGCCTGAAATGCCCGCCCACAGCAATCTCAAGCCGGTGCTGACGGCCGCCGAAATCAATGCGCTGATGGCGACCATTTTCCCGCAGCTCAACGACCAGTTCACCTTTTACGAGGCGTTGGAGGTGTTTCCAGGCGGCTGTGTCGTGCGACTCAATACCGACGAGCGCCATTTGCGTCCCGGCGGCACCGTGTCGGGTTCGGCGCTGTTCACGCTGGCCGACATAGGCGGTTATGTCTGCGTGCTCTCGCATGCCGGGCCGGATGCGCTTTCGGTCACCACCAGTCTCAACATCAATTTTGTCCGCAAGGCCGAGGGTGGTCCTATCGACGGCCATTGCCGCATCCTCAAGCTCGGCAAGAGCCTGATGGTGTTCGATATCGACATCGTCGCCGGCCCGGCGGGACACACGGTAGCGCACGCAACGGGCACCTATTCGATCCCGCCAAAGCGGATTGATGGTGTGGTAAAATAATACCTTTCATCCAAGGCATTGTTTTTGCTGGATTTTGATAGCTTGCTGACATTTCACGCGCCTTGACGCAGTCGCCGTCCTCTCCTATAAGCCCTCACGGAACAGCGGCCCGCAAAGGCCGCCGTTTTGTTATTGGCGGCGGGCAAGCGCCTTTCGCCAATCCAAGCAACAAGAAACGCCTTCTTTTGAAGGTCCGAACCGAAAGCAACAATTCATGGCAACCTTTTCGCAGAAGCCTGCGGATGTGGTGAAGAAGTGGGTGCTGATCGACGCCGAGGGTCTCGTCGTCGGCCGTCTCGCCACTGTCATCGCCAATCATCTTCGCGGCAAGCACAAGCCCACCTTCACCCCGCACGTCGACGACGGCGACAACGTCATCGTCATCAATGCCGACAAGGTGGTGTTCACCGGCAAGAAGTTCACCGACAAGGTCTATTACTGGCACACCGGCCACCCCGGCGGCGTCAAGGAGCGCACCGCGCGCCAGCTGCTCGAGGGTCGTTTCCCCGAGCGTGTCGTCGAGAAGGCCGTCGAACGCATGATCCCGCGTGGCCCGCTCGGCCGTCGCCAGATGAAGAACCTCCGCGTCTATGCAGGCACGGAACATCCGCATGTCGCCCAGCAGCCCGTCGTCCTCGACGTGGCCAAGCTGAACGCCAAGAACAAGAAGGTTTCGTAAGATGGCTGAGCTTTCCTCGCTCGCAGAACTCGGAGCTGCCACCGGCAATACCAACACCCAGCCGGCCGCACCCATCCATGTCCAGAAGCTCGACAAATCGGGCCGCGCCTATGCCACCGGCAAGCGCAAGAACGCCATCGCCCGCGTCTGGGTGAAGCCCGGCTCCGGCAAGATCGTCGTCAACGACAAGGTGTTCGCCGAATATTTCGCGCGCCCGGTGCTGCAGATGATCCTTAACCAGCCGATCATCGCCGCCAATCGCGCCGGCCAGTACGACATCGTTGCCACCGTCATCGGCGGCGGCCTTTCCGGCCAGGCCGGTGCCGTGCGCCACGGCATCTCCAAGGCGCTGACCTATTACGAGCCGGCGCTGCGCGCCGTGCTCAAGAAGGGTGGCTTCCTGACCCGCGACAGCCGCGTCGTCGAGCGCAAGAAGTACGGCAAGGCGAAGGCCCGCCGCTCCTTCCAGTTCTCGAAGCGTTAAACAGATACCTGTTTTCTATCGATTTTTTCAAAGGGGCTGCGTATTTCGCAGCCCCTTTTCTTTGTCGACATAGCAGTCCCGCATCTTCAGGTGACCTATCGTAATATTAGTAGTATCTTAATTACCGGCGCGTTCTATATCCCAGGGCAGCAGCCAACTCCACAGAGCGGGAGCTGTGCACGTTGCGACGCGCCGGTAACCCGACGCTCGCGAAGGAGGAGGCAATGCGCATCCATTCCAGCAGTGTGTTTCTAGCAGCTGTCGCCGCCACTTGGGCATTCGCCGCGCCTGCGGCCGACAAAAGCGACAAGCAGCTGATCGAGAATGCGATTAGAGCGGCACCGGCGGCTGTCGGCAAAAACGCCGCCGTCGTGAATTGGGAGATGAAAACGTTGAGGAAGGGCACCAACGGTTTCACTTGCATCCCGGACGACCCGGGCACTCCCGCCGACGACCCAATGTGCACGGATGAGAACGGGATGGCGTGGATGCACGCGATCATGTCCAAGAAGGAGCCGCCGGCAGGAAAAGTTGGTTTCGCCTACATGCTAAAAGGAGGCGATGCGGCCAGCAATACCGACCCCTTTGCAACCAAGCCGCCGGAGGGGGCCGAATGGCTGCATGATGGTCCGCACGTGATGGTCATGAACGCACCAGACATGATGGCCTTGTATCCCCACGAGCCGAACCCCACACAGCCATACGTCATGTTCCCCGACACGCCCTACGCGCACCTGATGATCCCAGTCAAATAGATCAAGCAAGACCTGCCGCGAAGCGTAGTGGCGGGTCACCCTGAGGGAAGGGAGCCGCGCTTATTTTCGGGCGCGACTCTTCCGGGTGTCAGGGCTGGCCGGCGGACGCCTTGATGAAGTCAATGAACGCCCGCAACGGCGCCGGCACGAGGCGCCGGCCGGGATAGTAAAGGAACGGCCCGGAGAAGCTCTGCCACCAGGGTTCAAGCAGCGGTTCGAGCGCTCCGCTCTCGAAGTGAGGACGTAGCCAATCCTCGAACAGGCTGATGATGCCCGTGCCGGCGATGGCTGCATCGACTTTGAGGTCAGTCGCCCCGCCCAGGGTCACGAGAAGCGGCCCCGTCGGGTCGACCCGCACCACCTCGCCGTCGCGCTCGAATTCCCACGGCGGCATCGCACGGCTGGCAAAGCGGCCGCGCAGGCAGGCGTGGCTGAGCAGGTCGCGCGGGTGTTGCGGCCGGCCATGACGATCCAGGTAGGCCGGGCTGGCGGCGGTGGCGAAGCGCTGCACGCGCGGTCCGATCGGCACAGCGATCATGTCCTGCTCCAGCCGCTCCTCATAGCGAATGCCGGCGTCGCACCCCGCCGCCAGCACATCGACGAAGCTCTCCTCCGAGATCACCTCCAACCGGATGCCTGGATAGGCGGCGAGAAAAGGCGGAACGATGCTGGGCAGTACCAGCCGCGCCGCGCTGACCGGCACATTGAGGCGCAACGTACCTGCCGGCCTGTCGCGAAAGCCGTTCACTACGTCGACGGCCGACTCCACCTCGGTCAAGGCAGGACCGAGCCGCGCCAGCAGGCCTTCGCCGGCTTCCGTTAGGACAACGCTGCGGGTCGTCCGGTTGAGCAGCCTGACACCGAGCTGCGTCTCCAGGCGCCGCACCGCCTCGCTCAAGCCGGACGCACTGCCGCCGCTGGCGCGTGCCGCATCCCGAAAACCTTTGGCGCGCGCTACGGCCACGAAGGCGTTCAGGTCCCCGAGATCAATCTGCATTGTTCGTCATTCCGCACAGCCCGTGCGAATTGTACCCAATTATCATGAGATCGGACAGCGTCTATCTGTGCACCGTTCCTGAAGGAGAAAGACAATGTCCAGTATCGACCAGTCCGGCACATTCATCTTCGGCGACCGCAAAGTCAGACGGCTCGGCTACGGCGCCATGCAGCTCGCAGGGCCCGGCGTCTTCGGCCCACCAAAGGACCACGACGCGGCATTGGCCGTGCTGCGCGAAGCCGTTGCACAAGGCGTCAACCACATCGACACCAGCGACTTCTATGGCCCGCACGTGACCAACCTGTTGATCCGCGAAGCGCTCGCACCCTATCCTGACGACCTCCTTATAGTCACCAAGATCGGCGCCAGGCGCGGCCAGGGCGGATCGTGGCTGCCGGCCTTCTCGGCCCAAGAACTCACCCAGGCGGTGCACGACAATTTGCACAATCTCGGGCTCGACGTGCTGGAGGCGGTCAACCTTCGGATCATGTTCGACGCGCATGGCCCCGCCGAAGGGTCGATCGAGGCGCCGCTTGCGACGCTCGCCGAGCTTCAGCGACAGGGCCTCGTGCGCCACATCGGGCTGAGCAACGTCACCGCTGCGCAGATCGCCGAAGGCCGCAGGATTTGCAAGATCGTCTACGTGCAGAATCAGTACAATCTGGCGCATCGGGGCGACGATGCCTTGATTGACGATCTCGCCCGCGACGGCATCGCCTATGTGCCGTTCTTCCCGCTTGGCGGCTTCAATCCGTTGCAGTCGTCGACCTTGTCCAAGGTCGCCGCACGCCTCGGCGCCACGCCCATGCAGGTCGCGCTCGCCTGGCTGCTTCGCCGCGCGCCCAACATTCTTCTGATCCCAGGCACGTCTTCCGTCGCGCATCTCAGGGAGAACCTCGCCGCGGGCGATCTCGCGTTGTCCGAAGATGCGATCGAGGAATTGGACAGTATCGCCGGCAATGTCCCCGCTCACGCGTAGCGCCGCAATCGCTCCGGGTCGTGCCGGGCGTTAGTTAATGCTAGCCGTATTCGCCGGCTCGGCCGGGCGCTTCTCACCGGCGTAGGGCACGCGAAAACCGTTCGCCGCCAGCCAACCGATGGCCGCCTTCGGTTCGTCAGTCTGGATGATGGTGGCGCCGCGCTCGACCCAGAAGCCATAAGTCTCGCGCGGCAGGCTGCCCGCAACCGCCAGCTCGTCGCCGCGACCGCCGGCGAGGAAGCCGCCTGGCTTGTTGACGATGGCATAGGTGTCGGCCCAGATGTGCCAGTCGCCCCTCACCGCCAGCGCGCGCATGCGCGGGCTGAACAGCGGGCCGCCGGTCTCCGTCAGCGTCTCTGATCCCATGCGCCAGTTGATCATCTCGACTGCGCGCATCGGGAAGGCCCGGCTCAATTCCTCGGCAAACATGGCGTCGCGAACCGCGTCATCGGCGATGATCGGCATGAACTGGAAGCCGCTGCCGATCTCGGCCATGGCAGCCTTGACCCTGGCGATCCTCTCCGCATTCCACAGGTTCTCTTTGACGATCACCTGTTCGGCCATGCCGAGATCGCGGGCGACGGCGACCATGCCGGCGAGGCTTCGGGTGTCGAGCTTGTTGTCGAGGTTGACGAGAATCCTGTCCCTGGTCGCCACCAGCATCTCGCGCAACGTCGAGACCGTCTCGCCCGTAACGGCGCCGGTGCCTTCGATCACCAATCGGCAGGTCTTGAGTTCGGCCAATGTGCGGTTGACCACCTCGCCCTTGCAGGTCGTGGTGCGGTCAAGCCAGCTGTCATGCATGACGACGAATTCTCCGTCCTTCGAGCGCCTGATGTCGACCTCGACGATTTCGGCGCCCATTGCGATCGACGCCTCGACGGCGGCGATCGAGTTTTCGGGATAGAGCGTCTTGCCGGCCTGCATGCCGCCGGCGCGGTGCGCGGCCACCATCACATGGTCGCGCCATTGGTTGGCGTGCTCGAAACGATCGAGAATCTGCCTGGCGCGCGTTTCACCCGCCAATGCCTGGCCAAGGGAGACCACCAGCGCCGCGGAAAGCAGAAGGCTCAGCCAAATCGTTCGCATGAGACAAGTCGTTCGCACGAGAATCGCTCCGTACCGGGATCGCACCCCGGTTAAGCGATGCCCGTGACAGGCAGGTGAACGAAGCCGGCTTCGCAAACGCAGGAAAATCAGATCAATGCCGGCCGAAGCAGCCGTTGGCGGCTACTTTCGGTTATTTACCAGGCAATCTCCGGGCCGGCCATGCGGGGTTCGTCTGGCGAGCAAGGATTTGTGACCGGATCGAATGGCCGTGATCCTCCGCAGGGGTCGCAATTCTGAGAATTATGTCCAATAAGGTTGCGCGTCGACGCACAGGAGATCGCTTCATGCCGCCAAGGACCATCGATCACGCCTTCACCACCCGCTCCAGGACAGGCGCGTCGTTTGAGCCGACCTATGCCGGCGCGCTGTCGTTCATGCGGCGCAAATATTCGAAGGACGTGAAGGGCGCCGATGTAGTGGTGTGGGGCATTCCCTTCGATGCGGCGGTCACCAATCGGCCGGGCGCTCGTTTCGGACCGCAGGCGATTCGCCGCGCCTCGGCCATCCTCGACAACGATCCGCAATATCCGTTTTCGCGCGACCTGTTCGAACAGCTTGCTGTGATCGACTTTGGCGATTGCCTGCTCGACAGCGGCAATCACCAGAAGACGCCTGCCACGATCGAGCGCGAAGCGGCGAAGATCTTGAAATCCGGCGCCTTTCTGCTTTCACTCGGCGGCGACCATTTCGTCACCTGGCCGCTGCTCAAGGCGCATGCCGCCATCCACGGCCCGTTGGCTCTGGTGCAGTTCGACGCACATCAGGACACCTGGCCCGACGACGGCAAGCGCATCGATCACGGCTCCTTCGTTGGCCGTGCGGTCAAGGAGGGCATCATCGATCCCGACCGCTCGATCCAGATCGGCATCCGCACCCATGCGCCCGACACGTTCGGCATCAAGATCCTATATGGCCATGAAGTGGAGGAAATGCGGGCGTCCGACATCGCCTATGCCATCGTCGACCGTACGGGCGGCAAGAAGACCTACGTCACTTTCGACATCGATTGTCTGGATCCAGCTTTTGCGCCCGGCACGGGAACGCCGGTCGCGGGAGGCCCGTCTTCGGCAAAGATCCTGTCGGTACTGCGCCAGATCAACCAGGTCGATATCGTCGGCGCCGACGTCGTCGAGGTTGCGCCAGCCTATGATCACGCCGATATAACGGCAATTGCCGGCTCGATGGTGGCCATGCACTATCTCGGGCTGCTGGCGGAACGAAAGGCCCGGCTCGAGGACATGAACCAGGGCAATCACAGCGTTGCCGGATTGAATCAGGCAAGCGGCATATAGCTTTGAGATAACAGGAATTTTGGCAGGCAATGAAACCGAAAATCTTCATCGACGGCGAGCACGGCACCACCGGTTTGCAGATAAGGGCGCTGCTTGCCGAGCGCAGCGACCTGGAAATCATCTCCATCCCGACCGAACGCCGCAAGGAAACGGCAGCGCGCGCCGAGTTCCTCAATGCCGCCGATGTCGCGATCCTCTGCCTACCGGACGCGGCCGCCAAGGAAAGCGTTTCGCTGATCGCCAATGACACCACCAAGGTGATCGACGCCTCGACGGCGCATCGCGTCGCCGAGGGCTGGGAATATGGTTTTGCCGAAATGGACAAGGAACAGGCGAAGAAGATCGCTTCGGCGAAGCGCGTCGCCAATCCGGGCTGCTGGCCGCAAGGACCGATCGCGACACTGCGGCCGCTGGTTGCGGCGGCGCTGTTGCCGGCCGATTTTCCGGTCACCGTCAACGGCATTTCCGGCTATTCCGGCGGCGGCCGGCCGATGATCGAGGATTATGTCGCCAAGGGCGAGGATGCGCCGGAATTCCTGCCCTATGGGCTGACGCTGCAGCACAAGCACGTGCCTGAGCTCAGGACCTATGCCAAGCTTTCGCACGATCCGATCATGCAGCCGGCAGTCGGCAATTTCGCGCAAGGCATGATCACCGTGGTGCCGCTGCAACTCGGCGGCCTCGACCATGTGCCGACCGGCGCGGAGCTTCATGCGGCAATCGCCGATCATTTCGCTTCCATGGATGGCGGCGTGGTCGAGGTGGCGCCGTATCTGCATCAGGAACGCATGCCCGACATCGATCCGGAGATCTACAACGGCACCAACCGGATGAAGCTCTATGTCTTTGCCAATGATAACAGGGCGCAGGCGCTGCTGATTGCCGTCTACGACAATCTCGGCAAGGGCGCCTCGGGCGCCGCTGTGCAGAACATGGATCTGATGCTCGGCCTTTGAATGGATGCGCCGAGATTTCCAAAGCGCTGGAAGGTCGGCGCGCCGGAGCTCATTGCCGAAACGTTCGGTAGCCGCATCTGGAAAGTTGTTCGCGAGGGCGGCTCACCGGCAATCGTCAAGGATCTAAAGCCTTTCGACGATGTGGAGGACGAGTTGCGTGGCGAGCATTTCCTCGCCTGGCGACGCGGCGAAGGCGCGGTGCGGCTGCTCGGCCGCGACGGCCACCGCATGCTGCTCGAATACGCCGGCGAAATCTCGCTGTCACAGATCATTGCGGATCAGGACGACAATGCCGCCACTGCCATCGCGGCCGAGGTGATGGCAAGACTGGTCTCGCCGTCGAAGCACGCTGCCCCGCCGGACCTTCAGCCGTTGCGGAGACGGTTTTCCAGCCTGTTCAAAAAGGCGAAGGCCGATCGCGCCGCCGGCGAAAAGAGCCTGTATGTCGAAGCTGCCGAAATCGCGGAACGGCTGTTGTCCAATCCGCACGATGTACGGCCGCTGCATGGCGACCTGCATCACGACAACATCATGCACGGTCCACGCGGCTGGCTGGCGATCGATCCGAAGGGCGTCCTCGGCGACCCGGGTTTCGACGCCGCCAACATGTTGTACAACCCACTCGACCGAGATGATCTTTGCCTCGATCCGAGGCGGATCGCCCATTTGGCGCAAGTCTTTGGCGCTACGCTCGGCCAGACGGGGCCTGCCGTACTGGACCACGCCGTTGCCTATGGCTGCCTGTCGGCTGCATGGCACCATGAAGATCGCAATGCGGTCGACGAAAACCGCGAGCTGGCGATTGCCGCGGCAATCCGGCGGGTGCGGCTCAGCCTCTGAGAGCGATCTCGTGGGGCAGCGGGTAAGCGCCCTTGGTACCGCGCCAATGCGCGGCGGCGAAGCCCAGCAGAACCAGCGCGAATGCCTGATGCGTCAGGGCCATGTGCAGCGGCACCTGCATCAATAGGGTGCCGATGCCGATCGATGCCTGCACCACGACAATCAGGAACAGCAGCGTCGCGCGTCGGGCATGCGTCGTGCCGGGAAGACGCCGGCGTGTCGCAATCATGTGCCAGAGCGCGACCGCGAAGATCGTGTAGGCGCCGATCCGGTGGACGAACTGCACCGTCTTCGGATTTTCAAAGAAATTGCGCCATGCCGGCTCGAGCAGCAGCAGGTCGCCGGGGACCAGCTTGCCGTCCATCAGCGGCCAGGTGTTGTAGCTCAAGCCGGCGTCAAGCCCCGCGACCAGCCCGCCGAGATAGATCTGGACCAGCGCCAGCAGCACCAGGAAGCCGGCCAGACGTTGCGTCGAGCGATCGGCGGCAGGCTCCGAGTGCGGCGCCAGCCCGCGCGCGACAACCATGGTCGCCGTGAAGATCAGCGCCGCCAGCGTCAGATGCGTCGCCAGCCGGTATTGGCTGACCGAAACCCGGTCAACCAACCCGGACGCCACCATCCACCAGCCTATCGCGCCCTGCAGCCCGCCGAGCAGGAGGATGCCCGACAATTTCGTGCCGAGGCCCCGCTCGATGCGGCGCGTCACCCAGAAGAACAGCAGCGGCACGGCGAAGACCACGCCGACACTACGCGCCAGGATGCGGTGCACCCATTCCCACCAGAAGATCGACTTGAACGCCTCGATGCTCATGCCCTTGTTGAGTTCGGCATATTGCGGGATCTGCTGGTAGCGCAGGAACTCCTCCTGCCACTCGGAATCGTTTAGCGGCGGGATGACCCCGTGAATCGGCTGCCATTCGGTGATCGACAGGCCGGAATCGGTGAGCCTCGTAGCGCCGCCGACCACCACCAGCGCAAACAGCACGAGCAGCACGACATAGAGCCAACCGCGCACCAGTGCACGATTGCGAAGGTCTCGATCGCGGGCGGCGAAAGGCGCGTCGTCGGATATGGCAGCAGCCATGGGTTTGTCCCGGCAGTTGAAGTCGCGGATTGGTGAACCATCGCAACCCGGCTTGCAAGGCCGGGCGACGCGGCACGCCGTCGCGCCGTTCCTGGCGGGTTGCGCGCATTCGCCGTTCGGCCTAAGCGATAGCGATCAACGAGATCGCGCCATGCCCATTCGCCTGAAAAAGCTGATCGGAAGCTTCCTGCTGGTAGTGCTGGTCGTCGTCTATGCGCTGGTCGCCTCGATCGTCGCGGTCGCCCAACTGTCGCAGTCCGGGCCGCTGGCGCACTTCATCTTCTTCCTGCTCAGCGGGCTTTTGTGGGTGCTGCCGGCGATGGGCATCATCAAGTGGCTGATCCTGGAGCCGCGGCCGAAGGGCCGAGGCAACAGTTAAATCGTCACCACCGTCTTGCCGGCATTGGCCAGCGGCGTCGTCACGCCCGACAACATGGTTCGGATGTGGGCGATGCTCTGATAGCGGCCGTTGACTGAAATGCGCGGCAGGGCATGCAGGAACCCCGCATGCTCGGCGCGCAGTACGCCGTGGCGGGTCGTCACCGCCGACGCATAGCCGGCATCGCGGACAAGGCCCACTTCGCGGCGGCCGACTGCGCTGGCATGACCGTAGGGATAGGCGAAATGGCGCGGCTCCTCGCCGAGTTTGGCCTGCAATATGCGCTTGACGTCGCCGATCTCATGCCGCGCGTCGCTCTCGGAAACCCGCTTCAGATTGCAATGATTGACGCTATGCGCGCCGATCGTCACCAGCGGGTGTCCGGCCATGGTGCGGATCTCGTCCCAGTTCATCAGCGTGCTCGGGCGCGGACCGCCCAACTCGATGCCGTTCGAGCGCGCCAGATCGCGCAACACCGCACGCTGGTCGTGCTCGTGCACCTTCAGCGTCAGATAGGCGTTCAGGCGCGCATTGGCCTGGACCTTTTTTCCCCGATTCGAGCAGTCGATCGTCACCGGGCCGTCCGGCGTCGTCAGCGTCAGGCGATCGCGCGCATTGACGATATCCTCAACCACGTCCCACCACAGATCGGCAGCGCCGTCGATCAGTCCCGGCGCGACGTAGATGGTGATCGGCGCGCCGTGCTTCTCCAGCACCGGCAGCGCCTCGGTCATGTTGTCTCGATAGGCGTCGTCGGCGGTGATCGTCGCGAACTGGCCGTCCTTGTCGCCGGCCTTGATGCGCTCGATCGCCTCGTCCAGCGTGACGAACCTGTAGCGGTTCGCCTTCATGTCGGCGATCACGATATCGAGGAACCCAGGCGCGATGTTCAAGTGGCGGTTGACGCCGTTCGGCTTTTCCGGCGTCGCGGTGACCCGATGCAGCATCAGGATTACGCCAAGGCCGCCGATAAACGGCTTGGCCAGCGGCGCGAGACCGGAATAGCGGGCGAGATTGAGCGCCAGTTTGCGAATTGCCTCGCCCCCGTCGATCATTCATTCACCTTTTGCGCCTAAGCTCATCAAGCATGGAATGCGCCTGCGCGGACCCCCAATCGCGACGAATACGCCCTAAGGATTGAGGTATGGTTGACGCCACCGCGTCATTTGACGGCAATCGGCTGGCAAGCAGCGAGGCGTCGCCGTATACCTTGCCGGCCGGCAAAGCCGGCTTGTCGATCTCGGTTGCCGATAGTGCGGCGCTGGCGGCGTACGCCGAATTCTGCCGTTCGGCGCTTTTTGCCCCGGCGCAGAGCGCAGGCTGGATCCTGAACTGGGCCGCACATACCGGCGCCGACGTTGTCGTTGCGACGCTGCGCGCCGACAACAGGCCGGTTTTCTCGTTGGCGCTGGAGGTCACTCGCAGTGGAGCGTTCCGCGTCGCCCGGTTCATGGGCGGCCGCCATGCCAACGGCAATTTTGCCGCCGCCGACCCGCAATGGCTGGCGAATGCCGATAACGCGGCGATCCGCGCTATGCTGGCTGCGATTGCCAAGGTGCGGCGTGATATCGATCTTGTTGCGCTAGAGCGGCTGCTGCCCGATCTCGACGGCGTTGCCAACCCGCTCTCCGCCTTGCCGCATTTTTCGAGCCCCAATCTGTCTCTGGCCGCCGGTCTTGTAGGAGGGTTTGATGCATTGCTCACCCGCGTGAGCGGCAAGCGCAGGCGCAAGAAGCATCGCTCGCAGGCGCGCAAATTCGGGGCCGTCGGCAGCCATTGCCGCATCGAGGCGAGGACTGCGGACGAGGTGAACAGGCTGCTCGACGCCTTTTTCGAGATGAAGGAATTTCGCTTCCGCAAGATGGGCATCGCCAATGTTTTCGGTGAAGCGGAGGTGCGTGCTTTTTTTCGCTCGCTGTTTACCGACGCGCTCCAAGAGGAAGATCCGTCCTTCGTGCTGCATGGGCTGGAAGTCGCCGGCAAGCTTCGTGCGGTCACCGGATCGAGCCGCTCGGGCAAGCGGCTGATCTGCGAATTCGGGGCGATCGCCGAGGACGAACTCGCACACACCAGCCCCGGCGACTTCCTGTTCTTCGAGAACATCCAGGAAGCCTGCGAGGCGGGTTTTGAAATCTATGATTTCTCGGTCGGTGACGAACCCTACAAGCGATTGTGGTGCGATGTCGAAACGCAACATTTCGAGGCGCTGGTTCCGCTGACGCTGAAAGGTCGCGCGCTGGCGCTTGCGCTCAGGCACGGCGCAAGCCTGAAAGCATTCATCAAGCACAGCCCAATGGTCTGGAAGCTGACCAAGCTGCTGCGCCGCAAGGCCGTGGGCCAGACAGCACCGGCCGCAGGCGAAGACGACAGCTGATTTCGATTTGAGAAAAATGCCTCAGGCCGCCGAGCGCCGTCCCGGCATTGGCCCCGGCGCCACATGGCCGATTGGCGTGACCAGCGTCAGGTCGGGATAACCGCTCTCGATGAGCGCGACTGCGGCTTGCGTCACCTGGTCGTCCGGCTCCAGCATGGAGAGCAGCACCTCGGTGCCCTCGCCCACCAGGCGGCTGATGCCTTGCGCGTCGGCCGGCCCGCATTCGACCACAACCAGATCATAGGCCGTGGTTAGCGACTGCATGATGATCGGCAGCCGGTCGGCGGCGCGCATGGCACGGACCGGATCGGCTGTGCCGACGGGAATCACGTGGCAATCCGAATAAAGATCGGGGTGGATCACATCGCTGAACTGCGCTTGCGAGGCGAGCAGATCGGTGATGCCCGGAAACAGCCCGCTGTCCAGCATCGGCCGCGAGGCAGCACCCGAAGCGGTGAGATCAAGCAGCAGCACGCGTAGCCCAGCGTCGGAGACTGCGCGCGCCACCAGCACCGCCGAGGCGGCCGCCTCGTCGCCTTCCGGTGACACGAATATGGCCCGGGCTGCACCGGTGGCGATCAGTTTTTCCGCGGCCTTGTCGATGTCGATCTCGCCGAGGATAGAACGTGCCGGTTCAATGTCTCCAGCAGCCATTTCAGAGTACTCCGGTTCGATTTTCTCGGCAGCCGCTTCCGCCACCGTGACGGGTTCCGGCTCCACTTTGGTTTCAATGATACTGTCGTCGTCGGTCTCGGCGACTGCCGGTTCGGACCGGGCAACGGGCGGGTCGGGTTCGGCCAATGCCCGTTCGGCCTGGACAGCCGGCATCGCAACCTGCTCGATGTGTTCGAAATGGGCACCGGCGGCCGGACGCATGGCGCGGCCGGAAAACAGTTCCTGCAGCAACGTGACGATCGCCATGATGAGCAACGAGCCGACAAAGGCCGCCCCGACAATCGGACCAATCTTGGGGAAATAGGGTTCGGTCGGCGCCCGGGCCTCCGAAAATAGGCGAGCGTCGACAGGCAGGTAGTTGCGATCCTTGCGTGCGGCCGCCTGGAGATAGCTGGACGAGTAGAGATCGAGTTGCTGGCGCTTGGTCGCGGCATCGCGCTGCAGCGCATCGAGTTCCACCTGCTCTTCGCCGGCGCGGGCGGACGCGGCCTTCAGCGTGTTGACGTCGGCCACGAGTTGAGCCTCGCGCGCCTTCGCCGTCTCGGCCTGCGCCATCAGACCCTTCATGATCTTTTCCGCTTCGTTGCGGATCTGGCGGTCGAGATCGGCGAGTTGCGACCTCAGCGCCCGGATGCGCGGATGGTTGTCGAGCAAGGTGGTGGAAAGGTCGGCGATGTTGTTCTTGAGTTCGACTTGGCGCTCGCGCAGGCGCTGGATCAGTTCGGACGACAACACCTCCGGAACGGCATCCAGTGAGCCGCCACTGCGCAACGCCCTGCGCACGCTGTCGGCGGTCGCTTCCGCTGAAGCGCGGTTGGCGCGCACCCGTGACAATTCGCTCGACAATTCGGACAGCTGCTGGGTGGCAAGCACCGAATTGTTGCCGCCCATCAAAAGATCGGACTGGGCACGGAATGCGGCAACCTTGGCTTCCGCCTCCTTCACCCGATTCTGCAGATCCGCGATTTCCGGCGCCAGAAAGTCGGTGGCGGCGGAATTCGATTCGAGCTTGGCGTTGCCCTTGGAGGCGATATAGGCGTTTGCAATCGCGTTCGGGATCGCGGCGGCAAGCTGTGGATCCTCCGACGAGAACTCGATCGCGATCGCACGGGTTTTTTCGACGCCATAGACGTTGAGCTTCTCATGCATTGCGTCCAGCACGCGCTCTTCAAGAGGGATCTCGAAGGGATCGCTTTTCAAGCCAACGAGGACAAGGGCGCGGCTCAGCGCCGACATCTTCAGCGCCTCGTCGAATTCGGGCAATTTTGCGAGGTTGAGCTTCGCCGCTACCTGCTTGAGGATGTCGGGGGACGAGATGATCTGGACCTCGGTGGCCACAGCCTCTTCGTCGGGAATCGACCGCTCGTTGCCGTTGGCGCCGGCTGGCCGCGTGAACTCCGATTCTCGAGGCCCGATCTCCAGCTTGGCTGCCGCCTTGTATTCGGGCGTTGCAAGCCAGGCGAGCGCAAAGGCCAGGCCGGTTACAACCAGCGCGACGACAAGGATGCGCAACCAGTTTCGCGCCAGGCTGGCGAAAAGCTGCCTGAGATCGATGTCGACATCTGCGGCCGCGGATTGAACGGACATGCATCCCTGCTCCGGTACTGAGTCAGCATGCACCGTAAACAACTATGGTAACTCAGCCGTTAATATCGCGGTAAGAACCTGTTAGTCTCTACTAACAAGCCGCAAACAAGAGGCTGAAAACGATCTGCATTTGTCGATCCGGCCCGTACCGGCCGCGCGCCTTTACCGGCCATTAACCCTAACAGGACGATAACCGAGCTCGATCGTTAAGGTTTGCCGCAGAGTCGCCGGCTATTCAAAGGTACGTGTCCGCTCATGAAAAGCATTGCTCCCCTTTTCCGCGCGCTGCTTGCCGTATCGATGCTTTCGGGCTGCTCCAGCTACCGGCCGACGCCGGCCGCATTCCATGAAGTTCTCGACCAGCCCTATCGCCTCGGCGCCGGCGACCGCGTCCGCGTCACAGTGTTCGAGCAGGAAGGATTGACCAACACCTACAGTGTCGACCAATCCGGCTATCTCTCGCTGCCGCTCGTCGGCAACGTGCCGGCGCGCGGCCACACCGCCCAGCAGCTCGAGGGCGAGATCGCCGAGAAACTGCGCCAGGGCTATTTGCGGGATCCTGACGTTTCTGTCGAAATCGATCGCTACCGACCGATCTTCGTCATGGGTGAAGTGGGTGCGGCGGGCCAGTATTCCTATGTTCCGGGCCTGACCGTGCAGAAGGCCGTCGCCATCGCCGGCGGGTTCACGCCACGCGCCAACCAGGAGAGCGTCGACATTACCCGCGACATCAACGGCAAGGTGATAACCGGACGCGTGGTGACCTCCGACCCGCTACTGCCCGGCGATACAGTCTATGTTCGCGAACGCCTGTTTTGATGTGCTGACCAAGTGGCGGACACACTCAGGATCGTCCACTGCTTTCGCTCACCGGTCGGAGGCATCTTCCGGCATGTGCGCGACCTGACCGAGGCTCAGGTCGCCGCCGGCCATGCCGTCGGCATCGTCTGCGATTCGACGACGGGCGGCGATTTCGAGGAACGGCTGTTCGAACAGATGAAGGGCAGCCTGGCGCTCGGCATTCACCGCACGCCGATGCAGCGGCATGTCGGGCCAGGCGATCTCGCCTCGGCCCGGCGCACCTATAGGATCATAAAAGAATTGCGGCCGGACGTGCTGCACGGGCATGGCGCCAAAGGTGGCGCCTATGCCCGTCTGTTCGGCTCGTTGTTGCGGGTATCCAGGTCTCGCGTAGCCCGCCTTTATTCGCCGCATGGCGGCTCGCTTCACTATGACGAGACCACCGCCATGGGGAAGCTGTTCTTCGCGCTCGAGCGCTTCATGGCTCGCTTCACCGATTGCCTGCTGTTTGTTTCCGACTATGAGCGACGGACTTATCGCAGGAAGGTCGGCGAGCCGCCCATTCCGAACGCTCTCGTCCACAACGGCCTGCGCGCCGCCGAGTTCGAGCCGGTGCGGACCGAGCACGATGCGGTTGACCTCCTCTATATCGGCATGATGCGAGACCTCAAAGGCCCGGACATCTTCATCGATGCGCTGGGGCTAGCCGCAACACGGCTCGGCCACCCATTGAAGGCGCTGATGGTCGGCGACGGCGACGACCTGCCGCGCTATCGCGCCCAGGTGAGTCAGCGTGGCCTGGACGTCGGCTTCCTGGCGCCGATGCCGGCCAGGCTAGCCTTCACGCTGGCCAAGCTGGTCGTCGTTCCCTCGCGCGCGGAAGCCATGCCCTATATCGTTCTGGAAGCGCTCGCCGCCGGCAAGCCGATCATCGCGACGTCAGTCGGCGGCATACCGGAAATCTTCGACACCAGCTCGCCTGCCCTGATCCGGCCCGACCCGCGCGAACTTGGCGACAAGATAAGCGCCGCATTGGCCGATCTCGACACCTACAAGGGCCTGATGCCCGGCATCGCCGACCTCAAGGCACGATTCGGCGCCGATGTGATGGCCGCCGAAATCGAAAAGGCTTATTTCGCCGCGCAAAAAAAATAGGGCAACGGGCTCCACCGGGCTACTCCTGGTGAAAGCGTCTCCAAAGCCATCTGTTGTTTCAAGGGTTTCTTAGCTCTCTTTTGCTATTCACCTGAGGGAAACCTGCGGACGCCCCATGAACGAAATCGACCCCGCGCGCCGTTTTTCGCTAGACGCGGTGCGCAAATTCAACGCCCCTGCCGAGAACAACACGGCCGGCGGCATGAACGACGTCGCCCGCCAGGTCGCCTCGCAATACCGGCGCGATACGATGTCGCCGATCATGGTGAGCGGCGTCCTGCGCATGGTGGAATTCGCGCTGCTGTTGGTGTCAGGTCTTGCCGTCTATTTCTATTACGTCGGCTTTTTCAACTATCTTGCCTGGCAATATTCACTGACGATCGCCGCCACCTCGTTCCTCGCGGTCGTTCTGCTAGACGTCACCGACTGCTACCAGATCGTCGCGCTGATGCGGCCGATCGCCAATTTCGGCCGGCTCCTGCTGGTCTGGGCCGGAACGTTCGCCTTGATGGCGCTCACCGCCTTCACCATGAAAATGTCGGAAGACTATTCGCGCCTGCTCTTCGGCACGTGGTTTGTTGTTGGCTTCGTGCTGATCCTGGGTCTCCGCCTGGTGATGTCGAAGCTGATCCGGCGCTGGGCGCGCGATGGGCGGATGGAGCGCCGCGCCGTCATCGTCGGTGGCGGCAAGGCGGCGGAGGTACTGATCCGCTCGGTCGAAAGGCAGCCCTACAACGACATCCGCATCTGCGGCATCTTCGACGACCGCGGCGACAAGCGGTCGCCGCCGGTTGTCGCCGGTTATCCCAAGCTCGGTACAATTTCCGAACTCATCGAATTTGCCCGCATCGCGCGCATCGACATGCTGATCGTATCACTGCCGCTGACCGCCGAATCGCGCGTGCTGCAGTTATTGAAGAAACTGTGGGTGCTGCCGGTCGACATCCGGCTGTCGGCGCATTCGAACGCGCTGCAGTTCAGGCCGCGCGCCTATTCCTACATCGGCTCGGTGCCGATGCTAGATATCTTCGACAAGCCGATCAACGACTGGGATTCGGTCGCCAAGCGCGCCTTCGACATCGTCTTTTCGATCATCGGCATCATCGTGTTCTCGCCGGTGATGCTGGCGACCGCGATCGCGATCAAACTCGACAGCAGGGGGCCGGTATTGTTCCACCAGAAGCGGCACGGCTTCAACAACGAGATCATCGAGGTCTATAAGTTCCGGTCGATGTACACCGACAAGGCGGACCCGACGGCGAAGCAGACCGTGACAAAGAACGATCCGCGGGTCACCCGCGTCGGCCGCTTCATCCGCAAGACCTCGATCGACGAATTGCCACAGTTCTTCAATTCGCTGTTCGGGTCGCTGTCGCTGGTGGGTCCGCGCCCGCACGCCATTGCCGCGCAGTCGCACAACCTCCTCTACAATGAGGTGGTCGACGGCTATTTCGCCCGTCACAAGGTCAAGCCCGGTGTGACCGGCTGGGCGCAGATCAATGGCTGGCGCGGCGAGATGGACACCAACGAGAAGATTCGCATGCGGACGGAATACGACCTGTATTACATCGAGAACTGGTCGCTCCTGTTCGACCTCAAAATCCTGTTCCTGACGCCGATCCGCCTGCTCAACACGGAAAACGCATATTGAGCGCGACGGCCTATGAATTGCCGGCGGCGGCGGTCAACGCCAAGCTGATCGCACTGATTGCGTCAGGGGCGGTTTTCCTCGGCGTCTTCCTGTCCGGCTTCGTCATTGCCGAGCCGGCACCGTACGACGTCTATATGATCGGGCTGATCGTGGTGTGGCCCTTGTTCGGAATGCGCATACAGCGCGCGGGGGTACCGCTTCTGGTGCTGCTGTTGATCATGAACATCGGCGGCATGATCTCGATGACGCAGATGTCGGACCTCGCCGGCACGCCGCTCTATCTCGCCGTCTCGCTGTTCCTGGCCTTAACCGCGGTTTTCTTCGCTTCGGTAACGGCGGTCCGGCCCAGTCTCTATCGGGTGATCTTCGTCGCCTATGTGGTGTCGGCGGTGCTGACTTCGCTGGTCGGCATAGCCGGCTATTTCCATGCCTTTCCGGGAGCCGAGATCTTCACCAAATACGACCGCGCCGCCGGCGCGTTCCAGGACCCGAACGTGTTCGGGCCTTTCCTGGTGCTGCCGGGCGTCTACGTGCTCTATCTGCTGCTTACCGGCTCGGTCGCGCGCATGCCTGTATTGGCGGTGCCGCTGCTGATCATCACCGCCGGCATCTTCTTTTCCTTTTCGCGCGGCGCCTGGGGCATGTTCGCCGTTTCGGCGGTCCTGCTGACCGGTGCCTTGTTCCTGCAGAGCGCCAGCGGCAAGTTCCGGCTGCGCGTCGTCGTCATGACCATCGCCGCCGTCGGACTGCTGGTCATCGCAATGATCGTCATCCTGCAACTGCCGGGCGTCGCCGAGATGTTCTCGAACCGCGCACAGCTTGAACAAAGCTACGACACCGCCCGCCTCGGCCGCTTCGCCCGCTACACGATCGGCTTTCAGATGGCACTGGAGCATCCGTTCGGCATCGGCCCGCTCGTCTTCGGCAAGATGTTCGGCGAGGACACGCACGACATCTGGCTGAAGATGCTGATGGATTACGGCTGGCTCGGCTTCGTGTCGTTCCTGACGCTGACGTGCTGGACGATCGCCGCCGGCTTCCGCATTCTGCTGCGCGACCGGCCGTGGCAGCCTTATCTTCTATGCGCCTACGTCGCCTTCATCGGTAATATCGGGCTCGGCACCTTCATCGACATCGACCACTGGCGCCATGTCTACCTGCTGCTTGGCTTGATCTGGGGTGCCATCGCGCTCGAATACCGCCACCAGTGGCAGCTGCGGGCGGCGCAGCGACCGGCAATGCCCGTTGCTGTCGCTTCAGGCAGGACAGCAACCGAATTCGGTTGACCGGACCCAGTCTATCACGATACATCGCGACCGGTCCGGAGTGTAGCGCAGCCCGGTAGCGCACTTGACTGGGGGTCAAGGGGTCGTCGGTTCGAATCCGGCCACTCCGACCATTAAAATCCAAAGGCTTAGCCAGTTTTCCCCCAAACTGGGCTGTACAGACAATAGCCGCACTGCAGCCAGCGCAACGTACGCAGGCGCGTGATCTCATCGAAGAATCGATCACGATCACTCGTGCGCGAGGCACGGAGGCTGGCGGCTAGCCAGAAGCCCACCGAGAAACCGCGCGACAGTGGCTAGGCGACGTTTGCTGCGTACGCCAACCTTTATCGTGAGCCCGTATTCCAGCTTCAATAAGAAAAGGTCCCGCCGCACATGCCAGAACGGCGGGACTCGATCAGGCGCCTTGCATCAGGCAGGGGTGACTCGGGGGTTTGGGCATGCCCGGTGCGCGCGGATCGTAGTGAACCCTAGGCCCATCCGCTGCAATGCGTCCACCAACCGTCGGTTGGAAAGAACTAAATCAATCCCGATGGCTGGCCTGGCCTGAACAGGCGTGCTCAAGGCTCAGTTTCTTCCCGCGGAAGAGCTTTTTGGTCAGGACAATCAGGATAGGGCAATTCTTCACACGGAGGGGGCCTGTGGCCAACTCTGCCATAATGTTCCGCGAGTTTTGCGAAACCGTAGGCGAAGGCGAAGAGAAGCGCGAGGATAACCGCTATTCGGACGGCCATACCGTATTGTAGCAGGATCCTCGCATTGGAGCGCGCCGCGTTTTGGTACGTTTGAATGTTGAGTTCGAAAAACGTTGGCTTTATTTGAATTGCCGTCGTCCGCAGTTGTAAGGGCGAGCGGACGCTACGAAGATGCCACGCGCTTTCGCCCTTAGGGGAGAGATGCAATGTCGCTTCAAGGGGTTGCCTGTCCTGCCGAGCTGACCATGTTGACCAAGGCACTTGATGCCCGATGCCGTGAACTAGGCCTCGCTGACGGCGATCCAGGCAGAGAAGTGCTCGGCCGCAGGGTGATGGATTTGTTCGAAAGTGGTCAGCTCAGCGCCGAAGACCTGAGACTGGCTCTGAGCGGCGAGATCTTTAACGCCAAAAATCCTCCGGCCGGAGCCAGTGGGCTTTGATACGGCAAGCGGCTATCCGCGCAGCCATTTGAATTACTGGGCCAGCGTGTGAACAAATGTGATTTGGCCGTTGGTGCCAGACGGGCTAACTTTGCCCATCGAACGAACGAGGAGAATGATCATGAAGACATTCCTCGCAATAGCCGCGGCACTGACCATGTCCATATCAGTTGCCTCTGCGGATTGCCCCGCGCATTCAAAGGTCCAGGCATCGGTCGACACGCAGACGACAGCGAGCGTCGAGAAGGCCGATATGTCGACTGTCACGGACGCTCAGACGATCAAGAAAGAAGAGCCACAGAAGACCGAGTAGCGGTAACGCTCAGCGGATCCCACGACCCGGATAAACGGCTACTGGCACACATCCACCCACTCGGCGTCGACGAGTTCGGCCAGGCGTTGCGGGCTGAGCCGTACGGCGGCATTCGTCGCGCCTGCCGCCGGGACGACCTCGTCAAAGGCGCGCAGCGAGATGTCGCAGTAGACCGGGAGCGGCGCCGGTAGGCCGAACGGGCACACCCCGCCGACGGGATGACCGGTCGCGGCAAGCACCTGTTCGGCGTCCAGCATTCGCGCCTTGCCACCCAACCGGTCCTTGAATTTGCGATTGTCCAGCCTGGAGATCCCGCTGGCCACGATCAGCATCGTCTGGTCGCCGACGCGCAAGCAGATCGTCTTGGCGATCTGCGCCGGCGCTACGCCATGCGCTTCGGCGGCCAGAGGCACTGTCGCCGAGCTGGCTTCCGTGACGATAACGTCGATGTCGGGCGCGTGTGCGGCGAAAAAGGCGCGAACGGATTCGAGGCTCATCTCCGGCAATTTCCGTCTGGCGTCACCGTGGCCGCCGGCAAGTCCACTACCTGGCCGAAAAAACGAAGCCCGCCAGGGCGACCCATGGCGAGCTCGTGGAATAAAAGCATGACACGTCGCTACGACACGGATCGCCTTTTGGCAGGCAACACGGCTTCGTCAAACAGAGCGCTTTCAGGAAGTTGAAGCGCGGAGGCAATACGCCGACGTTTCGAGGGATCGGCATCCTTGCCGCTTTCAATGTCGGCAATCTCATAGGCTGCCAGCCCGCACGCCAGGGACAGCTCTTCGATGCTGTATCCACGGGCTTCCCGGGCGGTTCGGACGGCACTGCGTTCAGGCGTAACCGCGCTCGCCGCCAGTTCGGAGTAAGGTTCGCGTTTTGCTATTTGGGGCATTGGCAACTCCGTGGGATGAAAGAGTTAGATCAAATCATGTTGTTGCCTGAGACGATCGGGAGAATGCCCGCTCGCCGGTGATTTGCCAAGCATCAAAGATAGCGTCACGGCATCGTGAACCGACGCCGGAATGGATGGCGGATGCCGGCGCGCCGGCATCTGGCCGGATCCTCAGCAGACACAGTTCGGAAACAAAATTCTACAGGCCGGAAAAACGGCCGAAAAACTCCAAGGCGATAGTCCCAACCGCACCGATTGGGTCACCGACCTGAATCAGTGACGCTCAATTTCCGCTTGCGCAAAAAGGAAACGATGTCATGAACAAGCCTCTTCTCTCCGCCCTTGGACTTGCAATCGCACTTGCCCTCTCGATGCCGATCATCGGCGCAAGCAACGCGAATGCAACGACGATGCACACCACCGTCAAGAAGCATCACCGCCATCACTACCATCACCGCGTCCACCACTACCGCCACCATCACAAGAAGGTTGTCGCGAAGAAGTACTGAAAACACCCTCGGGCGAACAACCCGCAATCAGGCGTTCTGGTGCTTGATCAAGGGCGGCGTGCTTGCCGGGCTTTCCGTGTCGGCGAAAAATGGCGGCGGTCCGCTGACCACCGCCATTTGCTTATCTCAACGTGCCGATCTTGAACGCGCCCGCGGTGCTTGTTGCTGCCGGCCGCCGAGGAACAGACTGGCGACGAGCCCGACCAGAACCAGTCCGACAGCGGCCGCCGTCGCCGGGTGATCTCGGGCGGTCTTCTCGATCGCCCGGCCTTGCCTTCTGATTGCCGGCAAAGCGTCGCCGAGGCGCTCAGTGATATCCGAATAATAATCCGATGCGGTATCGCGCCCGTCTTCGTAAAAGGCGCCGCCCCGCTTTAACACGGCTTTCTTCAAGGTGGCCAGTTCCCTGGTCAGGGCCGCGACCTGCTTGTTCAGATCGGTGTCGGAGATGCTCGAAAGCGATGGCATGACGTGCTTCCTTCATATGTAGAAGGAAGCCTAACGCATGACCCTGAAGACCGTTCCGGTCAGCCCGGCGGGCTCTAGCGAACCTGATCGAGCAGGCGCTTGCATTCCAGGAGGTCGAACAGTGCCTCCTGCAGCAATGCGCGATTGTCACGGGAAAGCTTTGACGTGTCCGGCGGAACCGGACCTTCCTCGTCGGTCTTGCCGATGCCGAAAAAACGACGGCTGGGTTTCACCCTCGGTTGGCCGACCAGCATTTCGTCGTCCGGGCCGCGCGGCTGCGCCGCTTGCGTCAGCGGTACCGTGTCAGCCTGTCGGCGCTGCGAGATCGCCTCGACCGCCGCCATGTCGCCACTGCCGACGGCGATCAGAAACTGGTTGCCGTTCTCGCGCAACAGCTTCTGCACGCCCTTGATCGTATAGCCCTGGTCGTAGAGCATATGACGAATACCCTTGATCAATTCGACGTCCTGCGGACGGTAGTAGCGGCGGCCGCCGCCGCGCTTCATCGGCTTGATCTGGTTGAAACGCGTCTCCCAGAAGCGCAGCACGTGCTGCGGCAAATCCAGATCCTCCGCGACCTCGCTGATGGTGCGGAAAGCATCAGGGCTCTTGTCCATGGGCGAATCCTCACGCTAGAGCATGATCGCGAAAGGCGGGAACCGGGTTCGGGCGACATCACACTTAACAAGGAGAGCAGCTTTCCGTCCCGCCGGAACGGATCACACCCAAATACCGATCCGGCGTACCGAATCGCATCTTATTTCAGCGGTTTATGAAACAATATTCAAGCCCGGCGCAAAAGCAGGGTTCGCTTTTCAACCGAAGCCTGGAGCATGATTCTTGGCAAAGGGGGATTGGGCGGCTACTTGCTGCCCTTGACTTTGCTGTTTTGATGGGAGCGCAGGATACGGTTCTTCAGCACGTTCGACGACTTGAAGGTCATCACCCGGCGCGGCAGGATCGGCACTTCCTCGCCGGTCTTGGGATTGCGCCCGATGCGCTCGTTTTTGGAGCGCACGTGGAAGGTCGCGAAGGACGACAGCTTCACCGTCTCGCCGCGAACGATCGCCTCGCAGATCTCATTCAGCACCGCCTCGACAAGCTCAGCCGATTCAGTACGCGACAGCCCAACCTTGCGGTAAACGGCTTCGGCGAGGTCGGCGCGCGTAAGTGTCTTTCCCCCCATACGAACCGTCCCATCAGCTCAAAAACATAAATCGATACAAGCAACGGCAGAACCTAAGTAATTGATCCGTCAAGGTCAAGGACCCGAACCCGATAGTTCGGCACTTACCAGCGGAGCAGGACCGCGCCCCAGGTGAAGCCGCCGCCCATCGCCTCAAGCAGTACCAGGTCACCCGTTTTGATGCGACCGTCGGCGACGGCCGCGGACAGTGCCAGCGGCACGGAAGCAGCGGAGGTATTACCGTGCAGATCGACGGTCACCACCACCTTCCGCTCCTCTATCCCGAGCTTTTTGGCCGAAGCGTCAATAATTCGTTTATTGGCTTGATGCGGCACGAACCAGTCGAGATCGGCGGCGCTGATGCCGGCCTGTGCGAACGTCGCCTCGATGACGTCGGTGATCATGCCGACCGCATGCTTAAACACTTCGCGGCCTTCCATCCTGAGGTGCCCGACCGTTCCGGTGGTCGACGGCCCACCGTCGACGAAAAGCTTGTCCTTGTGGATGCCGTCGGAGCGCAGGCTGGCCGCCAGAACGCCTCGGTCGGCGATGCCGCCTGCTCCCGTGCCTGCTTCCAGCACCATCGCGCCGGCGCCGTCGCCGAACAAAACGCAGGTCGAGCGGTCGTTCCAGTCGAGAATGCGCGAAAATGTTTCCGAGCCGATCACCAGCACCCGTCTGGCCAAGCCGCCGCGGATATAGAGGTCGGCGGTCGTCACTGCATAGACAAAGCCGGAGCAAACCGCCTGCAGGTCGAAGGCAAAACCGTGGTGCATGCCGAGCCGGTTCTGGATCTCAACCGCGGTCGCGGGAAAGGTGTTGTTGGGCGTCGAGGTCGCCAGCACGATCAGGTCGATGTCGTCCGCCATCAGGCCGGCGCTGTCGAGGGCTGCGCGCGCCGCCGCCTCGCCCAGCGAGGCCGTCGTCTCGTCGTCGGCCGCGATGTGGCGCTGGCGAATACCGGTGCGCTGGACAATCCACTCGTCCGACGTCTCGACCATGCCTTCGAAATCGGCATTCTTCATAATGCGGCGGGGCAGCGCGGCGCCCGTGCCGCGCACGACTGATCTGATCAATGCTCTTTCCTATTCCTTTGCGTCGATGACGACGTCGGATTTCCGGATTGTCTGGGCATTCGGATTGCGGGCATGGAACAGGTCGAGATCGGCTTCGATGCGGTCAAGCAGATTGTTGCGTACCATGTCGTAGCCAAGCTCGATCGCCGCCGCAAAGCCATCCGAATCAGCCCCGCCATGGCTTTTCACCACGATGCCGTTCAACCCGAGGAAGACGCCGCCATTGGAGCGGCCGACATCCATCTTCTCGCGCAGGCGATTGAAGGCGGTCTTCGCGAAGATATAGCCGATCCTGGCCATCAGCGTCCGGTTCATCGCCGCGCGCAGGTAGCCGGCGATCTGCCTGACCGTGCCTTCCGCCGTCTTCAGCGCGATGTTGCCGGCAAATCCTTCGGTAACGACGACGTCGACACTGCCCTTGCCGATGTCGTCACCCTCGACAAAGCCATGGTAGTTCATCGAGGCCATGTTGGCCTCGCGAAGCATGCGGCCCGCCTCCTTGACCTCCTCCTGACCCTTGATCTCCTCGACGCCGACATTGAGCAGGCCGACGCTCGGCCGTTCGATGCCGAAAACCGAGCGCGCCATGCCGGTGCCCAGAATGGCAAAATCAACCAGTTGATGCGCATCCGCGCCGATAGTGGCGCCGACGTCCAGCACCACGCTTTCGCCGCGCAATGTCGGCCAGAGCGCTGCGATTGCCGGGCGATCGATGGTCGCCATGGTGCGAAGGCAGAACCTGGACATTGCCATCAGCGCCCCGGTATTGCCGGCTGAGATGCAGGCGTCGGCAGTGCCTGCCTTGACCGCCTCGACGGCCTTCCACATCGATGATTTCCAGCGACCATGGCGCAGCGCCTGGCTCGGCTTGTCGTCCATCCGGACTGCGATCTCGCAGTGGATGAACTCGCTCACGTCCGCCAGCTTGGGGAATTTGGCGAGTTCGGGCCGTACCACTTCTTCGCGCCCATAAATGACGAAGCGTATGTCCGGACGGCGGGTGGCGACAGTCATGAGCGCCGGGATGACCACGCTTGGCCCGTGATCGCCGCCCATGGCATCGATGGAAATCCTGATCACGCGGTGTTATCTCACGGTTGCTTGGCCAGCGGGCTTGCCAAGGTACGGGGCTCGCGAAGGTTCGGCGAAAATAACGGTTTTGGGCTGCCGCACAACCAACTTTTCTCAAATTGGATCAGCTATCAGGATTTTCCCAACAGTGATCTGAGCTTTTGCTGGAATTCATTCTCCACAGGCTCGGCATCGCCGGCGGCCTCCAGCGACACACCGGGCTTGCGCGGATAGGGATCGATCGCCAAGCCAAAGAACTGTTCGGCAAGCGCCCCGACGTCGATGGCGTCGCCGGAAAAGGTCTCCGGGCTGTCCGGCCCTTCGGCGTCGAGCAGGATCTCACCGCCGCCGTCGAAACCTTGCCGCCCGAGCTTGGATTGCTCCGGCAGGAACAGCGCTTCGACCGGCTCGTCGATATGCGCCTTGACCGGGTCGAGGGTGACGATGCAGGCCTGCGTTACATCGGCCTCGACATGGCCGCTGACTTTCACCCCGTTGCGCTTCCAAGGCTCGACCAGGAGTTCGGCGCGATAGTTTTCGACCGAAAGCAGCTCGTGCTCGGCGGCCAGCAGGGCGCGCTGCCCGGCGTCGGCATCGATCACCACCGGCAGCCCCTTTTGCGGCAGCCGAGCGACATTTGCCCGGAATGACACTGGGCTGTGGATATCAGGACGTTTCATGTTCGCCTCCACTTCGCCATCTTCATTCGGCCTGCCGCCGCTCAAGCGTTGGCCACGGGAAATGCCACCGTGCCGGAAACGATCGATTCGGTCGGCTGTTCCGTGAGTTGCCTGGATGCATCGGCGGCATAGAGTGCCAGTTGCGACGCTTGCGGCCAGGCGCCGGCATCCGGCCTGACATTGCGGGCAAGGGCGGCGGCGAGTGCATCATGGTCATTTCGTTGCAGCGCATCATCATAGGCGGCGGTACGGCCATAGAACATCTTCGCCAGTTTGCGCATTCGCTTCGGCACGCCGACGTCGCCAATGCCCAATTCACGCAACGAATGTTCGACATCCATGAAGAACTCGTCGATCAGCACCTGCGCAACCTCCGCCGCGGCACCGCCCTCGCCGCGCAATCGGTGCTGGAACAGGAACATATGTAACGACAGCATCTCGAAGCGGCCAAGCGGCGTGTCCGGCACGTTCCAGGCGGAATAAAACACCGTTTGCCGCGCCGCCGCCACGATTTGTGCGTAAAGCGCCTCGGTGATGGCGCGGTTGGCATGTCGTTCGCGGCCAAAGAGGCGCTGGAACATTTGAGGGTGGTCTCCCGGGACCGTTTGTTGAAGTGGCCTTGTTGCATCGGCAAGCAAGCTGGTTTACCGGTTTTGCGGCCCAGCGCAAGTTGCGGCCAGCTTATGGAGTTGTAGTTGCGCGCGCTGAAATTCAAGTCGACTTTCCTGCCCAGGCCCGGCGGTGCGGTTTCGCTGCTGGTGATCGCTGCGGCACTTTCCGCCTGCAATTCGTCCAAGATGATCGGCGATCTCAATCCGAGCGAGACGCTGACGCAAGGCTACGTCATCGACCAGCAGGCGATCGACCTGGTGCCGGTCGGCTCAAGCCGCGAACAGGTGCTGCTGGCGCTCGGCACTCCCTCGACGAAGGCGACCTTCGATAACGAGGCCTTTTATTACATTTCTCAGACGCGCAAGCGCTATGTCGCCTTCGACAAGCCGCGGCTGGTCGACCAACATGTGCTGGCGGTCTATTTTGGCGATGACGGGCGCGTCACCCAGATCGCCAATTATGGCTTGAAGGACGGCAAGGTGTTCGACTTCATCTCGCGCACCACGCCGACCGGCGGCAAGGACCAGAACTTCCTCAGCCAGATCATCAGTGGCGCCAGTAAGCTGGCGCCTGGCGTTCCCGGCGCCAGCGGCGGCAGCACGCTCGGCGGCACCTGATCCACCCGAGGGTGTCGGCTTCCTTCCGTTCCTTTCGCTTCCCTGTAAGCGGCATATCTCAGGCAATGAAAAACCCGCGGGAGCGATCCCGCGGGTTTTTGTCTTAAGGCCATAGCGACCGAGCTTAGCCGTGCGCGAGAACGGCCAGCAACAGCAGCGCGACGATGTTGGTGATCTTGATCGCCGGGTTGACCGCTGGGCCGGCAGTATCCTTGTAGGGATCGCCGACCGTGTCGCCGGTCACCGAAGCCTTGTGCGCTTCGGAGCCCTTGAGGTGCTTGAGGCCGTCCTTGTCGACGAAACCGTCTTCGAACGACTTCTTTGCGTTGTCCCAGGCGCCGCCGCCGGAGGTCATCGAGATGGCAACGAACAGGCCGTTGACGATGACGCCGAGCAGCGAGGCGCCGAGCGCGGCAAAGGCGGATGCCTTCGAACCGGAGATCAGGAGGACGCCGAAATAAACCACCAGCGGCGCCAGCACCGGCAGCAATGATGGAACGATCATCTCCCGGATCGCTGCCTTGGTCAGAAGGTCGACGGCGCGCGCATAGTTCGGCTTCGAGGTGCCGGCCATGATGCCCGGATCCTCGCGGAACTGCTTGCGCACCTCCTGGACGATAGCGCCCGCGGCGCGGCCGACGGCGGTCATGGCGATGCCGCCGAACAGATACGGGATCAGGCCGCCGAAGATCAGGCCGGCGACGACGTAAGGATTGGAGAGGTCGAAGGAGACGTCGCCCATGCCCTGGAAGTAGGGGTATTTGTCGCCATTGGCGGCAAAGAACTTCAGGTCGTTAGAGTAGGCCGCGAACAGCACCAGCGCGCCGAGGCCGGCCGAGCCGATAGCGTAGCCCTTGGTTACCGCCTTGGTGGTGTTGCCGACAGCGTCAAGCGCGTCGGTTGACTGGCGCACTTCCTTGGGCAGGCCGGCCATTTCGGCAATGCCGCCGGCATTGTCGGTAACCGGGCCGAAGGCATCGAGCGCGACGATCATGCCGGCGAGGCCGAGCATCGTCGTCACCGCGATCGCCGTACCGTAGAGGCCGGCAAGCTGGTATGTCGAGATGATGCCGCCGACGATGACGATCGCCGGCAACGCCGTCGCTTCCAGCGAGACCGCGAGGCCCTGGATGACGTTGGTGCCGTGACCGGTGACCGAGGCCTGGGCGATGGAGTTCACCGGACGCTTGTTGGTGCCGGTATAATATTCGGTGATCACCACGATGAGGCCGGTCACCGCAAGGCCGACAAGGCCGCAGATGAACAGGTTCGTGCCGGTAATAGCCATGCCGGCGACGGTGCCGATCTCCCCCCAGCCGATACATGCCGAAGTGGCTACGGCAAGGCCGACAATCGACAGCACCCCGGTGACGATCAGGCCCTTGTAGAGCGCGCCCATGATCGAGCCGCTGGAACCAAGCTTGACGAAGAAGGTTCCGACGATCGAGGTGAGGATGCAGGCGCCGCAGATGGCCAGCGGATAGAGCATGGCCGCGCCGAGAACGGCGGTGCCGCCGAAGAAGATGGCGGCCAGGACCATGGTGGCGACCACAGTCACTGCATAGGTCTCGAACAGGTCGGCCGCCATGCCGGCGCAATCGCCGACATTGTCGCCGACATTGTCGGCAATGGTGGCCGGATTGCGTGGATCGTCTTCGGGAATGCCGGCTTCAACCTTGCCGACGAGATCGCCGCCGACGTCGGCGCCTTTAGTGAAGATGCCGCCGCCGAGACGGGCGAAGATCGATATAAGCGAGGCGCCGAAGCCGAGCGAAACAAGCGAGTCGATGACGACGCGATCGTTTGGCTGCAGACCCATGAACTGGGTCAGGATCAGGTAGTAGATGGAGACGCCGAGAAGGGCCAGGCCAGCTACCAGCATGCCAGTGATGGCGCCCGACTTGAAGGCGATCTCGAGGCCGGCAGCGAGGCTGTTGGAAGCCGCCTGCGCGGTGCGCACATTGGCCCGCACCGAGACGTGCATGCCGATGAAGCCAGCGGCACCCGACAGAACGGCGCCGATCAGGAAGCCGATGGCGGCGGTAATCGAAAGCAGCCACCAGGCGAGCAGCAGGACCACGACACCGACGATGGCGATGGTGGTGTACTGGCGCGCCAGATAAGCCTGCGCGCCTTCGCGGATGGCCGCGGAAATTTCCTGCATGCGTGCATTGCCCTGATCGGCCGCGAGAACCGAACGTGTCGCCCAGATGGCGTAAAGGACTGAAAGCAGACCGCAGGCGATGACAGCTGAAATTATGGTCATTGCCGAATTTTCCTCGATTGGTGGCCCAAAAGAACCCCTCCCCGGGCCGTTGAGACAGGGGACGAATTTCCGCAACCGGAATCCGTCCCTTCGCAGCGGCTTATGCGAAACAGGGCTCGGAACGTCAAGATATTGTTCGGTTCTTGTCCGGCTTTCGCCCAAAAGATCCCGGTTTCGCCCAAAAGGCTGGACGGCAGTGCGCCTGTCGACACCGCCATCCGGTAAGATCGATTGAAATCGACGAAGGGCCGTCAAGCTTTGCGCGGGTCGCCGTCCGGCTGGACGACGAAGACCAGCACCACCAGCATGGTCATGTAGAATTTGAACGCCGCCTCCTGACCGTTCCATGTCGAAGACTGCCACATGGCAAACCACTCGCCGCCAACGACCATGAAACCGAAATACCAAACGAGGAAGCCCATTGTGGCGGCAATGATGGCGAACTTCTTGGCATCGTTGAAAGCCTGTCCGCTGGCGTTGCGCGCCTGCCAGAGTTGCCAGGCGGCGATCAGGTAGAGCAGGCAGGTCAGCGCCTCGCCAAGGATGATCAGCCAGTAGCCTGCCGTCCACAAGGCCGGGTTGGTGATCGAGCGGTACATCAGTGCGTTGCCGGGAAAGGTCGTGTCCATGCTCAGCACATGCTGGACAAAGGCGAAGTTTGAGCCGTAATCGGTGATGTTGCCAAAGGCGACGAGGAAGGCGAAAGCCGCCAGACACAAACACATGACGATCTTGGAGAAACGCGCGGTCATGGCAAGAACTCCTGCTGAAAGATCGGGGCATCGCACTCATCAATCGCCGAGTCCCGAAGATCGCGCAACGGGTGGCCCAGTGATCATCGTACTCACAGCCATTGCAAGACATTATGCCGGCAAGCAAGACATTGCCGAGACTGTCGAAGCCCTCGATCTCGATAGTGATTGCGCTGTGGGCGACTTGGTCTCTGTGGTTAGAGCCGGTACACAGCACGATTTCGCCGTCATCCGCCGCCGCTGGATCGCCAGCGGGACGGGTATGGCGCTCGAACTGACGCTTGATCATCCGGCGCGTTCGATCGGCCGCTGAAAGGAAACGAAGTTCGCTCGGAGAGGCTTACTCCGCCTCGCGTCCCATGCGCCGCGCGGTGTAGCGCTCGATCGCCGACAGCCCGTCATAGATCAGTACGGCAAGGGCGGCGACGATCAGGCCGCCCTGCAGGATGAAGGCGAGGTTGTTCGACAGTAGGCCGGCGATGATCACCTCGCCCAATGTCCTCGCCGCGACTGTCGAGCCGATGGTCGCGGTGGCAAGGCTGATCACCACCGACAGCCGGATACCGCCGAGAATGATCGGCGCGCTGAGCGGCAGTTCGACCTTGACCAGCCTTTGCCAGCCAGTCATGCCGGCGCCACGCGCCGCCTCGACGACGTTGGCTGGCAGCGTCGTCAGGCCGGTCAGCGCGTTCTCGAAGATCGGCAGCAGGCCATAGAGAAACAGCGCAATCAGCGTCGGCTTTTCGCCGAAGCCGACCGCCGGCACGGCAAGCGCCAGCACCGCCACCGGTGGAAAGGTCTGGCCTATGTTGACCAGGCTGCGCGACAGCGGCAGGAATTCGGCGCCGGCTGGCCTGGTGACCAGAATGGCGAGCGCGACCGCAACGATCGTCGCGGCAACCGTCGCGATCAGCACGGTCCGCAGATGCAGCAGCGTCAACGTCAAAAGGCTGCCCTGATTGTAGATTACCGGCGCGTTGTTCTCTGTCAGCGGCTTCAGCAGCGGTTCGAACCAGCCGGGATTGGTGACGAAGGCAATAAGCACTACCACCAAGGCCAGCCTGAGCAGCGACGGAAGCCAGGCTTTCATGCCGGCCTCGCCGCTCGCTTAACCAGCCCGTCCACAGTGACGCGGCCAAGCGGCTTGCCGTCGGTATCCTTCACCGGAAGTGCCGGGCGGCCCGACCACAGGAGTTCGGCCAACGCGTCGCGTTGGCTGGCGTCACCGGGGATCGCCTCGCCTTCGGCCGTGCCTTTTTCCACCGCGTCGCGCACCCGGCCAAGCGACAACAGCCGGAACGGTTTTTCGCTGGCGCCAACCAGGGTCTCGACAAACGCGCTGGCCGGTTTCGCCAGTATCTCGGCCGGCGCGGCATATTGCACTACTTTGCCGCCATCCATCACCGCGATCTTGTCGCCCATGTGAACGGCCTCTTCCATGTCATGGGTGACGAGGATGATGGTGGTGCCGAAGCGTTTCTGGATCGCCAGCAGATCCTCCTGCGCCTTGTTGCGGATGATCGGATCGAGCGCGCCGAAGGGCTCATCCATCAACAGCACGTTGGGTTCCGCGGCAAGCGCCCGGGCGACGCCGACGCGCTGCTGCTGGCCGCCGGAAAGCTCATGCGGATAGCGTGGCCCGTAGGCTTGCGGGTCGAGCTGGTATAGCGTCATCAGCTCGTCGACGCGGGCCTTGATGCGGTTGGCGCCCCAGCCGAGCAATACCGGCACAGTGGCGATGTTCTGCGCCACCGTGCGATGCGGAAACAGGCCGTGGCCCTGGATGGCATAGCCGATGCTGCGACGCAGCTCATAATCCGGGACCGAGCGGTTATCGACGCCGTCGAGCTTGATCACGCCCGATGTCGGCTCGACCAGCCGGTTGATCATGCGAAGCAGCGTCGTCTTGCCGGAGCCGGAGGTGCCGACGATGACGGCGATGCTGCGCGGCTCGATTACTATCGACACGTCGTCGACGACTGTCGTCTCGCCGTAGCGCTTGGTGATGCCTTCGATCTCGATCATGCCGTTTCAACCCTGCGCTTGCTGGCGCTCATTTCGATCACTGCATCGAGGATGATGGCAGCGGCGAAGGCCAGCACCACCGTGGGAACAGCACCGAGCAGCACCAGGTCCATCGCCGTCTGGCCGACCCCCTGGAATACGAACACGCCAAAGCCGCCGCCGCCGATCAACGCGGCAATCGTGGCGAGGCCGATATTCTGCACCAGCACGATGCGGATGCCGGTGAGGATCACCGGGAAAGCCAGCGGAAACTCGACGCCGAACAGCCGCTCGCGGTCGGTCATGCCCATGCCGCGCGCTGCGTCGTTGGCGGCACGCGGCACACCGGCGAGGCCGACCACGGTGTTGGCCACTACCGGCAGCAGTGAATAGAGGAACAAAGCGACGAAAGCCGGCGCCGTGCCGATGCCGCGAATGCCGAGCGCGGCAGCTCCCGGCACATGCGAAGCGACCCAGCCGAGCGGTGCGATCAAGAGGCCGAACAGCGCAATCGAAGGAATGGTCTGGATGATATTCAGCACGTTGAGCACACCGGCCCGCAATTTCTCGACGCGGTGGCAGAGGATGCCGAGCGGCAGGCCGATGATCACCGCTGCCGCCAGCGAACCCAGCGCCAGCGTCACATGCTTGGAGCCTTCCGCCCAAAAACTATCGGAGCGATTGAAATATTCCTTGAGGATCGACAGGCTGTTCCAGCTTCCCGAGACGAGCAGCAGCCCGATCGCCGCGGCGGCGACAACAAGCACGCCGATCCGTGCCTGCGGCAACAGGTTCAGCCGCGTAAGCACGTCGGCGAGCAGAAGCGTGAAGGCGAAGATAAGCAGCCAAAAGCCCGAAGCCGGCGAGATACGGGCGAAGGTGTTGCCGGCAGGTGTCAGGAAACTGCCGGCAACGCCGATCAGCAGCGCCAGCGCCGCAAGCGCAACCACACTGGCGGCGAGGCGCAGAACAAGCGGCGTTTTCAGCAGCGCAATGAGCGCCGCTGCGACAACAATCGCCATCAACAGCGGACCGACCGTCGCAGGCAAAGATTCGACGATCGAGCGCGTCTCACCGGGTACGATGCGATTGGCGCGGAAGGTGGCGAATGGCGCCGCAAAAGCCGCATAGGCCGATATCGCCGCGATGACCACGCCGAGCTTGTCGAACCGGATGCGCACGCCCTCCCCCATCGGCCGATCCGGCGCACCTCGAAAGCGGAGCGCCGGAATCGCCTTACTTCAGGAAGCCGTTCTTTTTCAAAAAGTCCTCAGCGACGCCCTTGACCGGCTCGCCGCCAACCTGCACGCGGCCATTCAACTCCTGCAGCGTGACAAGGTCGAGCTTGGCGAACACCGGCTTCAGCAGTGTCTCGATCTCGGGATGCTCCTTCAGCACCGCCTCGCGGATGATCGGCGCCGGCTGGTAGACCGGCTGCACACCCTTGTCGTCCTCAAGCACGACAAGGCCGGAGGGCGCGATGCCGCCGTCGGTGCCATAGACCATGGCGGCGTTGGCGCCGTTAGTCTGGTTGGCCGCAGCGGCAATGGTCGCCGCCGTGTCGCCGCCCGACAGCGTGATCAACTGGTCCGGCTTTAGCGTGAAGCCATAGGTCTTCTGGAAAGCGGGCAGCGCGGCCGCCGAATTGACGAACTCGGCGGAGGCCGCCAGCACCACCTTGCCGGCGCCCGAGACATATTTGCCGAAGTCGGAAAGGGTGACGAGCTTATTGGTATCGGCGACCTCCTTGCGCAGGGCGATCGCCCAGGTGTTGTTGGCCGGTGACGGTGACAGCCAGACGATCTTGTTGGAGTCGTAGTCGAGCTTCTTGGCAGTCTCATAGGCCTTGGCGGCGTCTTTCCACACCGGATCGTCGGCCTTCTCGAAGAAGAAGGCGGCGTTGCCGGTGTATTCCGGATAGATGTCGATCTCGCCGGCTGTAATCGCCTTGCGTACCACGGGCGTGCCGCCGAGCTGGATACGGTCGGTAGTCTGGATATTATTGGCGTTCAGCACCAGCTGGATGATATTGCCGAGCACACCGCCCTCGGTGTCGATCTTCGACGACACCACCACCTGGGCACTCGCCGAGGCCAACGCAATTCCGAGCGCCAGTACAGCGCCGGCCAGAATCTTGATTGAAAACATCTCACAAATCCCTTGCTGTGAACCGGAATACGGCTGCCGCATATGAGCATGGCTTCGATGCCCCGTCGGGGTACACGGTTTCATAAGAGGGGGGATGGGCGCAATAATTTTGTTCGGATGTGAGTGAATCCGCTGCCGCGACGTCCCGACAGGGTGACGTCAGTTGGCCGCGCGCAAGCCCGTCATCTTCAACACGCCCAGTGCCACGAAACACAGCACGACGACCGGGAAAATCATCCAGTTCAACATCTCCCAGCCCCAGGCATTGTAGACTGCCCCCGACATCAGCGAGGCGAAGGCGACGGAGCCGAACAGGACGAAATCGTGGAACCCCTGGACCTTGCCTTTTTCGGATGACTGGTAGCTGTCGGCCACCATGGCGGTGGCACCGATGAAGCTGAAGTTCCAGCCAAGGCCGAGCAGGATCAGCGCCGTCCAGAACTGCCACAGTGCCAACCCTGACAGCGCCACTATGGCGCAGCCAATCAGCAGCACCAGGCCGATGGCCACGATCCGCTCAGCGCCGAAGCGATAGATCAGCGACCCGGTGAAGAAGCTCGGCGCGAACATCGCCATGACGTGCCAGGAAATGCCGAGCGTGGCGTCGTCGGTCGAAAGGCCGCAGCCGACCATGGCCAGAGGCGCGCCGGTCATCACGAAGCTCATCAGTGCGTAGCTGCCGATGGCGCAAAACAACGCCGCGACGAAGCGTGGCCTGGTGACGATTTCCGAGAGCGGCCGGGCGTCGCTGTCGGAAATTTCCACCTTCTCGGTTGCCTTGGCTGGGATACGCAACAAAGAGAGAATGGCGGCGCCGACCGCCGCCAGCACCAGGATGGACGCAAACGAGCCGGCAAACTTCACCGGCGAGAATAGATCGCCGGTGAAGATGACGATCTGCGGCCCAAGGATGGCGGTGACGATGCCGCCGGCCAGCACGAAGGAGATGGCACGCGCCTTGAATTCAGGCGGAGCATTGTCGGCGGCGGCAAAGCGGAACTGCTGGACGAAGGCGCCCCCGATGCCGATCACGGCCAAGCCGAAAGCGAACAGCCAGAAGCTGTCATGAAACAGCGCCAACGTGGCGATCAGCCCGCCAAGCGCCGTGACCGCTGTGCCGGTCATGAAGCCGTCGCGCTGGCCGAGCCGGCGGATGATCGCCGCGGCCGGCAGGGAACCGAGCGCCACGCCGACATTGAAGCCGGTGATCGGCGCGGTTGCCAGCGACTTGTCAGCGTCGAGCAGGTACTGCCCGGCCAATCCGCCCATGGAAATGGCGATGGGTGCGGCCGAGCCGATGATCGCCTGCGAGGCTGCGAGGATGAAGGCGGTGCGACGCGCTTCCTTGCCCGCCTCAACGGCGACGACAGCAGTCATGAGGCGTCCTTGCCCCGGCCCTCGCCACGCACCCGGCGCGACACGCGATCAAGCACCGCATTGACCAGTTTCGGCTCGTCTTCTTCGTAAAATGCCTTGGCGATGTCGACATATTCGGAGACGATGACCGCCACCGGCACGTCCTCGCGCTGCATCAGCTCGTAGACGCCGGCGCGCAATATGGCGCGCAACGTCGAATCGAGCCTCGACAGAGGCCAGTCCTCGGTCAGCGCCTGTCGGATGACTGGATCGATGGTCTTCTGGTGCTCGACAACGCCGGCAAGAATGGCGCGAAACCATTGCGCATCGGCTTCGCGATAGAGCGCGCCATCGACTTCCTTGCCGAGCCTGAACGCCTCGTATTCGGCGGTGATCTCAAACACACCGCTGCCGGCGACGTCCATCTGGTAGAGCGCCTGCACGGCGGCCAGACGGGCAGCACCGCGCTTGTTGGCATGGCGAACCGCAGGCTGGCCGGGCGAAGCGGGTTCGCTCACGTTCGCTCTCCCAGCTGTTCCTTTAGAGCGATCATGGTCAGCGCCGCACGCGCCGCAAAGCCGCCCTTGTCGCCTTCCGAACGTCTTGCTCGCGTCCATGCCTGTTCGTCGTTTTCGGTGGTCAGGATGCCGTTGCCGATGCAGACTGCATCCTGCACGGACAGGTCCATCAGGGCACGGCTGGATTCATTGGCGACGATATCGAAATGATAGGTGTCGCCGCGGACCACCGTGCCGAGGGCGACGAAGCCGTCATAGTTCGTCCCGCCTTCGGAGGCACCGTCGAGCGCGAAGGAAATCACCGCCGGGATTTCGAGCGAGCCCGGAACGGTGACGACATCGTATGTCGCGCCCGCTTCCTCGAGGGCCTTTGTCGCGCCTTCGAGCAACGCGTCGGCAAGGTCGTCGTGAAAGCGCGCCTCGATGACAAGAAGGTGGGCCTTCTTCTTCGGACGGATGAACGCTTTGCCGTGTTGGGATGTGCCTGCCATAGATGTCTCCGGGGATCGCCGGTGACTTAGGCCGAAGCCGGTTTGATCGCAAGCGGAAGATTGCCGAAGGAACTTTCAAGGCCAACTCGGCGGCGGTCGCATCAGGGAATGGGCTTTATGGACGAGCGCCTCAAAGCCCCTCTTTAGCCGCCTCCACCAGTCGCGCTGCGTAGCGGGCCATGGTGTCGATCTCGAGATTGACGTGGTCGCCGACCTGCCGCTCGCCCCAGGTGGTGACGCTCAGCGAATGGTGGATCAACAGCACGTCGAAGCGGGTGCCTTCGACGTTGTTGACGGTCAGCGAAGTGCCGTCGAGCGCGACGGAGCCCTTGGGCGCGATGAATTTGGCCAGCTCTCGCGGTGCTTCCAGGGTGAAGCGAACGGCGTCGCCCTCTTCCTTGCGCGCCACGATCTCGGCCATGCCGTCTACATGGCCCGACACGATATGGCCGCCAAGCTCGTCGCCGATCTTCAGTGCCCGCTCAAGGTTGATTCGCGTGCCGGCCTTCCAGCCCATCGCCGTCGTCAGCCTGAGCGCTTCTTCCCAGGCCTCGACCTCGAACCAGCGTGCGTTGGCGCCGTCTTCCGGCAATCCCGTCACCGTCAGGCAAACGCCGCCGCAGGAAATCGAGGCGCCGATGGCAATGGTCTGCGGATCGTAAGCGGTGTCGATACGCAAACCGACGCCTTCCCTGAGCGGCTTCACGGCTGCGACGGTGCCGACATCGGTGACGATTCCAGTGAACATTAGTTTGGCCCCGTGAACATCAGTTCGGTCCTAGATGTCTCTTATCCATTCCGCATATGTATCTTCGCCGAAACGCATGTTGCGCAATTTGCGAAATCCCGGCGGGATATTGTTGGCATCGACTGGCGATGCAATGCCGTCCCCGCCGATCGCATCCGGCCCCTGAAACAGCACGATGCGGTCGACCACTTGTTCGGCGAGGAAGGCCTTGGCGATCTTGGCGCCGCCCTCGATCAGCACGCTGGCCATGCCGAGTGCCGCCAGATCCTCGAGCAGTTCCGGCAGCGCAATATCGCCTTCATACGTCTCAGTGCCGATAAAGCGCACGCCGGTGCGTTCGAGCGCGGCCCGCCGACGTGGATCGGCCTCGGCACAAGCGGCGACATAGAGCGGGACCCGGTCGACGCCGGCGACCAGTTTCGAAGTCTCCGGCAGCCTGATCTGGCGGTCGAGTACGATGCGCGCCGGCGAACGGCTCTCCAGTCCCGGAAGCCGAACCGTCAGCGCCGGATCGTCCTCCAGTGCCGTGCCGATGCCGATCAATATGCCATCGGCTTCGGCGCGCATCAGATAGACTTCGCGTCGGGCGATATCGCCGGTGATGGAGACCTGTCCCTCGCCTTTCACGCCGATCTTGTTGTCGCTCGAAAGCGCAAGTTTCAGGATCACTTCCGGGCGTTTTTTCAGAGATCGAATTAAATAGCCGGCCATCTGCTCCGCGGCTTCGGCGGCCAGCACTTTTTCCACCACTTCGACGCCGGCGGCACGCAAGATTGCATAGCCCTTGCCGGAAACACGCGGGTCCGGATCGCTGGCAGCGCCGACCACACGCGCCACGCCGGCACTGACCAGCGCATTGGCGCAAGGCGGCGTGCGGCCGTGATGGGCGCAGGGCTCCAGCGTTACATAGGCGGTGGCGCCGCGCGCCAGTTCGCCGGCCTCTGCCAAAGCCTCGGTCTCGGCATGCGGCCGGCCGCCGACGGCGGTGACGCCGCTGCCGACGATCATCGGCCCGTCGCCGTCATCGCGCACGATCAGCGTGCCGACGGAAGGGTTGGTCGAGGTCCGCCCGGCATTCTTGCGCGACAGCCTGAGGGCTGCCGCCATATAGCGGCGATCGAGGACCTCTTGCTCAGCCGTGCTGCGTTCGGACCCTGCCATGCTCAGCTGGCGTCCTCTTCGCTCTTCAGCTCTTCGCCCCTGGGCTCGTCGGTTTTGAGCTCGTCGCCTTTGAGTTCGCCCAACACGTCGTGGAAATCCTTGGCCTCGCGGAAATTGCGGTAGACGGAGGCAAAGCGCACATAGGCGACATCATCGAGCGACTTAAGCGCCTCCATGACCAGCCGGCCGACTTCCCCCGAGGCCACCTCGGTCTCGCCCGAGCTTTCGAGCTGGCGCACGATGCCGGTCACCGCCCGGTCGATACGTTCCGGGTCGACATTGCGCTTGCGTACCGCGATCTCGACAGAGCGCAGCAACTTGTCGCGGTCGAACGGCACCTTGCGTCCAGACTTCTTCACCACGACGAGATCGCGCAATTGGACGCGCTCGAAAGTGGTGAAGCGGCCGCCGCAATCCGGGCAGACGCGCCGCCTGCGGATCGCTGCACCGTCTTCGGCAGGGCGCGAATCCTTCACCTGCGTATCTTCGGACTGACAGTAGGGACAGCGCATGGAGAGCCTTCGGTTCGCGATTCTCGTAGTGCGAACGGCTTATAGGTTTTTGCCACGATGGCAAAGTATGGCCGATGACCGATCGCGCCTCAGAGATAGCGAGGCACGAGGAAAATTGCGAGAGTGGCAAGCAGTTGAACGGCAATACGCCAATCAGGGAGCGACGTCGCCGGTCGGGAAGCCGCAGGACGTGCCGAGATAGCGATAGGCCTTGGTGAAGCCGTCCATCGATATGGTCGCGACCGGCTTGTCGGCGAAGCTGACATCAAGGGCGCTCGTACGGCGCATGGCACGCAGTATGGCAAGCGTGGTCTCGGGTTTGTTGTCCATCATCCACTGTCCGTCGGCGATAAGATGAAAACCAGCCTTGATCTTGTCGTTAACGTCGCGAAACACCGCCGGGACGTTGTCACCTTTGGGCAAGTCACTGTTTCTCACGGCGATGATGAGGCTCGGATAGCCTCCGGGTGGCAGTACGTCGCCATTCGAGATGGCCAGCGTAAGGGTACCGGTGGTCCCGTTAGCGTCGAAAAAGACCGTCGAAGCGGCGCAGGTCTTGCGCACATCCTCACCGGTGTTGACCTCGTCCATCGTGGTGGACCACCTGCCGAAGGTCTCTGTCCTTGGCGCTGCCGGCGTCGGCTCGGTCTGCGCCAAGGCGAGGCCGGACAGCTGCAAAATGGCCGATGCCAGCAAGGCACCAAAGCCGGCGACACGGAAAGTTTGCATCATTGAGCTTCTCCGCAGGTGCCTTGCTGTCGCACCGGGATTTTCGCGCACATGGAGGACACTCGGCGTCGGTCAACCAAGATACGGGTAAAGCGGAAAACGATCCGTCAATGCCGCCACCTTGGTCTTCACAACTGCCTCGACGGCCGCATTGCCATCGTCGGAATTGGCGACTTTCAGTCCATCCAGCACCTCGGCGATCAGCTTGCCAATCTCGCGGAACTCAGCCTGGCCGAAGCCGCGCGTGGTGCCAGCCGGCGTGCCAAGCCGAACGCCCGAGGTGACGAAAGGCTTTTCCGGGTCGAAGGGGATGCCGTTCTTGTTGCAGGTGATGTTGGCGCGGCCAAGGGCAGCCTCGGCTCGCTTCCCGGTGGCGTTCTTGGGGCGCAGGTCGACCAACATCAGATGGTTGTCAGTGCCGCCGGAGACGATGTCGAGACCGGTTTCCTGCAGGCTGGAGGCCAGTGCCTTGGCATTGGCAACGACGCTCTCCGCATAGACCTTGAAGCTCGGCTTCAGCGCCTCGCCCAGGGCCACCGCCTTGGCGGCGATGACATGCATCAGCGGTCCGCCCTGCAGGCCGGGGAAGACGGCCGAATTCATCTTCTTGGCAATGTCCTCGTCATTGCACAGGATCATGCCGCCACGCGGGCCGCGCAGCGACTTGTGCGTCGTGGTGGTGACCACATGGGCATGCGGCAGCGGCGACGGATGCATGCCACCGGCGACCAGTCCGGCGATATGAGCCATATCGACCATCAGATAGGCGCCGATCGAATCGGCGATCTCGCGAAAACGCTTCCAGTCCCAGACACGTGAATAGGCTGTGCCGCCGGCCAGGATCAGCTTCGGCCTGGTCTCATGGGCGGTCTTCTCGATCGCGTCCATATCGAGCAGATGATCGTCCCGGCGCACGCCATAGGAGACGACCTTGAACCATTTGCCGCTCATATTGACCGGCGAGCCATGCGTCAGGTGCCCGCCGGAATTGAGGTCGAGACCCATGAAGGTGTCGCCGGGCTGCAGCAGCGCCAGGAACACCGCCTGGTTCATCTGGCTGCCGGAATTCGGCTGGACGTTGGCGAAGTTGCAGCCGAACAGCTTTTTCGCGCGTTCGATGGCCAGTTCCTCGGCGACATCGACAAACTGGCAGCCGCCATAGTAGCGTTTGCCTGGATAGCCCTCGGCATATTTGTTGGTCATGATCGACCCCTGCGCCTCGAGCACGGCGCGCGAGACGATGTTTTCCGAGGCAATCAGCTCGATCTCATGGCGCTGGCGACCGAGTTCGTTGCGGATGGCGCCGAAAATCTCGGGATCGGCATCGGCAAGCGTGGTTTCGAAGAAGGATTCGAATTTGTTCGACACTGCCGCTGCTGTTGCCATGGGCTGAACTCCTCAAGGTTCGGGGTCTGTCGCGCCATTAACACAGTTGCTTTCGGCCCGCCACGTTTGGAGCGCGAAATTTGCTGGCCGGATTGCGCCAGAGAGACTGGCGGCCTATTCCCTTGCCCTGCTGAAGGGCCGGCAGGCTTCGGTGAGCGTGATCTCGGTGAACAGCGCCTGCATCGTATGGTCGTTGATCTGGCCGGCGTGATGGCGCCCGCACGCCGGCAACAGAGCCGGCGATCCGGACGCGCAGCCCGAACGGCTCGGCCTTGCGCTTGTGTAATCGCGCCGAGACGCGCGTCGCGATGTCGCCGACCCAGACCCCCAGGAAGCGCAGCCCCATCCGGCGATCGGCCCAGCGAAGCTTGTCGCGAAAGACCCGGCAACGAAAAAGGCCGCCCTTCCGGCGGCCTTTTGCAAATGAACTCAGCTGCTTAGAGCGCGGATGTGATCTGCAGCTCGTTGGCTCCGTCGAGGCCGTAAATGTCGTCACGGAACTGGACCACGCCCGGCCCTGTTGACCAGGCCGAGACGTAGAGAAAATAGACCGGCACCGGGTTGGTGACTTGCACCGGCGTGTTCTCCCCGGTCTTGATCGCCGCCTCGAAATGCTGGCGATCCCAGCCCGGTGTGTCGCGCAGAATCCAGGTGACGAGGTCGCGCACGTTCTGAACGCGCACGCAGCCAGAGGAATCGAAGCGCATCAGCTTGCCGAAAAGGCTCTGCTGCGGCGTGTCGTGCATGTAGACGCCGTCCGGGCTGGGGAAATTGATCTTGACCGAGGCCATCGCGTTGCCGGAACCGGGATCCTGGCGGAAGCGATATTTTTCGGCATCGTCGGTCGACCAGTCGACCGTCATTGGGTCGACCTCGCTGCCGTCCGGCGCGAACAGGCGGATATGGCTATCCTTGAGATAGTTGGGGTCCTTCCGCATCAGCGGAATGATGTCCTTGCGCACGATCGAGACCGGCGCGTTCCAGTACGGATTGACGATGATTTCGTTGATCTTGGAATTGACGATCGGCGTCTGGCGATCGATCTTGCCGACGATCGCGGTGTGGCGCAGCACAACGCGGTCGTTCTCGACAGCCTCGATCTGCGCCGCCGGGATGTCGACCAGCACATAGCGGTTGCCAAGCGTGCCGGCCCGCTCACGCAGCCGTTGCAGATTGGTCTGCAGCTGACCAAGCCGAACCGGCGCCGACACGTTCATTGCCGCGAAAGTATATTTGCCGGTGGTCCCGTCGGCCGGCAAGCCGTGACGCAACTGGAAGCGCTTGAGCGCCGAGTCGACGTAAGAATCGAACGCTTCCGAGAGCCCGGCGCTCTGCGCCAGATCGCCCGATATCATCAAGCGCCTGCGCAGCGGCACCACATCGGGATCCTCGACGCCAAGCTGCAGCTTCTTGGCGTCTGGAACCTGCTCCCAGCCGCCTTGCGCGACGATATTCTGATACTGCATGATCGCCTGCTCGGTGAAGGACACCGTCTGCAGGCTGAAGATCGGCAGCGTCGAGGCAACCTTGCCGCCTTCGCTGGCACGCGCATCGAATTGGTCGTCCCAATTGCCACGCGCCGAGGATTTCAGGATATCCCCGATCACATCCTGTGCACTGGCGCGGCCGGCGACCATTGCGGCTGCGAGCGCGGAGGCTCCTGAAAGGAAGAAACGGCGGCTGGTTCTCATGGATGGTCCAGACATTCTTGCTACAATTCAACCCACCGGGCGGTCTCGCCCGCACTCTAGAGTTGGCTTCTTAACAATTAGCCAACCATGGCCCGCATCACTTCGGTGTAAAAACACATGGGTGTAAAAACACATGGAAGTGACTTGAGCACAGGACAAATGCACGGCTTTGGCCCAGCATCACCCGCATCTTCGGTTCCATTCGAATATGGCGGCAACGTGGCTGTTGCTCGAATTTGGATCGGCCGGCCTGACGAAACGGCAAGACCGGTGCTTTTCGGCACCGGTCTTTGGTCTGCTCCGCGGCAGCACTTCCGTGGTCCAGCTTCAGATCTTGCTGCGGCGGGTGCGATTACATCCGATAGGCGATGGTATCGTTCCAGAACCGATCCAGCCGCTGCAGGGCGCGGTTCATCTGCTTGAACTCTTCCGTGTTGATGCCGCCGACCTGCTCGATCGAGCCGACATGGCGTTCGTAAAGGCCGGCGACGACTTCCGCCACCTCGTTGCCCTTCGGCGTCAGCGAGACACGGACCGAACGGCGGTCGATGCGCGAGCGCTGGTGGTTGATGAAGCCGAGATCGACCAGCTTCTTTAGATTGTAGGAGACATTCGAGCCGAGATAATAGCCGCGCGAGCGCAGTTCGCCAGCGGTCAGCTCCGAATTGCCGATGTTGAACAGCAGCAGCGCCTGGATGGCGTTGATGTCGGAGCGACCGTTGCGGTCGAATTCGTCCTTGATCACATCAAGCAGACGGCGATGCAGCCGCTCGACCAGCTGCAGCGATTCCATGTACAGCGAACGGATCGCCTCGCGGCGGTCATCGGATACGTTGGCGGTCTTCGCCGCCGGACGCGAATTGATCATTGTCTTTGCCTCTCGTTTGTCGCCCGGTGATTTTTTTGTTCTTCACCTTGATCGCGACACTATCGAATACTCATAAAATTCGACTTAAACGCCAAGGCTAACAAGAGCTTACCGGTAAGGGGTTTCGAAAGAGGCTTAACGGACGGTCACCCGAGCAAGGATGATTAACCTAAAGATTTAGCCAACGATCCTGGCCGGAATTGCTATCGCCGGGCTTGCCGCTTCTGGATCCAGATCACCACGCGGAACACTATGTAGAGCAGCGCCACCGCAAGGTGCGAGGCGACGATCAGCGGCCGGCGGCCGAACAAGTCGGGGAAGCCAGCATACATGACGCACTCGGTCACCGCGCAGATGAACCAGATCACCGGCCCCCAGGACGCCAGCATCCACAGGCCGGCGGCAGCGAATGGAAAAAACACCGCCAGCACCACCGCCGCCACCTGCCAGTGCACCGGCATCAGATCGAAGCGCCACAACTGGCCGGGGTAAACGCCGATCAGCCGGATCCAGTACAAGATGCCGAACAGCAGACAATAGCCGGCGATAACGCGCTGGAACCAGGCGAAGATGACCTCGATCGTCGAGGGCTGCAGCACCACGCGTCTCGAGGTGGCCTCGCTCACAGCTTCAGTTCCCGTTCGCCGAGCGATGCGAAATAGGCATCGACGTCGGCGGCGCTGACGTCATCGATGCCTGCCGGCCGCCATTGCGGCGTCGAGCCTTTATCGATGATGGCGGCGCGGATACCTTCATAGAAGTCGTGCCCGACAAGCATACGGTTGAGGATACGGAACTCCATTTTCATGCACTCGTCCATCGACAACGTCTGCCCGGCGCTGATCTGGCGCCACGCGACATGCAGGCTGGTCGGTGAACGTGTGCGGATGGTGGCCAGCGTCTTTGCCGCGAACTCGTCGGCGATGGCTGCCCGCTCCAGGCTGGCGACCATATCGGCCAGTGACGGCTGCGCGAAATGCCGAGCGATGGCTTCCAGCGTCGGCCTGTCTGTCTCGCGTTTGGCCGGGACGAAGCAGCCGCGCAGCACCGATTCCGGGTCGCCGCTTGCCGCCAGCCGGTCGAGAAAGCCGGGCTGGTCCTCCGCCTTGATCGTATGGGTGGCGAGGCCCGACCACAAAGCATCGCCATAGCGGATGCGGTTGCCGGTCAGCGCCAGATACATGCCGAAGCTGCCGCCGAGATCCGGCAACAGATGGCTGGCGCCGACATCCGGGAAAAAGCCGATGCCGACCTCTGGCATGGCAAATTGCGCGTTCTCGGTCAGCACCCGCTGCGAGCCATGGAAGGAGATGCCGACGCCGCCGCCCATGACGATGCCGTCGATCAGGGCGACATAGGGTTTCTTGAAACGGGCGATGCGGGCGTTCAGCCGGTACTCGTCGGCGAAGAACTCGACCGGCGGTTTTCCAGCCCGGCCGGCTTCGTAGATGTGGAGGATGTCGCCGCCCGCCGAAAATGCCCTGCCCTCGGCCTTGACGACGACGACGTCGACACCATCGTCGCGTTCCCAGCTGCGCAGCGCCTTGTCCAGCGCCTTGACCATGCGGTGGGTTACGGCATTGAGCGCCTGCGGCCGCGTCAGCGTGACGACGCCGGCCCTGCCCAACCTTTCGAAGCGAATCTCGTCGCCTCCGCCAAAATCCATCGCCAGAGAATCCCTCCCGCGCCCGCCGGGAGTGAAGTGCTAATGCGTGGCGCATAGCCACGTCAATGGCAGCGCCAATCCCGCCTGCTGGCCCGTGGCCGCAGCCGGTGCTAATGCTGGCGCTTTGAACTGGAAGGTTGGGCCATGCCTTGGTTGCCACGCCTTGCTGTTGTGGTGGTCGGCCTAATCGCTGCGAACACTCCTCCCGTATCGGCCGAAACCGTGGATAGTCTCTACCAGTCGCAGACCATCGTCACCGGCCAGGGCGAGGTCAATCGCCAGATCGGTTTCAAGACATGTTTGGATGCGGTGCTGGTCCGTGTCTCCGGTGATCAGCGGCTGGCGAAAAAACCTGAGGTGGCGGCGCTGCGCGACAAGGCCGGCAGCTTCGTTGCCGAATTCCGCTACCACGACCGCCTTGAAGGCATTCCGGTCCATGACGAACAAGGCACGCACGACCGGCCGCATGATCTCACCTGCCTATACAGGCCCGACGTCATCGATCCGGTGCTTGCCGCGCTTGGCAGCAAGCCATGGCTTGCCGAGCGGCCACGCCTGGCGATTTTTCTGGCGGCGGAGCAAGGCACAAGGCATTTCGCGCTGACTGCCGACGACCAGCGCGGGGCGGCGATGCGCGAATCCTTCGTCAATGCCACCGGTCCGCTGGTCATGCGGATTTTGTTTCCCGAAGCGTCGATGCTGTCGGCCTCGAAGCTTGACGACCGGGCCCTGCGCCATGCCGATATGGCGACGCTGGACCAGCTTGCCCGAAAGGCCGGTGCCGATCAGGCGCTCGCCGGCAGCCTGATCTGGAGCGACAAAGAGTTGGGCTGGATCGCCGATTGGCGGCTTGCCATGAACGGCAAGGCTTATAAGTGGCAAGTGCGCGGTGTCAGCTTCGACGAGGCATTCCGCGTCGCCATGCGGGGTGCTGCGCAGATCCTGTCGGGCAATGGTCAACCAGAATAACGCCCAACAGGACCGCTGGCACAATCGTGTCGCATTGGTCAGCAGCGAAGGCTCGTGGTAAAAGCCGCCCGTCCGGAGTTTTGGCGATGAACAAATTCACACCTGCAAAGCCTGCCGGCGCGCGCAGCGTCGACGAGATCACCGGCAGCCGGCGGCTGCGGCGCATGCGCAAGGCCGATTGGTCGCGCCGCCTTGTCCAGGAGAACCGGCTCTCGGTCGACGATCTGATCTGGCCGATCTTCGTCGTCGACGGCAGACAAGTGCGCGAACCGATCGCCGCCATGCCCGGCGTGTTCCGCCTGTCGCTCGACCTCGCCGTCAAGGAGGCTGAGCGCGCGGCCAAGCTTGGCATTCCGGCGATCGCCACTTTCCCCAATGTGGAGCTCGGCCTGCGCGATCAGACCGGTTCGCACATCCTCGATCCCGAAAACATCATCAACCGCGCCACCCGCGCCATCAAGCGGGCGGTGCCGGAGATCGGCATCATCACCGACGCGGCGCTGGATCCGTTCACCTCGCATGGCCATGACGGCATCTTGCGCGAGGGCATTATCGTCAATGATGAAACGGTGGAGCAGGTGTCGGCGGCGGCCGTCATTCAGGCGGCGGCGGGGGCCGACATCATTGCCCCCTCGGACATGATGGACGGCCGGATCGGTGCCATCCGCGATGCGCTCGACGCCAATGGATTTCAGGATGTAGCGATCATGTCCTATGCGACCAAGTTCGCATCCGCCTTTTACGGCCCCTATCGTGAGGCGGTCGGCACCGCCGGCCTGCTCAAGGGCGACAAGAAGACCTATTACATCGACCACGCCAATTCCGACGAAGCGGTGCGCGAGGCCGAGCAGGATCTAGCCGAAGGCGCCGACATGCTGATGGTCAAGCCCGGCCTGCCCTATCTCGACATCATCCGCCGGCTGAAGGACGAGTTGCAGATGCCGACCTTCGCCTATCAGGTCTCGGGCGAATATTCGATGATCAAGGCCGCCGCCGCCAATGGCTGGATCGACGGCGACAAGGCGATGCTGGAATCGCTGCTCGCGTTCAAGCGCGCCGGCTGCGACGGGATTCTCACCTACTTTGCGCCCGAAGTAGCGGCGATGCTGAAGGGATAGGTGATCGCATCGTTTTGGGACTTTGGTGCATGGGATGGGGCCTGTCGTAAACCTTCGGGATTGGCCGAATCCTCCCTCCCCCTCGTCATCCTGGGGCGAGCAGGAGCGAAGCTCCGTCGCGGAGACCCCAGGATCCATGCCGTGACCTGGCGGCAGTGCTCCGGCGGATCGAAAACCGAACGCAACCATCCGGTTCTCCGAAAAAGTTCGAACCATTCCGGATTGGTCTTCTTGATCTCCATTCGCGTGGTTCGTCGTTCTGGGCCGCTGTGTTCTTCGGCCGATGTCACGGCATGGATCCTAGGGTCTGCGCCGCGTCGCTTCGCTCCTTGCTTCGCCCCAGGATGACGACGGGATGGTTGGTTATGGCCAATCGCCAGCGTTGGGAGATTGGCGGTTGTGGCCCAGCCGTTCATCGCTAGCCGGCGATCCAAAAACACCGCTTGCAAAATGCAATCAGTTAAGCTAACCCGATAACTGCTTGCATGTCACAATTGGTTATCGAGGAGGCTCTCATGTCCAAACTTCGCGTCAGCGCTTTCACCCTGTCGATCGACGGCTTCGGCGCCGGTCCCGACCAAGACCTGAAGAACCCGCTGGGTGTTGGCGGGGAAGCCCTGCACGGATGGATGTTTGGCACCCGCACTTTCCGCAAGATGGTCCTCGGCAAGGATGGCGGGACCACGGACACTGACGAGGCGTTCGCCGCACGCAGCTTCGAAAACGTCGGCGCATGGATCCTCGGCCGCAACATGTTTGGGCCAATCCGCGGCGAATGGCCGGATGACAGCTGGAAAGGCTGGTGGGGTGACAACCCGCCCTACCATGTGCCGGTCTTCGTGCTCACGCATCATCCGCGTGATCCGATTGTCATGGAGGGCGGCACGACCTTCTATTTCGTGACCGATGGCATCCACTCAGCGCTGCAAAAGGCGAAAGCAGCGGCTGACGGCAAGGACATAAGGCTCGGCGGCGGCGTCGCAACGATCCGGCAATATCTCCAGGAAAAGCTCATCGACGAATTGCATCTGGCGATCTCACCGGTCCTGCTGGGCGCCGGCGAGAACCTTTTTGCCGGCATCGACATGCCCAAGCTCGGCTATCGCTGCAGCGAGCAGGTCGCGACGCCGAAAGCCACGCACGTCATCATCGAGCGTACCTAGCTTGTCGCAGGGCGCCACAGAGCAGCGCCCTCCTCGCCGCTTTAGTCAGTACTTCTCCGGCACATACAGTTCGCGCGGCAGTACCTGGCGCTTGTATTCGGGATTGAAGACGCGCTCCGGCAGTGTGATCTCTTCGTGCGGCGCCTCCTCATAAGGCATCTGCTTGAGGAGTTGGTCGATGCAGTTCAGCCGTGCCCGTTTCTTGTCGTTGCCCTCGACGATGAACCACGGGGCGCCACCCTTGCCCGCCGAGTCGCGGCCCTCGAAGACCACGACGAGCTTCTTCTTGTGATAGGCGACCCAGGACTGCAGCTTGATCAATTCGGATTGCAGCGTGATGAGATCGCGAAAATACTGCAGGCGGTCGATCGATGGCGGATGCGCATTCTTGTAGATCTTGGCGATCTCCATCGACAGCGCCGGCTCCGAGATTTCCAGCTCATAATCTTCGTCGAGCGTGTCGGCGAGTTCCGCTTCCAGCCAGTCCCTGGCCGGAGAATTCTGTTTTATCTCGGTCATTTGCGCTGCTCCGCTTACAGTCCTTGCCGGCCGCTGTCAGGCGCTCCGCCGCCCGGCCCGGCGGCCGGAAATCGAAGCGCTGAACCGATGTTAGTATAGGCCGGCAATGACGGTTTTTATTGCAGCCACTGCTGCGCTGGCTGTGCGTTCAATCGGAAAGATGTGATCGAGCTTGCCCTGCGGAACTGGCGACAAGCGGAACGAATTATCCTACAAATGCCCGGTTCATTGAGGGCTGTCGTTTGCAACGCCCTTTCCCGATAAATCGTGAGGATACGACATGGAATACCGCACTCTCGGCCGTTCCGGGCTGAAGGTTTCGACGCTGACCATGGGCACCATGACGTTCGGTGGCGGCGGCGCGTTTTCGGCGGTCGGCAAGACCGACCTCGACGAGGCGCGCCGGATGATCGACCTTTGCATCGATGCCGGCGTCAATGTCATCGACACCGCCAACGTCTATTCGAACGGCGTGTCGGAAGAGATCATCGGCGAGGCGCTCGGAGGCAAGCGCAAGGGCGACGTGCTGATCGCCTCCAAGGCGCGCATGCGGATCGGCAAAGGCCCCAACGATGAAGGCTTGTCGCGCTACCATCTGATCCGCGAATGCGAGAGGAGCCTGAGGCGCCTCAGGACCGATGTCATCGACATCTATTTCCTGCACGAGTGGGATGGCCTGACACCGCTTGAGGAAACTATCGCCGCGCTCGACACTCTGGTCACGCAGGGCAAGGTCCGTTATGTCGGCTGCTCCAATTATTCCGGCTGGCAAGTGATGAAGGGGCTGGGGATCAGTGACCGTCATCACCAGCCGCGCTTCGTCACCCAGCAGATCCATTACACGTTGGAAGCGCGCGAGGCCGAGTATGAATTGTTGCCGATCTCGGTCGACCAGGGGCTCGGCGTGCTGGTCTGGAGCCCGCTTGCCGGCGGGTTGCTGTCCGGCAAATACCACCGTGACCAGCCGACCGCCCGCCAGCTCAGCGGATGGTCGGAACCGCCGATCCGCGACGAGGACCGGCTGTGGCGGATCGTCGACGCGCTGATCGACATTGGCAACAACCACGGTGTGTCGGCGGCGCAGGTGGCGCTTGCCTGGCTACTCGGCCGGCCCGCCGTCAGCTCGTTGGTGATCGGCGGACGAACCGAAGCGCATTTCAAAGACAATATCGCCGCTGCAAGCCTGGTGCTTGGCGATGAGGAGCGCACACGGCTCGACGCGGTCAGCAGGCCGCCCGTGCTCTATCCCTACTGGCACCAGCAGTTCACCGCAAAGGACCGGTTCGGTCCGGCCGATCTCATCCTCGACCGCGATGGCGCCTGAAAACAGCCTGAAGCCAGGCTCCCGGACTGCGCCGAGATATGGAGCCGATCGTGCTCTGCGGTGTTGTGTTTGCGGCCCAATGCTCCTAGGCAAAGGCCAAGCACAATGAAAGGAACCGATATGGCACGAGCACCGAACTACGGTCAGGAGCGCAAGGAACGCGACCGGCAGAAGGCTGCCAAGAGGGCGGAAAAGCAGGCTGCCAAGGTCGCAGCCAAGGAGCGATCGAAGCCCGAGGGCGAGAGCGAGTCCCAAACCAAAACCGAAACGGCCGAGTGATGACACCCGGCCTGTCAGGCGGTCCGGGCCTCCGTCAAATCCCGCTATGCCTCAGGCGGGCGCCTTGTCGCTGACGAAGACGTTCACTTCACGAGCTGCGGCAATGAAGGCCCGTCTTGCGTTCATGGCCGGCTTGTCGCCGGCCAGCGCATCATGACAGGCCTGCAGCGCTTCGCGGTGCTTGGGACTGCGCTTGCCGGGCCAATTGTTGAGGAGGTAGTCGGAAGCCTCGCGGGCCGTACGCAAGAGCTGATTGCTTCCCGCCGCGCCCTTGACGGTCACGGGTGTGTCAAATCGGTTGTTTTCCATCGCCGCTCTTACGCCATCGGCATTTGCGAAGCGAGACCGAAAGTAGCATTCTTCGCTCATCTGCCCTTTTCGTGATCAATGGCAGCCGATCCTCACTCAAGCGACGACGGCAAATCCCCTGGCGCGGAGGCCACGCCGGTCGTTGCGCAGCGAGGTCACCAGCCGGTCGCGGCTGCCAATGATGTGGGCTGAAAGCAGGTGGGCGGCGCTATCGGCATCGCCGGCCCGCACCGCCGACAGAATGGCATGGTGTTCGGCCCAGGCACGGCCAAGTGCTGCCTCGTCGCGAACCTCGAGCCAGCGGGCGCGCGACAGGCGTGTCATCGCGTCGCGAACCGCTCTGAACAGGAACTCGTTGCCGGACAGTCGCGCCAGCTCGATATGAAAATCCATGCCGACGCGATGCCATTCCTCGCGCGGCGTCTTGTCGTCGCAAGAATCGAGCATCGCCTCGACGATTTCGACGGCACTCCTGTCCTGCAAGATGCAAGTTATTCTGAGTGCCGCGACCTCGACCGCCTCGCGATAGACGGCAATCTGCTCGAGCTCAGCAAGATTGATAGGCGAGACCGTCCAGCCGCGGCCGTCGCGGCAGATCAGGCCTTCGGTCTCGAGCCGCAGCAATGCCGCCCTGACCGGCGTACGCGAGGCGCCGAAACGGCTTTCGACCCAGCGCTCCGTCAGCCGCTCGCCCGGACCGATCTCGAGCCCGAGGATCATCTCGCGAAGCTGCCTTTCGACGTTTTGCATCTGCGACATTGGCGTTCCGTTTGTTGGAGCCGGTTCATTGGCTCTCTGTTCACCGGCCATTTGTTGCCGATCACTTTGCAGCGGCCGCATTGACAGCGACCAGCCTTGCGTCCATGACGGATACCAATCCGGTATACCAAAATGGGATCCACAACAAGTTTTCATCCAAGCCGGCCGGAGAGGACAGGACATGCCGCAAGACGCCACCCTCGCCACGCAAGGCACGCACAACGTCCACTGGCGTCGCAATCTCGCCGTGTGTTTTGCCGGCTCGTTCAGCACGCTTGTAGCGATGACGCTGCTGTTGCCCTTCCTGCCGCTTTACGTCGAGCAGTTGGGCGCCGAGGGTCACGCGGCGATCGTCCAGTGGTCGGGCATTGCCTACGGCGCAACCTTCCTTGCTGCCGCGCTGGTCGCACCGCTGTGGGGGCGGCTAGGCGACCGCTACGGCCGCAAACTGATGCTGGTGCGTGCCAGTTTCGGCATGGCGCTGTGCATGTCGCTGACCGGCATGGTGCAGACCGTCTGGCAATTGGTGCTCCTGCGCCTGCTGATCGGCTTTGCCGGCGGCTATTCTTCGGGCTCGACCATCCTGGTTGCCATGCAGACGCCGAAGGATCGCTCCGGCTGGGCGCTGGGCGTGCTGTCGGCCGGCATAACCGCCGGTGCCCTGGTCGGTCCGCTGCTCGGCGGCGCGCTGCCGCCGCTGATTGGAATCCGCGCCACCTTCCTGCTCGCCGGCGGCGTCATTTTCCTGGCGTTTCTGGCAACCACCTTGCTGATCAGGGAGGCCCCTCGCCCGGTTGCCGTCAAGGCGGCCTCACAAGAAAACGCGAGAGGCGGCTGGTCGCAGATTCCCGACAAGCGCCCCGTCGTCGCCATGCTGGCGACCGGCATGCTGTTGAGTTTTGCCAGCATGTCGATCGAGCCGATCATCACCGTCTATGTCCAACAGCTCATCGAAGATCAGAGCCAGGTCACGCTGATCTCCGGCATCGTCATGTCCGCGGCAGCGCTCGGCGCCATCCTGTCGGCGTCGCGGCTCGGCAAGCTCGCCGACCGTATCGGCCACTGGAACGTAATCGTTGCCGCACTCGCCGTCTCGGCGCTGCTCCTGATCCCGCAGGCCTTCGTTACGCAGGGCTGGCAACTCGTCGGACTGCGTTTCCTGATGGGCCTGGCGCTTGGCGGTCTCGTGCCCTGCATCACCAGCGTCATCCGCCACAATGTGCCAGACGGCGTCGGCGGCGGTATGCTGGGCTTGTCGATCTCGGCGCAATATGTCGGCCAGGTCGCCGGACCGTTGCTCGGCGGCTTCGTCGGCGGCCATTTCGGTATGCGCTCGGTGTTTCTCGGCACATCCGTGCTGATGGCGGGCGGAGCGGCCTATAACTGGCTGGTCCAGTCACGCCGCGAACGCGCCATGCTGGCGGAAGCCGGCAAATCCTGACACGGTTCGCCGCACTATCTCAGGCGGTCGCCAGGAATCGCGGAGGCGTGGAAATGAGCATGGCTGAACAGACGGCGGGCAGTCGCATTCTGATTTTTGCCGGCGCCCTATGCGGCGGAACCGGCGTGGCTCTTTCGGCGGCGGCGGCACATCTCGGCGGCGCTTTCGTCGGTACGGCCGCATCCTTCCTGCTCATGCATGCGCCGGTCTTCCTTACCGTCGGGCTGCTCGGTGGCAATAGAATCCTGCGAACCGGAAGCCTCATCCTTCTCGTCGGGCTTCTGCTGTTCTCGGGAGATCTTTTGGCCCGCGACTTCCTTGGCTCGCGGCTGTTCCCGATGTCGGCGCCGATCGGCGGCACGTTGCTCATCGGCGGCTGGCTCGTGATGGCCGCCTCGGCGCTGGTACACCCGCGCCGCCATTGATGCGGCAACCAATGGCGGCCGCTGCTCTTTCCCCAGCCGCGCTCGATCCACGAGCTCCGTCTTGCCAGCTCAGTCTCGCGGACGTTCGGGCCGGACTTGGCCGTCGCGCTTGGGCGTCTTGACTATACGCCGTCGCTCCAGCCGTTCGGTGGCCGGCGAGATGCCCCAATAATTGCGATAGATGTCTTCGAACAGATGCTTGATCGGATGCATGGCTTAATCTCCTCTAGCTTTTTGAATCGATCCAACCCGCGGGGACAAAAATAGGCCGCCGATCAGCTCCGCTTGCGTCCTACGAGGAAACGCAGGTCGCGAATCCACGGACCGGTCCTGTCGCGCCCCTTACGGACATCCGCGCCCGAGCGGATGCTCCAGTCGTTCCGGTAAATGTCCTCGAACAGATAATTGACGGGGTGCATGGCGCTCTCCTCTTGTATCGATCCAATCTGCGGATAAAAACCGCTCTTGGATCGATTCAAGAATACGCGTCACATTATAAATGTCAAGCAGAAATTTGAATCGATCCAAGGAAGATGTTAGGTAATCGGCGATACTGTTGGACAGGAGTCCTGGAGACAAACAAATGGCATCACTCACCGAAGGCGGCAGGAGGCCCATCCGGCTGGCGGACATCGCCAAGGCCGCGGGCGTATCGCACGGCACTGCCTCCAATGTCTTCAGCCGTCCCGAAATCGTGCGCGAGGAGGTCCGCGAGCGGGTCAAGGCGGCGGCCGACGCGCTGGGCTACGCCGGCCCGGATCCCAAGGGCCGCCTGCTGCGCGCCGGCAAGGTCAATGCAATCGGCGTCGCCACAACCGAGCCGCTGTCTTATTTCTTCGACGACCCGTTTGCCCGCGTGATGATGGCCGGCATCTCGGAGGCCTGCGACGCCACCGGCGCGGGAATAGCCCTCGTGTCGGCTGGCAACGAGGAAAAACTTGCCTGGAATATCCAGAGCGCCCTCGTGGACGGCTTCATCCTGTTCTGCATCGAGGGCGGTCCGCGTCTCGTTGAGCTGACGCGCGAACGAAAGCTCCCCTTCGTCGCGCTCGAGCTCGGCTCGCAGGACGACACGGTCTCCGCGATCAGTATCGACAATGTTGCCGGCGGCCGGCTCGCGGCGCGCCATCTGGCGGAACTTGGACATCGCCGCTTCGCCGTGTTGTCGCTGGCCTTCGCCGACGACAGCACCGGTCTTGTCTCGCCCGAGCAGGTCCGGACGGCGTCCTATACCGGAACCCGTGATCGCCTCCTCGGCTATTTCGAAGAGCTTTCCCGGTTTGGTGTCGACACCACCAAAGTGCCGGTCTACGAGACCGAAAACGATAAGGCGAGCACAAGGGCTGGCCTTGAAACCATCTTCGCCTCGGCGGAACCGCCGACCGCCATCCTGGCGATGTCGGACCGGATCGCAATGGTGGCATTGGAATGGCTCAACGCACGGGGCATCGCGGTTCCCCGCGATGTTTCCGTCGTCGGCTTCGACGGCGTGCCTGAAGCCGCAACTTGCGAGCCTCCGCTCACCACCATCGCCCAGCCGATCGCCGAGATCGGCCGCCGGGCAGCGCGAAGAATCCTCGACTTCGACGGCACGGTGCGGCGAGAAACGCTCGACGTCGAACTTGTCGTCAGGGCATCGTCCGGACCACCGCCAAGTACAGGCTGACTGGGGCAGATCGGCTCCAAATCTTATCTATTGGCCGCCATGGGACCGATGCCAAAGGATGGACGAACAGGCAGCGCCTCGTTGCGGACCGGCTTGCCCTTGCCGGACCAGCCGATTGCGGACAGCCACTCCAGATAAAAGGCGAGCGCGAACTGCATGGCGATGCCGGCGGCGAGCAGCAGACTGTCATAGGCAATGCCGCCCGGGTTGATCAGCTTCATCACCTGCGCCGCCATGGCAATCACCGTGCCGGCAATGAAAACCGGCAGCGAGCGTTTGCCCAATATGGCGAGCGGATTGTCGCGGCCGGTGCGGAACAGGTTCGAGACGAAAGGCAAGGCGACGACCAGATAGCTCATCGCCAGGATGTGCAGCAGCCGCGGCAACGACAGGAACGTCTTGTCGAAACCGGTCAGCACCACCGGCAGGTCGAGCCATGACACATGCCCCCACAGCGGGCTATGCACCCAGACGAGCGCCGTCAGCACATAGGCGGCCGCCGCGCCGACCAGCCATCGATTGACCGGGATGGTGCCGCCGCGCCGCACATGCAACACGCTGGCCATGCCGATATTGAACAGCAATTGCCATGACAGCGGATTGAGGAACCAGAACCCGGGCTCCGGGTAGTTCGGCGGCGCGATCTGGTAGATTCCGGCAACCAGCCAAAGGGCTGCGGACACGGCAAGCGCGGCCAGTGGCCTGTAGCTGATGAACAGCAGGAAGGCCGGCGCCATCAACAGCAGCACCGCATAGACCGGCAGTATGTTGTTGTAACCGAGCTGATGGCCGAGCGTGACGACACCGACCAGGACTTGCGGCGGATTCCTGACGAGCGGCTCGATGTTGATCAGCGTCAGAAGGTCCGGCCGTTTCGCAAACACCGCCGCTGCGCAGAAGATGGCCATGACCACCATCGTCGTGACGATGTGGGTGACATAGAGCACGCCGGCGCGGCGCCACATCTTCAGCGTTGCGACCAACCGGTTTCCCGGCTGGAATCTGGTGCCGTAGGCAAGAGCGACGGACATGCCGGAGATCAGCACGAAGGCCTCGGCCGCATCCGAAAACCCGAAATTCTTGTAGGTCAGGGTTTCGAAAACTGTGCCCGGCACGTGGTCGATGAATATGGTCAGGAGGGCGAGTGCCCGGAACACGTCAATACGCGTATCGCGTTCCGGCGAAACTGGCATGGTCATCGATAAAAGGCCTTAAAGCTGGTTGTTCATGCGCGGTATGCGACCACCCGGGCGACCACCCGGCGCACACTGCTTCGAATCCCTCCCGCGGGGATTATATCGGCAAAGAAACGGACTGAAATGCGCCCGGTTCAATCAACTTTCGCGGAGCTTGAAAATATTCCGTTTTGAAGCCGGCAAATGAATGAAACATCGTGAAAACAAAAGGATGCAACTATGTCCGAAAAACCTCCGGAAGATGACTTTTTGCGGCGCGACCTGCCATTTTTTTATCGCGTTTACAGGCCCGCAGCACCAACCGGAGAGTGCCTCTTTCTGCTGCATGGATCGGGTGTCGACGAGACGACTCTGGTGCCGCTGGGGCGCCAAGTCTCGCCGCACGCCACCTTGGTGGCGGTGCGTGGCCGCATCGCCCAGGAAGACGGTTTCCGCTGGTTCAGGCGGATTTCGCCGATACGATTCGAGCAGGACAGCATCCGCAAAGAGGCGGACGCTTTCGCTGACTTCATCCCCAAGGCCGCGAAACGCCACGACCTCGATCTCGCCCGAGCCTCCTTTATCGGCTACTCCAACGGCGCCAACCTGGTTTCAAGCGTGATGCTGCTTCATCCGCGGCTGATCGTCCAAGCGGCTTTGCTGCGCCCGATGCCGGTTCTGGACGAGGTGCCGCCGGCGGATCTCAGCAACGCACGGGTGGTAATCTTATCCGGCGCCGACGACCTGATTTACCGGCCCTTCGCACTCGCGCTGGTCGGACTGCTCAGCCGGCATGGCGCCAAAGTCGAGGCCCACACCGTCGCCTCCGGCCATGAAATCGGCAATCCGGACGCCGCGATCGTCAGGCGGTGGCTGGCAGATCCTGCAGCCGCCGTTGCAACGTCAGATCGATAAGCCTCGAAGCTAGCCTCGCCCCATGCGGTTCCAGGCGTCCAGCCCGGCGATCTTGTAGGCTTCGGCCAGCGTCGGATAGTTGAAGGTGTTGTTGACGAAGAAGTCGACAGTGCCACCGAGATTGATGACCGCCTGGCCAATGTGGATGAGTTCGGTCGCGCCCTCGCCGACAATATGGGCGCCGAGCAGACGGCGTGTTTCGATCGAAAACAGAAGCTTCAGAAAGCCGGTGTTGACGCCCATGATGTGGCCGCGCGAGGTCTCGCGAAACCGCGCCACGCCGACCTCATAGGCTGCACCACTCTCGCGCACCTGCTCCTCGGACTGGCCGACAGTGGAGATTTCCGGCACGGCATATATGCCATAGGGAAAGGTTTCGGGCGGCGGCGGCAACGGCACGCCGAACGCGTGGCAGGCGGCCACCCTGCCCTGCTCCATCGAAGTCGAGGCCAGGCTCGGAAAACCAATGACGTCGCCGGCGGCATAGATGTTGGGCGCGCTTGTCTGGAACGTCTGCGGATCGACCTTGATGCGGCCCCTGGGATCGGCCTCAATGCCGACCGCTTCCAAGCCCAGGCTGCCGACATTGCCGGTACGCCCTGCAGCATAAAGCACCATCTCGGAACGTATGGTGCGGCCGTCGGCCAGCATCACCTCGGCATGATCGGGTTTCGAGGCGATCTCCTTGACGGCGCTGCCCAAGCGGATGGTCATGCCGCGGTCGCGCATCTGATGGATGAAGTCGTCGACGATCTCGCGGTCGACGAAATCCAACATGGTATTGCGCGGCTCGACCAGCGTCACCGACACGTCGAGCGCCGAAAAGATCGTTGCATATTCGACGCCGATGACGCCGGCGCCGATCACCGTCAGAGTGCGCGGCAGGCGGTCGAGCTCCAGCATCTCGTCGCTGTCGAAGATCCGTGTCTTGTCGAACGGCACGTCGCGCGGCCGGTGCGGCCGGGTGCCGACCGCGATCAGCGCATGGGCGAAGCCAACCTCGCTGTAGTCGCCGGTGTCGGTGGTCAGGCTGACCTTGTTGGGGCCGAGGAATTTTGCCGCGGCACGTGCGCTCTTGACCGTGTTGCGCATGAACTGGTGCTGCAGCACCTCGACCTCATGGTCGAGCGTCTTATGCAGGCGCTCGACCAGATCGCCAACCGAAATGTCCTGCTTGACCCGGTAGCCGCGACCGTAAAAGCCGCGCTCGCGCCAGCCTGAGAGGTTGAGCACCGTCTCGCGCAACGTCTTCGACGGGATGGTGCCGGTATGCACCGACACGCCGCCGAGGCGCCGGCCTCTGTCGACCACCAGCACCGACTTGCCGAGCTTGGCCGACTGCACCGCGGCGCGGCGCCCGGATGGGCCGCTGCCGATGACCAGCATGTCGTAGTCCATGTCGCCCCGTCCCCTCGGCTTGGCGCTTTTGTTGCGCCGCAGCAAGCTAACGCTATCCGCGCCACAAATTCAACAAGTCACAGACGGCGCCAAGTGCTCCGTCACCATCTACATGGTGGACGGCTCGATCTTGATTCCGCCGCGAACCTTCACCATTTCATCCACAAGCGGCCCCGTGCATTAACCCGGGTTCGATTACGAGGAAATGACATGAACGCTCGCGTTCTCGACGGCGAAATCATCACCAGCAGGCTCGAAGATATCAGCGCCTATGAGGGCGTACGCACGCGGCGCATTCTCGCCTTCTTCATCGATTATTTCATCGTGGCGCTGCTCACCATTCCATTCGCGATCCTGGTGTTCTTGTTCGGGCTGTTGACGCTCGGCCTCGGCTGGATGCTGTTTTCCATTCTCGTGCCAGCCGTCGCCATCCTCTACATCTGGAACACGCTCGGCAGTAAAGACCAGGCCACCACCGGCATGAAGATAATGGGCATCCGGCTCGACCGACTCGACGGCAGCCCCATCGACGGGCTGACCGCCGTCGTGCATTCGGTGCTGTTTTGGGCCGGCAATGTCATCCTTTCGCCGCTGGTCCTGCTGGTGAGCCTGTTTTCCGATCGCAAGCGCACGCTGCACGACCTGCTGCTCGGCACTGTCGTCAGCCGCAGCGGCCGCTGAGCAGACTTTTGAAGCGCGGCCGCAGCCTTTGCGCACAAATGTGAAGACGTCCAATCAACCAGGCTTTCACAATCCTGTTGAATTTTTCGGCTTCCGCGCCAAAGGTAGAGCGATTCGCAGGAGTGTTTCCAAGGCTCGATGACGCAGCACCCGACCCAGTCGCCGCAGTTCTTTCTGACCGCGCCCTCGCCATGTCCCTATCTCGAGGGCCAGTTCGAGCGCAAGGTGTTCACACACCTGGTCGGCGACAAGGCCCCGGAAATGAACGATCTGTTGACGCAGGGTGGATTCAGGCGGTCGCAGAACATCGCCTACAGGCCGGCTTGCGAGACCTGCCGCGCCTGTGTGTCGGTGCGCATCCTGGCGCAGGAATTCACCGCCAGCCGCAACATGAAACGGGTCATACAGCATAATTCGGATCTGGTCGGCGCCATGCACGACGCCGAGCCCTCCACCGAGCAGTATTCGCTGTTCCGCAGCTATCTCGACGCCCGCCATCGCCGTGGCGGCATGTCCGATATGACCGTGCTCGACTACGCCATGATGGTAGAGGATACCCATGTCGACACCAAGGTCATCGAATACCGTCGCCGCGGACCCGACAGCTTCATCACCGGCAAGGGCCAGGGCGAGCTGATCGCCGTGGCGCTCACCGACAAGATGGCCGATGGCCTGTCGATGGTCTATTCCTACTTCAACCCGGACTTCGAGGACCGCTCGCTCGGCACCTTCATGATCCTCGACCACATCGCCCGCGCCAGGGCGATGGGCCTGCCCCATGTCTACCTGGGTTACTGGGTCAACGGCTCGCGCAAGATGAATTATAAGATGCGCTTCCAGCCGCAGGAGCATCTCGGCCCGAAAGGTTGGGAACGCTACAATCACGAAGCGGTTTCGCGCTGATCTTCGCTTTCGGTATTCAGTCTTAAATTGTTTCGAGGAAGATGCCCGCTGGGCTTCCGGCCGATCGGCTGGAAACCGGGCAGGTCAATTTTGCGCCTCCAAGCCTACGCGAGAATTGCCGCATGTCTTCCCACAACGAGCACCAGAGAGGCCTTCTGATCACCGCCATCGGCGGGCTGACGCTGACGGTCGACATTCCGCTGATCCGGCTCGCCGATGGCGAGGCATGGACGATCCTGCTGTTGCGCACCGGTACGACCTTCGTCGCCACGCTCATCATCTGGGCCGTCTGGCGCTCGCTGAGCGCAAAGGCGCCGCAGCTTATCCCGGGCTGGTCAGGGCTCATCGTTGCCGCCCTCTACGGGCTCGGCTCGATCGCCTTCATCACCGGCGTCTACAGCACCTCGACCGCCAACCTCGTTTTCATCCTGGCGTTCACAACCATGTTCGCGGCCCTTTTGTCATGGCTGTTCCTGAAGGAGAGGCCACGGCCCCTGACGCTTGCAGCGCTGGCACTGATGATCGTCGGCGTGACGATCATTGTCGGCGATTCCGTTGGAACCGGACATCTCTTCGGCGACCTGATGGCGCTATGCTCGGCTTTCATGATCGCAGCGGCCATCACTATCTCGCGCGCAAGCGGCAAGGATATGGGTTTCACGGCGCTGATCGGAGTGGTCCTGCCGCTGGCCGTCGCCGCCCTGATGGTTTCCAAGGTGGGTTTTCACGTCAACGCGCCATGGTGGATCGTCTTCAACGGTGCCGTCATCATGCCGATCTCTTTCTTCTGCCTCGCCAACGGCCCGAAATACATCTCCGGGCCGGAAGTGGCGATGTTCTACCTGTTAGAAACCGTGCTGGCGCCGGTCTGGGTGTGGATGATCTTCGCCGAAGCGCCGTCGCGCTACAGCCTGATCGGCGGCGCAATCCTCATCATGACCTTGATCGGCCATTCGCTCTGGCAGTTGCACGAGGGGCGCAAGCGCCGCGCCACGTTCGCCGTCAGTCACCCGGCCTGATTCTTTTTCGCGGCGGCACGTTCGGCGACAATTTCGATCTGCGGCGGCGCGTCATCGTGCTCCGCCGGTTCGGCGGCAGCGAGTTCATCGGTCAGTTCCACTTCGCGCAGCCATTCGCGCCAGATTGCGACCAGCAGGGCCATCAGCACCGGGCCTATGAACAGGCCGAGAAAACCCATCGTCTTGACGCCGCCGATCAGGCCGAAAAAGGTTGGCAGGAAGGGCAGCTTTATCGGCCCGCCGACCAGCTTTGGGCGCAATGTCTTGTCGACGACGAAGAGTTCGACCGCGCCCCAGACGAACAGTGCCAGCCCAGCCATCGGCGAGCCGCTGGCGGCGAGATAGATCGAGACCAGCGTGAAGGACAGGGGCGCGCCGCCGGGGATCAGCGCCATGATGCCGGTCAGCGCGCCGAGCGTCACCGGCGAAGGCACGCCGGCCAACCAGTAAGCGATGCCCAGCACCAGCCCTTCGCCGATGGCGATAACGGTCATGCCGGTCACCGTCGAGGAGATCGTCGCCGGCACCACGCGTGAGATCCGTTCCCATCTGGCCGGCAGGATGCGTTCGCCGAGGCGATCGACCTGTCCGGCGAAATGCTCGCCGTCACGATAGGCGAAGAACAGCGCGATCATCATGAACAGCAGCGTCAGCAAAAGGCCGAAGGCGCTGCCGCCCGCGGCAAGCACGCCGCGGTAGATGCTGCCGATATTGGCGCCGCTGATCAGCTGGATCAGTTCGCCGATACCGCCAGGGTGGCCAACGTTGACCGTCCATTGTTCATTGAGCCATTCGCCCACCACCGGCATGGTGGCAATCCAGTGCGGCGTCGGCGCACCGTAGCGGTTGGTCTCGATCGACCAGTTGACCCATTCGCGCACCTCATTGATGGCGTAGGTGCCGGCAAGCGCGATCGGCACCACCAGGAAGGTCAGGATGAACAAGATCGCAAGCGTCGCCGCGATGGTGCGGTTGCCGCCGACGCCGGCGAGCAGCCGTCGGTAGAGCGGCCAGCTGGCGAAGGCGATCACCAGGGCGGCAAGGACCGGAAACAGGAAGCCGTGGAAGAAGTAAACGCCAGCGGCAACGATCAGCACCAGGAGCCAGCGCGCCGCCGACAGCGGCGGAATGACAGCGGCCCTGAGCGGCGTCGACAGGCCAAACAGGCGCTGCTGCCGCTCCGGCTTCTGTATCCTGACTTCCTTCAAGCGCCCAATTCTCCCTGGCCCATAGCGTCGCTTATGCACTGATATAGTGCAGCAATCGTGACGACATTCCAAATGTTTGGGTAGAGCTGCTAATCTCCCCGCTTGAGGAGGAGATGGCCGGCAGGCCAGGGGGGTCGCCGAGCGTGAGACGCCAGCCTCCTCTGTCTGCGATACGTGAGGCGCCAGTCCCCTCCGTCTGCGATAAGGGTCGTGTCTGGACGTTCCGACCCCCTCTGTCGCCTTCGGCGACATCTCCCCCTCAAGGGGGGAGATACCGCTTCACCCGAACTTCCCCGTGCGCGGGAACCCCTTCGGCACCATGCGGCCGGCCGAGGCGCGGGCGCCAATCCATTCGGCAAGCTCGTCACGCGATTTGGTAAAGGTGCGGTCTGCCGAATCCTGCCAGGACAGGCCGCTTGCGAGCGTGAAGGTCTTGAGGTCGAGGACGCCGCCGTCCTTGTACTTCTGCAGGCGCACGCCCTTGCCGCGCCCCATCTCCGGGATCTCGGCCAGCGGGAACACCAGCATCTTGCGGTTCTCGCCGACGATGGCGAGATGGTCGCCCGCGACGCTCACGCAGCGCTGGGCTTCGTCTGGCGCCTTGACGTTCATCACCTGCTTGCCCTTGCGGGTGTTGGCGACGACTTCTTCTTCCGGCACGATGAAACCGTTGCCGTCATGCGACACCAGCAGCAGCTTGCGCTTGGGATCATGGACGAAGGCGGTGACGATATCCTGGTCGTTGTCCATGTCGACGATGATGCGGATCGGCTCACCATGGCCACGCCCGCCGGGCAGCCGGTCGGCGCCGATCGTGTAGAACTTGCCGCCGGTGGTGAAGACCAGCACCTTGTCGGTGGTCTGGGCATGGAAGGCGAGCTTGAGGCTGTCGCCTTCCTTGAAGGTCAGGGCCGAATGGTCGGTCAGATGACCTTTCATGGCCCTCAGCCAGCCCTTTTCCGAAACGACCACAGTGACCGGCTCGCGCTCGATCATGGCATGGGCGATATCGGTCAGGTCATGCTCGGGTGCGTCGGCGAACTCGGTGCGGCGTTTGCCGATGTCGGTCTCGGGCCCGTATTTCTGGCGAACATTGGCGACTTCCCACTTGATCGTCGCCCACTGCTTGGCGTCGGACGCAAGCAGTGCCTCGATCTGCTTCTTCTCGCCGGTCAGACCATTGAATTCCTCGCGGATTTCGAATTCCTCGAGCTTGCGCAGCGCCCTCAGACGCATGTTGAGGATGGCTTCAGCCTGGGTGTCGGTGAGTGACCAGCGGGCCATCATCACTTGCTTGGGCTCGTCCTCCTCGCGGATGATCCTGATCACCTCGTCGATGTTGAGGTAGGCAATCAAATAGCCGGCGAGGATCTCCAGCCGCCTCTCGATCTCGCCGAGGCGGTGCTTGGAGCGGCGGATCAAGACGTCGCGGCGGTGCTCCAGCCATTCCTTGAGCACACCTTTCAGCGACAGCACGTTCGGCACCTTGCCGCGCGACAACACGTTCATGTTGAGCGGAAAGCGGCTTTCGAGCTCGGTCAGCTTGAACAGCGATTCCATCATGATGCCGGGATCGACCGAGCGGCTCTTCGGCACCAGCACGACGCGGATGTCCTCGGCGCTCTCGTCGCGGATATCCTCGAGCAGCGGCAGCTTGCGTGCCATCAAGAGCTCGGCGATCTTTTCGATCAGCCTGGCCTTCTGGACGCCATAGGGAATTTCGGTGACGACAATGTTCCAGGTGCCCCTGCCCTGATCCTCCTGGCTCCATTTCGCCCTGACGCGAAAGCCACCGCGACCCGTTTCGTAGGCTTCGAGGATCGAGGCTCGACTGTCGACGATGATGCCGCCGGTCGGGAAATCCGGCCCCTGGACGAAGTCCATCAGCTTGGTGACGGGCGCATCCGGATGATCGATCAGGTGAAGCGCGGCGTCGCAAAGCTCGGCCGCATTGTGCGGCGGAATCGAGGTCGCCATACCGACGGCAATGCCGGACGAGCCGTTGGCAAGCAGATTCGGGAAGGCGCCGGGCAGCACCGCCGGCTCCTCGTCTTCCTCGTTGTAGGTCGGGCGGAAATCGACCGCATCCTCGGTGATGCCTTCCAAAAGCAGCGTCGACACTTCGGTCATGCGCGCTTCGGTGTAGCGCATGGCGGCGGCGTTATCGCCGTCGATATTGCCAAAATTACCCTGCCCGTCGACCAGCGGGTAGCGCATCGAAAAATCCTGCGCCAACCGCACCAACGCGTCGTAGATCGACTGGTCGCCATGCGGATGGAATTTGCCCATCACCTCGCCGACGATGCGGGCGCATTTGGCAAAACCCTGGTCGGGGTTGAGCCGCAACAAGCGCATAGCATGCATGATGCGACGATGCACCGGCTTCAATCCGTCGCGCACGTCCGGCAGCGCCCGATGCATGATGGTCGACAGCGCGTAGGCGAGATAGCGCTCTTCCAGCGCCTTCTTCAGATCGACCGGCTCGATATTGTCGCCGCCGCCACTCTCGGGCGGCAAAAGCCTTTTTCCCATGGGCTGGCACTAGCCGAGCGGGTGATTCGCGGCAAGAGGCACCAGTATGCCTCCTCCTAAAGCGCGTCGCGTTCGACCGGCCTCATGCGACGCTTTAGGTCCTTGTTTTGATGCATGTCGTCATCGCAAAACCGCTGCACACTTTGCGCGACATCCATTATGCAACGGGAATTGGGAGCGTCGCGACGCCGGCCAACATCAACCCGTTACATCCTGCTTCTATCGCAAGCCTGATGGATCGGGTTTGCCTTTAGCCGCGATTTTCGATCATTGTGCCGAGGCCCGCCTTTTTCCGGTCCAGTTCGTCGCCGAATGGTGACGACGCGACGATTTGAAAAGAATTTCAGGACACTCTCAGGGGAGCTCTCGATGACGATCAGGCACTCGACACTTATTAAAAGACTGGCTTTTTCGACCTTTTTGCTGACGCTGCCGCTGAATGCGGCATTCGCGCAGGATACCGCGGTCGCCGACCGGCTGAAGGCTGCCCTCGCCGCCCAGGGTGTCGACCTCTCCTGGACCGGAGTAACCGGCGACACCTCCAGCATGGTTCTGCAAGGCGTGGCGGTCAAACCGGCGGCCGAAAAGGAGGCGCTCAAGATCGGCGACGTCAAGCTCGAAGGGGTGACCGAAGCCAATGGTGGCTATCAAATCGCGACCGTGTCGACGTCGCCGTTCGAACATAGCGAGGATGGCGTCACGCTCAATCTCAGCCCCTTCGTCATCCACGACATGACGGTTCCGGCCGAAGGCGCAAGCGGCCCGCTGGGCTCGCTGATGATTTACAAATCGGCCGAGCTCGACAACATGACCGTCAAGGTGGCCGACAAGACCGCTTTCTCGATGGACGGGCTTGCCATCGCAATCACGCCGCCGGCCGACGGCAAGGCCTTGGCGTTTTCCGGCACCACGGAAAAATTCACTGCCGACCTGACACTGGTCGAAGATCCGAAGTCCAAGGAAGTCATCAACGCGCTCGGCTACCAGAACATATCGGGCAATCTTGAGATGGAAGGCACCTGGCAGCCTACCGACGGCAGGATGGACTTGTCGAAATACGAAATATCGGTCGACAATGCCGGCACGCTCGGCATGACCTTCGATCTCGGCGGCTACACGCTGGACGTCATCAAATCACTGCAGGAGATGCAGAAGAAGATGGCGGCGCAGCCCGAAGGCGCCGACAATTCGGCGCAAGGCATGGCCATGCTCGGGCTGCTGCAGCAGCTTTCGTTCAACAGCGCCTCGATCCGCTTCGATGATGATTCGCTGACCAAAAAGGTGCTCGATTATGCCGGCAAGCAGCAAGGCATGTCCGGCAAGGACATTGCCAACCAGGCCAAGGCGATCGTGCCCTTCGGCATGGCGCAGCTCAACAATCCGGAACTGACCGCGCAGGTTTCGGCCGCGGTCAACAAGTTCCTCGACGATCCGCAAAGCATCGAGGTCTCGGCCGAGCCGCCGGCAGCGGTGCCGTTCGCGCTGATCATGGCGGGCGCCATGTCCAACCCGCTCGACCTGCCGAAAACGCTCGGCGTGACGGTTACGGCAAACCAAGACTGACCGAGACAGGCTTCAAGCAAAAAGCCCGGCAGCGCTGCCGGGCTTTTTTATGAATCAACGGCACCGGTTCGGAGCGTTTTCTAAACCTCTTTCTTCGTCGCCACCACGCGCAGCGACAATTCGCGAAGCTGCTGCGGGCTGGCTTCCGACGGCGCGCTCATCAACAGGTCGTAGGCCTGCTGGTTCATCGGGAACATGGTCACTTCGCGCAGGTTCCTCGCGCCGACCAGAAGCATGACGACGCGGTCGATGCCGGCCGCCATGCCGCCATGCGGCGGCGCGCCATACTGGAAGGCGCGATAAAGGCCGCCGAAGCGCTCCTCGACTGTCGCGCGGTCCAGCCCGACGGTTTCGAACGCCTTGACCATGGTTCCGGGCAGATGGTTGCGGATGCCGCCGGAGGCGATCTCGAAACCGTTACAGACCATGTCGTACTGGAACGCCTTGATGCCGAGCAGATCCTCGCCGTTAAGCGCATCGATGCCGCCTTGCGGCATCGAGAAAGGATTGTGCGCGAAATCGATCTTCTTCTCCTCCTCGTTCCATTCGAAGAACGGGAAGTCGACGATCCAGCACAATTCGAAGCGGTCGCGGTCGACAAGATTGAGCTCCTCGCCGGCGCGGGTGCGCGCCGCTCCCGCGAAGGAGACGAACTTCTTCGGATCGCCGGCGACGAAGAAGGCGGCATCGCCATCGGCAAGGCCGAGTTGTTGTCGGATCGCGTCGGTGCGCTCCTCGCCGATGTTCTTGGCCAGCGGCCCGGCGCCTTCAAGCTTCTCGCCCTCCTTGCGCCAGAAGATGTAGCCGAGGCCGGGCTGGCCCTCGCCTTGCGCCCATGAGTTCATGCGGTCGCAGAAGGCGCGAGACCCGCCGGTCTTGGCCGGAATGGCCCAGACCTCGGCCTTCGGATCGTTGGCAAGGATGTTGGCAAATACCTTGAAGCCAGAGTCGCGAAAATGACCCGAGACGGCCTGCATCTCGATCGGGTTGCGCAGGTCCGGCTTGTCGGTGCCGTATTTGCGCATGGCGACATCATAGGCGATGCGCGGAAACTTCTCCGTCACTGGCTTGCCGGCGGCAAAGGTCTCGAACACCCCCCGCATCACCGGCTCCATGGTGGTGAACACATCCTCCTGCTCGACGAAGCTCATCTCCACGTCGAGCTGGTAGAATTCACCCGGCAGACGGTCGGCGCGCGGGTCCTCGTCGCGGAAGCAGGGCGCAATCTGGAAGTAGCGGTCGAAGCCGGACACCATGATCAGCTGCTTATATATCTGCGGTGCCTGCGGCAGCGCATAAAAAGTGCCGGGGTGGATGCGCGACGGCACCAGAAAGTCGCGCGCCCCTTCCGGCGACGAGGCGGTCAGGATCGGCGTCGAGAATTCCGTGAAGCCGACCTGGCCCATCAGCTTGCGCATCTCGGCGATGATTTTCGTCCGCGCCACGATGTTCTTGTGCAGCGTGTCGCGGCGCAGGTCGAGGAAGCGGTATTTGAGGCGGATGTCCTCCGGATAGTCCGGCTCGCCGAAGACCGGCAGCGGCAATTCCCTGGCCGCCGACAGCACTTCGATCTCGCGCGCGAAAATCTCGATCTCGCCGGTCGGCAAATTGGGGTTCACGGTGTCGGCGAGGCGCGCCTTGACCTCGCCGTCGACGCGGACGACCCATTCGCCACGCAAGGTCTCCGCGATCTTGAAGGCAGGCGAATCCGGATCGGCAACGATCTGGGTCAGACCGTAATGGTCGCGCAAATCGATGAACAGCAGTCCGCCATGGTCGCGCACGCGATGCACCCAACCCGACAGGCGAACGGTCGAGCCGACATCGACCTTCCTCAACTGGGCACAGGTATGGCTGCGGTAACGATGCATTGTCATTCTTAAAGTCCGGATGTTGGGTTGCGGCCGAGGCATGATGGCCCAGCCTGAAAATTTGCGCGAAAAGCACATGAGAGGGTGCATTTGTCAAGGCAAGCGGCGGCTGGGTCGAGTTCGCGTTCTTCCCGCCCCTATCCCACCGGCATCAATTTATGCCAGAGGCGTCAATCTGAGTTCGCTGCTCTGTGCCGGCAGTTCAACTATGCACTCACCCCTTCACCCCGCCCGCCGTGAGGCCGGAGATGATCTTGCGCTGGAAGATCAGGACAAGGATGACGAGCGGCACGGTGACGATCACCGATGCGGCCATGATGTTGCCCCACGGGATCTCGAACTGCGAGCTGCCGGAGAGCAGCGCTATCGCCACCGGCACGGTTCGCTGCTCGTTGCTGGAGGTAAACGTCAGGGCGAACAGGAACTCGTTCCAAGCGCCGATGAAGGCGAGGAGCCCGGTGGTCGCCAGCGCCGGCCACATCAGCGGCAGGAAGACGCGGCTGATGATGATCCAGGGCGTGGCGCCATCGAGGATCGCCGCTTCCTCCAGTTCGATCGGCAGGTCGCGAACGAAGGCGGTGAGCACCCAGACGGTGAACGGCAAGGTGAAGATCATGTAGGACAAGATCAGCGCGAACGGCGAATTGTAGAGGCCGAAGATGCGGATTAGCTCGAAAAGCCCGGCAAGCACCGCCAATTGCGGGAACATCGAGACGGACAGGATGATGAGGAGCAGCGCCGAACGGCCTCTGAAGCGGATGCGCGCCAGCGCATAGGCAGCGGTGATGCCGAGGAACAGCGAAATGAAGACGACGGCGCTCGAGATGAACAGCGAGTTCACGAGATTGCGCAAAAAGGTCCCCTCGGTGAACACGGTCCTGTAGTTGCTAAAGGTAATCGCCGTCGGCCAATAGTCGATCTGGAAGAGCGCCGTCCCCGATTTCAGGCTGGTAATGATGGCATAGTAGAACGGGAACACCGCGACGACGACGATAACGGCGACGAGGAGGTAGAAAGCCGTGCGCTTGACGATCCACATGGTCAGTGGTCCCCCATGATCAATAGTCCTTGTCCAGTCTTATCCGGCCGAGCCAAAGAACGAGCATGGTCAGCAGAGCGAGGATAAGGAAGAGCAACGTCGAGGCGGCGGAACCGTAGGCAAACTTGTCGAACTCAAACAGGCTCTCGCGGGCAAACACCGACATCGACTTGGTGTGTATGTTGTTTGGCGTAAGCACGTAGATCAGATCGAAGATGCGCAGGGCATCGAGACCGCGAAAGATCATGGCCACCATCAACGCCGGTCGGATGAGCGGCAAGGTGATCCTCCAGAAAACTCTCCACGCGCCGACGCCGTCGAGCTTGGCGACCTCGTAGATTTCTTGTGGAAGCATCTGGAGGCCGGCGAGAATGAGAAGCGCCATGAAGGGGGTCGCTTTCCAGATATCGACAACGAGGACGGCGACCATCGCCGTGTCGGCGCTGGCCGTCCAGGCGATTTTTGTGCTGATCAGGCCGAGCTTGAGCAGGACGTCGTTGATGATGCCGAACTGGTCGTTGAGCATCCACTGCCACATCTTAGCCGACACAATCGTCGGGATGGCCCAAGGGATTAGAATCGCGGCGCGCACGATGCCGCGGCCGCGAAACCTGGTGTTGAGCACCAGCGCGACGATCATGCCGAGCACCGTCTCGCAGGTCACCGAAATCACCGCGAAGCGCACGGTGTTCCAGACGGCGCGCCACCAGACCGGATCGGCGAGCAGCCCGTCGTAGATGACGCGGCCGCTCGGCATTTGCACGACGGAGAAATAGTTGGCGAAACCAACCCAGCGGCGGGCTTCGAGGTCGGCGAGCGAGGCATCGGTGAAGCCGAAATAGATCGTGCGCATCAACGGCCAGCCGGCAACGGCGGCGAGCACGATGAGCGTCGGGGCAAGCAGCAGCCATGCCGAGCGCGCACGCTGACGCGCCAGCATCGAGCCTGAGCGCGGCGAGGTCACCAGGCGGTGCCTTTGAGCCTGGTCAAGGAGAACTCCACATCGGCAAGGTTGTCGGCGGCCGTGCCCTCGCCGGAAATGGTGTTGTGGACGGCGGTCCAGAACTCGCTCGATGCCTCATTGTACCTGCTCTTGGCTTGGGCCGAGGGACGCGGCACCGCGTTGAGGACGACTTCCTTCCAGCGCGGAATCACCGGCTGGGCGCTGGCGATGTCGGCATCGTCATAGAGTGCCTGGATGGTCGGCAGATATGCCCCCTTCAAGGCGCGGTACTTCTGCATCTGCGGCGAGGCGATCCATCTGACCAGATCGATCGCTGCATCCGGGTTCTTCGAATATCTGGAAACCGCGAGATTCCAGCCGCCAAGCGTTGCTGCCGGGCGGGCGCCCTCGCCCGACCCCGGCGGCAGCGTGGTCACCTCGAACTTGCCTTTGATGGGGGAGCTTTCGCTGTTGCCAAGCGCGTAGGCATAGGGCCAGTTGCGCATGAAGACGGCGTTGCCGGTCTGCCAGACTCCGCGCGACTCTTCTTCCTGATAGGCCAGAACGCCGGGCGGCGAGATGGTTCCCACCCAGCTCCTCGCCATTTCCAGCGCCGCAACTGCTTGCGGATTGTTGATGGAGATCGTGCCGTCCGGCTCGATAATCTGGCCGCCGCCGTTCGACTTCACCCATTCGAGTGCATCGCAGGTCAGCCCCTCATAGGCGTTGCCCTGGAAAACGAAACCCCACATGTCCTTGTTGCCGGCCGCGCGCTCCTTGTCCATGACAAGCTTGGCGGTATCGGCAAGTTCAGCCCAGTTGGCCGGGACCCTGGCGCCGTATTTGTCGAGGAGATCCTTGCGGTAGTAGAGCGCCGGAGCGTCGGTGAATATCGGCAAGGCGACCAGCTTGCCGTCCACGGTCTGCGATTTGATGATCGATGGGAAATGGGTGCCAACGACATCCTTGGTCGCTTCGGTCAGGTCGATGAACTGCCTTGCAAGCTGGGGGGCCCAGATGATGTCCGTTTGATAGACGTCGACGTCGCTGCTTCCGGCGGCGAGCCAGAGCCGGTATTGGCCAAACTGGTCCGTCGCCGAGGGAGGCAGCGGAACGACGCTAACCTTATTGCCGGTCTTCTTCTCGTATTGATCGAGGATCTCGCGAAGGATTCTCTGGCCGTTGCCGGTATCGCCGGATACCATGGCGAGGTCGACAGCCCGCGCCGGCCCGGCTGCCAGAACTGCGGCCATGGCAAATGCCGCAAATGCGGGATGAAATTTCATGACGGCGGACCTCCCTTTGGAGCTTCAGGCCGGGCAGCAGAAACCACATCGATGCCCAACACCGTCTCCGCACACCGCCAGCTCACAAGACGCGTATTCGCCCCACCAGCACTGAACTACAAAGATACGCCTTGGTTCCAACACGGAGGGTCCGGCGCCACGCGGCAGCCCCCCGCTGGCCCCAACGCCGCCGGGAATTGCCGCTGGTATTGGCGAAGGCGATGGTTCAAGAAGGGATCAACGACAGGCTTTCCTTCATGTCTTCCATCCGCCCGCTGATCCCCCTCCTGATCGCCGCCGGCATCCTGCTCGGCGGCAACGGCCTGCAGAGCACGTTGATTGCGCTGCGTGGTGCGCAGGAGGGTTTTCCCGCTTCGTCGATCGGCTTGATGGGCACGTTCTATTTCGCCGGCTTTTTGCTCGGCTGCCTTGCCGTGACGCGCATCATGAAGTCCGTCGGCCATGTGCGCGCCTTTTCGGCACTGGCGGCGATCGCCTCGGCGGGGACGCTGCTTCTGGTGCTTGTCATCGATCCGGTGATGTGGTGCGCCGTGCGCTTTGCCGGCGGGTTCTGCTTCGCCGGCTTGTTCACAATAATGGAAGCCTGGCTGAATTCCGGCGTCACCAACACCGACCGGGCGCGGGTGCTTGCCATCTACCGGATGGTCGACATCGGCTCGGTGACGGGCGCCCAGTTCCTGATCCCGATCTTCGGCGCCGGCGGCTTTGCCATCTTCGCCATCATGTCGATGATGATCACCGTTTCGCTGGTGCCGGTGTCGCTCGGCGACCGCTCCAATCCGACGCCGCCGGACGACGTCAAGCTCGATTTGGCGCGCGTCTGGCGGATCTCGCCGCTCGGCTGCTTCGGCTGTATCGCCGTCGGCGTCACAAACAGCGCCTTCCGCACCCTGTCGCCGGTCTATGCCGAGCAGATCGGCATGTCGGTCGCCGACGTCGTCACCTTCGTCAGCGTCGGCATTTTCGGCGGCGCTATAATCCAATACCCGCTCGGCTATCTCTCCGACCGCTGGGACCGGCGCTCGGTGCTGCTGATGACGACGTGCTGTGCGATGGTGGCGGCACTGGCCCTGGCATTCGTGGCAGGCGGCAGCCCGTTCCTCAACTTCCTGCTCGTCTTCATCTTCGGCTGCTTCGCCATGCCGCTCTATTCGCTGTCGGCGGCGCATTCCAACGACCGCGCCGACAAGGGCGAGTTCGTGCTGATCAACGCTGCCTTGATGCTGTTTTATTCCTTCGGCGCCATCGGCGGGCCGTTTGCAGCCTCGACGGTGATGCAATTTTTCGGGCCGAGCGCGCTGTTCGTGTTCAGCGCCACCGTCTATGCGATCTTCGTGGCCGTCATCCTTTACCGGATGCAGGCGCGCTCCGCCGTGCCGGCCACCCATCGCAGCCGTTTTACGGCGCTGTTGCGCACGTCTACGGTTTTTGCCCGGTTGGCGAAGCGGAATGCCGATCCCGATGAACCCGCAAAGCCTGGATAGAGGTGCTTGCGCTTGACGAAAGCGCGCGCGGCTGAAATTGAAAGAGACCCTATCCCTTGCCAAAAGCGATTTGATGCACGTCATCACCACTCAGAAAGAACTCGAGACCGTTATTGCCGCTTTCGAAAAGGCGGAATTCGTCACCGTCGATACCGAATTCATTCGCGAAACGACCTTCTGGCCGATCCTGTGCCTGATCCAGATGGCAGCGCCCGGGGTGACGGCGCTGATTGATCCGCTGTCGCCCGACATCGACCTGAAACCGTTCTTCAGGCTGATGGCCAACGAGGCGATCGTCAAAGTCTTCCACGCGGCGCGGCAGGACATCGAAATCATCGTGCATCTCGGCGATCTTGTGCCGCATCCGGTGTTCGACACCCAGGTCGCGGCAATGGTCTGCGGCTTCGGCGACAGCGTTTCCTACGACCAGCTGGTGCAGCGCATCACCGGCGCGCGGCTCGACAAGTCCTCGCGCTTCACCGATTGGCGCCACCGTCCGCTGTCCGAAAAGCAGCTCGACTACGCGCTCGCCGACGTCACCCACCTGATCGAGGTCTACAAGCATCTCAGCGCCGAGCTGGTGCGGGAAAACCGCGCCCACTGGCTGAACGAGGAGATGGACGTGCTAACCTCGCGCGAGACCTACGATCCGCATCCCGAGGATGCCTGGAAGCGGCTCAAGATGCGGCTGCGCAAGCCGCAGGAACTGGCGATCGTGCAGGCGGTGGCCGCCTGGCGCGAACGCGAAGCGCGCGAGCGCGACGTGCCGCGCGGCCGGGTGCTCAAGGACGATGCGATTTATGAAGTGGCGCAGCAGGCGCCGCGCGACGCTGCGGCGCTGAGCAAGCTGCGTACCACGCCGAAGGGCTGGGAGCGCTCGTCGACGGCGACGGCACTGCTAGGCGCGGTAAACGCTGCCCTTGCCCTGCCCAGGGAAGAGATGCCGAAGCTGCCGAAGAGCTTCCAGCCGCCGGAGGGGTCGAGCGCCGCTGCGGAGTTGCTGAAGGTGCTGCTGCGGATCGTCGCCGAAAAGGAGGGCGTCGCATCCAAGGTACTCGCCTCCAGTGACGACATCGACCGCATCGCTGCCGAGGGCGAGGAAGCCGACGTGCCGGCATTGCAAGGCTGGCGGCGTGCCGTCTTCGGCGAGGCCGCGCTCAAGCTGGTGCGCGGCGAACTCGCCATCAGGTTCGACAAGCGCAAGATCGCGGTGTTCGATTTGTAGCCTTGAGCTTGCTCAGACTAAGCCGAGCAGATGCAGCGCCAGCCATATCCAGCCAAGTGCGAGAACGACCGCGCCCAGGTAGAATGCCCTGCTGCGCAGGATTAGCCGATTGCTGGTCAAGTGGACCGATGCGTGAAGATAGCGGGAGACGACAAAGATCCACATCAGTGCCAAAGTCAGATAATTGACGCCATTGGTCACGTGCAGCGTCAAGCATAAGACGTAGAAAAGCACCGGCAGTTCGAACTGGTTGCTCAGATGGTTGGCGACGGTGATACTGGACCCAGGCTCCGTCGAGCGCGTCTTGAACTGGCGGGTCTTGGCTTCGCCCGATCTGACCGCGCCATGGCGGCGCCGGCCCATTACGACATAGACGATATAGACCAGCAGCACCTGCGCCAGCATCGGCCAGAAGATCGCGGTCTGGTTCAAGACGCCCCCTGTCGTTGTCACCCAGCCTTCAAGGCCGTTTCTGAGCCATCAGAATGAAAGCCGCAATGACGGTCACTGGTATCGCCAGCAGGGCGAATTTGGTGACGATCAGCGCCGAGGCGAAGGATAGCGAATCCGGATTGGCCGACAGAAAATCGGACAAAAGACGAGCCACGGCGATGTTCTGGGCATAGTCGGCAAGCGTGTACGGCAGCACCAGCACAGCTGCAAATGCCGCCTGCGTTTGCGCAGGCAGTGCATGGAAATTCTTCAGCCGCCGGCCCGTGGCCAGGATCAGGCTGACCATCGTCAGCGACAGCAGCGCCGGAAACAGCAGGTCGAAGGTCAGGTAATGCCAGACGAGGATAATCTCGCTGCCGCGCCGGCCGAGAGCCGTTAGCCAGGCCATGCCCTCATCCGGAGTGAAACCGGCATAGCGCATGTCGAGCGACGGCAGACCGCCGCTCAATCGGCGAAAATAGAGGAACTCCATCGCCGTCATGATGATGAAAACCGCCACTGTGGCGACACAGAGTGCGGCCGCGTGGCGCGACAGCCGCAGGATCATTGCCGCCAGATTGCGCCAAGACGCATGACGGTCAGGCTCCGCCAGGATAATTCGGGCTTTCGCGGGTAATCGTGACGTCATGGGCGTGGCTTTCACGAAGTCCGGCATTGGATATCCGCACAAAAGTGGCGCGCTCGCGGAAATCGGCAAGGTCGCGGCCACCGACATAACCCATAGCGGCTTTCAGGCCGCCTGCAAGCTGGTGCAGCACGCCAGACACAGGTCCTTTGTACGGCACCTGCCCTTCGATGCCTTCCGGGACCAGTTTCAGCGTGTCGCGCACCTCGGCCTGGAAATAACGATCGGCGGAGCCGCGCGCCATCGCGCCGACCGAACCCATGCCGCGATAGGCTTTGAAGGAGCGGCCCTGATGCAGATAGACCTCGCCCGGGCTCTCGTCGGTGCCGGCCAGCAGCGAGCCAATCATCGCCGCGCTGGCCCCGGCGGCCAGCGCCTTGGCGAGATCGCCCGAATATTTGATGCCGCCATCGGCAATAACCGAAACGCCCGATTTCTGCGCCGTCTCGACTGCCGACATGATTGCCGAGAGCTGCGGCACGCCGACGCCGGCGACGATGCGGGTGGTGCAGATGGAGCCTGGTCCGATGCCGACCTTGACCGCGTCGGCGCCGGCATCGATCAGCGCCAAGGTGCCTTCCGCGGTGGCGACGTTGCCGGCCAGGATGCGAACCGAGTTGGACAGCTTCTTGGCCCGCGTCACGGCATCCAGAACGCGCTGCGAATGACCGTGCGCGGTGTCGATCACCAGAAGGTCGACGCCGGCGTCGATGAGGCGCTCGGCCCGTTCGAAACCGTCATCGCCGACGCTGGTGGCGGCGGCGGCGCGCAAGCGCCCCTGCGCGTCCTTGGTGGCGTGCGGGTTGAGCTGCGACTTCTCGATGTCCTTGACCGTGATCAGCCCGACGCAATTGCCGTCCCGATCGACCACAACAAGCTTCTCGATGCGGTGCTGATGGAGCAGCCGCTTGGCCTCGTCCTGATCGACGTTCTCCTTGACCGTGATCAGGTTCTCGCGGGTCATCAGCTCATAGACCTTTTGCGCCGGATCGGACGCGAAGCGGACGTCGCGGTTGGTCAGGATGCCGACGAGCCGGCCGACCGTGTGGCCGCCGGTGCCGCCGTTCTCGACCACCGGAATGCCCGAAATGCTGTAGGTGCGCATCAGACCCAGCGCATCGGCAAGCGTCGCCTCGGGACCGATGGTGACCGGGTTGACCACCATGCCGGACTCGAACTTCTTCACCTGCCGCACCTGTTCGGCCTGTTCGGCCGGCGAGAAATTGCGGTGGATGACGCCAATGCCGCCGGCCTGGGCCATGGCGATGGCTAGCCGCGCCTCTGTGACCGTGTCCATGGCGGCCGACAGGATCGGCACGTTGAGGTCGATGTCGCCGGCGATGCGGGTGCGGATGTCGGTCTCGCCGGGCATGACCTCGGAATGACCCGGCTGCAGCAGCACGTCGTCAAAGGTCAGCGCCAATGCGCCGGTGGACGTCTCGATGATTTTTGCCATGGCCAGCCCTCGGAATGCAGGAAAGGCGCTCGCCCTGGATGGACAGCGCCGACTCGTCTTCTTCCCTTTCAGGATTGGCGCTGGCTCGTAACACGTCCCGTGGCCGTTGAAAAGCCGATGGTTGTGTAGTGGCGAAGCTGCATTTTGCCCCAGGGGCTGCGAGACTTGCGGTCGCACAAACGTGACAGCAAATTAATGCGACATCCGGGCCAAGCCATGATAACCGCCCTACCTGTCGGTTTGGCCCCCAGGGCCGGCAAGCAATCGCGACGCACATTTCAAGGCCGGATCCATCGTGAACCGCACCATTCCGCTTATCCTGGCGGTCGCTCTATTCATGGAAAACATGGATTCGACCGTCATTGCGACATCGTTGCCGGCGATCGCCATCGACATCCACACCAGCCCGATCGCGCTCAAGCTGGCGCTGACCGCCTATCTTGTATCGCTGGCGATTTTCATTCCGATCAGCGGCTGGATGGCCGACCGCTTCGGCGCCAAGAATGTCTTCCGTGCCGCGATCGCCGTGTTCATCGTCGGTTCGGTCGCGTGCGCCATTTCCAATTCGCTGCCGGCTTTCGTGGTGTCACGTTTCCTGCAAGGCATTGGCGGCGCCATGATGACGCCGGTCGGACGCCTGGTGCTGGTACGCGCGACGCCGAAAAGCGAGCTCGTCGCCGCCATGTCGTGGCTGACTGTCCCGGCTCTGGTCGGCCCCCTGGTCGGCCCGCCGGTCGGCGGCTTCATCACGACCTATTTCTCCTGGCACTGGATTTTTCTGATCAATGTGCCGATCGGGCTGATCGGCATCTGGCTGGCCACGCGTTTCCTGCCGAAGACCGACGCCGCGCAGACGCCGCCGCTCGATCTCATCGGTTTCGTGCTGAGCGGGCTGGCGGCATCGGGCATCGTGTTCGGCCTGTCGGTGGTCAGCCTGCCGGCTCTGCCGCCAGTTGCCGGCTTTATCACCGTTGCCGTCGGGCTGGCATCGGCGGTGCTTTACCTGCTGCACGCGCGCCGCGCCAAGAATCCGCTGCTGGCGCTCGAGCTGTTTCGCAATCGGGTGTTCCGCTCGTCGGTGCTCGGCGGCGGACTGTTCCGCATCGGCATTGGTGCCGTACCTTTCCTGTTGCCGCTGATGTTCCAGATCGGTTTCGGGCTGACGCCGTTCCAGTCCGGCATGATCACCTTCGTCTCGGCAATCGGCGCCATAGGCATGAAATTCGTCACTGCCCTGATCTTCAGGGTCGCCGGCTTCCGCCGGGTGCTGATTTCAGGCTCGCTCATCGCTGCCGCGTCCATCGCCATCAACGGCCTGTTCACACCCGACACGCCCTATGGGCTGATCCTCGCCATGCTGCTCGCCGGGGGCTTCATCCGGTCGATGTTCTTCACCGGCATCAATGCGCTTGCCTACGCCGAGATTTCGGCCGCCGACACCAGCAAGGCCACGCCGATCACGGCGGTGTTCCAGCAGTTGGCGATCGCACTCGGCGTGGCGCTGGCCGGCGGCATCCTGGAAGTGTCGACCAATATCCATGGCGGCCCGCTGACGCTGAGCGACTTCCACACCGCCTTCTTCATCGTAGCGGCGGTGTCGGCGGCAGCCTCGCTGTCGTTCATGCGGCTGGCGCCGGAGGCCGGCAATGCCATGTCTGGACATGGCCGGTTGACACCGCCGAAGACGCTGGAGCCGGTGAGCCCGCCGGGGAGTTGAGGAGTGGCGCCCTCCACCGCCGGCGGGACGGCACCCCCCCTCTGGCCTGCCGGCCATCTCCCCCTCAAGGAGGGAGATTGGCAGCTTCGGCACTGCACTCACTCTTCACGGTCGAAGGTTTGCGAAGGCCGCGATGACATCCGATCTCCCCCCTTGAGGGGGAGATGTCCGGCAGGACAGAGGGGGGTGCGAAGGATCGCTACAGAGCGACTTTTACGCTGTGCCGTTTCCGCCCTTAAAATCCTTCGCCAGCAAATACAGCTCCACCGATTCGTCGCGTGAGGCCGGCGGCTTGACGTGATGGACCGAGCGGAAATTCCGCTTGAGTCTCGCCAGCAATTCGTTCTCGGCGCCGCCCTGAAACGTCTTGGCGAGGAAATGTCCGCCAGGCTTCAATACCGACAGCGCGAAATCGGCCGCCACCTCGCAAAGATGCATGGTGCGGATGTGGTCGGTCCGTTTGTGGCCGGTGGTCGGTGCGGCCATGTCGGAGAGCACGATGTCGGGCTGGCCGCCCAGCGTCTCGGCCAGCTTTTCGGGTGCCTGCGGATCGAGGAAATCCATCAGCAGCACCGGCGCGCCCGGCACCGCGTCCATTTCCAGGTAATCGATGCCGACGACGTTCGGGTGTTCCGCGGTAGATTTCGTACGTGCGGCGGCGACCTGGCACCAGCCGCCGGGTGCCGCACCAAGGTCGATCACCTTCATGCCGGGCTTGAGCAAATGGTGCTTGTCGTCGATCTCGATCAGCTTGTAGGCCGCGCGCGAACGATAACCGTCGGCCTTCGAGCGCTGGACATAGGGATCGTTGATATGGCGCTGCAGCCAGCGGCGCGACGATTCCTTGAGGCCGCTTTTCTTCTTGATCTTCGTCTTCAGCACGCGAATGCCGGCGGAGCTCGGTCTTTCCGGTTTCTTGGTCATTGCTTGATTACTTGTTTGAGCATGATCTTGTCCGAAAACCGGCAGCCACTTTTCGGGATCATGCTCTGCCTCGCCCGCTGTTGCGCCAGACGCCGTCATCGGCCATCAACTCGCTCAGTATGCCCTCGCGCAGGCCGCGGTCGGCGACGCGCAGCCGTTCGGACGGCCAGACGGCACGGATCGCCTCCAATATGGCGCAGCCGGCCAGAACCAGGTCGGCGCGGTCGGCGCCGATGCAAGGGTTGGCGACGCGCTGCTGGAAATCCCAGCCGACCAGCTTTTCGACCATGCGGTCGACGCTGTCGCGATCCATCCACAACCCGTCGACGCGGCGGCGGTCGTAGCGTTCGAGATCGAGGTGGACGCCGGCAAGCGTCGTCACCGTGCCCGAGGTGCCGAGCAGATGGAATTTCGGGCTGGACAGGAGGTGGCTCAGCCGGTCGCGCCCGTCGAAGGCGCGCAGCCGTATTGCGACATCCTCGACCATGGCGCCAAAGATCTCGCGCGTCACCGTGCGGCCGCCAAAACGCTCGGCCAGCGAGACGACGCCGACCGGCAGCGAGGTCCACGAGACGATGTGGTTGGCGAGCCTTGGCGAGCGTTGGCCGGTGAGGTCGATCAGTGCGATTTCGGACGAGCCGCCGCCGATGTCGAACAGCACGACGCCTTGCGTGTCGCGCTCGACCAGGGAGCCGCAGCCCGACACCGCCAGCCGCGCCTCGGTCTGGCGGTCGATGATCTCGAGCTTCAGGCCGGCCTCGCGCTCGACGCGTTCGAGGAACTCGACGCCGTTGGCGGCGGTGCGGCAGGCCTCGGTGGCGATCAGCCTGGCCTTCCTGACCTTGCGGTTGCGCAATTTGTCGCCGCAGATCTTCAGCGCCTCGACCGCGCGGTCCATTGCAGCCTCGCCGAGCCGGCCATTGGCGGTAAGGCCCTCGCCCAGCCTGACGATGCGCGAGAACGCATCGATGACGCGGAACTGGCCATGGCGCGTCGGCAGCGCGACCAGCAGGCGGCAATTGTTGGTGCCGAGGTCGAGCGCGGCAAACACCGGCAATTCCTGCAGCGGTGGCGGCGTGCGGGCACCTTGCCCCGGCCTTGGCAAGGCTGGAGGCAATTGCGCGATTGAAGCCGATTGCGCGATCGAGGACTGGGGCGCGATCGAAGCCGCTGGCTGGGGCTGGCGAGCGGCCGGGGCCCCGCCGGCGGCGGGCACCGAAGTGCCTGTTATCACCGGACGAGCCTCGTCGCGTGCGAAAACCTTGCGCCCGCGCCGCCGCTTGCGCCGCTTCTTGGGTTTGCCGTTCTGATGCGGGCCGTTCTGACCCTTGTGATCGTGGGACGTGTCGCCAGCCTGTCCATTGCCGGACCGGGGATGCACCTGACGGGCGTAGCGTCCGGCGGCTGGGTTTGCCTGGCCGGATGGCGGCGGCGAACCCCTGGACACGCCCACTTCCGGCGCACCAGCGCCGGCTTCGTGGTCTTCCACTGTCGTTCCTTCCGGCGCCGCGCGAACCGGAGACCGGACGCAGCAGGCGCTTTTACATGTTCAAGTTGCGGCCAGACTATCAGCGCCGGGCCGGATCACCAAGAGTGCAAGGGCCGAATTTTGCCGACGGCATGAAGGCGGCGACGTTGGTGATCCCTTCTCCCCTTCTTGTGGGAGAAGGAAAGACGCCAGCGCCACAGCGCGCCTTCCCGGTTGAATAGCCGGCTTCAATGAGGCATTTCTGAAATGAACCAATCGGGACCGCGGGCGGTTTTCCTGCTGCGAACCGGACAACGGGTACGGGCTGCAACGCATGATCGTCAGGCAATGAACTGGAGCCGCTATTTCTGGCCCGTCATCGGGATCGCCGCGGTGGTGTTCTCGCTGTGGCTGTTGCTGCACGAATTGCGCGGCATCTCGCTCGACGATGTCTGGGACGGCATAGTCGCCATCCCGGCGCGCGGCTGGGTGCTCGCGGCGCTGAGCTCGGTCGTCGCCTATGCCTCGCTCGCCGGCTACGACCACATCGCGCTGCTGCATATCGGCAAGAAAGTGTCGTGGCTGTTCGTCACCTTCTGCTCATTCACCACTTACGCGCTGTCGCACAATATCGGCGGCTCGGTGTTTTCCGGTGCGGTGATCCGCTACCGCGCCTACGGCACCAAGGGCCTGACCGGCCAGGATGTCGGCGTTCTGGTGGCGATCTGCTGGATCACCTTCGTGCTGTCGACGCTGTTCGTCTCAAGCATCGTCCTGCTGCTCGAGCCTGAGGTGATCGACCGGTTTTCCGGCACGCCGCATCACCGGCTGGCGCAGGCGGCCGGCCTTGCCATGCTGCTCGTGGTGGCGGCCTATGTCTTCGGCAGCTGGCTGCATCTGAGGCCGCTGAGGATAGGCAGCTTTCAGCTGCATTATCCGGCGCTGCCGATCGTGGCGCGGCAATTGCTGGTCGGCCCGATCGAACTGCTTGCGGCGGCGGCGGTCATCTTCTTCGCCCTGCCCGCCACAGGCAATCCCGGCTATTTCGTCGTGCTCGGCGTCTTCCTGGTGTCGTTCTCGATCGCGCAGATCTCGCATGCGCCAGGCGGGCTCGGCGTGTTCGAGGTGGTGTTCCTTGCGGGCTTGTCACATATGGACCAGGTCGGCGTACTGGCGGCGCTGCTGGTGTTCCGGCTGTTCTACCTGATCATCCCGCTGCTGATCGCGCTCGGTGTGGTGCTGTTCTTCGAGCACTCGCAATACAGCCGCAGCGAGAATTGAGGCGCTGGAAGACGACGATTGAACCCAGACACAGGGTTGACTATTTTCCGGCGGCGGCTACAAGGGCCGCGCGGCTGCCTGGCGGCCCACCCTGCGCGACAAGCGCCTGCTGGGGAATAGGTTAACGGTAGACCCACGGACTCTGACTCCGTTAGTCCTGGTTCGAATCCAGGTTCCCCAGCCACTTGATTTCACTCACATTCCCGGCTGCTCAGACCCGACCCGCTAGCGTCAGTTGGGCACTTGGTTGGGAATTTTTATTCCCCTCGAGCTTTGCGCTGGCGCTTTTCACCAGCGTCAGATCTCGCACGAGGTAGTGCACACCAAGAGTTGAGCGTACGGAATTACGGTGACAGTGCACTTTTTACCATGTCGCCCCCGCCTCATGATGCACCCTGCCGGCGTTCCCGGTCTGCCGCATCCCCCAGCACCGTACCGGCGAGCCAAAGTGTTTTCACGTCCGAGGTGTTCCACAAGAACTGCTCATCGAGCATTGCCGCGTCGCCGATGTTACGGTTTTTCGATGCACCCGTGGGCCGAGAGCATCGCCGAGGAAATCGGCAAGTGAGAACCCGGAAAACGAGGCACGCGGCGAAAAGAAATTAGAGCACCGTCACCGTAATTCCTAAAACCTCTCCGGCAACCCTTCTACTCCCCGACAACGGACGTCGGCGGGCGTGCCGAGGTTATCGGATCGGCATGACGAAGGACGATCCTCCACGCGCCTTCCTCGCGCCGGAATATGGTGGTGACTCGAAGCGCAATCGGCACCAGTTTGTTGCCACTACCGACCTTGGATTGGAACCGCTCGACCTCGACGATGTATCCCAAATCGGCTGTCGCATACTCCGAGATGCGCTCAAAGCCGATGGCCTTGCCGTGCCGGTAATTGGTGGCGGCCCGTTCCATGGTCTCAGCGGCCTTTCTCCATCCCTTCGCCGGCGGGCCAAAGGGATTGGCAATAATGACGTCGTCCTGTCGCGAGTAGAGGTTTTTTAGGGGCTCAGGATCGCCCTTTACGAAGGCATCCAGAGCCAGATGATCCTGCTCGATGAATTTCGTCAGGTCGGAGGCTAACATCTTAACATCGCCCCATGACTAAAAAGAGAACTCTATCAAGCGCTTCATCCGCCCTTCGCCTAGGCGTTCGCGCTGGTGTCCGGAGTATAGATCAGAATTACGGTGAGTGCACTTTTTACCGTCGCCCCCGGTCGAATGTGCACCTTGCCGGCGTTCCTGGTATGCCGCATCCCCAGCACCGTTCGGGCGAGCCAAAGTGTTTTCACGTCCGACGCGTCCCACAAGAACTGCTCATCGAGTATTGCCGCGTCGCCGATGTCGCGGTTTTCGATGCACCCGTGGGCCGAGAGTATCGCCGAGCAAATCGGCAAAGCCGTGAAACCCGGAAAACGAGGGAGGCGGCAAAAAGAAATTAGTGCATTGTCACCATAATCGCACCGTAATCGCTCGTGGACCGACGCGACCTGCGGCAGGTGATCCTGGCACGAAGAGCCGGGACATGATCGGCTGGAGATGGACGCATGACAACCACCGCAAAATGCGGGTCTGGATGATGGCCTCTGGCAGCCAAACCCCGTCCGCGTTAGAATGGGACAGGGAGACATTCACCAACCCAGCAAGGGAGGTCCGCCATGAAAGTCAAAGACGCAATGCATAAGGGTGTCGACTGGGTCAGCCCCGAAACCGCTGTCACCGAACTGGCGAAAATGATGCGAGCCCAGGATATCGGATCGATTCCCATCGGAGAGAACGACCGACTGATCGGAATGGTGACCGACCGCGATATCGTCTGCAAAGGACTGGCGGAGGATGGTTTCGACGGCCGCACCGCAACGGCGCGCGATGTCATGACGGCCGGCATTCACTGCTGCCGCGAAGACGACGATCTGGCCAAGGCCGTACGGCACATGGAGGAACTGAAAATCCGCAGGTTGCCCGTGATCAACAAGAATATGCGAATGGTCGGCATCCTTAGCGTCGGCGACGTCAGTCAGTCTGCACCGAAGGAAATGGTGTCCGAATACGTCAAGAGCGTTTCCGCCCACCACCACTGAAGGGCGGCTCGCCCGTGCGCTAAGGCCTCAGTCTGCCGCCGCGCTGGCCACAGCGCGCCGGCAGAAATGTCCGGTCATCGAGGCCGACGCCGACACTTCAAGCTACAACTCTAGACAGCACTGCCGAGAAAGAGCGCCGCGACAAAATGGCGGCGTCCATAAAGCAGTCGCCCTGACCTTAATCGCAGCCGTGGCGCACCGGAAAAGCCCGCCGGCCGAAGCCGGCTGGAGCGTCTGCAGTCGCCAGAGTGTGGGTAACTTCATGCAGCCTTCAGGTTAATCACCCGCATCACTGCGACCGCTGTTCCGTTGTTCGTAGCAGCCTCCTTCGTGCTACCCTTGCCGCAACTCCAAACGTCACCCTCTTTGGCCGTGAACTGCATGTCTCCGGCCGTGACCTGCAGCTCGCCTTCAGTGACCGTGCAGACCATATCGTCGGCCATGACATCCCCGAGCGGGCTAGTTGCCTTTGGCTGGTAGACGACGTCTTCCATGGCAATTTTCTTGTACCCCTTGATATGGGAGTCTCGTGTTCCCAGTTCAACGAGCCGAACGCCGGGAAAAATCTCTTTGCCATCAGTCGGACCGTAGGTCTTGGCCGCTACCGGAGTCGGCAATGCAACCAATAGCGGGGTTGACAACGAGGTGGCACCAAGGGCGAGAGCATTACGTCGATTCATCTTCATAACATCCTCCCTGAGTTAGTCCGCCCGACCGGGCGGACCTGATATTTTACGCGCCCGTGCAGGCAAATAGTCAAAACACAATTGGGCAAGCCAACGCCTGGCCTGCGCGCGTTCTGGCGTGCCGCTGTCCTACACCGCCGAAGTGCTTCGCGCGTCTTGGCGGCTCGCTGCGGCTGGCTGCGCATGGCCTGCCTGCCACACCTCTTGACTGTCCGAGCGGGTTAGGCTTCTGCTTGCTTTGTTCGGGCGCGCTGAAGCCGCTCGATGAGACAGAGGCTAGACCTCTGCAAAACCATTCTGGAATGCCCAGTTGCCCACTTTGTTACCAAGCTGGATGCCGTCCTCGCCATCCTGCCGCCAATGAACACCCAACCACACACGGCTGAAGGCATTTTCAAACTCGGCATCCTGCAAAGCCACGAACGAAAGCGGCAAATATCGCCGGGGTTTTGCGTCATTGACCCCTTTGTGCTTGCCGTTGAACTCATCTGACACGAGCACGAAGGGAGTATCGTCGCCGGTGTCCTTGAAAATCATCCGCAAAACCTGGAACAGCGCTCCCCCGAAAGTTGCATGGCCGGACGGGTACGCGGGGAAAGGAGGGGTAAAGTTGGCCTTCTTCGAATCCGTATTGGGCGATCCCAGCGGTTCCCACGTCGGGTCCGGCACATTGGATGCATCCCCCTTTGCATCCCCTTCCACTCCTGGCCAGCGAATGCCAGTTACTGGGCGCCAGTAGCGATGCGTGAATTTGGAATCCCAAGCCGCAATCGCTGCATCGGCCATTGCTGTGTTGCAAAGAGCCAATATCCTAGCCAATTCTGCGGGATCGGATATTTTTTTATCAGTGGTAATAGTCCTCACCAGCTGATTGTATAGACGTGGGGGCGCGCAGAGATTTGGCGTCCCGTCATAGCCCCAGAAGATTGCGCGGAACGTCTCACCCTTCTTTCGCGAGGTGTCCATCGGATAGACGCCCTTCCTTCCGATGTCCTTTACCTCGTCGAACGCCGCAATATACCGCGCATCGTTGAGTTTGGGCGGATCAGGGAGCCGGAACTGATCGCCTTTCATCAGCAAGAACGGTGTCACGTCTTTCCATTTAGCGCCGAGTGCCGTCTCAATCTTGCTGACAGGATCAATCGACCATTTTAGGGGCCCATTGTCTGGTGGCAGATCGGCGAATTTGATCTCTTGGTGGTTTGTCCCGTCATCCTTTCGTTTCTCGATGATGGATTTCGCCGCCGCCTGACCGATCTTGCGTCCAGCCCCAATGTCGATCTTGTCGCCCGTCGGTGATGTACCGGACATGCGGGCAATATCTCTGTCCAGGACACTGCGAACATCAGCTGCCTTGAACGGGTACAGGTGGGCAAGGGCATCATGCATAGCCTGGGCGATCGCACCGTCCAACGATGCGTCCGCAGGCGCTGATGGCGCGCTGCTGAAGCCGGTATAGCTCTGATATTTCTTCGAATTTGCGCTCTTGGGGAACGCATTGATTGCCTCAAAGACGGCTATCTGAGCAACCGCCATTGCGTATGAGGACCGATGCGGACCAAGCTGCTCACCAAACCGGCGCGGGTCCGGTGCGCTCGAGCCGCCGCCGTCCAATTGGTCCGCGGCCGGGGTATGGTCGATCGCGGATATATTGAGCCCTACGTTGTTCCAGTAGTAGACCCGGTCAAGAGGCCCCTCCGGGAGAATCTCGGTATCGGTGATTGCAAAAAGATGGCGTCGCATCTCGTCCTGCGTTGCCAACAGATCTTCGAATTCCCTCCGGCTCGCATCATCAAGGTGTGTTTCCTGTCCATAGGCACTTGCGGCTACGGTAGTAAATCCCGCTGCCGGGAGCACTTTAATAAACGTACGACGGTCCATATTTCCCCTCCCTGGATAGCTAACCTGCGTTCCCGGTCTGCCGCATCCCCCAGCACCGTACGGGCGAGCCAAAGTGTTTTCACGCCCGAAGACCATCCACAAAAACTGCTCATCGAGGATCGACGCCCGCCGATGTCGCGGTTTTCGATGCACCCGTGTGCCGAGAGCATAGCCGGGCAAATCGGCAAGCGGCGAAACCCCGAAAACGAGGCAGGCAAGCGGCGAAAAGATAGTGCACCGTCACCATAATCCGGCCGAGGGTCGGTGCGTCATCGACACAGGCGCCCGGCGTGAGCCTGGCTATTTGCACTCGCTGCATGAACAGCTGCCTCCAGAGGAGCTACAGCTGCAACTCTTTCCAGACTCACAAGCTCTCTCACAGCCAGTTCCGGACGAACATTGCGGCTGGAAATCGCCACTTTTCCCTCCCGTTCTCAACTTATCCCACTCGACTTCTAACTTTCCCATAAGATCCACCATCTCCTGCGTAGGTTGAGATGTTTGAGCGTGACTGGGACCGGACATTAGGAGCGAGGATATTACAATGAGAAAAATCGATATCAATTTCATCTTGCATTCCTCCCAATGGTAAACGTCGAGATGTATTTTTCTAAGACCCAACCGCGCGACACGGCGACCGCTCTAGGCTGATGCGCGCCACAGGACTTTGTTGCTTTCGACAAACGGCGTCTGCATCCCCCGCCGAGCCAGCAGCGAATAGTCAATCCCCAGTATCTTCCGGACGCTCGCCAGTGCCGCCTCGTTCACTTCGATATACGCGACGATGTACCATTCGCCGTTTTCTTCCCTGGCCATGCCCATCGGCTCGGCGCGCCACTTCAGCGCGCCGTGGTGCGGCATGAAGTAGGTTTCCTGGACGCCGCCGACGGCGCTGAGGCCCTCGTCGAGAGCGTATTCCATCACCGCGCAGCACAGCTGCGTCAGCGTGCCCCTCAGTCCGGCAGTTCGTTTGTCGGGAACGACGAAGGTGCGCGTCCATTCGGCCCAATCGGGGCGCCTCGGGACGCCCGACTTTTCGCACATGTGAGAAAAAACCTCCGAAACCATGTGCGGCTCGCTCGTTGGGATCAATCGAGCCGAGGTCACCACGCGACCATCTTCAATACCAAGCAGGTAAGTCGCCGCGTCGGTATCGAATTGGTCTAGCTCGCGACCGTCCGGGCTTGGAGGGCGCCAATGTTTCTGGTGCACGAAGAAGTCGTGCCGCCGGCGCAGAAATTCGTCGAATTCGTTTTCGTAAAGATGCTTGTTGTGCGCATTGACTACGTGGGCCGTTATCATGGCGCGATCCCCCGATCGTTCTCAAAGGGATACTCGCAGTCGCGCTAATATACGTCACCTGTCCGATGGGACAGTTGACGCGGCTAGTAGCAGGACGGTCGTCCTGCTCTAGCTCTTTGTTTCTTCGCATGATCTTATCCGAAAAGTCTGCAACTTTTCGGGATCATGCTCTAGGGGTGGATCAGGCGCCGGCGCACCGCCTCGACGACCGCTTGCGTGGTTGTTGCGACGCCAAAAGCCTCGCGAGCCCGCGTCGAGTGCCATTTGACCGTACGCTCGGTCAGGCCGAGAATCTGTGAGGTTTCCGACGAGGTCTTGCCGGCCGCGGCCCACAAGAGCACCTCTTTTTCCCGATCGGTCAGCAGGCCTTCATCGTCATCATCGTCATTCGCCAAGGCCTGGATCGACATGCCGGCATAGACCGCCATGGTCACCAGTTGGACTTGATGGCGCGGCGACAGGGTGCAGGACTTCGCAGAAGACGCAAACGACAGCACCGATTGCCAATGGTGAATGCTGAGCATCGGCACGGCGAAGCCGCTACAGATGCCGAACTCCGTCGCCTCGCCGGCGACGCGTCGGGAACCTTCCGTATCCGACCACTTTGCCGGAACTTCGGACCAAAGGAACGGCTTCAGGGTTTTTGCCGAGTAGATGCAAACACCATCGACGGCGGCGTGCTCGGCCTCGACATAGCGTTCGAACCAGCCGGCCGGCCAGCCATTCAGTTCAACCATCGGCGCAAGTTTCTGACCGCTGAGGGGCACACCGCTCAGGATAAGGTGCTCGAAACCGAGATTCCTCACGGTATCAAGAAGGTCGCTCAGCAGCGGCCCGGTAGCTGTGTGTTTCCTGCAGCGTTCGACAAAGTCGAACACGTCTGAATCGATCATGACAGAGACCCCCGTCTCCACGCCCGAAAACAAAGTTTAACTCAAATTAGCGACTTCGAATACTCCCAATAAGTGTGTCCGCCACGCAGGACGCGCGGACCAAAATCAGCTAAATCAGCCGGATTGTGATCAGCAACACAGGACCAAGCATGACGCCATCACTGCCGAAACGAAACGAGCCGTTCCGGGCCGGCGAAACCGCGCTGTTGCTGGTCGACATGCAACGTGTCTGGCTCGAGCCCGGCGCCGATCCGGCGCATCCGGAGCGCGGTCCCGACCACTACTTCTACCGGCAGACGGCGTCGCAGACGATCCCCAACCAGGAGCGCCTGCTGGCGGCGGCGCGGGCCAATGGCGTCGAGGTGATCCACACCATCATCCAGAGCCTGACCAAGACGGCCGCTTGGTTCCAGCGGCAGCATTCCGGCGCTGTCGGAGGACATTGAAATCCCCCGTAATATCGCCCTCGACCCGGCGGAACGGAACCGGCGCGCCGAGATCATGTTCGCACCGTTTCATGACCGCGTGGCCGCTCATCTCGACGACCGGGCGAAGCAGGGCAGAGCGACGCGGATCGCGACGATCCACTCCTTCACGCCGGACTTTCTCCGCATTGCGCGGCCTTGGCACGCCGGCGTGCTTTACGACCAGGCAATCGAGTTCGGCCAGACAGCGCTTGCCGGCCTGCGCGCCGACATTGAGCTCAATGTCGCGGCAAACGAGCCCTACGTGATCAGCCGCGACGGCGACTAGGCCATACCGGTCCATGGCGACGATCGCTGCATTCCGGCTGTCCTCATCGAGATCAGGCGAACTGCTGGCGAGCCGCACTAGCATCGAAGAATGGGCGCACCGCCTGGCCGCAGCGTTGCCGGCGCAGCAGACAAAGGCCTTGTGACCAAGCTCGGCTGCTCGAGCGCAACGCGAGAGCCGAGCCGTCGGTGAAAAGCCGGAGCGAACGATCGCTACGAGAAGATTTGCGACAGTTCTTCGACGCTGGTGCCTTCCTTGACCTGACGCAGCTCGACATAGCTGACCGCCGTGGCCACCGACAGCACCATCGACAGTACGGTCGACACCAAGGCTGCCAACACATCTGCAATGATCCCGCCAAACATGACGATGACTGCCAGCATCACCCACTGGATGACCATCGCGATGACCATCAGGATCAGGAAGAGGCCAAATAGCGGCCAGCGGTTGCCCTTGGTCAGCACACGGCTGCGCGACATCGAACCGAACACGCCAAGCCGCTCCTGAATCAGAACCGGCACTGCCACGCACCATCCGAGCCATAAGATGATGCCGGGAACCAGCAAGGCTATCGACGCCAGGCCCACACCCAGGCCGACGAGCAGGCCAATACCAAGGGTCGGCAGCAAATTGCGGATGGCTATCTGAATGCAGTCGCCAAACGTCGGCCGCTTGCCATTCAAGTCCTCGATCGTCGCCCGGACCAGCGCCGACTGGAGCAGCAGCGCGAAAACGAACGATAGCAATCCCGTAATAACCGTAATCCATGAATTCTGAAACATCGTCGACGGATCGGCCGCGGCGCCGGGGTCGCCCTGCAGAACCGCATCTATTTGCGGTTGGCCCCACAGCCGAAGAATAATCGCCGGCAAGCCTGAAAACAGCAGCGCGAGCCCAACGCACAAGCCGATGTTGCGGCCGATTACGGCGAAGCTGTTGTTGAACACCCTGCCGATCTCGAATTTCTCAGGCCGTTCCAGTGTCGTTGAAGCCATGATTTCCCCCCGTGTTTCGCCGTAACAGTATCACGGCGCCCTAACAGTAATTCTGCCAAGATTGACGGTCGCCGTCCAGCCCACTTGCAATTCTTGTGCTGCATTGTCAGTGTCGGCTGGGAACCACAGGTTGCAGGGGAGCGGGTGGCGGTGGCACAGCCAGGCACAGCGGAAGCCGAACGGCTGACCAATCTTCACAAGCAGCTGATCGCCGATGAGTCGATCCAGTTCGACCTGCCGGCCTATATGCCGCCAAAGCCACCCGAGTGGCTGAAGCCGCTGCAGGATTTTTTGTCGTGGCTCGGCCCCTACATGATCTATCTGTTCTGGGGGGCGGTGATATCGGGCGTCGCAATCATCCTGCTTTTGGTCTTCCTCGAGGTGAAAGGCATCGCCTGGCGGCTGCCGTGGCAGCGCGCGCGGCCCGAAGTCGAAGACGAAGAAGCCTGGCGCCCCGACGCCGGCGCCGCGCAGATCCTGTTGTTGCAAGCGGATGCGTTGGCCGCACGCGGCGACTATGACGAGGCGGTTCACCTTTTGCTTCGGCGCAGCGTCGCCGATATTGCCGGCCGGCTGCCGGACTTCCTGCGCCCGTCGCTCACCGCGCGCGACATCGCCAATGCCCCTTCCCTGCCGGGAAGGGCACGCCATGCGTTTACCGAGATCGCCCGCATCGTCGAGGCGGCGCTGTTCGCGCGCCGGCCGGTTGGCGCGGAAGGCTGGCGGCAAGCACGCGGCGCCTATGAACGTTTCGCCTTCCGGGATGCCTGGACGTGAGCGCACCGGCGGTCAAGGCGCAGGAGCCGTTCAATCGAAAGACACTGTTTTGGGGGATTTTCGCCAGCCTGCTTGCGGCCGCCGGTTTCTTCCTGCTGTCCACCTATGCTCCCGATTTCCGGCAACCCGGCAATGGCGGCGCCACGCCGCTGTCGAAAAGCGGCGTCGGCTACGCCGGTCTGGTGGGATGGCTGCGGCTCACCGGCGAAGCGCCCTTGATGGCGCGGACCGAAGACGATCTTGCCAGAGATATACTGCTGATCGTCACCATCTCGCCCGACAGCGACCAGGAGGCGCTTCGCCGCATCCTCAATCTTCGCCAGGACCAGAACACGCTCTTCGTGCTTCCCAAATGGCAGATCCTGCCGCTGCAGGGGCATGAAGGCTGGAACATGAAATTCGGGCGATTGCCCGGTTCGGTGGTGAACGAATGGCTTGGCCGCATCGCCGATGCGAAGATCGGTGCCGGCCAGAGCACGGCAAAGCAACTCGACATCGAAGGCAACATGGTTGCCGCACCCGAAGAATTGCAGTGGGTGGCCGACAAGTACCCTCTCATCGCAGCCGGCAATGACAAGGCTGTGCTTACCGAACTGGACGACAAGCCGTTCTATATCCTGACTGACCCCGACCTGATCAACAACGCCGCCCTCAAGGATCCCGAAAAGGCAGCAGCCGCGCTCGGGCTGATTGCCGTGCTCCAGCCCGATGACGGCCCGGTGATGTTCGATCTGACGCTGCACGGCGCGGGGCGGAAGTATGATCTGACCAAGCTCCTTGTCGAGCCGCCGTTCCTGGCGCTGACACTGACGATCCTGATCGCGGCGGCCCTGGCGTTCCTGCATGGCCTTGGCCGGTTCGGCCCGCCGCGCGCCGACCAGCGCGCGATCGCCTTCGGCAAGCGTGCGCTGGTCGATACGACGGCGATGCTCATGCGGCGTGCCGGCCGGCTGGACGAGCTGGGAGGCCGCTATGCGGCCTTGATGCGGGTGCGCGCCGGCGCGCTGCTCGGGGCACCGCACGGACTGCAAGGCAAAGCGCTCGACCGCTGGCTCGACTCTCGCGATAAGGAGCAAGCTGGCGGCTTTACGACGCGTTCGCAAGCCGCCGACGAGGCGAAGAACCTGACGCAGATGCAACAGGCAGCAGAGCGGCTGCACGACTGGACGGCAAGGAGGCTCGGTGAACGTCGATGATGTGAAGGCCCTGGCGACACGGATCAGGGAAGAAGTGGCCAAGGCGATCACCGGGCAGCACGATACGGTCGACCTGATGCTGACCGCCTTGTTTGCGGGCGGGCATATCCTGCTCGAAGGTCCGCCCGGCACGGCCAAGACCATGACCGCACGCTGCTTCGCCCAGGCGCTTGGGATCGCCTATGGGCGGATCCAGTTCACGCCGGACCTGATGCCGGGCGATATCGTTGGCTCGAACATCTACAACTTCCAGACCGGGCAGTTCACGCTGACGCGCGGTCCGATCTTCTGCGATCTCCTGCTTGCCGACGAAATCAACCGGACGCCGCCCAAGACGCAGGCCGCACTGCTCGAGGCGATGCAGGAACATGCGGTCACGTTCGACGGCACCACGCATTCGCTTGGCCGCAATTTCATGGTCGTCGCGACCCAGAATCCAATCGAGCACCAGGGTGTCTATCCGCTGCCGGAGGCGCAGCTCGACCGCTTCCTGTTCAAGCACCGCGTCAGCTATCCCGGCCCCGAGGAAGAACGGGCAATCATCGTCCATCACGGCGGCGGATCCGCCTCGCACGACATCGCGCAATACGGCATCAAGGCGCAGACGGACCGCGAGACGCTGCAGGAGGCCCTTGAAGTCGTCGGCTCCGTCACCCTTGTCGACGATGTTGTCGGCTACATAGCGGCGCTGGTTCGGGCTACGCGCGAAAATGCCGATCTGGAAGTCGGAGCCAGCCCGCGCGCCGGCGCCATGCTGGCGCGGGCGGCGCGTGCCCGGGCGGCGCTGGACGGACGCGCCTATGTGATCCCCGACGACGTCAAGGCGCTGGCGGTGCCGGCACTGCGCCATCGCGTCATCCTTTCGCCTGCGGCCCAGATCGACGGCCGCCTGGTCGAGCAGATCGTCTCCGACCTGGTCGACCAGACGGAAGCACCACGTTGATCTATCCCAGCGGCCGAGCGGTGTGTGCAGCTGCTGCCGGCGCGGTGCCGGCCTTCCTGGTCGCGCTGGCATTGCCGTCCTTCTGGTATCTGGGATTGCTGTGGAGTTGCCTGCTGCTTGCCTTCCTGGCGGTGGATGCCGCGGCGGGACGCGGACGGGCATCGCTGAATGCCAGCATCGATGCGCCGCAGCAGGTCGGTGTCGGTGGGGAATTCGGCGTGCAAATCACCGCCCGTCACTCGGGGCCGCGCGCCGCGGAGGCTCGCGTCGGCCACGATGCGCGTCTGGCGCCGGTGAGCGCCAGCGGCGGGACCTTGCAGCCGACCGCCAGAGGCGGGTCGCTCAACCTCCGCTTCCAGGCGCTGCGGCGCGGCGTCGCCAGCTTCGACCGTCTCTGGGTGCGCTGGCGCGGGCCGTTTGGGCTGGTCTGGAACCAGGTCGTGCTGCCGGTGGAAAGAAAGGTTGCGGTGCTGCCCGACGTCAGCAGCGCCCGCGGCGAGGCGATCACGCTGCTGCAACATGCGACGCTTGCCGAAGGCCATGCGCAGCGCCGCGCCGGTCAAGGCCGCGAGTTCGACGCGCTCAAGGATTACCAGCCGGGCATGGGCCGGCGGATGATCGACTGGAAGCGCAGCGCCCGCCACGGCAAGCTGTTGGCGCGCGAGTTCCGCATCGAGGAGAACAACAACATCGTGCTGGCCATCGATAGTGGACGCCTGATGTGCGAGCCGGTCGACGGTGTGCCTAAGGTGGACCGGGCCGTGACGGCCGCCTTGCTGTCGGCGTTCATCGCGCTGAAGGGCGGCGATATGGTCAGCCTGTTCGGCTTCGATGCAAGGCCGCGCGTTTCGAGCGGCGCGGTACGCGGCCCCGCCAACTTTGCGATGATCCAGAAACGAGCGGCGGAGATCGACTATTCCAGCGAGGAGACCAATTTCACGCTGGCGCTGACGACGCTCGCGGCTAGGCTCGACCGCCGCTCGCTCGTCATCATCTTCACCGATTTCGTCGATCCGATCAGCGCGGAATTGATGCTGCGCACCGTGGGCCGGCTCACCGAACGGCATCTCGTGCTGTTCATGCTGATGAAGGACACCGAACTGGAGGGCCTGGCCGATATGCCGCCACGCTCTGGCGAGGACGTTGCCCGCGCGGTCGTCGCCGGAGGGCTTTTGCGCGAAAGGCAGGTCGTCATCGGCCGGCTGCGCCTGCTCGGGGCGCACGTGATCGAAGCTGAGCACAATCGGCTGGGTCCCGCGCTGGTCGAGCGCTATCTGCAGTTCAAGCAGGAGGACTTGCTGTGACGGCGCCAGTCGTCGACAATGCTGCACGTGGCGACGCGGTACGCCAGTCGCTGGCCAGCTTCCGCCGCGAGCGCGAGGCCGACTGGAAGGCATTCGAGGCGCTGCTGGCGCGTGTCGAGAAGCGTGCGCCGCGGACGCTTTCCGAAGAGGAGCTGCTGTCGCTGCCCCTGCTCTATCGATCGGCGTTGTCTTCCCTGTCAGTGGCGCGCGCAACCTCGCTCGACAATGCGCTGGTCGGCTATCTCGAAGCGCTGTCGCTGCGCGGTTATTTCTATCTCTACGGCGCGCGTCGCGGGCTGCGGCAGCGCCTCGCCGATTTCTTCCTGCACGACTGGCCCGAGGCCATTTGCGACCTGTGGCGCGAGACATTGGCGTCGGTCGCGCTGATGGTGATCGGCATTGGTGCAGGCGCCTGGCTGGTGGCATCCGACAAGAGCTGGTTCGACGCGATCATCCCGCCCGGCCTGGCAGGAGGCCGCGGCCCCGACACGTCGGCCGAACTGCTGCGCAACATGCTTTATGATGGCGACAATGGCTTTCTCTCAGGTTTTGCCGCCTATCTGTTCACGCACAACGTCCAGGTCGCAATCCTGGCCTTCGCCCTTGGCTTCGCCTTCGCGGTGCCGACAGTGCTGCTGATGCTGTTCAACGGCTGCATGATCGGGGCGTTGTTCCAAGTCTACTGGTCCAAGGGACTTGGCATGGAGCTCGGCGGTTGGCTGGCCATCCACGGCACCACTGAATTGTTCGCGATCGCTTTGGCCGGCGCGGCCGGCATGCGCATCGGCACCAGCATCGCCTTTCCCGGCGAATTGACACGCATGGCGGCAGCGGCTCGCGCCGGACGCATCGCCGCGAACGCCATGGTCGGGGTCTCGGTCATGCTGCTGTTTGCCGGGCTGCTCGAGGGCATTGGCAGGCAGACCATCACCAGCGACATCACGCGCTACGCCATTGGCGGTGGCATGCTGGCGCTGTGGCTCGGCTATTTCTACCTGTTCCGGGCGGTGCGGCATGGCGATCGGTAGGCGCGCCGCGTTCGCGGCCATACGGCCGCTGATCACGCCCGAAGGCGTCGATCTCCGGATTAGGCTCGCCGACGCCGGCACGCGGGCCTCCGCCTTCCTTCTCGACGTCGTGTTCATCGCCGTGGCTGCAATCGTGATCACGATCGTCGCGCTGTTCGGGGTGGGAGGCCTTGGCAGCGAGGGATTCCAGCCGCTCTTCGTCGTCTGGATCATCCTGATCTTCTTTCTGCGCAACGCTTACTTCATCGCCTTCGAAGCAGGCCGGCGCGCGGCTACGCCCGGCAAGCGGATCGTCGGCATCCGGGTCGCGTCGCGCAGTGGCGACGGCCTGTCGATCGACCAGGTCATTGCCCGCAACCTGATGCGCGAGATCGAGGTGTTCCTGCCGCTGTCGATCATCGCCGGACGCAGCGGGACCGACCTTGCCGACGCACTGACGACAATCTTCGGACTGGTGTGGACGCTGCTGTTTGCCTTGTTCCCGCTGTTCAATCGAGACCGCATGCGGATTGGCGACCTGTTGGCAGGGACCTGGGTGGTCGAGGCGCCGAAGCGCGCCTTGCTTGAAGACCTGTCGGCACGACAGGATTCGGCGGCCGGCGCGTTCCGGTTCAGCCACACCCAGCTCGATGCCTACGGGATTGCCGAACTCCACAAGCTGGAGGAGGTGCTGCGCCGCGACGACTATTTCGCCCTGCGGACGGTGGCCGAAACGATCGGACGCAAGATCGGCGCGGCACCACAAGCCCATGACGCACGCGCATTCCTGACGGCGTATTATGGGGAGTTGCGGGCGCATCTCGAACGCAAGCTCCTGCTGGGCAACCGCAGGGCCGACAAGCATCAGCGTTAGACCAGGAGTGGAAATGCACGAAAAGCGTGCGCAGCCGCCCATTGCCACCGAAGATTGACGCTTGACCAGTGCCATCTTCTCCCGCAAATTCAGTCTCGCGAGGTTGAAATGCCTATCCGTCCGAGGGTGCTCGTGTTCCCTATCCTCTGGCAGTCGCAAGCGGATGTTGCAAGAAGACTCCTCGAGAGTTCCAGGTTCTACGGAAATCAAGCCTCAAGGAGACTTCCTTGGCCACTTTCGTCACTCAATCCACTTTCCAACGAGCTGGCAGCCAAATGGTGTGGTTTTGGAAGCTCGGAACAGGCGATGCCTACTGGGGGTACTCGGTACGTGCGGCGGTTGTCCTTCGCACGGCCACTTTGCGCTGGGAAAGCCTGTATACCTACATCGACGAGACAGGCCAGACCGAGGTAATCCAGACGAACGTATCAGACGATATGCAAATAAGATTCGCGGCGATAAGTTCTCCCTGAGGAGCCAAGACATGCCAATAGCGCTTCACGCGGTATACGATTCCCGAGGGGTCATCATTGCCGCCTCACGAGTCGATCCCGACGATGACAAGTCGGCCCCGGCGCCAATCCCACAGCCGGGCGAGGGCAATTACTACGCGCTAATCCCGCTTGACGAAGCCCACGTCAAAATGCCGCTGGATCAGCTGTGCACAACGACTCGGGTCGACTTGCGACAGAAGCGGCTGATTGCCGAGAACCTTCACTCTCAAGCATAAGTGTTCCTCGCCACCCTGCCTTAACCCACCCACTTCTCGTAATCGGATACCAAGAGGTGCAGCGGTGCTGTGTCCTCGTCGATGTCCGCGAAGCGGCCGATCGGCTCGCGAAAAACGTTGTCGGTGAGATCGTCATTGACGGTCGAGACCTCGCCGATCAGCACGTCCTTGCCCTCGGCCCAGAAGGCGTGCCAGACGCCCGGCAGCAGCGTCACGCTCTGGCCTGGGTCGAGCTTCAGCAATCCACCCGCAGGCAGTCTGTGGATGGTTCCGTCGACAGGCACAGATACTTCGGCCTTCGGATCGATGCCGCCATCGCGGTCATGCATGAACAGCTCCAGCACCAGTTTGCCGCCGCCACGGTTGATGATGTCCTCGGCCTTGATGTTGTGGCGGTGCATCGGCGACAGCTGATCCTTGCGCGAGATCATGATCTTTTCGGCATAGAGCATGCCCATGCCCTTCTTCATGTCCTCGTAGCGGCCGTTGCGAACAGTGAACAAGAACAGGCCGAGCTCGTCGAACTTGCCCTGGCCGTAATCGGTGATGTCCCAGCCGAGCCGCGACGAGAAGATGGCCGCCGAATCCTGCCGGTGCGCCTTCATCTCTTCCGGGGTCCAGTAGGCGAAGGGCGGCATGATGTAGCCGAACGAACGGATGAAGGCGTCGGCGTCGCGGATGATGTCGTTGATGGCGGAGCGTTTCATGATCATGATCCCTTCTTCAGGCGGCGCCTACAGCGCATAACCGAACACCGATCCGGTGTCGACGTAAACCGCATTCTGGCCTCATGACATCGGCGACGATCGGGGCCATAAGTCCCGACAAATTCCCAAAGGTGACATTCCATGCGCAGCATAGACGACCTCGATACGCCGGCAATCCTGATCGACGCCCGCCGCGCAGAAGCCAACATCGCGCGGGCGCAGGCCCATGCCGACCGGCACGGGCTGAAGCTCCGGCCGCACATCAAGACCCATAAGCTGCCCTACTGGGCGAAAAAGCAGGTCGCGGCCGGGGCCATCGGCATCACCTGCCAGAAGATCGGCGAGGCCGAAATCATGGCCGATGCCGGACTGACCGACATCTTTCTGCCGTACAATATCCTCGGGCGGGCCAAGCTGGAACGCCTCAAGGCGCTGCACGGCCGCGTAACCCTGTCGGTGACAACGGACAGTATGGACACGCTGATGGGACTTGCCGCCACCTTTACCGATCCCGGCCACCGCCTGCCGGTGCTGGTCGAATGCGACACCGGCATGGGCCGCTGCGGTGTGCAGTCGGCCGGCGAGGCAGTCGCGCTGGCGAGCGAGATCGACAAGGTCCGAGGGCTCGTGTTCGGCGGCCTGATGACCTACCCGGGGGCTGGCCGCGCTGCCGAGACCGAGGCGTGGCTCGCCGATGCGCAGCAAGCACTTGCCGCAGCCGGCCTTGCTTGCGAGCGCATCTCCAGCGGCGGCACACCCGACATGTGGCGTTCCGGCGAGCATAGCGTCGTTACCGAATACCGGCCCGGCACCTACATCTATCTCGACCGCTACCAGATCGCCAAAGGCGTCGGCAGCCTCGACGATTGTGCGCTGACCGTACTGTCGACGGTGGTCAGCCGTCCAACGCCGACACGCGCCATCCTTGACGCCGGCAGCAAGGCGCTCTCCAGCGACACGCTGGGGCTCGCCGATTTCGGCGAGCTGCTGGGCATTTCAGGCGCAAGAGTGACCAGCCTCAGCGAAGAGCACGGCAACGTCACGCTTTCGGGCGGCGCAGAGCTTCGCATCGGCGAGCGCGTGCGCGTCGTACCCGACCATTGCTGCGTCGTCACCAACCTGTTCGACGAGGTGCATCTGATCGAAGGCGACAAGGTGATCGAGACGCTGCCGGTGGCAGCACGCGGGCGTATGGCTTGATCCTATCGGTTGGCTACCGTTCAGCCTGCCTCGCGGCAACCCGGCGCATCGAAATGACGCGGCGGCGTCGGATCTCGGTGCGCATCGCCATCAGATGCAGGGCGAAGAACAATACTGTGAAGCCGAGCGCCATCACCAGCAACGGCCACAACAAACTGGGGTCGATGGTCGGGCCGCCGAGCCGGAACACCGACGCCGGCTGATGCAGCGTGTTCCACCAGTCGACCGAGAATTTGATGATCGGGATGTTGATAAAGCCTACCAGCGTTATGATGGCCGCGGCCCAGGCGGCACGCCCGGCATCGTCTAGCGCGCGGGTCAGCGCGATAATGCCGAGATACATCAGGAACAGGATGAAAACCGAGGTCAGCCGGGCGTCCCACACCCACCAGGTGCCCCACATCGGCTTGCCCCAGATCGAACCGGTGATCAGCGCAAGGGCGGTGAACACGGCGCCGATGGGTGCCGCCGATTTCAGCGCCACGTCGGCCAGCGGATGGCGCCAGACCAGCGTGCCCAGTGCCGAGACCGCCATCAGCGTGTAGCACATCATGGCAAGCCAGGCGAAAGGCACGTGGATATACATAATGCGAACGGTGATGCCCTGCTGGAAGTCCTCAGGCGCCGTGAAGCTCATATAGAGACCGACAGCGAGGACGACGGCGGCGACGCTCGCCAGCCACGGCACGACCTTGTCGGCAAGCCCGACGAACCGCGTCGGGTTGGCAATATCCATCCAGCCGGAGGGGCGTGAGGTCGTGTCGCTCATGCGGCCTTACATAGACCGCCGGCGGAGTTGCGGCAACCACAGCGGCGGTACGTCCTCTCTTCTCTCCTTGCGTGAGAAGGCGGATCGGCGCGTAGCGTCGAGCCGGACGAGGGGTGCTGGACGGAGTGAGGCGCCAATGATCGCCGTGCGCCGAAGTCTGGATTTTGGATGAAGATTTGAGCCAAGCCGGAGCACCCCTCATCCGACCTCGCTTCGCGAGGCCACCTTCTCCCGCAAAGGGAGAAGGCAAACCGCGCTGCTCAGGCGGCCTCGTTCACCGGGCGGCTGAGGCGGCGAACCTCCTCGTCGTTGAGCAGACCGCCGGCGCGCAGCAGGCTGGCGAAGCGACCGTTGCGCAGCGACAGTTCGGTGAACCCGCCCATCTCGACCACCCGGCCCTTGTCCATGAACACGACCAGATCGGCGTCGCGAACGGTGGTCAGGCGGTGGGCGATGATGAAGGTGGTGCGGCCGCGCCGCAACTCGTCGATGGCGTCCTTGACGCGATCTTCCGTCTCAACGTCGAGCGCGCTGGTCGCCTCGTCGAGAACCAGGATGGGCGCGTCCTTCAGCACGGCGCGGGCGATCGCGATGCGCTGGCGCTCGCCACCGGACAGCTGTCCGCCGCGTTCGCCGACGACCGTGTCGTAGCCCTCGCTCTTCGACAGGATGAAATCCTGCGCGGCGGCGGCATTGGCCGCGGCATGGACCTCGTCATAGGTCGCCTCCGCACGGCCGACGCGGATGTTGTCCTCGATCGAGCGGTTGAGCAAGCCGGCATCCTGGAACACGGTGGCGATCGAATGGCGCAGCGACTTGCGGGTCACCGTGCGGGTGTCGATGCCGTCGATCAGGATACGGCCGCTGGACGGGGTAAAGACGCGCTGCAGAAGGTTGATGAGCGTCGTCTTGCCGGCGCCCGTGGGGCCGACGATGGCGACCGTCTGGCCGGCCTGGACCTCGAACGACGCGTCGTCGACGCCCTGCCCCGAGTTGCCGAACTCGAAGCAGACATTCTCGAAACGCACGTGCCCCGTGACGTTGACGAGCTCGCGCAGCCCATCGGGCTCGACGGCGTCGGATGCAGAGTCCTCGAGATGATAGAATTCCTCGAGCTTGGCGCGCGCCTCGGAAATCTGGTTGGCGAACGCCGACATCTGGTCGAGCCGGGCAATCAGCAGTGTGGCAAAGCCGGTAAAGGCGATGACGTCGCCGATCCGCAACTGGCCGTGCGTCACCAGATAGGCGCCAATCAAGAGCACCACCATCATCGAAATCGTCGACGACAGGCGGTGCAGCGCGTTGGCCATCGCCCACCAGTCGAGCACCGGATTCTGTGCGTCGAGCAGGTTCTTGACGTAGCGCTTCAGCGCCTCGGTCTCATGGCCGATGCGGTTGTAGCTCTGCAGGACGGCGACGTTGCTGACCGAGTCCGTCACATGCGCAAACACCTTGTGGTAGTGCCGCTCTACGGCCGCCTGGCCTTCCTTGGTGCGCCGCATCACCAGCCGTCCGATGCCGACATAGAGCGCGCCAAGCGCCAGCAGCACCATCGACATGCGGATATCCATGCTGAGCGCGGTGGGCACCAGCAGAACCAGCGCAACCGCGGTGGACAGATGCTGCCGCATGAATTCCAGCCAGAGGCTGAACAGGGTCTCGACCGCGCGCAGGAGCGTGTGCAGGGAATTGGAGGTGCCGCGCTGATGATGCCAGGCAAGCGGCATGGTGATCACGCGCTCGAATGACTGGCAGAGAACCTCGCTGCGCCGCTGGTGGGCAAAGCGGTCGGCACCGCGCGCCACCAGCACGAAGGCAATGATGTTGAACGCGCCGAGACCGGCCCACATTGCCAGTGTCGCGAATACCGAGCCGCGGTCCGAAATGGCATCGATCACCCGGCCGAACATAATCGGCTCGAGAATGGCGATAATGGCAAGCGCGACGTTCGCCCCGCAGATAAACGCAACGCGTTTCCTGTCGGCAGCGAGATAACCAAGGGCTCGCCAGTAGATTTGCAGAAGTGACACTTCAGCTACTCCGCCAATTATTTATGGTGCAGTGCGTCATTTTTTGACTCGTATCGGTTGACGCGTCGCAAAACAATGCTCGTCTACCTCTTCCGTTCCCATTCCGCGAACAAAAGATGACGACGCTTCGAAATTTGCCGTGATCGTCTAACAGTTTGAGATAAAAGGTGAAATGTCAGCGTTGCGGCAAAATCATGGCAACTGGAAAGCACTGCCACATTTTTAATCAGCAAGACCCCAGACACGACGTCTAAAGTCGTGTGCAGGCATTCAGCAAGGTCAAACGCAAATATAACCGGTAGAGGCACTTGGAGCGCCCGCGCGTGCCCTGGGGAACCCTGAGCGACGCTCCAAGTGCTTGAATCTAGGTCGGTATTCTAACGACCACCTCGGCATTGTCGCCGGCTTTTGGCTCGAAGGACGAAGATTTGGTCTTCGTGCCATTCACTTCAAGTGAGATGGCCCGGGCCTTTTTGTCGCGGACGACGCGTACCTTGATCTCGGCACCCAGCATCTTCAGGGTTGCCGAATAGCCGTCCCAATGGCTGGGAAGTCGCGGCGTGAACTGGAGGCGCTGTCCGCGGCGCTCTATGCCGAGAATGCTCTCGACCGCAGCGCGATAAAGCCAGCCCGCCGACCCGGTATACCAGGTCCAGCCGCCTCGGCCGCCCTTGTCTTGCCCGGAATAAACGTCGGCCGCGACGACGTAGGGTTCCACGCGGTAGCGCTCTGCCGCGGCTTCATCGAGCGCATGGTTGACCGGATTTAGCATCGAAAGGCAACGGTACGCATCGTCGGTGCGACCCATCTCGGCGAGCGCAATAACGAACCATGTCGCGGCGTGCGTGTATTGGCCGCCGTTTTCACGGACCCCCGGTGGATAGCTTTTGATGTAGCCCGGGTCCTTTTCCGTCTTCGAGAAGGGCGGGGTGAACAGTTTGACGATCTTGAGCTCGTCGTCGACGAGCGCTTTCATCGCCTGCCCCATTGCCGTGGTCGACCGCGCCGGGTCGCCCTCGCCCGAAAGCACGCTCCAGGACTGGGCGATCGAGTCGATCTTGCACTCATCCGACTTGCGCGAGCCGAGCGGCGTGCCGTCGTCGAAGCTGCCGCGCCGATACCACTCGCCATCCCAGGCGGTGCTTTCCAGCGCCCGCTTCAGCACCTCGGCGTGCTTCGTCCAGGCTTGCACGCGCTTTGCATCGCGCTCCGCCTTGGCGACATCGGCAAATTCGCCCAGCGTCTTCAGCAGGAACCAGCCCAGCCATACGCTCTCGCCCTTGCCGTGCTCGCCGACGCGGTTCATGCCGTCGTTCCAGTCGCCGCCGAGGATCAGCGGCAGCCCGGCCGGGCTGCTGCGCTTGACAGCAAGATCGAGCGCCCGCGCGCAGTGGTCGTAGAGCGAGGCTGTCTTCTTCGAGATTTCCGGGATGAAGAACGCATCGTGCTCGCCTTCGCTCAGCGCCTGCCCTTCGATGAAGGGCAGTTGCTCCTTCAGGATCGCGGTGTCACCGGTCACCAGCAGGTAGCGCGCGGTAGCGTGGGCCAGCCAGACCACGTCGTCAGAGATCATGGTGCGGACGCCGGCCTCGGTGCGCGGCAGCCACCAATGCTGCACGTCGCCTTCGGGAAATTGCCGCCGCGCCGCGTTGAGGATCTGATCGCGCGCCAGCTTGGGGTCGTGCGCCAGCAAGGCCAAGGTGTCCTGCAACTGATCGCGGAAGCCGAAGGCACCGCTCGCCTGATAGAACGCAGAGCGGGCACGGATGCGGCAGGCCAGGCTCTGATAGGGCAGCCAGTGATTGACCATGGCGTCGAGGGCCTTGTCCGGCGTCTCGACCTGGATGGTGTCCAGAAAGCCGCGCCATGTGCGCTCGTTGTCGGCCAGCCGCTGATCGAAATCCCTGGAGCGATGGGTCTGCACCAGCGCGCTGGCCTCGTCGGGCGAGGCCGCGTCGCCGAGCAGCCAGAGCAGCGTGACGTCGCCACCGGCAGCGATGTCGATGTCGCGTGCGATGGCCGCGCAGGGATCGTCGCCGGCCTCTACGCGGCCCGACAGGTCGGCGCCGCTCAGCACCGCATGCGGAAACTCGCTCGTGCCTTGCCTGCCGATGAATTCGCCGCGGTCGGCGGTGACGGAATGCACCGCACCGTCGGCGGCCAGAAAGGCGATTCGCTCGCCGAAATCGAGTCCATAGGGATTTTGCGCCAGCAATGCGCCGGTTGCGGCATCCCTCGACGGAACGATGCTTGCAGCGGTGCGCGAGCGATGGCCGCCAAGAACCCATTCCGCATAGGCGTAGACGCGCAGCCGCATCGGCACCGAACCCGAATTCTGGATGCGCAGCCGCGATATCTTCACCGGATCGACGGGATCGACGACATGGGTCAGGTCCATCGACAGCGGCCCGCGTTGTGAGCGGAACGTCGAAAAACCCTGCCCGTGCCAGGTTTCGTAGGTCATTGTCGGATCACGCACCACGGCAGCCATTGGCGAGAACGCCCTGCCACTGGCATGATCGTAGATATAGATGCCCTCGCCCGGCCGGTTGGTGACCGGATCGTTCGACCATGGCGTCAACTGATAGTCGCGGCTGTTGCGGCTCCAGGTGAAGGCAGCGCCTTCAGCCGAAATGTGGAACCCGAACGATGGGTTGGAGATGACGTTGATCCACGGCTGCGGCGTCGTGCGCCGGCCGGCAAGACGCACGACGTAGTGGCGTCCGTCGCCGTCGAAGCCGCCGAAACCGTTCCATTGGTCGAGCCCGCTGCCGTCGACGCGGCCCTCGATCAGTGCCTGGGCGGCAGATGCTTGCGACGTCGGCACCGGCAAGGACGGCTCGCGAAGCGCTGCAAGGTCTGCCGGCTGGAGGGCGGCGTCCCGCGCCTGCAGTGCCGCGGCCTCGGCGCGCTCGATCTGGTCGAAGATGGTGCCGTTGCGCGTATGCAGCACCACCCGAGCGACGGCGAGCAAGGTCCTGTAGGTCGTTTCCTCCATCAGATCGCGGCGCACTGCGAAGATGTGCTGGCGGGGTCCGAGCTCCTTGCCGCGCAACCGGCTGTTTTCGCACAGCGTCTCCACCGCACGCTGCAGGTCCTGCACGTAGGATGACGCCTGCTCGTTGACGACGACAAAATCGATCATCATGCCGCGGGCGCGCATGTATTCCTGGAAGCGAAGCGCCTGGGCGACGATCTCCAGATCGGCGACATCGGCGATCCTGACCAGGAAAATCGGAAAATCGCCGGATATGCTGGTCGGCCACAGGCTAGACTGCCTGCCGAGCCCGGAGACGATGGATTCGCCGGGAAGGCGCAGGAACGGGTCGGGATAGATCAGATAGCGCGCCAGCTTCTGCACATTGGCGGCGTCCGACAGACTGAGGCCAAGGTGCCGGGTCTGCACCTGCGAGCGCGTCCAGGCGAGCATCGCCTGGCGGGCGAAGCTTTCGGGATGGTCGAGCCGGGCGATGGCGGCATCCAATTCGGCGCGATGGGTACCGACGACGGTCCAGAAGGTCAGCGAAATCTTCTTGTTGGCCGGCACCCGCACCTGCCGGCGAAGCGATGCGATCGGATCCAGGGTGAAGCCGGAATGGCCGCCAAGCTTGGCGCCGGGATCAAAGGCAGCCGCCTCGGTGATAGTGCGGCCACGGCCGATGAAGGCGCGCCTGTCGGTTTCCGCCTCGGCGTCGCGCGCCGATCCAGACGGGTCGGTGACGAAATGCACCATGGTGACGTCGGGTTCGTCCTTTTCGCGCTTGCGCCTGGTGGCGAAGATCGCGCCGTTGTTCGGCGCGATCTCGGTTTCCACGAACATCTTCGAAAAAGCCGGATGGGCATTATCGGAGGGCTCGGAGCCCAGCACCAGTTCGGCAAACGAGGTTACTTCGATATGCCGGTCGGCGGGGCCATCATTGTGGAGCGTCACCCGTCGGCCCTCACCATTGCCTTCCGAGATGACGATGCACTCGACTTCCGAACGCAGCGATCCAACCGATTTGACGAAGCTCGCCTTGTCGTCGGAAAACAGCGTCTGCGCCCGCTCGCCGGCGGCGCGCTTCGGCTCGGCGGTGGCCGACCACCAGTCGCCGTTACTGGCGTCGCGCAGGAAAATATAGGAACCAAGGCGGTCCTCGGTCGGATCCGGCTGCCAGCGCGTGACGGCAAGGTCGCCCCAGCGGCTGTAGCCGGAGCCGGTGGCGGTGACCATGACCGAGTAGCGGCCATTGGACATGACACTGGTCGAGCGCAGCGCCCTCAGCGGATCGAGCACGATGCGGGTGTCCGGGCTTTCCAGCTCGGTCTCGTCCTTCGAGCGCTCGTCGGCCTCGGTCCTGACGGTCGCAGTCGGGATGTCGCGCGGCGCCCTTTCCTGCAGCAGCAATTCGGCCGATTCGATCACCGGATCGCTGTGGAAGCGGTCGCGCAGGCGCCCTTCGAAGATCGCATCGGCAACTGCGGCAATCGACATGCCGGAGTGGTGGGCCATGTAGTTGAGCACGACGGCGTGGTCGGTGCCCTCGGGGACGCGTTGCGGCGTGAAATCCACCGCGTCGTAGAAACCGTGCCGGCCCAGCGCGCCCAACCGCCTCAGCCTGGCCAGGTTCTGCACGGATTCATGCGGCGTAAACTGCGCTGCCAGCACGGTCGCGTAAGGCGCAATTACCGTATTTTGGCCAAGGCCGCGCTTCAGGCCGAGCCCGGGCACGCCGAAATTGGTGTACTGATAGGTCAGTTCACGGTCGCGGGCGTTGTAGGCCGCTTCCGAAATCCCCCAGGGTACGTTCTTCGAACGGCCATACTGGATCTGGCGCTTGATGATGAGCTTGCTGGTCTGGTTGAGAATGCTGCCTTGCGGCTCCTTCATCACCAGGGGCGGCATCAGATATTCGAACATCGAGCCGGACCAGGACATCAGTGCGCCCTGGAAGCCGATCTCGACGATCGGCCGGCCGAGCCGGAACCAGTGCTCGGTCGGCAAATCGCCCTTGGCGATGGCGAACAGGCTGGTCAGCCGCGCCTCGGAGGCCAAAAGATCGTAGCAGCTTTCGTCGAGCTGATGCTCCTCGACCCGGTAACCGATCGACAGGAGCTTGCGTTCGGGCCGCATCAGGAACGAGAAATCCATCTCGAAGGCGAAACGGCGCGTGCGCTCGCGCAACGTCAGAAGCTTGGCCCGCAATGCCGCGACGGCGTTTTCGTCGCTGTGCGCGTCGTGCACATGCGCCTCGCAGGTGGCTTCGAGCCTGGCCGCCCAATCGGCGATGGTGTCGCTCTGGGTCGACGCTGCCTCGGTGTGGATGGCTGTCGCGAGCTTGCGTATCTCGCCGGCCAGGACGGCCAGGTTGATGGTACGGATCGACGCCATCTCCGGCTGCGCCTTGATCAATTCGACCGCCCGCCGCATGCCATCGAGACGGTCGGCGAGCCGCTGGCGCAAGGGCCGCAATTGACGCCGGTCGTCGGGCAGTTCCTCAAGGCTTTCGTCGAGGATGGTGACAGTATCGAGGATGCCTTCGAAGTCGCCCTGCACATGCACCGACGGCGCTTCGGCCCATTCGGCGCAGGCTGCGGCCACGGCCACCAGATGGCCGGCGAGATTGCCGCTGTCGACTGCAGAAATGTAAAGCGGATAGAGCGGCTTCAACGTCGTGGTGTCGTACCAGTTGAAGAGATGACCGCGATCGCGCGGCATGCTCTCGATGGTCGACATGGTCGCGTCGATGCGGTTGACGGCGTCGGAGAGGCTGATCCAGCCGAAGTCGCGTGCCGAAATCACCGACAGCAGGTAGACGCCGATGTTGGTCGGCGAGGTGCGGGGCGCCACCACGGGGGCCGGGCTTTCCTGGAAATTATCCGGCGGCAGATGGTGATGCTCGGCCGTCACGAAAGTCTCGAAATAGTGCCATGTACGCCGCGCCACGGTGCGCAGCGCGTGGATGTCGGCGGCCGATATGCGCAGGCGGTCCTCGGTTTCGGCCGAACGGCTGATCCAGCAGGCGATGGCGGGCGAGCCGATCCAGAACAAGGCAAAGAAGAAGGCGACGAAGGCGCCGGTGGAATCGGCCAGCACCGGGACGGCGAGGCCGACGACGCCGATGATCACGGCGCCGTACATGATGCTGTAGTAGGAGCCGAGATCGTTGTCGCTACCCTTGTGTGCCTGCGAGGCGGTGCGCCATTCGAGCAGGTTCTGGCGGCTGACGAACAGGCGGTAGAGCGTGCGGATGATTGCGTCGCCCATCATCCAGGCTAGGTGCGCCATCAGGACAATCTTCAGCGCCACCAGGGCGGTACCGAAGGCAACGTCGCGTGCCAGTGCCGAGAAATGGCCGCGCGGCGTCTGATCGCCGCTCTTCGGCAGGATGGCGTTGACGATGTCGAAAGTGGGCGCCATGAACAGCGTGAGGATCAGCAGCGCCTGCCATTGCGCGGCCTGCGTGAAGGGCAGCAGCGTCCAGCCGGCGATCGCGGCCATCACCCAGAAGATCGGCGTCACCGAGCGGCGCAGATTGTCCACCATCTTCCAGCGCGACAGCGCCGGCACGTTTGAGCGCGGGCCAAGGATGAAGCCCAGAAGCTGCCAGTCGCCGCGTGCCCAGCGATGGTGGCGCGACGCATCGACCGAATAGCGGGTCGGATAGTCCTCGACCAGTTCGACGTCGGTGACCAAGGCCGAGCGCGCCAGGGCGCCTTCGAGCAGATCATGGCTGAGGATGGTGTTTTCCTCGATGCGGCCCTTCAGCGCCGCCTCGAAGGCGTCGACATGGTAAAGACCCTTGCCGGTGAAGGAACCGTCGCCGAAGATGTCCTGGTAGAGGTCTGACACGGCAAAGACGTACGGATCGAGCCCGCGATTGGCGGAAAAGACACGCTGAAAGAACGATGCCTCGTCGCCGCTGGTCAGCGACGCGGTGATGCGCGGCTGCAGGATGGAATAACCTGCAGTAACCTCGCGCCGTGCGACATCGAAATGCGGACGGTTGAGCGGGTGGCAAAGCTTGCCGGCCAGCGCAGCGACGGCGTCGCGGGTGGTGCGGGTGTCGGCGTCCAGCGTCATCACGTGGACGACGCTCTCCGGCAATGGCACTTCCAACGGCAAGAAGGTGGTGTCGCTGTCGCCGCGCAGCAGAAGGTTCAATTCGTGCAGCTTGCCGCGCTTGCGCTCCCAGCCCATCCAGACGCCTTGCGATGCGTTGTAGAGCCGGCGCCGATGCAGCAGATAAAAGCGCGGCGCGCCTTCCGAGGGATAGCGGGCGTTCAGCCTGGCGATTTCGGCGCGGGCGAATTCGAGGATTTCGACATCCGCCGTATCGATCTCGGTCTTCGAGTCCGGCCAGTCGGAAAGCAGCGCGAAATAGACCTCACCCGCCGTATTGGCGAGGTGATGCACCTCGATGTTGCGGATGTTCTCCTCGACATCGTCGCGCGAGCCGATCAGCGACGGCACCACCACCAGCGTGCGCGCCTCGGGCGGCACACCGTGCCTGAAATCATAGCCGACGAGACGCGTCGGTTTCAAAAACAGCGAGACGACGGTGTTGAAGAATGCGAGCGCGCCTTCGTTGGCCGGCACCGCGAACAGGGCCAGCATCAGGACGATCGACGGCACCGACAGGCCGAGATTGGCAAGCGCATTGCCGGAAACGACCAGAAGCAGGACCGTCAGCGCAAACACCGGCACGACGATGCCCAGCCATCCGGTCTTGCGGAACGTCCGGTTCAGCGTCTTGCCGATGGTCGGCCGGTAGCCGATCGACCGCTCGAGCTCCTGCCGGCGCGGGCCGACCAGAAAGAAGCCGACGTCGGTATGAGCGATCGGACCGCTTTCGGAGCCCGGTGCATCGGCAGCATGGCCGGCGAGCTCGATCGCCCTTTCGGCAACGCGAAATTCGGAGAGGTCGGAACGGCGCGCCAGCTCCTCGATCGCAGTCCGGTATTGGTCGCGCGAAAAGAAATCGAGGGCGGCGAAATCGGTGCGTTCGCGCAGCAAGGTGTCGATGCGGCTGACGCCCTCGAACCACACCGTCCAGTCGACGTCGTTGATCAGGCGCAGGCCGCGGATGATGTTGCCGGTGGTCACGTTGCCGCTGGACAGCGTGTGGTGCTCGCTGAGGATGATCTCCTCGGCGTCGGAGCCGGTCCTTTCCAGCTCGCCCTCCAGCCATTCCAGCGCCCTGCCGGCATTTTGCGAGCCGTCACGCAGCCGGTAGAGCAATTGGGTGGCGAAGGTGGTGTCCTGCGCATGGGCGCTGTAGTGGGAAAGTATCGCCTGCCGGTCGGCGCTGTCGTCCGTCGCCAGCACACGGTCGGCGACCTCGTTGGCGATCTGGCGCAGTTCCCGCGTGCGATTGACGCGGACCGCGATGCGGCGAAGGTTCTCGATCAGGACGAAGCGCAGCAGCGACGGCAGCGCCCATAATTCGCCGATCTTCAGCGGCTCGACGGACTGGAAGCCTTCGACGATCGCCTTGAACATGGCCGACGAGACGGAACTGTCGGAATGCGCGACATAGGTCCACGCGACCGCCAGTGCGCGCGGCACGCTGGATCCATCCGACAGTTTCAGCGTCGGCAACTGGCGATAGAAGCGGCGCGGCAGGTCGCGCTTGACCTGAAAAATGGTCTCCTCGACCAGATAGTTGTTGTCGAGCAGCCACTGCGCCGCGGGCGTGATCGTTTCGCCCCTCGCCTGGGCAGCGTTGGTGGAACGGTAGACATCGAGAATCTTCCTGGCGCTGTCACGAATGCGCGCCTGAAAATCGAAAGGCGTCAGACCGAACAAGTCCTTGGCATCGCCATTGGCAAGGGCTGCGCCCAAAGCGCGCAGCCGATCTTCCGGCAGGAAATGGGAGCGTATCGGCTCGTCGGTGACAGCCGGGAAGCTGGCGCTCGTCTTTTCGATCTGTGCGAGATTGGTCTGGATATTCATCTAAGGTTCCGTGTTGGGGACGCAGTGCGGCGTCACCGCCACGGCAATGTCCCTAAAACCGGTCCAAATGCAATTGGTTGCATCGCAACACTTGGCCGAAAGTTTGTTTCCGCACCACGACAAGATGCTGTCTCTCGACAACTTCCAGGCGAGCACTATGAGCATCGTTTCGGCTTCTGATCGGCGGAAGATTCAGGCTTTTTCGTGATGCAGCGACCAGCTTACGCGATATTTGGCCGGCGTCACGATCATGTTTGGAAACAGACGTTAATCGTTGCCGGCAATGCGGTCGATGCGGATCACGAACAGCCTGGCCGGCCGGACGGGGTCCAGGTGCAGTTCCGGCGCTTGCGCCCCGAGCAACAGCGCGTCGAGCGGCCCCAATTGCATGGGCGCCGCGCCGGCCACGCTGAGTTCGCCGTCGACGCACAGAATAAGTGTTTCATCGGCTTCGGCCTGGATCTCCGTCGAAGCCGGAATCAGCAGGCGCTCGACCGTGTGGGCCGCCCGGGCGCGGCGGGTCATGACGTTGAGGTCGGTGATCGGGCCAGCGATCAGCGTGGCTTGCGTCGGCACGTCGGCCGGAAAGGCAAGCGGTGCGGAACCCTTGGTGATTTCGACCGGCGGCCGGCCGGCGATATCGAGGACCATGCCCTCGCCTTCCAGCAAGGCCAAGGTCCGGTCGACGCCAGCGAAGCCGGAGAACGGGCCGCTGCCCTCGACCAGCGCCATCGAGACACGCCAGTCGAAATCGTCGAGCCCGGCACCTGGCGGCGACACGACAATCTCCGTCGTCACCCCGCCGCCGTTCTTCCACGGCATCGACCGGTATTCGGCTGCCCGAAGGATGCGCAAGGCGCGGCTCAGTCCAAAATGCCGGGCAGGTTAAGCTGGTTCTCCCTGGCGCACTCGATCGCGATGTCATAGCCGGCATCGGCGTGGCGCATGACGCCGGTCGCCGGGTCGTTCCACAAAACCCGCTCCAGGCGCTTGGCCGCCTCGGGCGTGCCATCGGCGACGATGACCATGCCGGCATGCTGCGAAAAGCCCATGCCGACGCCGCCGCCATGGTGCAGCGACACCCATGTGGCGCCGGACGCCGTATTGAGCAGGGCATTGAGCAAGGGCCAGTCGGAGACGGCATCCGAGCCGTCCTTCATCGCCTCCGTCTCGCGGTTCGGCGAGGCGACCGAGCCGGAATCGAGGTGATCGCGGCCGATGACCACCGGTGCCTTCAGTTCGCCCCTGGCGACCATCTCGTTGAAGGCGAGGCCGAGCCGATGGCGATCGCCGAGCCCAACCCAGCAAATGCGCGCCGGCAGGCCCTGGAAGGCGATGCGCTCGCGCGCCATGTCGAGCCAATTGTGCAGATGGGTGTTGCCGGGCGTGAGTTCGCGCACTTTGGCGTGGGTCTTGTAGATATCCGCGGGGTCGCCGGAAAGCGCTGCCCAGCGGAACGGGCCGATGCCGCGGCAAAACAGCGGACGGATATAGGCCGGCACGAAACCTGGGAAGGCAAAAGCATTCTCGAAGCCCTCCTCCTTCGCCACCTGGCGGATGTTGTTGCCGTAATCGAGCGTCGGCACGCCGGCGTTCCAGAACGCCACCATCGCCTCGACGTGCTCGCGCATCGACGCGCGGGCAGCTCTTTCGACGGCCTTCGGGTCGCTGCTGCGCTTCTCGCGCCATTCGGCCAGCGACCAGCCCTTGGGCAGATAGCCGTTGAGCGGGTCATGCGCCGAGGTCTGGTCGGTGACGATGTCGGGGCGCACGCCGCGCCGCACCAGTTCCGGCAGGATGTCGGCGGTGTTGCCGACGAGGCCGACCGATTTCGCCTCACCGGCTTTGGTCCAGCGCTCGATCTTTTCCAGAGCCTCGTCGAGCGTGTCGGCGCGTTCGTCGACGTAACGGGTGCGCAGCCGGAAATCGATGCGGTCGGGATCGCATTCGACGGCCAGGCAGCAGGCGCCGGCCATGACCGCGGCGAGCGGCTGGGCACCGCCCATGCCGCCAAGGCCGCCGGTCAGTATCCACTTGCCCCTGAGATTGCCGCCATAGTGCTGGCGGCCGGCCTCGACGAAGGTCTCATAGGTGCCCTGCACGATGCCTTGCGTGCCGATGTAGATCCACGAGCCGGCCGTCATCTGGCCGTACATCATCAGGCCCTTTCTATCGAGCTCGTTGAATTTCTCCCATGTCGCCCAGTGCGGCACCAGGTTGGAATTGGCGATCAGCACGCGCGGGGCGTCAGGATGAGTGCGGAACACGCCGACCGGCTTGCCGGATTGCACCAACAGCGTCTCGTCGTCGCCGAGCGTCTTCAGCGAGGCAACGATGCGGTCGAAATCGTTCCAGGTGCGCGCCGCCCGGCCGATGCCGCCATAGACGACCAACTCGTTGGGGTTTTCGGCGACCTCTGGGTCGAGATTGTTCATCAGCATGCGCAACGGCGCTTCCGTCAGCCAGGTGCGGGCGTTGAGCTCGCTGCCGCGCGGGCTGCGCACTTCACGGATGTTGTGGCGAGGATCGGTCATGATTGTCCCTTTCGAATGAAGCGCGCCGCGCGTCAGCGCTCGGCCCAGGCGATCGCGGTTTCCAGGATCTTTCTCAGCGTGACGCGGATTGGCGCCGCGAATTCGGCATCGTAAGGCACCGGCCAATTGCCGGGCATGCCCTTGCCTTCGGGCTCGCGCAGATAGCCGCGGTTGGACAGCTCCATCTGCAGCGCGTGGACGCCGTTTTGCGGCTGGCCGAAATGGCGCGTGATCCAGCCGCCCTTGAAGCGGCCATTGACGACGAAGCTCTCGCCGGTTTCGCCCAGAATCTGCCTGACTTTCTCCTGCAGCGTCGGATCGGCGCTCTGGCCGTCGTTGGTGCCGAGATTGAAGACCGGTAATTTGCCTTCGAATAGGCGCGGCAGCACCGAACGGATCGAATGGCAGTCATAGACGACGATCTTCCCATGCAAAGCGTGCAGCCTGTCGACCTCGGCCTGCAGCGCGGCATGATAGGGCAGGAAGAACTTCTCGCGGCGACCGTCGATCTCAGACGGTCCCGGCTCTTCACCTTTGCGGTAGAGTGGATCGCCGTCAAAGGTCTCGGTCGGACAGAGCCCAGTCGTCGTCTGGCCGGGATAGAGCGAGGCGCCGGACGGATCGCGGTTGACGTCGATGACGGTGCGAGAAATCGCCGTATGCACAACGGTCGCGCCGAGGTCTTCTGCGAAGTCATAAAGCTTGTCGATCCACCAGTCGGCGTCACGGCGGCCGAGCCAGGGCGAGATTAGCCGGCTGTCGAGGCCGGCGAGATCGATGCCGGTATGCGGGATCGAAACCAGCAAGGGTGCCGTGCCTTGGGTGACCGTGAGCCAGGAGGGTGAAGTCATCGGAAGTCTCCACGCGACAGAACGCAACTTTGCGACCGTCTTTGAACACCGATCTCGCTTTTTGTCGGTTGCGACGTATTTTGTTCTTGCTTTGTGCCGGCAGCTATGCTACTAATTTGCCTATGGTGCTGATTCAGCCCGACGACCCGCCCTCGAGGCGGGTTTTTTGTTTCTGGCCTTGAAAGTTTCGGTGTTGCCGGGCTGAGGTTGGCGGGACAGCGCCCCCCTCTGTCCTGCCGGACATCTCCCCCTCCAGGGGGGAGATTGGCTATCATCTCTACTTTCGCCAATCTCGTAGGGTGCAGAAAGGGCGCAGTCCCCGAAGCTGCCAATCTCCCCCCTGGAGGGGGAGATGTCCGGCAGGACAGAGGGGGGCGCGACGGAACACGACCCATGCCGGCGTAACGCAGCGACGACGGCTTCACGACGTCACGCCCGGCAGCTTCACCGCGCTTGCCGCTTCCACCGCCGCGCCGCTGCGTACCATGGCGATGGCCTTCTCCATGTCCGGGTGGAAATGGCGGTCGTTGTCGAGATGCGGCACCTCTGCCCTGACCAGCCGGCGCACCGCCTCCAGTGCCGCGCTCGAGGCCAGAGGCGCATGGAAATCGCAGCCCTGTGCGGCGGCCAGCAATTCGATGCCGATGACGGCCGTCGCATTCTCGACCATGCCGATGAGCCGGCGCGCCCCATGCGCCGCCATCGAGACATGGTCTTCCTGATTGGCCGAGGTCGGGATCGAATCGACGCTGGCCGGATAGGCTTTTTGCTTGTTTTCAGAAACCAGTGCCGCGGCGGTGACCTGAGGGATCATGAAACCGGAATTCAAACCCGGCTTGGGCGTGAGAAAAGCCGGCATGCCCGACAGCGCCGGGTCGACCAGCATGGCGATGCGCCGCTCCGACAGCGAGCCGATTTCGCAGACGGCGAGCGCGATCATGTCGGCGGCGAAGGCCACGGGCTCGGCGTGGAAATTGCCACCCGAAAGTGCGGAGTCGTCCTCGGCAAAGATCAGCGGATTGTCGGTGACGCCGTTGGCCTCGGTGGCGAGCGTGTCCGCGGCCTTGCGGAGCACGTCGAGTGCTGCGCCCATCACCTGCGGCTGGCAGCGCAGGCAATACGGATCCTGCACGCGCTCGTCGCCGACGCGGTGCGATTCACGGATGGCGCTGCCGGCCATCAAATTGCGCAACGCCTCGGCCGTCTCGATCTGGCCGCGATGTTTCCGGAGCAGATGGATGCGTGGATCGAACGGAGCGTCGGAGCCTTTGGCGGCATCGGTCGACAGCGCGCCGGCGACCAGTGCCGACTGGTAGAGCACCTCCGCTTCGAACAAAGCGGCAAGCGCATACGCGGTCGAGAACTGGGTGCCGTTGAGCAGCGCCAGGCCTTCCTTGGCGCCCAGTATCACCGGCTCCAGGCCGTGCGAAACGAAGGCGACCTTGGCGGGAAAGCGGCCATGCGGGGTAAAGCACTCGCCGACGCCGATCATCACCGCGGTCATGTGCGATAGCGGCGCAAGGTCGCCGGAAGCGCCAACCGAGCCTTGCGCCGGCACCACGGGAATAACATCGTTGGCCAGCATCGCCTCAAGCAGTTCGATGGTTCGCGGCCGCACGCCGGAGGCGCCCTGTGCCAGGCTGGCCAGCTTCAGCGCCATCATCAGCCGGCAAATTGCGATGGGCATCGGCTCGCCGACGCCGGCGGCATGCGACAATACGATGTTTCGCTGCAGCGTCTCGAGGTCGGCGGCGGGGATGCGAACACTGGCCAGCTTGCCGAAGCCGGTGTTGATGCCATAGACCGGCTCGCCTTTGGCAACGATCCTGGCGACGGCCTCGGCGCTGGCCTTGATCTTCGGCCGGCAGGCATCGTCGAGCCTCAGTGCGGCGCCGCGATAGATGGCGCGCCAATCGGCCAGCGTGGCATTGCCTGGCCTTAGCTTGAGTTCGGTCATTGTCCCCTCCAGATGCGGGCATGCAGCGGGTTGAAGCCCATGCGGTAGACGAGTTCGGCCGGGCGTTCGACGTCCCAGATCGCCAGATCGGCGGATTTTCCGGCCTCCAGCGTACCGGTCTGTCCAAGCAGCCCGAGCGCGCGGGCAGCCTCGCGCGTGACGCCGGCAAGGCATTCATCGACCGTCAGGCCGAACAACGTCGCCGCCATGTTCATGGTCAGCAGCAGCGAGGTCAGCGGCGACGTGCCGGGATTGTTATCGGTGGCAACGGCCATCCTGACGCCATGCTGGCGAAACAGGACGATCGGCGGCTTCTTGGTCTCGCGGATGAAGTAGTAGGCGCCGGGCAGGATGGTCGCCACGGATCCTGCCTTCGCCATCGCCGCCGCACCGGCCTCGTCGGTATATTCGAGGTGGTCGGCCGACAGCGCACCATAGCGCGCCGCAAGTTCCGCGCCGTGCAGATTGGATAGCTGGTCCGCATGGAGCTTGACCGGCAGGCCCGCCGTCTTCGCGGCATCGAACACGCGGGCGATCTGCTCCGGCCAAAATGCAATGCCTTCGCAAAAACCGTCGACGGCATCGGCCAGGCCCTCGGCAGCGATGGCCGGCAAAATCTCGTTGGCGACAAGATCGATAAAGGCATCCTTGTCGCCTTTTGCTTCGGGCGGCAGCGCATGGGCGCCGAGGAAAGTGGTCCTGACCGTCACCGGCCGCTCACCGCCCAGCCGTCGCGCGGCGCGCAACGACTTCTTCTCGTTTTCGAGGTCGAGACCGTAGCCGGATTTGATCTCGACTGTGGTGACGCCTTCGGCGATCAGCGCATCGAGGCGCGGCAGCGACTGGGCGACCAGCTCGTCCTCGCTGGCCGCGCGCAGTGCCTTAACCGAGGAAACGATGCCGCCGCCGGCCTTGGCAACCTCCTCATAGGTGGCGCCGGCCAGCCGCATCTCGAATTCATTGGCACGGTTGCCGGCATGGACCAGATGAGTGTGGCAGTCGATCAGGCCAGGCGTTATCCAGCGACCGTCGCAGTCGATCGCCTCGGCGTTTTCGCGGAGCGCTGCCGGCATGTCGGCTTCTGGCCCGGCATAGACAATCCGGCCATTGCGCACGGCGATTGCACCGTGCTCGACGACGCCTGACCCGGCGCTGCTATCGGCCATGGTCGCGAGGCGCGCATTGCGCCAGAGGCGAACCTCCCCTGCCCGGCTTTTGTTCTCTGCAGCCATCATCTTTTCCGTTTCAATCGGGAGTCATTATGTATATACATATCAAAAGGCACTGCAAGCGCTATCATCGCATGGCAGGCCGGGATTTGGAGAAAAACGTGACGGCAATCTTTGCGGAACAGGCACTTCTGCCCGACGGCTGGCACAGCAATGTACGGATCGTCATCTCCGACGGCAGGATCGCCACGGTCGAGGCGAATACCTCGCTCCTGCCTGGCGACGAGCGCCAGGCCATCCTTCTATCCGGCATGCCGAACCTGCACAGCCACGCCTTCCAGCGCGGCATGGCCGGGCTTGCCGAATTGCGCGGGCCTTCCGCCGACAGTTTCTGGAGCTGGCGCGAGGTGATGTACCGTTTCGCGCTGTCGATGACGCCGGACCAGGTCGAGGCGGTCGCGGCCCAGCTCTATGTCGAGATGCTGGAGGCCGGGTTCTCGCGTGTCGGCGAGTTTCACTATTTACACCACGACCGCGACGGCCGGCCCTATGCCAACATCGCCGAGATGGCGGAGCGCATCATTGCCGCAGCGTCCGAGACCGGCATCGGGCTGACGCTGTTGCCGGTGTTCTACGCGCATTCCTCTTTCGGCGGCGCTGCGCCAAATGAAGGCCAGCGGCGGTTCATCAACAATGTGAACCAGTTCTCGCGGCTTGTTGAGAAATGCCGCGAATCCGTTCGCAGCTTGAATCAAGGCGTTGTCGGCGTCGCCCCGCACAGCCTGCGTGCCGTGACACCGGAGGAACTGGAAAACATCACGGTGATGGCGCCGGAGGGGCCCATCCACATCCACGTCGCCGAGCAGATGAAGGAGGTCGAGGACTGCCTTGCCTGGTCCGGGGCGCGGCCGGTCGAGTGGCTGCTTGCCAATGCCAAGGTCGACCGGCGCTGGTGTCTCATCCACGCCACCCACATGACCGACACAGAGACGGTGCAAATGGCGAAAAGCGGCGCCGTTGCCGGCCTTTGTCCGATCACCGAGGCCAATCTCGGCGACGGCACCTTTGCCGCGTCCTTGTTCATGCAGCATGGCGGCCGCTTTGGCATCGGCTCGGATTCAAACGTCCTGATCGGCCTGCCGGACGAGTTGCGGCAGCTCGAATATTCGCAGCGCCTCGCCCACCGCGCCCGCAACGTGCTGGCGGTGGCCGGTGGCTCGACCGGCCGTGCTTTGTTCGATGCAGCGCTCGATGGTGGCAGTGCCGCGTTGGGCGCCGGCCCCTCGCAGATCGCAGCAGGTGCCCCGGCCGATTTCGTCTCGCTCGACGGCAAGCATCCATCGCTGGCCGGCAAGACGGGCGATACAATCCTTGACGCCTGGATTTTTGCCAACGGCACCAAGATCGATTGCGTCTGGGTGCATGGCAAGAAACTGGTCAGCGGCGGCATGCATGCCAGGCGCGATGCTATCGCCGAGCGGTTCCGCAAGGTGATGACGGCGCTTTCGGCATGAGTATGATCGCGACAATAAGCGCGGATTCTGGAAGCGCGGACGGCGGCGAGGTTCTTTCGCTGCACCAGCGCATCCTGTCGGACATCAGCGAACGGATCCTGTCGGGTGCCTGGGCGCCCGGCCACCGCATTCCGTTCGAGCATGAACTGACGGCCGAATACAATTGTTCGCGCATGACAGTGAACAAGGCGCTGTCGCAACTGGCCAAGGCCGGGCTGATCGAGCGCCGGCGTCGTTCGGGCAGCTTTGTCCGCCGGCCGCAATCGCAGGCGGCCGTTCTCGAAATCCACGACATCCGGATCGAGGTCGAGGCACTTGGCTTGCCCTACCGCTATGAGCGCATGGCGCGAAGCGGAAGGCGCAGCAGCGCCGACGACCGAGCCCTGCTGGAACTCGACGTCGCCGGGCCGGTGCTGGCGCTGGAATGCCTGCATTTCGCCGGCAAGCGGCCGTTTGCCCACGAGCAGCGGCTGATCAACCTGGCTGCCGTGCCGGAAGCCGCCGAAGAGGCGTTTTTCGAGACCGCTCCCGGTCCGTGGCTGATCGGGCGCGTGCCGTGGAGTGCCGCCGAGCATCGCATTCGCGCGGTTGCCGCCGAAAAGCACATCGCGGCGGCGCTCGACATCGAGACCGGCGCGCCCTGCCTGGTGATCGAGCGGCGGACATGGAGCGCCGAGCACCCCGTCACCCATGTCCGGTTCACCTATGCGGCAGAGAACCACACTCTCGTGGCAAGGTTCACGCCATCGCAGGGGTGAGCTCCTAACCCTCCCCCTTGAGGGGTGGGTCGCGGCGCAAATTGCCGCGCGGGGGATTTTTGTGCCGGGGGGGGGGGGCGGAGCAACCTCGCCGACCCCACCCCGTCTCGCAGTCTCCGCTTCGCTTCGACTACTCGCCGACCCTCCCCTCGAGGGGGAGGGTTAGAGCCGCATTCTCAAATCGCCGCGGTAACAATGATCTCGACCAGATATTCCGGTCCGGCAAGTTTCGCTTCGCCCGTGGCGCGGGCCGGCGTGTTGCCCTGCGGCACCCATTTGTCCCATTCCGCGTTCATCTCGGCAAAGGTGCTCATGTCGGCCAGCCAGATGATCGCCTGCAGGATCTTGGTTTTGTCGGTGCCGGCCTTGGCCAGCAATTCGTCGATCGCCGCCAGAATGTCCCTGGTCTGGGCACCGACGTTTCCGCCCGGCTTGCCGACCTGACCGGCCAGATAGACGGTGTTGCCGTGGATGACGATCTGGCTCATGCGTGGGCCTACATCGATACGACGAATGCTCATTGGATATTCCTTCTTTTGTCCGGCTTTCTCTTGTCGGCTGCGCCTGTTTAGGATCGGGATACGTTTCGGGCAAGGCCGCTCGAGCGGAACCGCTTGAGCCAAGCCAAAACCGACAACATGACGGCCCGGCCGCAATTCCGCCCGATTGGCTTGTTGACTAATGTAATAACATCACATATCGAATCCGCCCCTGCAGCACCGATCGTCGCCCCATGGATCGTCACATGAGCCAAACCTGCCTGACCTTCCGCGACCTGACGCTGGGCTACAACAGCCATCCTGCGGTCCACCACCTCAATGGTACGATCCGCAAGGGATCGCTGACGGCGGTCGTCGGCGCCAACGGCTCCGGCAAGTCGACGCTGATGAAGGGCATCGTCGGCGTTCTGAAGCCGATGGCCGGCGCGGTGATCCGGGCGCCCGGCGTGCGCGCCGCCTACCTTCCGCAGCAATCGGAGCTCGACCGCTCCTTTCCGGCCCGTGTCGTCGACCTGGTTTCACTTGGCCTGTGGCCGCGGCGCGGCATGCTCGGCCGTTATACAAGGGAAGATCGCGACTCGGTCAGCGAGGCGCTGATGGCCGTCGGCCTCGGCGGCTTCGAGAAGCGCCCGATCGACACGTTGTCGGGCGGCCAGCTGCAGCGCACGCTGTTTGCCCGCGTGCTGTTGCAGGATGCCGAGCTCATCCTGCTCGACGAGCCGTTCAACGCCGTCGATGCCAAGACGGTCGGTGACCTGATCGCGCTGATCAAGCGCTGGCACGGCGAGGAACGCACGATCATGGTTGTGGTCCACGATCTCGATCTGGTGCGGCAGAACTTCCCCGAAACACTGCTGCTGGCGCGCCAGCCGATCGCCTGGGGAGAGACCAGGGAGACGCTGCGGCCGGAGAATTTGTTGCGCGCGCGCCGCTTCCACGAAGCCTGGGAGGATAACGCGCCATGGTGTGAGCCCGGCGAGCATGATCACCAGCACAGTGGCCACGAACACGGCCATGACCATGACCATGACCATCATCACGGCCCGGGGCCGAGGGCGGCGTGATGGACGTGCTCTACGGTCTGTTCGTCGCTCCGTTCGCCGACTACGCCTTCATGCAGCGGGCGCTCGCCGGTTCAATGATGCTGTCGCTCGGCGCCTGCCCGGTCGGCGTGTTCCTGATGCTGCGGCGCATGAGCCTGTCCGGCGACGCCATGGCGCATGCCATCCTGCCGGGTGCTGCCGCCGGCTTCCTGTTCTATGGCCTGGAAATCCTGCCGATGACTATCGGCGGACTGATCGCCGGCATCATCGTGGCGCTCGGCGCCGGCGCCGTCTCGCGCTTCACCATCCAGCGCGAGGATGCCTCGATGGCGGCCTTTTATCTGATTTCGCTGGCTATCGGCGTGCTTATGGTGTCGATCCGCGGTTCCAGCGTCGATCTCATGCATGTGCTGTTCGGCACCGTATTGGCGCTCAACAACGAGGCGCTGACGCTGATCGGCGGCATCGTCGTGGTGACGCTGGCCAGCCTCGCCATCTTCTGGCGGGCGCTGGTCGCCGAATGCCTCGACCCTTTGTTCCTGCGCTCAGTCAGCCGGATGGGCAGCCCGGTGCATTTCATCTTTCTCGGCCTCGTCGTGCTCAATCTCGTCGGTGGTTTCCAGGCGCTCGGCACCTTGCTGTCGGTCGGGCTGATGATGCTGCCGGCGGCGGCGGCCCGCTTCTGGACGTCGCGCGTCGAGCCGATGTGCGTGTTGGCCACAGTGATCGGCTTTGCCTCCTGCATTGCCGGGCTGCTGTTGTCCTACCATGCGTCACTGCCCTCCGGCCCGGCCATCATCCTGTCCGCCGGCGTCGTCTATTTCGCCTCGATCCTGTTCGGCGCGCGCGGCATCCTGCGCGCCCGCATCGTCCATCACCGCCACAGAACTGCCTGATCCCAACAAGGAGAAACTGTCCATGCTGAAATCGATCCGCGCCACGTTGGCCGTGAGCGTTATAACATTAACCGCCCTTGGCGCTTCGTCGGCCTTTGCTGAGCCGTTGAAAGTGGTCGCCAGCTTCACGATCATCGCCGATTTCGCCAAGAATGTCGGCGGCGACCGCATCGATCTGACCACCATCGTCGGGCCGGACGGCGACGCCCACGTCTACGAGCCGAGCCCCGCCGATGCGGTGGCCATGGCCAAGGCCGACATCGTGCTGGTCAACGGCCTGCATTTCGAAGGTTTTCTGCAGCGTCTGGTCGACGCCAGCGCTACCAAGGCCTCGATTGCCGTGCTGACCAAGGGGGTCACGCCGATCAATTTCAAACCCGAATTCGCCGAGGCCGACGCCGCCGAAGGCGCGGAAACCGATGGCGGCAAGACGGTCACCGATCCGCACGCCTTCCAGTCGATCGCCAACGCCAAGATCTATGTGAAGAACATCGCCGACGCCTTTTGCACGGCCGACGCTGCGGGTTGCGACAGCTACAAGGCCAATGCAGCCGCCTATACGCAAAAGCTCGATACGCTCGAGGGCGAAGTGCAGGCGGCGATCCAGTCGATCCCGCAAGAGAAGCGCGTCGTCATCACCTCGCATGATGCCTTCGGCTATTTCGAGAAGGCCTATGGCTTGACCTTCCTGGCCCCGGAAGGCGTGTCGACCGAGTCGGAGCCTTCCGCCGCCGACGTGGCCAAGCTGGTCAGCCAGGTGAAGCAGGACAAGGCGGCGGCGATCTTCGTCGAGAACATCACCAATCCGCGGCTGATCGAGCAGATCGCCAGCGAGACCGGCATCAAGGTGGGCGGCACGCTCTATTCCGATGCGCTGTCGCAGCCCGACGGCCCGGCCGCGACCTATATCGACCTGATGCACAACAACATCGCCCAGATCAAAGGCGCGATCCTCGGCAGCTGAGCGATCGACCTCGTTCATCCAGCCGGGCTGGCGTATGGCGCATCCAAGCACACGCGGCGCCGTCCGGCTGGATTTCCGGCATCGAAATCTCTATCTGCGCGGATGGATTTCTTTTCGCGCGGATTGCCGACCGGGTCAGGGAGTGGCAAGACTGCCGCTAACCAGATTGCGAGGACACCGCCATGGAATACCGTCAGATCAGCGAGGACTATTCGGTCTCGGGCCAGATCCAGCCCGAGGATGTCGCCACCATCAAGGCCGCCGGCTTCAAGAGCGTGATCTGCAATCGGCCGGACGATGAGCAGCCCGGCCAGCCATCGGCCGACACCGTCAAGGCGGCGGTCGAGGGCGCCGGGCTCGCCTTCCGCTACATCCCCGTCATCAGCGGCCAGATCACGGCCGAGAATGTCGAGGACCAGGCCGAGGCGCTTGAGGAACTTGAAGGCCCGGTCTTCGCTTACTGCCGTTCCGGCGCCCGCTGCACCAATCTTTATGGGCTGATCCAGCAGTCGAAGGGGTGACATTCGCCCTCAGATCGGTAGCGCGCCGGTTTCCTTTAGCGTCTCCAGCACGATCGCCGTCTTCACGTGCTGCACGGATTCGTGCGGCAGCAGCACGCTGTTGACGAATTCCGAAAGCGACTTCAGGTCGGGCGTCACCACTTTCAATATATAGTCCATCTCGCCGGTCAGCGCGTGCGCTTCCTGCACTTGCGGCAGCCGTGCCACCAATTCGCCGAAACGCCGCGCATTGTCGCGGTTGTGAGTTGCGAGCGTCACCGAGATGACGTTCACAAGGGAAAAACCGAGCTTGTCGCGGTCGAGCACCGCCCGGTAGCCCTTGATGTAGCCGTCCTCCTCCAGCCGCTGGCGACGCCGCGAGCATTGCGACGCGGAAAGATTCACCCGTTCTGACAGATCGTTGTTGGTCAGCCGTGCATCGCCTTGCAGCAGAGCCATTATCTTGCGGTCAAACTGGTCGATGCGCGCATCATCCATGGGTTTCTCTCCATACATGCACAATTCACGCATTACCTGATCATTTCAAGCGTTTGAATGCAAGCACCATGCACTGCGTCCTTGCTATCATTAGGTTGAGATGGCCTTTCCAGGCCAAACAGCTTTGGAGGACACTGCCATGGGTCCCTTCCCGCACGACGCACCGCCCGCCAAGATCAGCAAAACCAATCCCGCCGGTACCGACGGCTTCGAATTCGTCGAATTCGCGCATGCTGAGCCGCAGAAGCTCGCCGAACTGTTCACCCGTATGGGCTATGTGCCGGTCGCCAAGCACCGCCGCAAGAACATTACCGTCTGGCGGCAAGGCGACATCAATTATGTCGTCAATGCCGAACCCGGCTCGCATGCCATGAAATTCGTCGACAAGCACGGCCCTTGCGCCGCCTCGATGGCGTGGCGGGTGGTCGATGCCAGGCATGCCTTCGACCACGCCGTAGCCAAGGGCGCGACGCCCTATGAAGGCAACGACAAGACGCTCGATGTGCCGGCGATCGTCGGTATCGGCGGATCGCTGCTCTATTTCATCGAAACTTACGGCGAGAAGGGCTCGGCCTATGACGCCGAGTTCGACTGGCTGGGCGAGCGCGACCCCAGGCCCGAGGGCGTCGGCTTCTACTATCTCGACCACCTGACCCACAATGTCTATCGCGGCCAGATGGACAAATGGTGGGATTTCTACCGCGACCTGTTCGGCTTCAAGCAGATCCATTTCTTCGACATCGACGGCAAGATCACCGGCCTGGTCAGCCGCGCCATCACCTCGCCCTGCGGCAAGATCCGCATCCCGCTCAACGAGTCCAAGGACGAGACCAGCCAGATCGCCGAATATCTGAAGAAGTACAATGGCGAAGGCATCCAGCACATCGCCGTCGGTACCGATAACATTTACGACGCCACCGACAGGCTGGCCGAAAACGGCCTGAAATTCATGCCAGGCCCGCCCGAGACCTATTACGACATGTCCTTCGCCCGCGTGAACGGCCATGAAGAGCCGATCGAGCGGATGAAGAAGCACGGCATCCTGATCGACGGCGAAGGCGTGGTCGACGGCGGCACGACCAAGATCCTGCTGCAGATCTTCTCGAAAACCGTCATCGGGCCGATCTTCTTCGAGTTCATCCAGAGGAAGGGCGACGAAGGTTTTGGCGAGGGCAATTTCCGCGCCTTGTTCGAATCGATCGAGCAGGACCAGATCAAGCGCGGCGTGCTGAAGGTGCAAGCGGCGTAGTAGGCAACCCGACCGGACTTGCGTCTCGATCAATTATGACCTAAATTATGGTCATAAAGGATCGAGTCATGAATGTTTCTATTGCCGAAGCCAAGGCCAAATTGTCGGAACTCGTCAGCCGCGCGGAAGCCGGCGAGGAGATCGTGCTCACACGCCACGGCAAGGTGGCGGCGCGGATCGTAGCTCCGGCAGTGGCCGAACCCCTGCCGCGGATAGGCGCGTTGAAGGGCAAGATCTGGATTGCGGACGATTTTGATGAACTCGGTCCCGAGTGGGATGAGTACGTGAAATGACGGTCGGCCCGTTTCTCGCCGACACACACATCATCCTCTGGTCGATTTCGGACGATCGACGTCTCAGCGAGCACCACCGCGTTATTCTGGCTTCGGAAGCGGTGGTGTTCGCGAGCGCGGCAAGCGTCTGGGAAATTGCCATCAAACGTTCGATCAGAAAACTTAATGCGCCGGACGATCTGCCAACGCTGCTTCCAAGGATGCAATTTCAGCCGCTCGCCGTAACCTTCCAGCACGCGAACGCCGTCGGCGGCCTACCCCACCACCATGGTGATCCGTTCGACAGGCTTCTGATTGCGCAGGCGCAAGTGGAGAACCTCACCATCCTGACATCCGACCCGCATTTCGCCCGTTACGATGTGGCTTTGGCATGATTATCCAAGCAGTTGGTCTCGCAAGCCCAGGCGCTCAACCTCCGCTTTCCTGAGTTTCACATCGTAATCAAGGAAGAACTCGTCGAGTTGCGGCGGTTTCACGGAGGTACCGGACAGCATCGCGTGCACCTGGCCGCGATGATGGATGTCGTGGATGAAGAGATGCGCGAGCAAATCGCCGATCCGCTCCGGTATCATGCCGTCCTCGCGCCGGTCGGTCAGAACGGGGCGCTCGAGATCGTCCGCCGACAGGCGGTCGCAAAAGGCGATCAGCCGCCGGTCGGCCTCCGCCTGTGCAACAAAAAGCGCCTTGGTATCATTGAACGGCACAAAATCGTCATGGGCGGCGGCGCCGACGCCGCTCTCTTCGAGAAAATCGAGATAGAGGTGATCGACCGCGAGAATGTGGTTCAGCGTTGCCTTGATCGATGGGAAGAAGCTTATCCTTTCAGCCTCGAATTCGCCGGGCTCAAGCTGCAGCACGGCACGATAGAGCCGGTCGTTCGACCAGAGATTGTTGGCTGCCATGCGGCGGAAATGGTTCAGCAGGTCCATGACTTCACGCCGCTGACCGGACCAAAGACAGGCCTGCCCACATTAGCAGAAATCCAGCGAGAACAATCAGCAGGAGCCCGATCATGCGCCGCCGCATGGCTTGCGTTTCCTGGTCCTGTGCGACGTTGGTGTTGGTGACGGTGTGAAACATCATCGCCTTGCGCGGAAAGCCGCTGCGGTTGGTCAGGCCGGGCGAGCGCGCCTCGATGCGATAGCTCAGGCGGATCGCCAGGATGAAGATCGCCAGCATGACAAGGGCCCAGACACTCCACAGCAGATAGAATGTCTCGCCCGTCATTCTCTTGCCCCCTCGTATTTCTCGACCTTCTGCTCGATGGCGCCGAAGATCGAATGCCCGCCCCTGTCCTTCATCTCGATGCGCACGGTATCACCAAAGCGCAGGAAGGGCGTCTTCGGTCCGCCGGCCTCAATAGTCTCGATCATACGCAACTCGGCGATACAGGAATAGCCGGCGCCGCCTGCCGAGACAGGCTTGCCCGGCCCGCCGTCAAGCTTGTTGGAGACGGTGCCCGAACCGACGATGGTGCCGGCGGCCAGCGGCCGCGTTTTTGCGGCGTGAACAATCAGCGCCGGAAAGTCGAAGGTCATGTCGATGCCGGCGTTCGCCCGGCCGAACGGTTTGCCGTTGAGATCGACCAGCAGCGGCAGGCTGACCTTGCCGCCGTCCCAGGCATCGCCCAGCTCTTCCGGCGTCACCGCTACCGGCGAAAAGGCCGATGACGGTTTCGACTGGTAGAAGCCGAACCCCTTGGCAAGCTCAGGTCCGGTCAGGCTGCGCAGCGTCACATCGTTGACCAGCATGACCAGGCGGATCGCTGCCCGCGCCTCTTCGAGGCTTGCGCCCATCGGCACATCGTCAACTATGACCGCGACCTCTCCTTCCATGTCGATGCCAAGGGTCTCGTCGGTCATGCGGATTGGGTCCCGCGGTGCGAGGAAAGCGTCCGAGCCGCCCTGGTAGATCAGCGGATCGGTCCAGAAGCTTGCCGGCATCTCGGCGCCGCGCGCCTTCCGCACCAGCTCGACATGGTTCACATAGGCCGAGCCATCGGCCCATTGGTAGGCGCGCGGCAGCGGCGAATGGGCGTCATGCTCGTGAAAGCGAGCCGACGGCACCGCATTATTCTCCAGCGATTCAGCCATGGCAGCGAGATGCGGCGCGATCCGATGCCAGCCGTCAAGCGCGGCCTGCAGCGTCCGCACCAGAAACGAAGCATCGGTGAACCGCGTCAGGTCGCGCGAGACGACGACAAGCTTTCCGTCGCGCGTCCCATCCTTCAATGTGGCAAGCTTCATGCGGTTTCCTCTCCTGGCGCAGCTTTGGTGCTGCTTTGATTTTTGTTTTACGCATGATCTCTTCCGAAAACCGGTTTCCACTTTTCGGGATCATGCTGCAGCCCCACAACAAGGCCGTCGCGTGCGATCGTCAAGTCGCCGGCCCATGTTTTCCTGACGGCGGCAATCCAGTCGGCCTCGTCGATCTCGGGATCGTCGGCGGGAATGAGATGGTTGAGGACCAGTCTTTTGACGCCTGCATCACTGGCGATGCGGCCCGCTTCCTCGGCAAAGCTATGGCTGGCAAGCAGGTGTTCCCTCAGCCTTGCGCCGTTGCCGGTCTTCGCGACCAGCCGCTCGATACCCACTTCCAGCATGGCCTCGTGGACCAGTATGTCGGCGCCTTGGGCGAAATCCGCCAATGGCGGAAAGAACGCCGTATCCGACGAAAAGACGACGCCTTGCCTCGCATGATCGAAGCGCAGCGCAAAGCAGTCCGTCACCGGCGGGTGGTCGACGCGCAAGGCCGATATTTTGAGACCGCGCTCTTGCGCCACCTGGCCTTCACCAAACTCGACGATCGAGACCAGGTCGCGGAGATCCGGCCGCCCTTCATCGGCGATGCGGATCTCGATGTCGAACTCCATCGCCTGGCAAAAGCGTTGCCAATAATGGCCGGTGCCGGGCGGGCCGAATACGGTGACCTTTGTTGCCAGGCCGGCCGTCCATGCGGTGTGGATCAACGGTCCAAGTTCCAGCACATGGTCGGAATGCAAATGCGTGATGAAGATCAGGTCGAGCGCCTTCAGGCTGATGCCGGCACCGGTCAGCCCGCGCGTTACGCCCAGCCCGCAATCGACGACAATGGTGCGGCCGCCAATCTCCAGCAGCGACGAACTCGGCCACGGCCCGCCCGGCCGCAGCGCGGGACCACCCTTCGAGCCAAGAAGCACCAGACGATCCGTCACGCGACGGCGCTCAAGACCAGTCGCCCTCGGGCGTGCCGTTGAAGCGCTTCTTCAGGCCGGCCCAGCAGTCGATGTAATTGTCCTGCCGGGTTTCGAGCTCGGCGCCATAGCGGGTCACCATCTGCGGAAAGCGTGTCTCGAACATGAAGGCCATGGTGTTGTCGAGCTTGACCGGTTTCAGCTCCGCGCGCGAGGCTTTTTCGAAGCCAGACGCATCGGGTCCGTGAGCCAGCATCATGTTGTGCAGACTGATGCCGCCCGGCACGAAGCCCTCTTCCTTGGCATCGTACTGACCATGTATGAGGCCCATGAACTCGCTCATGATGTTGCGGTGATACCAAGGCGGCCGGAAAGTGTTTTCCGCCACAAGCCAGCGCGGCGGGAAGATGACGAAATCGATATTGGCGGTGCCTTCCTCGCCGCTCGGCGCGGTCAGCACGGTGAAGATCGACGGATCGGGGTGGTCGAACAGGATCGCACCGACCGGCGAGAAGGTCGCAAGATCATATTTGTAGGGCGAATAATTGCCGTGCCACGCCACTACATCCAGCGGCGAATGGTCGATGTCGGTGACATGGAACTGGCCACACCATTTCGCGATCAGCCGGCACGGTGTCTCCTTGTCCTCGAACCAGGCACAGGGCGTCTTGAAATCGCGCGGATTGGCCAGGCAATTGGCGCCGATGGGGCCACGATCCGGCAGCGTCAGCTTGGCGCCGTAATTCTCGCAGACATAGCCGCGCACTTCGGCATCCACCAGTTCGACCTTGAACACCAGACCACGCGGCAGCACGGCGATCTCGCCCGGCCTGAGTTCGATGACCCCCATCTCGGTGACGAAGCGCAAGGCTCCAACCTGCGGGACGACCAGCAACTCGCCGTCGGCGTTGAAAAAATGATCGTCGACCATCGAGCGATTGGCGACATAGACGTGTGCCGCCATGCCGGTCTGGCCGAGCACGTCGCCGGCGGTGGTGATCGAGCGCATGCCGGCAATGAAATCGGTCGGCTCCTTCGGCATCGGCACCGGGCTCCAGCGATACTGGCCGAGTGCGAGCTGGTGGTCGCCGACGTTCGGCGCGCTTTTCCAAAGCGGATAATTCGCCGCTTTGAAGCGGCCGGTGTGCCTGACGCTCGGTCTTATCCGATAAAGCCAGGAGCGCTCATTGGTGCCGCGCGGCGCGGTGAAAGGAGAGCCCGAAAGCTGCTCGGCATAGAGGCCGTAGGCCGGCCGTTGCGGCGAGTTTCGCCCTTGCGGCAGCGAGCCCGGCAAAGTCTCGGTTTCGAAGTCATTGCCGAAACCCGGCATGTAGGAGTAGGCCATAGAACCCTCCCGAATTCATGGTCTCGTAGCATCGTTTGCGCATCCGCAAAGATGCTCCGGGTTGACCATACCGGTTTCATTTGTAACCATTGAAAATGTAACCATCAACGGTGATTTCGCCAAGCCGCCAGCATCCCCAGTCAGGGCCAACCATGGAAATCCTTGAGCTGGAATCCTTCCTGCCTTACCGGCTCTATCGGCTTGCCGATGCCGTCAGCCGCGAATTCTCAAGGATATACAAGGACCGTCACGGACTGACCCGGCCCGAATGGCGCACGCTGGCCGGGCTTGGACAGCACGGCACGATGACGGCGACGGCGCTCGGCGAGCAATCGGCCATGCACAAGACCAAGGTTTCGCGCGCGGTCGCGGAGCTCGAACGGCGCCGCTGGCTCAGCCGGACGCCTGACGAAAAAGACCGCCGTGTCGAGCATCTGGGGCTGACCAAGGCTGGCGTTGCCGCCTATCGCGAGATGGTGCCGCTGGCGAAGGAGTTCGAACGGGAATTGCTGGCAAGATTGAGCCCCGCCGAGCGTGTGGCCATTGTCGGCGGAGTGGCAGCACTGGAGGCGGCATTGGCGAAAAGCTAGGTTCCTGCCAGAATTACAGGCACCTTGGCGGGACAGCTTTCAGTTCGCACCGTGTTCCTTCGGGCCTTCACCAGTCCATGACCACCTTGCCGGAATTGCCGCTCTTCATCGCTTCGAAGCCGGAAATATAGTCGTCGATGCCGATGCGGTGGGTGATCAGGCCGCTGACATCGAGAGGACCCTGCACCAGCGCAATCATCTTGTACCAGGTCTCGAACATCTCGCGGCCGTAGATGCCCTTCAGATGCAGCATCTTGAAGATGACCTTGTTCCAGTCGATCTCGAAGCCGGTCGGCGCGATGCCGAGAATGGCGATCTTGCCGCCATTGTTCATGGTATCGATCATGTCGCGGAATGCCAGTGCGGCACCGGACATTTCAAGACCGACGTCAAAACCCTCGGTCATGCCGAGCGCCGGCATGATATCGCGCAGCTTTTCTTTCGAGGCGTCAACGACATGCTGGACGCCGAGCTTTTTTGCCAGTGCCAGGCGCACCGGGTTGATGTCGGTGATGACGACTTTTCGCGCGCCGACGCATTGCGCCACCAATGCGCCCATGATGCCGATCGGCCCGGCGCCGGTGACTAGCACGTCCTCGCCGACGAGGTCGAAAGATAGTGCGGTGTGAACCGCATTGCCTAAGGGATCGAAGATTGCCGCGATCTCGTCCGGCACGTCGTCGGGGATCGGCACGACATTGTGCTGCGGGATAGCCAGATATTCGCCGAAGGCGCCGGGGCGATTGACGCCGACGCCGAGCGTGTTGCGGCAAAGGTGCCCCCTGCCCGCGCGGCAGTTGCGGCAATGGCCGCAGACGATGTGACCCTCGCCCGAAACGCGCTGGCCGACTTTGTATTCGGTCACCGCCGCGCCGAAATCGGCGACCGTACCAACGAATTCATGCCCGGTCACCATCGGCACCGGCACGGTCTTTTGCGCCCACTGGTCCCAATTGTAGATGTGGACGTCGGTGCCGCAGATCGCCGTCTTCCGGACCTTGATCAGCACGTCGTTGGGGCCGATCTCTGGCACCGGCACCTCTTCCATCCAGATGCCCGGCTCGGCCTTGGCCTTCACCAGCGCCTTCATCATGTTCGACATTCTGCAGTCCCTTGAAGGTCTCGATCCGGAATCGCTTTTCGACTGCCGGTCATTCAGAAAATCACGCCGAGTTCGCGACCGACTGCGGCGAACGCCTCAACCGCACGGTCAATGTCGGCGCTGGAATGGGCGGCAGACATCTGCGTGCGGATGCGCGCCTGGCCCTTCGGCACCACCGGGAAGGAGAAGCCGATGACATAGATGCCGCGCTTCAGCATGCGCGCGGCCATTTCCTGCGCCAGCGTCGCGTCGCCCAGCATCACCGGGATGATCGGATGGTCGGCGCCGGCCAGTGTAAAGCCGAGCCTGCCCATCTCGGAGCGAAACCGCGCTGCGTTGGCATATAGGCGCTGACGCAACGCATCGCCATTGCGGAGCAGTTCGAAAACCCGGATCGAGGCGCCAGCGATCGCCGGCATCAGCGTGTTGGAAAACAGATAGGGCCGCGAGCGCTGGCGCAGCCAGTCGACCACCTGCTTCCTGCCCGACGTGTAGCCGCCCGACGCGCCGCCCAATGCCTTGCCGAGCGTGCCGGTGATGATGTCCACCCTGCCCTCGACGCCGCAATGTTCGGCCGAGCCACGGCCATTCCTGCCGACGAAACCAACTGCATGGCTGTCGTCGACCATGACCATTGCGTCATATTTGTCGGCGAGGTCGCAGACGCCCTTCAGATTGGCGATGATGCCATCCATAGAGAACACGCCGTCGGTGGCGATCAGCCGGAACCGACAGTCGCGCGCCTCTTTCAACCGCGCTTCGAGATCGGCCATGTCGTTGTTGGCGTAGCGGAAACGCTTTGCCTTGGACAGCCGTACCCCGTCGATGATCGAGGCGTGGTTCAGCGCATCGGAGATGACCGCATCCTCTTCGCCGAGCAGCGTCTCGAACAGGCCGCCATTGGCGTCGAAGCAGGAGCCGTAGAGGATGGTGTCCTCCATGCCGAGGAAGTCAGAAATGGTCGCCTCGAGCTGCTTGTGTTCTTCCTGCGTGCCGCAGATGAAGCGCACCGCTGCCATGCCGTAGCCGTAGCGGTCGAGTGCCTGCTTGGCCGCCTCGCGCAGTTCGGCGCTGTCGGCGAGGCCGAGATAATTGTTGGCGCAGAAATTCAGCACCTTCTCGCCGCCGACCTCGATCTCGGCCGATTGGGTCGAGGTTATCACCCGCTCGGATTTATAGAGGCCCGCCGATTTGAGCCCTTCAAGCTCGCGGTCGATATGGGAAAGGAATGCTGCGGTCATGATCAGGCCCTGTTGAGATCGATGAGGACTGTCGCGCCGCGCGGACGAAAAATCCATCGCAAAAGCGACCGCTTCGGTGGCGGCAATGGCACGGCAGAGGCCACGATGTTCAAATGCGGAGGTGCTGCGAAAGATTGCAATAACCACCTTGCGGATTTCCCGCCACGGTCGCCGCTGCCGGCCTGTTGCCGTCCTAACCTGTTAACACTTTGAAGCCAAAGGTTGTCGCACGAGAATTCGTTGGCGAGAGGGCCGACCCAGAAAATGTCGCAGCAGCCGGTGCACGCCGTTTCAGGCAGGCTCATACTCCTCATCAAATCCGGCTACTGGCTGGCTCTGCTGATCATCGCCGCCATGGTCGTGGCCTCCTTCATCCTGCTGCAACAGATGATGGCGGCCCAGCAACACAACCAGGCGCTGCTCGATGTGGTCAGCACACAAAAAGCCCTGTCGCAACGCATCGTCTTCCTTGCCGGCGCGACCGGTACCGCCTCACGCGACCAGCAGCCGGCCCTGATCAGCGCGCTCAAGCAAGCGACGGTAGAGTTCGAGAAGAACTACGATCTGCTGCTCGAGCGGACCGCCGCCGATCCGGCGTCGCCGGCAAGGTTCGATCCCAAATCGATCGAGAGCGTGCTTTTCGCCAAGCCGTTCCATCTCGACTATTTCTCGGTCGGGCTTATCGCCAACGGCGAACGCCTGATCTCGTCATTCGAATCGCGGCTCAACATGGCCGGCAATGGTGGCTACAAAGGTGGAGAGGAGCGCGTCAACCTGAACGCTTCCGTTGCCAACGCAACATTGTCGGGCTATGCCGCACTTGGCCAGCGCATCAGCGCCTTTGCAGACCAGCGATCCGAAACACTTCTCGAGCTTAACCGCACATTGTTCTACTCGACCATCGGCGTCATCGTGCTGGTGGCGCTTTTCATTTTCAGGCCGATGTCGAATGCTATCTTGCGCAGGACCCGCGAGCTGGTCGATGCGCGCAATTCCATGGCCTTTATTGCCGTGCATGACGGGCTGACTGGCCTGCACAACCGCACCTTCCTGACCGAGCATTTCGATACGTTGATCAATGCCGCGCACCGACGGCGTGAACGGGTTGCCGTGGTGCAGTTCGATCTCGACCGGTTCAAGCAGATCAACGACACGTTCGGCCACGCCGCCGGCGATTATGTGCTGGTGGCGGCTGCGCAACGCATGCGTGATTCGTGCCGTACGTCGGATCTCAACGTGCGTCTCGGCGGCGATGAATTCGTCGTCGTCCTCAACGACGCCGGCAGCACCGAGGACATCGATATCGTCGCCAGGCGCATGCTGGCCAAACTCAATGAACCGGTCATATTCCGAGGCACGACGATCCATCCGGGCGTAAGTGCGGGGATTGCGGTCTATCCTGTCGACGCCGACAATGCGCAGGATCTGCTCGTCCATGCCGATCTGGCGTTGTATTCCGCCAAGAAGCAGGGCGGCGGCAGTTTGTCGTTCTTCTCCGATGAGCTGAGGCGCGAACTCGACAACCGAAAGCAGCTCGAGCTCGACATCAGGGTCGCCATCTCGGAGAAGGCGTTCGAAGTCTATTTCCAGCCGCAGGTGTCGCTGTCGGACGGCACCATCAGTGGCATCGAAGCTTTGGCTCGCTGGAGGCATGCCGAACGCGGCATGATCGCGCCGGGCGAGTTCATTCCAATCGCGGAAAAATGCGGCTTGATGTCCGAGATTGGCCGCATCGTCATTGCCAAGGCGATCAACGAAGCAGCCGAATGGAACCGCGCAGGCATCGGCTTCGGCCGGATCGCCGTCAACGTGTCCGGTTCGGAGCTGCGCGAGACAGATTTCGAAGTCTTCCTGTTCGGGACGCTGGAAAGGACCGGCCTGCCCGCGCACAAACTATCGCTGGAGATCGTCGAATCCGTCATTCTCGACGACGAGAAGACCGGTATCGCGGCAAAGCTGCGGCACATCCGCGCCGCCGGCATCCATCTTGAGCTCGACGATTTCGGCACCGGCTACGCATCGCTCAGCCATGTCAATCCAAACGAGATCGACCGGCTGAAGATCGACCGCCGCTTCGTCCAGAACATCAACGAGAACAGCGGCAACACAAAGATCGTGCGTGCCCTCACCGAGCTCGCCCGCGGTCTCGGCATCTCGATCGTTGCCGAGGGCGCCGAAACCGAAGCCGAGCTCGACTCGCTGATGGCGATCGGCTGCGACCAGGTGCAAGGCTATTCCATCGCTTTCCCGATGCCGCCGGACAGGGTGCGTGAATGGCTGGTGGCACGGACGCCGAAAAAGGCCAGGCTGACAGTGCTGCAGGGCAGCCGGGCGTAGATCCGTCATGGTTCGGCCTTGCGAACCGACCTGATGGGCCGAGGCGGAAGGTCATCCTCATCACCGGGAAATGCTGCCAGCAATTGTCCAAAGCTGGCACACGCGCCAGCTTTTTCATAGTCCTGGAACGACAGAATGACCGCCTGCTTGCGGCCACGCCGGGTGATGACGGCCGGTTCTCCCGCGATGACCTGATCGAGCACCGCCGAGAGTTTAGCCCTGGCATCCTTCAGCGAAATTTCGCGCATGGCGTCTTCCTAGCCTAATTTCTAGCTCTCGACATTGGCCCGCAGCGCAGCCAGCACCTGTGCAAACTCCGCCAGCCTGTCGTCGGACAGCCCTTTCCGCAGCCGTTTGTCGAAGGCTAACGCGGCCGTGCGCAATTTCAGGAACAACGCCTCTCCGGCCTGGGTCAACTCCACCTGGTGAACCCGGCGGTTCTCGGGATCGCGGCGGCGCATCAGCAGGCCCTGCGTCTCCATGGCGTTGAGATGGTGGGTCAGCGTTGCGCCCCGAATGCCGATCATGCCGGCGAGCTCGCGTTGGTTGGCCAGCTCCCGCGACTTGACCGACAGCAACGTGACCCAGACCGGCAGCGTGCCGCCGGCCTCGACCAAGGCAGCGTCGAAAGCCTGCGCAACCAGCTTGGCGGTGCGCGCGAGATTCATCCCGATCGGCGGGCGGTCAAAGGGCGTCATGGTCGGACACTAGAACAAGGGCAAAGCCGATGGAACCGGCTCGAGCTTATGCGTTGACATCTAATCATTTGATATCTATCAATATGGTTAGCGGCGGGCAAGAGAGGAAATGCGGTCATGCAATATGTCTACATCATCGTCCTCGGCCTTCACGTCATGGCGGGTGTGTTCTGGGCCGGCACCACCATCGCGGTTGCCCGCGAACCGGAGATCAGGGCGGAACGTTTCTTCCGGCCGCAAATGGGCGCCGCCGGCGTGGTTTTCCTCACGGGTTTGCTGCTGTGGTATTTCTTCCACAACGGTTCTTTCGGTTCGATGGAAAAAGTCCTGGCGCTCGGCATCTTGACTGCCTTGATCGCAGCCGCGGTTCAGGGCGCATTGGTGGGTTCCGCCAGCAGGCAGCTGGCCGGCGCTGATGCGGCGAAGCAAACCCAGTTGCGCGCCAAGATGACAAAAGGCGAACGCATCGCCGGCGGCCTGCTGGTCATCACCGTATTCTGCATGGCCACCGCCAGGATGTTTTGAACGTCCTGCCGCAATCGCAAGGTCGTACGGTGCCCGGCGATGGCCGGGCGGCGTGCGCGGCGCGCAGCCCGGACCAAAGTACCGTGGTGGCTCTCCGTACGGAGGTTCGGCTGCGCGCCACCAATCAATCCAAAATATTCCTCAGATCCGCAAGCCGAACCTGATGCCGTCATAGATTGCGGCATGGATGTTACGCGAGGCAACTGCGTCGCCGATGCGGAAGAGCACGAAGCCACTTTGCGGATTGCGCACGGGGAAGATGTCGCCGCCATTGACCAGTTTTTCGTAATCGATCGCGCCGGCGTTCTTCGACAGCGGCTTCAGCGCCAGATAGAGATCGTCGAGTGGCAGCGTGCCATGCTCGACCACCACCTGGTCGACGCGCCGCTCGCCGCGCCAGCCATCGGCGAAGTCGGAGGCGAGCTCGGCGATCAGCTGGTTGCCCTCGCGCCGCACAGAACGTAGCCGTGTGTTGATGGTCACCGTGACACCCTTTTCCTGGAAGGCGCGCATGTAGGGCACATGGTTCATGCCGCCCATTTCCGGCGCGAAGAAGCGCTCCGGTGAAACCAGCTCCAGCCTGGCACCGCTATTGGCGATCAGTTCGGCGGCACCCATGCCCTGATGGCCGCCATTGTCGTCATAGAGCAGCACGTTCTCGGCCGGCTTGACGCTGCCGGCCATGATGTCCCAGCTCGAGGTGACGAGATCGTCGCCCGCTGTCAGAGGCGGGTTCTGCGGCAGGCCGCCGGTGGCGATCACCACCGCGTCCGGCGACAGCGCCAGCACGTCGTCCGTCTCCGCCCATTTATCGTAGCGGATCTCGACGCCGAGCCGGTCGAGTTCGGCCAGACGCCAGTCGATGATGCCGATCAATTCCTTGCGGCGCGGGTTCTGCGTTGCCAGCCGCACCTGGCCGCCGGCCTGGCTCGATGCTTCCAGCACCGTCACCTGGTGCCCACGTTCGGCGGCGACCCGCGCCGCCTCCAGCCCGCCGGCGCCGGCGCCGACGACGACCACCTTCCGCTTCGGTCCCTCGGTTTTCGGAATAATATGCGGTATCGACGCCTCGCGGCCCGTCGCCGCATTGTGGATGCACAGTGCCTCACCGCCCTCATAGATGCGGTCGAGGCAATAGGTGGCGCCGACGCAAGGACGGATCTCGTGCTCGCGGCCCTCCATCACTTTTTTGACGATATGCGGGTCGGCAATGTGGGCACGCGTCATGCCGACCATGTCGAGCTTGCCGGTGGCGATGGCGTGGCGCGCGGTGGCGACGTCGGAAATCCGCGCCGCATGGAAGGTCGGGAATTTCGTCGCCGCTCTCACCTCCCCTGCGAAGTCGAGATGTGGTGACGAGCGCATGCCGGTCACCGGGATGACCTTGGTCAGCGCGGCATCGGTCTCGATCGAGCCACGGATGATGTTGAGGAAATCGACCTTGCCGGATTCGGCCAGCCGCCTGGCGATTTCGACGCCCTCCTGTTTCGACAGGCCTTTCTCGAAATCCTCGTCGGCGACCATGCGGATGCCGACGACGAATTTTTGGCCGACCGCCGCCCGCACCGCGTCGAGCACCATGCCGGTGAAGCGCAAGCGGTTGTCGAGCGAGCCACCGAAATCATCGTCGCGCTGGTTGGTGGCCGGCGACCAGAAGCCGTCCATCAGGTGGCCGTAGGCCTCGAATTCGATGCCATCGAGGCCGGCAGCCTGGCAGCGCTGGGCGGCAGCGGCATAGTCGGCGACGATGCGCTCGATGTCCCAGTCCTCGATAGTCTTGGGAAAGGCGCGGTGGGCGGGTTCGCGAACCGGCGAAGCCGACAGGACTGGCAGCCAGTCGGCCTTGTTCCAACCGGTGCGGCGGCCGAGATGGGTGATCTGTATCATCACCTTGCAATCGTGCTCGTGGCAGGCATCGGTCAGCTCGGCGAGCCACGACACGATGCGGTCGTCATAGACATGCAGATTGCCAAAAGCGGCCGGGCTGTCGCGCGAGACGATCGCCGAACCGGCGGTCATGGTCAGCGCCATGCCGCCCTTGGCCTTTTCGGCATGGTAGAGCCGGTACCGCTCCTTCGGCATGCCGTCCTCTGAATAGGCCGGCTCATGGCTGGTCGACATCACCCGGTTCTTCAGCGTCAGATGCTTGAGCTGATAGGGCTGGAGGAGCGGGTCGTTGCTAGTCATCGTCTTCCTGCTGTTTCAAATTGTGCTAATGAGCGGCAAATTTTTGTTTTTACGCATGTCGCTGTCCCAAAATCGCTGCGCAGTTTTGGGCGACATGCAGCAAGGAACCTGCTCATGACCGATACGAAAAACCTCACCCAGCTCGGCACCAACGTCGAGGCGCCACAGAGCCCTGAAGCGGCCGTCCTGGAAACCGTGCCGTTTTCGCGCGGCGACGGCCCGCCGGCCATCGTTCGCTTCACCTGCCCGGAATTCACCTCGCTCTGCCCCGTCACCGGCCAGCCGGACTTCGCCCATATCGTCATCGACTACGCACCCGACGCGCTGCTGGTGGAATCGAAGTCGCTCAAGCTGTTCATGACCTCGTTTCGCAACCACGGCGCCTTCCATGAAGAATGCACCGTCATGATCGGTCGCCGTATCATCGCCGCGACCAAGCCATTGTGGTTGCGCATTGGCGGCTACTGGTATCCGCGCGGCGGCATTCCGATCGACGTGTTCTGGCAAACCGGCGCACCGCCGGAAGGTGTGTGGCTGCCCGACACCGGCGTCGCCCCCTATCGCGGGCGCGGGTGAGCCTGAGTTACTACGAAGAAAATGTTGCATCAGTTGAGCGGCAGCCGCCGGTAACGCCCGGGATTGTTCGGATCGCTGAAATGGTGCATCGGCCCATGTTCGGCGAAGTGTGCTGACCAGCGTTTCATGGCGGCAGGGTCAAGCTCGACGCCCAGCCCGTCATCCTCCGGCACACGCACCCTATTGCCGGTCTGCCGGAATGGGCCGTCCTTGATGACATCGCCGATCTGCCAGCGAAACAGCGACTGCGATGCTTCGGTGATCCACGGTGTCGCCGCCACGACGTGCAAATAAGCCGATGTCATGATGCCGAGATCGTTCGAATAGCACCAGAACCCCTTGCCCATCGCCTCACAGGCGGCGATGAATTTCAGAGTTTTCGACAATCCGCCGAGTGCTGCGAAATTGCAGACGAAGTAATCCGGCGCACCGAGCGCGACTGCCCGCCTGAGATCCGGGATGTGCGTGGAGAACGGAATGCGCGAATGCTGGCGCAGCGCCGCCATCTCCTCGAAGGTCGCGACCGGATCCTCGTAATTGCGGATGTTGAACGGCTCGATCTCGCGCAGTACCCAGCGCGCTGTGGTTAGCGACCACTGCATGTTGGAATCGAGTTTGATCTGCGCCTTGTCGCCAAGCGCCTCGCGCAGCATGCGCACTGTCCTGATCTCGAGCTCGGGATCGCCCATTATCAGCTTGCCCTCGAAGATCGTCGAGCCGTGCTGTTCTCGCATGCCGAGACAGTAGTCGACGATCGCTTCGGCGGTCATCTCGCCGCCGGCTCCGCCTTGAGCGGGGCGAAAGGCGAAATATTCCGAAAACGGAATGTCCTTGCGCACCGCGCCGCCGAGCAGCTTATAGAGCGGCATACCGAAGACCTTGCCTCTTATATCCCACAGCGCCAGTTCGACGGCGCCGAACGCCACCGTGGCTGCGTTCTCGCCGGTGTTGGCGGTGATCTGCCAGGGCGGCACACAGCGCGCCTCGCAGTCGGCGATGTCGAGCGGATCGGCGCCAATCAGCGCCGGCGCGATCTCGGCCTTGATCACCTCGCCGAAATGCCACCATGGCGCCTCGCCCAGTCCGACCACGCCTTCGTCCGTCTCGACCTCGATGATCGATTTCGAGGCGCCGCCGTAGAGACCAGCCGTCCACCAGAACGGAGCATCGAGCGGGACGTTGACGTGGGTGACGCGGATGTTGGTGATCTTCATCGGTTCCGTTCTCACTCGCACTGGTATTGGCTTAGCGCCCATTCGCCGGTCACCGAGAGAAGGTCCGATATCTTCCAGTCGCCATCGACTTTCCTGAATTTCCACTCCAGCCGGTGCGGGTTGCCGGCGACGACGAAGGCGACGACGACCTTGGCCTCGTCGCCCTTGATCGCTTCGATGGTCTTCAGGCTTTTGTCGATCTCCGCCTTGTCGTATTCGGAATTGTCGAGCGCCATGTTGGGATCGAGGCATTCGCCCTGCCCCGACTTCCGCAGCGCGTCGCTCTTGTCGAGCACCGACTTTGCCGGGTCGGTGAAATGGCCCCGCTGAGCCGGATCGACCTCGAGCCCGGCATGCTCGTAGAACGGCTTCACCACCGCGGTCGGCGAGCCCGGCTGCACGGGTGTGGCCGGCGCGTTTTCTGGCGGCGGCAACACTGCCGGCGGAGGTGCCGCACTGTCGGCCGGAGCGTTTGCGGGCGGCGCGCCGAACAGGCCCTGAGCGGCGGCGCTGCTCAATCCGGTCAGCAGGCACGCAGTCGCCAAAAGCCAGGGATGGCAGCGGAGCACGGCATCACTCCGGCGACTGCCCGGCCAGGCATTCGAGCGCGCTGAGTGTCCAACCGCTGGTCTTCGAGGTAATGTCGGCGACCTTCCACTGGCCGTCGATCTTCTTCAACGACCAGACCATTTCGCGTTTGGAATCATCCCCTTCCGGGAAAAGGTTGAAGGTCGCCGTCACCTCGGCGCTGTCGCCATCCAGCGTTTCGGCCAGCGTCAGCGTCTTGGCCACGGTCTTTTCGTCATAGTCCTGCGCATCGAGACCAGGGGCGAAGTCGATGCAGGGAACTTCATCCGGATGGTTCTTTGCCGCATTGTCGTTCAGTTCGAACAGTTTCGTCACCGGTGCGGTGAAGCGGTCGCGATATTGTGCATCGGCCTCGAATTTGACCGACGGGACATAGAAGAACTTCACGGCGTTGGCAGCGGGGCCGGCAAACGCGGCCGCCGGCAAGGCCATCGAAAGCGCGGCAACAAAAAGTGGCAGTTTCATGCGTGTCCCCGATTGTTCACTGACGGAAGCTATCAGTACCACGCATCTTGCCCGTCGGCTTTCTTGCGGTCCATGAAATCCTGCAACGCGTCCTTTGCTGGCAACTCAGGCGTTCAGCCAGACGTTCTGGAGATCCATCTCGAAGGTTTGGTGGACACCGTAGTTCTTCACCTTCTCGTTCATGTGGCTGAACAGCTTCTGCCAAAACGGCTGAATGATGACGCCCGAATCCTGCAGGATCTGCTCGATGTCCTTCATGACCTCGCGGCGCTTCTCGACGTCGATGAGCGAGAGAGCCTGCTTGAGCTTGGCGTCAAAATCAGGGTTCGAGTAGCCGGTTTCGTTCCAGGCCTCGCCGGTGCGATAGCCGAGCGCCAACACCTGGACGCCAAGCGGGCGCATGTACCAGATGGTCATGGAATAAGGATATTTCGTCCAGTCGTTCCAGAAGGTCGAACCCGGCAGCACCGTGCGTTTCACTTTGATCCCGGCATCGCGCAACTGGCCGGCAATCGCGTCGCCGGTGTTCTTTTGCCAATCGTCCTCGACGGTGATCAGTTCATGCTCGAAGTCGGCCTGCCCGGCCTCCGCCATCAGCTTCTTGGCGCCCGCGGCGTCGCGTGTCTTCTTGGGCAGCGCGTAGTATTCCGGATGAATCGGGCTGACGTGGTGATTTTCACCCACGGTGCCTCGCCCGGCATAGCCAAGTTCGAGCACCGCATTGTTGTCGACGGCCATCTGGAGGGCGTTGCGGACCCGCTTGTCATCGTAGGGTTTGTGCGTGATGTTGGTGCGGGCAACGAGCGTGGTCGCTGTCGCGACCTCCGATTTCACCAGCCCCATCTTGTCGAGGATGTCAATGAAGTCGGCAGGCGTCTCGAAGTTGAGATCGATTTCGCCGGAGTCGAATGCATTTATCGAGGCGTTGAAATCGGTTCCGTAGTCGATGAATTCGACGCCGTCGAGAAGCGCTTCACCACCCCACCATTTGCCAGTCTCACGACGTTTGACGACCGCTTTCTGGCCGACCGCATAAGACACCAGTTCGAACGGCCCGGTGCCAATCGGCTTCTCGATCGGATTGGCGCCGTCGGCGTCGAAGTTGCGATGGACCACCAGCGCCGGATAGTCGGTGAAGTTCGGGATCAGCGAGATGTCCGGTTCGTTCAGCTTCAGCTTCACCGTGTTGTCGTCGACCTTGGTGATCGCTCCTTCCCTGGCCTTGCCGGTCTTTGCATCAATCAGCGCACCAACGCGCGCGGCCATCGAATTGCCGGCGGCAGCCTTCTCGCACCAGCGCGTCAGATTGTAGACCACATCTTCGGCGCTAAAAGCATCGCCGTTGTTCCAGGCGATGCCCTTGCGAACATGCAGCACGTATTCGGTGGCGTCGTCGTTGACCTCCCAGCTTTCGAGCAGAACCGGCTCGAATGTAAACTGGCGGGTGTAGCGGACAAGCGGCTCCAGCCAGCAGCGTGAAATATTCGCGAGTTCCACCCAGTCGTAGGTGCGCGGATCCTTCTGTGCCTTCACCGACATCGAAACGTGGAGCGTGCCGCCTTTCTTCGGCTCTTCAGCCAAGGCCCGCTGCGGCACGGCAAGGCCGATCATGCCGTAGGCAAGGGCCGTCGATGCGCCGAAGGCGCTTGCCAGCGCCAGAAACTCGCGTCGGTCGACACGACCTGCACGAGCCTCGCTGGCCATCGCTTCGATGGCGCTCGGTACGCGATCGCCGTTGCTTCTGAAGAGTGTCATTTTTTCCTCCGTTATGGTTCCCATCGGGTCTTCGCCCGTTATCAACTAACGCTGTCCGGCAGTTTCTCCTCGCGCCGCGCAATCAAATCTTTGAGACCATCGGCGATGCCCTCATCGAGCTTCGGCTCCTCGTAATCGGCGAGCATGTTGCGCGCTTTCTCGCGGCCGCGGGTGTCGTGGTCCTTTGCTCCTTCCGCCTTCCACTGTTCGAACGAATTGAAGTCCATGATGCTCGGTATGAAGAAGGCGGACTCGAAATGTTCGAGCGTGTGCTGGGTGCCGAGGAAATGGCCCTGCGGTCCGACCTCGCGGATAGCCGCCATAGCCTCCTTGAAATCGTCGAATGGCAGCCCGCCAGCATATTTGTACCAGCCGACAAGCTGCTCGCAGTCGGTGGCAAATTTCGAATAGCCGCAGGTCAGGCCGGCCTCGAGCCAACCGGCGGAGTGCCAGATGTAGTTGGCGCCGGCAAGGATGGCGGCATGCATCAGCATGTTCGCCTCGTAGCCCGCCTGGGCGTCGTTCAGCTTCGAGCCGACATGGAAACCGGACGTGCGCCACGGCAGCCGATACTTCCGCGCCAGCGCGCCCATGAGATACATCATCTGGGCCGCCTCCGGCGTGCCGCCCATGGGAGCGCCGGTCTTCATGTCGACCGTCACCATGAACTGTCCGTAGATCTGCGGCGAACCCGGACGCAACAGCTGTGTGAACGCGACGCCCGCCAGCGCTTCGGCGTTGACCTGCGCGACCGCACCGACGGCAGAGGCCGAAGTCGAGGCGCCGCAAAGGGCGAAGGGCGCGAGGATCAGCGGCTGGTTGTGGCGCGCATAGACTTTCATCGCGTCCAGCATGGTGGCATCCCAGACCAGCGGCGAATTGCAATTGGTGATCGCCACCAGGACCGGGTTGTCGCGGACATAGTCCTCGCCGAACACGATGCCCGCCATCGCCATCGTGTCTTCGGCTCGATCCCTGGACGTCACGATGCCCATGAACGGCTTGTCGGAGTGCTTCAGCGCCGAATGGATGATGTGGAGGTGACGTTTCGGCACTGGAATTTCCATCGGCTCGCAGATGATGGAGCTCGACGAGTGCAGCGCCGGCGCCATGTAAGCGAGCTTGTGGAAATTGTTGAGGTCGGCGAGTGTGCCGTAGCGCCTGTTGTTGTCGAGGTCGCGCACGTAAGGCGCGCCATACATCGGCACAAAGATGGAGTTGTTGCCACCCACACGAACGGAACGCTGGGGATTCCTCGCATTGAGCGTGAACTCCGACGGGACCTTCGAGATGAGCTCCATCAGCAGGGCGCGGTCGATGCGGACCCTTGTCTCCGAGACATCGGCGCCCGCCGCCTTCCACATTGCAATCGCCTCGTCGTCGCGGAACTCGCATCCCACCTCTTCGAGGATGCTGAGCGATTCCTGGTGGATCAGCTCCACCGCCTCGTCCGGGACCATCTGATACACCGGAATCTTGCGGACCAGGGTCGGAAATGACGCAACGGGTGCGCCTCGCAGCGCCTTGCGCCCCAGGCGGCCACCTGCGCGACGATTGGTATGTTCGCTCACTTCAACGGCCGGTGCGTTCATGGAGGCTCCATCTTCCTGTTGGTGACCAATCTAGCCAGACAAAATGCAGCTGTGACGCTGGAAAATCCTGATCTCTTGTATAAGGTCAGCTTATGCGAAGCTTGCGCCATCTGCTGCCGTCGGCGGGCAGCCTGATCGTTTTCGAGGCTGCCGGGCGGCTGTCGAGCTTTACCGCCGCCGGACGGGAACTCGGCATGACGCAGGCTGCCGTGTCCTACGCGATCCGCGGGCTCGAAGAACAGCTCGGCGCCAAACTCTTCCAGCGCCGCCACCGGCAAGTCAGCCTTACCGAGGCCGGCGACCGCTTCCATGCCGACGTCTCGCTCGGCCTGTCGCACATCCGCAAGTCGGCGGAGGATCTGCGCCAGATCGCCGTCGGCGCGCATGTGACGCTCGCCGCCTCGACCGCCTTCGCCTCATTCTGGATGATGCCGCGCCTGCAGCAGTTTCGCGACGAATTGCCGGGCATCGACCTGCGCATCCAGACCGCCGACCGCGATCTCGACATCATCGCCGAGGACATCCCGCTCGGCGTGCGCGGCGGCGAGCCCAGGGAATGGCCGGATTATCATTCGCTGCCGTTGGCCGATGAAGTGATATTCCCCGTTGCCGGCGCGAGTTATGTGGCCCGGTTCGGGCTGCCGGAGCGTGTCGCGGACCTTCAATCGCACCGCCTCATCCATCTCGAAGAGCCGTTTCGCGAGGCCGCGAGCTGGGACGAATGGTTCGCCTCGGCCGGTGTCGACATCGCCGATGCCGGACGTGGCTTGCGCATCAACGACTATGCGCTGGTGATCCAGGCAGTCATGGAAGGGCAAGGCATCGCGCTCGGCTGGGGTCACCTCGCCGAGCGGCTGCTGGCATCAGGGCTGCTGGTGCGCGTCACCGGCCACACGATGACGACCGGCAAGGGCTTTCATGTCATCTGGTCGAGGAACCGCGAGCTCAGCGACAACGCCCGCAAGGTGCGGGACTGGCTGGCGGCGCAGGCGCGAGGCCGATAAATGCCCGGTCAAACCGTTACAACGATCTTGCCGAATTGTTCGTTCGCTTCGAGATAACGATGCGCCTCGACGATCCGGTCGAACGGAAAGGTTCTGGCGATTGCCGGCTTCAGCGAACCCGAGCTCAGTCCGTCAAGGATGAACGCCTTGGCGGCCTGCAGCCGGACCGGATCGCGCACGATCTCATGCATGAGATAACCGCGCAGCGTCAGTGTCTTCGCCAGCACTGCAGGTAGCGGAAAGGGTGTCGGGTCGAGGCTCAAGCCGCCATATTCGATGAGAATGCCACCCGGTGCCATCGCTGCCGTCAGAGGCTCGAAAATCGGACCGCCGACGGCGTCGAACACCACGCGCACGCCGTCCGGGCCGGCGATTTGCTTCAGCCTGGCTTCCAGATCCTCCTCTGCCGAAGCGATGACGTGGGCCGCGCCGAACCCAACCAAAGCCCGCTTCTTGGCGGACGTCCGTGTGACCGCGATCGGGGTCGCGCCAATCAGGTTGGCGATCTGGATCGCCGCAAGTCCGACGCTGCTCGATGCCGCGGTGATGACGACAACGTCCTCCCTGCCAAGTTTGGCAATGTCGATCAGCGCACCATAGGCCGTGAGATATTGCATCCACGCGGCGGCGGCCTCTTCCCAGCTCAGCGCCGGCGGGTGCTTGACGACGAGCTCGGCGAGGTATGTGGCAATCTCACCATAGGCAGGCCAGCGGACCATCGACAATTGACGGCATCGCCCGGCGCAAAACCGCTCACGCCTTCGCCGAGCACCTCGACGATACCCGCCGCCTCAAGCCCAAGACCCGAAGGTAAGGGCGCAGTCTGGATATATCTGCCTGAACGCAGCAGCGCCTCGGCCCGGTTCAGACCCAACGCCCTGACGCGGATCTGGACCTCGCCTCGCCCGGGCGCAGGCATGTCGACATTCTCGATGCGCAGAACCTCGGGACCACCAAGCTCATGAAAACGAACGACACGCGCCATCGGTCACAACTCCAAAATATTTGAACTGAATCGTCTATGCCAGCGGCGATCAAGCGGATAAATAGCCGCTTGAGTAGATCAGCAGAAACTGTAGGTTTTGAATATGGATCGCCTTACGAGCATGGCCGTGTTCGTTAAAGCCGTCGATCTGGGCTCATTCGCGGCCGCGGCGGCCGCGCTCGATCTGTCCGGGCCGATGGTCGGCAAGCATGTCCGGTTTCTCGAGGAGCGCCTGAGCGTGCGCCTCATCAACCGGACCACACGCCGCCAAAGCCTGACGGATTTCGGGCGCGCCTATTACGAACGCTGCTGGCTGGTGCTTGCCGAGGCGGAGGCCGCGGATGCACTCGCCGCCGACCAGCTTGCCGAACCGCGCGGAAAGCTGCGCGTGCTCATGCCGGTGCATTTCGGCCGGCGCTGCGTTGCCCCGATCCTGTTCGGGCTTGCGCAGCAATATCCGGCGCTGGAACTTGACCTGTCGTTCAGCGACACCCTCGCCGACCTCGCCGAGGACGGCTGCGATCTTGCCATTAGAACGGGCGACCTGGAGGACCAGGCCGGGGTAATGGCGCGTCGCATCGCGCGCCAGCACATGGTCGTCTGCGCGTCGCCGTCCTATCTCGACAGGCACGGCCAGCCGCAGGAGATAGATGACCTGGGCCGCCATCACGCGATCATCTACCGCCGTTCCGGGCGCGCCGTTCAGCCGTGGCTGTTTCCGCGCAACGACCAGCTCGCGATGGAGATCCGGCCCGTCAGCAGATTGCGGCTCGACGATCTCGATGCCCTCGCCGATGCCGCGGCCGCCGGCATGGGGCTCGCCTGGCTGCCGTACTGGCTGGTTCGCCAGCGCATCCAGGCGGGCGCGCTTGTCCTGCTATTGCCGGAACAGCCGAGGTTTCTCTATGACGCCCATGCGCTGTGGCTGCAGACGCCACATCTGCCGATGAAAGTCCGCCTTGCCGTCGATGCACTGGCGGCAGCACTGCCCAAGCTCATGAGTTGAAGGCACGGTCGCGGTCAGCTGCGTGGATTTCCTCGAGAACGACCCGACGATTGAACAATAATCTATATGGTAAGATTTCGAATATACAGGAGGTAAACCAGAACAACTGTTAGCGATATCGAAATAATCGTCCAAATAGTGAACCAAATTACTCTTGCAATACGACTCTTTCGACGCTGTATCCATCGAGCGAAGTTTACCATTAAGTAATCTAGGATGACGTCCAAATGTCGCCTCCAACGGCCATTCGCTTCAGATTTTGGCCTTCGCCCGACTAAATCCACTAAGTCAATTGGGGGCCAAGCCCATTCACTTCAACAATATTCCTATCTCTACATCGTGGC
>NZ_JAMYNZ010000009.1:0-243882 GCF_040319465.1 Mesorhizobium sp. M0910
AGGTGGTGTAACTCCGTTCGGGCTACGCCCTCACTGCGTCACACCACCTGCGCCGAGTCTCATCTTGATTGACGCTGAATCTCATCCTGATCGCCGCGCCGCACACAGTAGAGATTGCAGGCCAAAGGATTCGTTTCAATGGCATCGACGCGCCCGAGAGCCGTCAGCACTGCGACGACGCCAAGGGCTTTGACTACCCATGCGGGCGCCGCACTGCCCAAGCCTTGGACAAGTTCCTGGCAGCTTCGCGACCGCTGCATTGCAGTTTTGTCGATCGTGATCGGTACGGGCGTCTTGTCGGGAACTGCGATCGGGCGGACGGTCGTAGCGTTCAGCGCTGGCTTGTCGAGCAGGGCTTGGCACTGGACTGGCCCCTCTACAGCCACGGCGCCTATGCGGGGCAGCAGGCGAAGGCAGAGGCGGCAAAGCTCGGTCTGTGGGCCGGAACTTTTCAGGCGCCTTGGGTGTGGCGTCTAGCGCATGCCGACAACCGGCCGCTTTCTAACCAGCCGCTTGGCTTAATCAACCGCCATCAGGTCGCACAAAGCGGCTATTCATGCGAGCCGCGGCGCACCTGTTCCCAAATCAGCTCGTGCGATGAAGCAAGTTGGTACCTAGCCAACTGCTCTTGGGGCCGCAAGCTAGACCGCGACAAAGACGGCATCGCCTGCGAAAGCCAGTGTTGAACCTGCAGGTGCTGCCGCTTCACGGTCGCACGCACGTCGGTGTTGGCGCCGCGGCGCGTTGGGGTGGGTTTGGTCATGTGGAGGGGCTCCTAATGAAAAGGCCGCCTCGACGGGTGGCTTTTGAACGGTGACGGACTGCCGTTCCAAGCGGACCAGCTATTGTCGACTAAATGAAAGCGGGAAGATCCAACGATGCCTCCAAAATACGTGCCGCCCTCCGGTTCATGAGACAGCTTTCAGCGGCATTCCAAATCGGCAGGGAATTCGGCAGAGCCGAGGCCGAAGTTATGTTGTCACCGCCCGTCGATTATGATCGCCACCCATCGACAACGAGCGATGCAGAACACGGCGAGCCGACCTGACGTTATCATTCGCTGGCCTCAAGTCCGGCCTGATTTTCCAGAACTCGTTGCAACTGATGCGGCGAACTTTGACGCTGCCGTCTCAACAATGACCGTGCGAGATGTGGTCATATGGCGTCTTCGGGAAGGGCGCTCGCTGCGCGGTTCCGGCAAGGCCGGTCTTCATCATCGCCAACGCGGCGAAGGTCTTCTGTCACGCTATGCAGGAACGGAGTGCGTCAAAATTGACACGGGCTCGGCACGAGCTGCTCAAGTGCGGACGGTGATGGGAGCCACGGCCGGCTGGCTGCTTTTTGCCGCGCGCGAGATGGGAGGAGGCGGCTGAAGTGATGTTTGGGCCCCGGCGACCTGATTCCGTTCTTTCGGATACGGAACGGAAACTTTGTCACATTTTTGGTTTCGACGCACGCTACGTCAGGAAGCAGCTAGGGCAATGAAGAGCGATTGTCCTTGCCTGTTTATGCGCAACAGAATGGGCTTGTGCTGCTGCCGGGATCTTGCCCACTCCTCCTGGATATCTGACGGCTGTGCCACATCCCGGTTGTTGGCCGAGACAATCACGTCGCCAGGTCGAAGGCCGTTCTCGGCGGCGGGGCTATTCGGCGCCACCCCGGTGGTACCCGGCTGCAGACCCAGTTGCTGGCGCGCTTCGTCCGGAATGGGGCTGAGCGACAGCCCGAGGCGTTGGTCCGCCGCTTCCGGACTCGGAACGGCACCGGTCTGTACCTCCTCGTCCTTGCGTTGACCGAGGGTCAGTTCCACCTCCTGCTGGGAGCCGCCGCGGTTCCTTGTCAGCGTGGCTTTCGACCCCGGCTTTTCGTTAGCTGCCGCCAGCGTCAAGTCATGGACGCCCTGAACCTCCTTGCCGTTGAACCGGGTGATCACATCCCCCGATTGCAAGCCGGCCTTGTCTGCCGGACTGCCGGGCTCGACCGAGGCGACCAGCGCTCCCTTGGTGCTCGATATGCCAAGCGCCTGGGCAAGCGACGGCGTCACCTCCTGGAGACGCACTCCGATGAACCCGCGCTCGATCCGGCCGGTGCGGATCAGCTGATCGGCGACGCTCCGTGCGGTTCGGGACGGCACGGCGAAACCGATGCCTATGCTGCCGCCAAACGGAGAGACGATGGCCGTATTGACCCCGATCACTTCGCCGCGCGCGTTAAACAGGGGGCCGCCCGAATTGCCTCTATTGATCGAGGCGTCTGTCTGGAGGAAATCGTCGTAAGGGCCGGCTTGGATGTCGCGCGAGCGGGCGGAAAGAACGCCGACGGTCACGGTTCCCCCGAGCCCGAAGGGACTGCCAATCGCGATCGTCCAGGCACCCGGCTGCATTGCGTCAGAGTCACCCCAGGCGGTGGTCGTCATGTTGGGGCGTGGATCGACCTTCAGCACCGCGATGTCGGTTGCTGGATCGCGGCCCACAAGTCGCGCGGGCGAAGTCTCCTTATCGGAGAATACGACGTGGATTTCGGTGGAGTCGGCCACGACATGATTGTTGGTGACGATGTAGCCCTCCGGACTGACCACGAAGCCGGAGCCAAGAGCTTCTCGCACCTGCGGCTGGGCAGGCCCGCGGCTGTCGAAGGGGTTGAGAAAATCGTCGAGCATCGTTTGGTCCTGGATGATCTGCCTCGTCGTGATCGCGACCACGGCCGGCAGCTTCTGACGCACGATTGCGCTGAAGTCGTTCGGGATTTCCTGTGCTGAAACCGGAGCAAAGCCGCCAGCCGAGAGCATCAAGATTCCTGCGACGAGGCCCATGCTCAGTCGCTTCCTGGAAATGTAAGACATGACTGATTCTCCTGCCCGACCGCCCTGGCGCTGCCGCGCGACTTTTCCCAGACGCAAGAACTGACATTCACGCCGATTGTTTCACCGGTTCGAAAAAATGTTGATGGTGGGCTGAACTGCGAGGATTTGGCCTTGTCGGGCCATTGAAATTTGGTCGAAACTCTCCAAAATTTTCAGCTGGTGGAAATCGCGAGAGCCACCAAAGATGACATCAACAAAGGAGACTATTCAAAGCGGAGGACCATCGATGGAAGGAGCCATTTCGACGAGTTTTCCCCCAATCGGGCCCGAGGGCCCTGATGTTTTCCTTGACCGGTTGCTCCATCCGGCACGGCATTTCGAGCGACCTGAGAACGTGCTGACCGACGTGATGCTGGACTTCCAGGAGAAGCGTGCAATCCTTTCGTCCTGGGCATCGGATGCCTGTGCAGTGGAATCGGTGCCGGCGCTGCGCATGCCGCCGGGCGCAACCGAACCGGTCAGCTTCGATGCCATCATGGACGCGTTGCGCCAATTGGATCAATTGGAGAAGCTTCCCGGCGCCGGTCGCGGTCGTGAAATCGAAAGTATCGCGGTCACCGGTTTTACAGCATCCGTCGATCGACTTTGAGTTGAACGCGGCCACTCTCTGCATCCGAGGCATCCGCCCGCCGGCGAGGATTGGCCGGCGGGCGGGATAGACGTGTTCTTAGCGACCATTCGTCGCGACCATTCGTCTGGCTGAAAATTTTCCTATAGCCCCTTGAACGCGTAAGGCACTGTTCTAAATAACTAATCGCCGGTCGCCAGATGGGGCCGGCGCAGGTCCAGGAGGCGTCAAGGCTCTCTTGGCGTCTCCTTGTATCCATGTTGCTCAAAGGAGGATGTGGCTATGAGGACAAACCTCGATTTTACCCCTCTGTTCCGGTCCAGCATCGGCTTCGACCGCATTTTCAACATGCTGGAAAATGCGAGCCGTGTCACTGCGATAGACAATTGGCCGCCCTATGACATCGCCAAGGCTGGTGAGGACGCCTATCGCATCACCATGGCGGTCGCCGGCTTCTCGCAGGATCAGCTAACCATCACTCATCAACCTAACCTGCTGGTTGTGAGCGGGTCGCAATCTGGCGACGATGACGGCCAGTATCTCTATCGCGGCATAGCCGGGCTCGGCTTCGAGCGTCGGTTCGAACTGGCCGACCATGTGAAGGTCGTTGGCGCCAGCCTGGACAATGGGCTGCTGAACATCGATCTCAAGCGCGAGCTTCCCGAAGAGATGAAGCCGCGCCGGATCGCCATCGCCGGCAGCACGGCAAAGGCAGCACCGCGGCAGATCGAGGCCGAAAAGAACGCAGCCTGAAGTCAGCGTGAACCAGAAGCGACAGGCACCGGCAATCGTCCGGTGCCGCGCGGTTGAACGTGGAGGTGAATGACAATGAACATGCGTGACCTTATCCCGTGGGGCCGCAACAACAACCAGGCCCCGAGCATCTATAGCGGTGGCGACCCGTTCCTTTCGCTTCACCGCGAGGTAAACCGGCTCTTTGACGATATGTTGAGGAGCTTCGAGACGCGCTTGCCTGCTGCGGGGCAGCTTTCGCCTTTCGATAGCGGCTGGCCGAAGGTGGAGATCTCGGAGTCGGATAATGAGCTTCGCGTCACCGCCGAGGTCCCCGGCATGGAAGAGAAGGACATCGAAGTTCTGCTCGACGAAGACGTGCTGACCCTGCGTGGCGAAAAGCAGTCGGAGACCGACGAGAAGGACTACTCCGAGCGCTTCTATGGTCGCTTCGAGCGGCGCATACCCCTTGGCTACGAGGTCGAGGACGACAAGGTCAAGGCGTCCTTTGCCAATGGCGTCCTGACCCTGACGCTGCCGAAGAACCCGAACGCGCAGTCGAAGGTGAAGCGCATCCCGATCACCCACTGACGCATGGAGCAAGTCGGAGGCGGCAGGCCGCTGCCTCCGGCGCATCCTTCGCCAAAATGGGAGGGATGAGTGATGCAGAAGCAAGAAAGAGAAGTCACACCAGTCGTAGAAAATCTCGAACTGGCAAACGACAACCGCGGGCGAGCGCCGCTGTTCGGCAGATCCGAGTTCCCGAGTGATGCGGTCGCACGGATCTACAAGCCTTGCCGCTCAGTCATGACCTCCGGCCGTGCGCGGCCGAAGGTCTGGCGGCTGGTGCTCGAGCGGCGTACTGCGCCGGTCATTGAACCGCTGATGGGCTACACCGGAAGTGGTGACACGCTGACCCAGGTGGAGCTCGATTTTCCGACGGCTCAGGCGGCCATCGACTATGCCGAACGGCAGGGGCTTGCCTACGCGGTTCAAGGAAGCCCGGCGGCCAAAAAGTTCAGTGTCGAATCTTCCGATGCGGACAAGCGGCTGCAGGCCGGCGTACGGCGGGGTTTCGCAGGCGCCACATTATGGACCGGCGCTGACGGACGAGGAGGCGTTTTATGCATCGCCGATGGACGTGGTCGTCGATCCTCGTCTGGCAGCCGACGAGAAACGCGCCATCGTGCGAAACTGGGCGTGGAACGAGTATCTGGTCGATCTCGCGACGGCCGAGGGGATGCCGGAAAACGCGCGTCCGACGCGGCTCGACGAAGTGGAATTGGCCCTGCTCGCGCTGGTGCAGCAGCGCGGCATCCGCCCCTAAGCTCACAAGACCTCGCGCCCGCCGGTCCAATCCTGCTGTCTAAAAAGATCAGGACGTCCCGACGAGGGCGATGGTCAGCAGAGACACAAAAAGGACAAGAGCGATCGCAGCGCCCCAGAAGAGAACTTTTTCGGTGCCGCGTTGCTCTTCCTCGCGAGATATGTCTTTCGCCATTGGATACATCCTTTGCGATGATCAACGACTTGCAACGTGCCGCGCCAAGGCTGAGTTCCTGCAACTATCTTGTCCCTTCGGCACTGAGAGAAAGAGCTCGGAATCAAGCCTCGTGTTGTCCAACCGTCGGTTGGTGGACGTATTGCAGCTGATGCATCTAAATCCCTGTGATCCGCGCGCACCGGGCATGCCCAACCCGAGCCCCCGCCGGGTGCAACAGCGCTTGATCGGCCCGCCGCATCAAACTGTGCGGCGGGCTTTTTCACTCACGCGATGGAACACCGGCGCGTAGGGAAAGTTCTGCCACGCAGCAAACTCTTTCCCTCATATTTTTGCTGCCAGATCGGATAGCTCCGATCGGCCCACGTCGTTCTTTCCTCCGGCGACGTGGGCTCGCCGTCCTCGCTATCGGTTGAGTAGCCATAGAACAAACGAAAGCACGATGCTGATCAGAATCCCAGTGCCGATCGGAGCGTAAAACGTGAAGTTCTCACGTTGGATCACGATGTCACCGGGCAATCTGCCCGGACCGACCCGCGACAACCAGGACCACAATAGGCCTATGGCAACTATAATCAGACCATTGACAATCAGAGTTCTGGACATGGCGGCATCCGGCCGGGAATATAGTGGCTGACCATGAACGTTGCGATAGTGGTCATTCGTCGCCTCAAGCCGATCCGCTCAATTTGCAACTCCGCGGATTGCCGTGACAAAGCTCCCTTTCCCCCGGCTTGGAAGTGCTTAGCTGTCGTCCTTATAAGACTTGGCGGCTTCATCGATCTTACGCCAATCGTTTCCGTGGCGCCGCACAAGCTCTCGCGCCTGGGCTGGCGATACACTTTGCGTTTCGACGATGTGGTTCACTTCCGTCTCCTCGCCTTTCAGGGGACGCGAACGAGGGCTCGTTGGCCGTCTGGCCGCTGGGTTTTTTGCATCTCGTCTGGGCATGAATGGACCTCTCCTGGAGCAGAATAAACGGTCTGGCGCGGCGAAGGTTTCGCCACGCTAGCTCGTTGAGCAGTTTCACCGATCGCCTCCTTGGCTGCCCCTTGCGGCTCTGACCATACGTTCTGGTGTTCTTGGACCCGAATGAGCTGCACCGCGTTGTTTGCGAGCAGTGCTGTGCTTCGCAATCTGATGGAAAAATCCGACGCCCCTGCTGCACCGCAGCCAGCTCCTTGAGCCGAAGCGCGCTTTCCGTACGATCGCGCGGCGGTTGAGCGGTTTCGCCAGGCATTTCCGCGCGCCAGGTGGAGTTACGAGCGCAAAAGCTGGTTCATGCCGGGAAAGACTGCCGCGCGGCGCATCCAGCGCTGGCAGGCGCAAGAGGCGGATCTACGAGTAGCACATGATGACAGCAAGGGACGGCATGCCTTGCGCGTAAGCCGGATCGAGTTCGATGGCACGTTCGAGCAGCACGAGCGCTCGCCTCACTCGCTCAGGCATGCCGGAATCAACGTCGAGTTGGGCCCGCAGCACAAGGTCGTAAGCATCGAGATTGTCGGAGCGCCTGCGCTTGACCCTCTCGATTTCTGCACGCCGCAGACTCGGTGCGATTGCGCCGATAGCCGACATGGCGATCGCATCCTGAAGCCCGAAGATATCGTCAGAGCTGCGGTCATACCGCTCGGCCCACACATGAGCGCCGGTCGATGCATCGATCATCTGGCCGGACATGCGCACGTGGCCGCAGGCTCTCCGCACGCTGCCTTCGAGCACATATCGTACGCCAAGCTCGCGGCCGATCTGCTTCACGTCCACGGCACGACCCTTGTAGGTAAACGTCGAATTTCGCGCGATGACGAGCAGCCACTTGATGCGCGCCAGGCCGGTGATGATATCGTCAACCATCCCGTCGGCGAAATAGTCCTGCTCCGGATCGCCGCTTAGGTTCGAAAATGGCAAAACCGCGACAGACGGTTTGTCCGGCAATGTCAGCGTTGCCGTTGCTGCGCCCCCGGGTGTCGGATCACGGTTACCGGCTGTGACCGCCGGCCCCACATAGCGATAGCCGCGTCGCGGCAGCGTTTCGATCCAGCATGCGCCAGCCGCCAGTTCCTCAAAGAGCCGCCGAACTGCCGCGATCTGGACCGTCAGGTTGCTGTCCTCAATGGCATGTCCGGGCCACGCCGCCTCGATCAGAACTGCCTTCGGAACCGGTGCGCCCGCCCGTTCCACAAGCAGCGCAAGCAGCGCGAGCGCCCGCTGTCCGAGCGACGTCGGCTCTACGCCGTGGAATAGAATTCCAGCATCGGTGTCGAGGCGAAATGGACCAAACGCGAGGATTGTCGCCATTCCCAAAGAAGATATCGTCTGTGAATTTTTCGCAACGATTTCGGAACGGCTTCACGACTCGCGGAAACGGGGAGCGCATCTTGTCCACGTGCTAGCGGAGTAGCACCCAGCCAATGGAGGATCAGATGAGCGTCGCTCCCGTCATTCGCATGCCCGGCGAGAACAATGGAGTCAGGTTGCGTGGCTCTCCGATGGCGTTCCTTGTCACCGGCAACGATACGAAACACACGAGCATGTTCGACTGGACGATCCCTGCTGGCTTCGCAACCGGGTTCCATGTTCATCGCGTACAGGAGAAACCTTCTACGTGCTTGAGGGCGAATGCGTCTGGCATGTTGGGGACAAGACGATCCGCGCGACCCCGGGCACCTGCCTGTTCATTCCACCGGGCGTTCCGCACAACATCACCAATGTCGGCGAAGAGCCGGCCGCCCGGACACGAGCACTATTTTGAAGAGCTTGCCAGGCTCGCTGCGCACGGCTCTCCGGATCCGAAAGCGCTTGCAGACTTGCGGAACCGTTACGACACTGACCAGCTTTCTACCCTGACGACAAGAGCCTAAGCTCGATTTGCAATATCGGGTCATGGCGCAGCACCGCTCATGGCGTCGGCACCAGCGATGTCCGCTTTCAGGGGGCGTGCAGGGCCGCAACAAACGACCGAGGTTGGGCGCTTTGCGGTTAGGCAGATTTTGGGCCGAACAGCGGAATGGCGGCTTTTGGCGTCCGAAGAACGATAGCGGACGTTCAGCGGGTGGGTCCGGCCGCAGCAAACTTGAACTGGCCATTCGCAACCCCGTAAACAGTCTCCATGACAGCGAGGCGCTGGCGGGACGTTCGGCGTAGCAAGTTTTGCGCTCGCTACCTACGCAAATTGGGCGTATCGTGGCATATCGTCTGTTGCTAATAAATGAGCCGGCGACTGAGAGCGCAAGACTCTCGCATCGGACTAGGCGCGCTAGGTTCCACAACTACTCGTCGCGCTCACCAGACCATCTGCCTCTGCTGAAACCTCTTTTCCTCGGTTCCGGCCAGTATTGCTTTTGCCAATCGGAAGAGGAGCGTTCTGATGCAGATCATCCAAACCCGCCGCCGGTTCCTAGCCGGCGCTGCAATGGCAGGCGCTGCCGGTATCGTCGGTGTTCCAGGGTCACTCCACGCGGAACCGCCGTTGGAAACGACCACGGTTCGTCTGCCGCTGTGGGTCGGTAGTTCCTACTGTTGGGCAGGTGCGTACATCGCCGGAGAACTGATGCGCGCCGAGGGTCTTACCGATGTCCGCTACATAGAAGGCGACAGAAGCGTCAACCAATCGGTATGGATCGCACGCGGTGAGACCGATTTCTCCGTGAACTTTGCGCCGAACCAGGTCGCGTCGATCGCCGCCGGCGTGCCGATCAAGGTGCTGACCGGGTTGCACTCGGGATGCCTCGAACTGATCGCCAAGGAGAGCATTCGCAGCGTCACGGATCTGCGGGGCAAGAGAGTGGGCGTGAACGGTTTCAACAACTCGCGGCACGTGTGGCTGTCCCTCATGTCCGCCTATGTCGGACTCGATCCAGTGAACGATATCCAATGGGTCTTGACTAACGACGTCAAGCCGACGGAACTCTTCGTCGAAGGGAAGATCGACGCATTCCTGGGGACGCCGCCCCAGCCGCAGGAGCTGCGCGCCAAGAAGATCGGCCACACGATCCTCAACAATGCCGTCGACCGCCCGTGGTCACAGTATTTCTGCTGCATGATTTCGGCCACGACGGACTATGTGACAAGATACCCGGTGGCGACCAAGCGGGTCTTGCGATCCATCCTCAAGGCCGCCGACCTCTGCGTGTCGGATCCCGAAAGTGTGGCCCAGCAGATGGTCGATCGCGATTTCGAGACCAGCTATGACTACGCGCTCCAAACTCTGAAGGACATTCGGTACGACCGCTGGCGGGAATTCGATCCCGAAGACTCCCTGCGGTTCTACACACTGCGCATGCAGGAGACGGGCATGATCAAGTCGAGCCCGCAACAAATTATCGCCAACGGAACGGACTGGCGCTTCCTCGACGAGTTGAAGCGTGAGCTGAAAACCTGATCCCATCTGGTCTCGAGGGGAGACGTAGACATGCAAATCATTCAGAGCCGCAGGCGCTTCCTGGCCGGCCTGACGGCTGCCGGCACCGCAAGCCTCGTCGGCACTCCAACTCGAGTTCTTGCCGAGCCAGGGCCGGAGACCACACGCATTCGCTTGGCCAAGATCCCTAGCATCTGCGTGGCGCCACAGTATGTTGTAGAGGACCTGCTGCGCGCTGAGGGCTTCACCGAGGTTGCCTATGTCGCGGCAGGCCCCGGTGCGGCCACGGCCTCCGCGGTGGCGAATGGCGAGATCGACTTTAGCCTCAACTTCGTGACAAATTCGATCGTCGCCTTGGACTCCGGTGCGCGGCTCACTCTGCTCGGCGGCGTCCATCCCGGTTGCTTCGAGCTGTTTGCCAAGCACGGGATCGACAGCGTCGTCGATCTGAAAGGCCGGAACGTCGGCGTCCAGGGGCTCGGTTCGGGGCCGCATCTGTTCCTCGCCAGCATCGCCGCCTATGTCGGGCTCGATCCGGCGCGCGACATCAACTGGGTGGTGGACCCGGCGGTCAAGCCCAAGGAGCTGTTCGCGCGGGGCGAAATCGATGCATTCCTGGGCTTTCCGCCGGACCCGCAGGAATTGCGGCGCAGCAAGGTCGGGCACGTGATCGTCAACAGCACAGTGGACCGACCTTGGTCGCAATATTTTTGCTGCATGCTGTCCGGCAACAGCGATTTTGTGGCCGCGCATCCGGTTGCTACCAAGCGGGTGCTGCGCGCCATCCTCAAGGCCGCGGATCTATGCACCGCCGCGCCGGCCTTGGTTGCCGAGCGCTTGGTCGCGGGCGGATTCGCCAGCCGCTACGATGACGCGTTCGCAGCGATCAGCGAGTTGCCCTACCGGAAATGGCGGGACTACGATTCAACTGACACCGTCCGCTTCTATGCGCTGCGGCTGAAGGAAATCGGTTTGATCGGGTCCACACCCGACAGGATCATCGCCAACGGAACAGACTGGCGCTTCCTCAACGAGCTAAAGCGAGAGCTGAAGACGTAGACCTATCGCCGATACGCGTTGCCTTTTCAAGGGAAGGAGAGACTCGTGCAGATTGTCCAGAACCGTCGCCGTTTCCTCACAGGCTTGTCTGCGCTCGCTGCAGCAGGCCTTGCCAACGGCCGCAACGCGGCCGCCGCCGAAGCGGCACCTGAAACCACGACCGCCCGCTTTGCGGCGGCGCCTGGTATCTGCATCGCTCCGCAGTACGTCGCCGAGGATCTGATCCGCGCAGAGGGGTTCTCAGATTTCGGCTTCGTGGCCGCCGAGGCCGGTATCGCCCAGACCGAGATGCTGGCGCGCGGCGACATCGACTTCGGCATTGACTTTGCCACGGCCCTAATCATTCCGGTCGACACTGGCGCCCCGATCAAGGTGATCTCCGGAGTGCATGTCGGCTGCTACGAGTTGTTCGGACGCGAGGACATCAAGAGCATCGCGGATCTCAAGGGCCGCAAGGTCGGCGTCGGCGGCAATCTATCGTCGGATCCACATATCTTCGTCAGCGCCATGGCGACCTATGTCGGCCTCGATCCGCAACGCGACATCGAATGGATCGTCGGCGAGGCAAAGCCGGCGGAGCTCTTCGCCGATGGCAAGGTCGACGCCTTCCTGGCCTTTCCGCCTGAGGCTCAAGACCTCCGCGCCCGCAAAGTCGGCCACGTCATCCTCGACAGTTCCAAGGACCGGCCGTGGTCGCAATATTACTGCTGCATGCTAGCGGTCAACGCCGCGTATGCCGAGAAAAATCCAGCCGCCACCAAGCGGGTCATCCGGGCGATCATCAAATCGGCCGACATCTGCGCGGCTGAACCGGAACGGGTGGCACGCCTTCTGGTGGATCGCGGACACACCGAACAATACGACTACGCTTTGCAGTCGCTCCGCGAGCTCCCATACTCTAACTGGCGCGACTTCGATCCCGAGGACACGATGAGGTTCTTCTCGCTGCGGCTGCATGAAGCCGGGATTGTCAAGTCGAGCCCAAACGAGATCATCGCGAACGGCACGGATTGGCGCTTTTTCAACGAGGTCAAGCGCGAGATGAAAGGCTGAGTCTGCTCGTGCCGAGGGAGAGGAGACGTGACATGGAGATTGTCCAGAGCCGCCGCCACTTCATGATGGGCCTGTCGGCGGTCGGCGCCGCGGGTCTCGTCAAAGTGCCGACATCGGCTCATGCCGAGCCGGCGCCAGAGACCACGACAGTGCGTTTGCCAAGGACGTTCCGCGCCCTTTGCGAAGCACCCAAGAATATCGCCGGGGAGTTATTGCGGGCCGAAGGGTTCACCGATGTACGCTACATAGACTTGGCCGCCGACTCCGATCCGTTCGCGATGCTCGCAAACGGCGAACTGGATTTCGCCACCGACTTTCCGCCACCGCACATCATGGCGATCGAGGCCGGCATGCCGATAAAGGTGGTCACCGGCCTGCACTCCGGCTGCCTCGAACTGATCGTCAACGAAAGCATTAACAGCATCTCCGACCTCAAGGGCAAGAGGGTGGGCGTGTTCGCGCTGACCTCAGCTCCGCACATGCTCGTAACCCTCATGGCCGCCTATGTCGGTCTCGATCCCGCCACCGATCTCAAGTGGGTCGCGAACCCGGACGTCAGCTCGATGCAACTATTTAACGAAGGAAAGGTCGATGCCTTTCTGGCGGTGCCACCCGAGCCGCAGGAGCAGCGCGCCCGGAACGTCGGCCACACAATCCTTAATACGACCGTCGACCGGCCATGGTCGCAACACTACTGCTGCATGCTTGCCGGCCGCGCGGACTATGTCGACAGACACCCCGTGGCGACCAAACGCGTGCTGCGAGCGATCCTCAAGGGCGCCGACATCTGCGTGTCGGATCCGCAACTGGCTGCGCAACTATCGGTCGAGGGCAAGTTCACCGATCAATACGACTATGCATTGGAGGGCTTGCGCGAAGCGCGCTACGACGTGTGGCGGGAGTTCGATCCCGAAGACACAATGCGCTTCTACGCGCTGCGGATGAACGAAGTCGGCTTCATCGAGGCCGGCCCTAACAAGATTATCGCCAACGGCACGGATTGGCGTCTCTTCAACGAGATCAAGCGCGAGATGAAAACGTGAGCGAGTGGCCGGCGCGCATCTTGGTGCTGGCGCTGATGGCCGGGCCGGCACACGCGCACGACGCGCCGCACGACGAGCGCCTGCCGACGATTGGACCGGCGCCCGACTTCAGCCTGGTATCGCAGGATGGCGAACCTGTGTCGCTGCACGACTTTCGTGGCAAGGTGGTCGCCGTTGCATTCATCTATACGTACTGTACCGACGTCTGCCCGATGCTGACCGCTCATATGGCCAGCGTGCAGGAGAAGCTGGGCTCGACGTTCGGATCGAAGATTGTCTTCGTTTCGATCACCGTCGACCCGGAGCGCGATACGCCCGATGTTTTGAAGGCATATGCGCAGAATTTTGGCGCCGATCTGAGAGGCTGGTCGTTTCTTACCGGTGATCCGGCGGTTGTCCATGAGGTTGGACGGAAATACGGGGTCATCGCGAAGAAGGCGGCGAACGGAGATGTCGACCATACCTTGCTGACGTCGCTCGTGGACCCGGACGGCATCTTGCGCGTACAGTATCTCGGCGTCCGGTTCGACCTAGAGGAGTTCCGGGATGACCTTGTCAGCCTCTTGGACGAATCCAAGTAACATAACGAACTGGCTCGTCGGCTGGGTTGCCCGGCTGCCGGCGCGCGTCCAGACCAAGCTCTTGATCGCGTTCCTGTCGATCGTCGGCCTGTTGATCGTGCTCGGGGCCGTCGGGTTGCAGGTGCTGAGTGGGGTCAATGATCAAACAAACGAGCTGATCAAGCTGCAGCGCAGGATCGCGGCCTATCGCCAGGTGCAGCACGATACGACCACCCAGCTCTACGGCATCTCCACCGCCCTGTTGCTTCAGGACAACCGGATGCTGGATGGGGCGCTGCGCCAGCTCAACCAGTTTGGCTATGACCTCGACCGCATGGAGTTCGTCGCTGAAACTGAGGCGGAGGTGCTGGGCCAGGTCCGACAGGAGTACGAACGGCTTGCGGCCGGCGTGACGCATGTCGCGGAGCTCTTCCGCGCCGGTCGCACGGCGGAGGCGCGCAAGGTTCAGCTGGATGAGATCATGCCGTCGGCCGACCGCCTCGAGCGACTGACGAACCAGCTGGTCAACATGGCCGAAGCCGACATGGTGGCGGCCATCGAAGCGAGCGAGGGGGCGTACGGCACCTCTCGACTGATCGTGGTCGCTTTTGCTGTGGGCAGCATCCTGCTCGCGCTTGCGCTTGGCTACATCATCTCCTGGTCGTTGATCGAACCGGTCAAGAAGATCGAGACGCGTCTCAGTCAGATAGCGGCCGGCGACTTCGCCCAACAGGTTGCCGTCGCCAATCGCGACGAACTTGGAGTGCTCGCCACTAACGTCAACCAGACCTCCGACCAGCTGGGGCGCCTGTATCAGGAGATTGAGACGCGCACCCAGCAGCTCGACGAGGCCCTTCAGCAGCAGACAGCCACTGCAGACGTTCTGAAGGTCATCAGCCGCTCTACCTTCGATCTGCAGGTCGTGCTCGATACGTTGGTGGAATCGGCTGTCAGGCTCTGCCGTGCCGACAAGGGTGGTATCGTGCAGTTGCTTGATGGCGTATTCCGCTATGTGTCGACGCATGGCTACCCGCCCAGCTTCCGTGCTTATGTCGACGCCAATCCACTTCCAGAGCTTGCCGCAGGCCGAGGCTCCGCCGTAGGGCGCGTAATCGAAGAACGGCGGATCGTGCAAATCGAAGACGTGACCGCTGATCCGGACTACCGCGTTGTCTTGATCGCTGAGGCAGGCGGATTCCGCACCGTCCTCGCTGCCCCGCTGTTGCGGGAAGGTGATCTCGTTGGCGTATTCGTCATGACGAGGGTTGAGCCGCAACCTTTCAATCCCAAGGAGATCGCGCTCGTCGAGACATTCGCCGACCAAGCCGTGATCGCCATCGAGAATGCGCGGCTCTTCGAGGCGGTGCAGTCACGGACGCGCGAGCTTGCCGCGTCTGTTGGTGAGCTCGAGGCGCTTGGTGAGGTGAGCAAGGCGGTCAATTCGACGCTGGATCTCGACACCGTGCTGAAAACGATCGTCGCCAAGGCGGTCCAGTTGTCGGAGACGGATGCTGGCACCATCTACGTGTTCAGCAGCACGCGGCAGCAATTCCGTCCGCGCGCGAACTTCGGTATGAGTGATGAGCTTATCGCTGCAGTCTCACACCAGACGATCGGGCTGGCCGACATGGGGATCGGCGACGCACCCGAGCGCTGCATGCCGGTGCAGTTTCCCGACCTCAGCGAGGAGACCTCATCCTTCCTTGTAAGAAAGACGATCGTCGAAGCCGGATATCGCGGTATCCTGATCGTTCCGCTGCTGAGGCCCAACAAGATCGTCGGTGCACTGGTCGTCAGGCGCCACAAGCCAGGGGTCTTCCATGAGCAAGTTGTCCATCTGCTGGAGACCTTCGCAGCCCAATCGGTGCTCGCGATCCAGAATGCCAAGCTGTTCCGCGAGATCGAGGAGAAAGGCCGGGAGCTGGAGGCAGCTAGCCGCCACAAGTCCCAGTTCCTCGCGAATATGAGCCACGAGCTCAGGACACCGCTCAATTCAGTCTTGGGCTTCACAGAACTGCTGGTCGATGGCATCTACGGCGAACTCCCGGACAAGGCGAAGACGACCGTCGCGCGCGTGCAGGCAAACGGCCGTCACCTCCTTGGGCTCATCAACGACGTACTCGACCTTTCCAAGATCGAAGCCGGCCAGCTCACGCTGGCGATCGAGGACTACTCCGTCGCGCAGATTGTTCGATCGACCGTTACGGCTGTCGAGCCGCTGGCACGAGCGAAGGGTCTTGAGCTTTCAACGACTGTTGCCGAGAACCTTCCAATCGGCCGCGGGGACGAACGCCGTTTGATGCAGGTCCTGCTCAATCTTGCAGGCAATGCCGTCAAGTTCACCGAAACGGGTGCGGTCGACATTCTTGCCGATGCGGTCGACGGGCACTTCGAGATCACCGTCCGAGACACCGGTCCCGGCATCGCGTCCAAGGACCAGGCTCTCATCTTCGAAGAATTCCAGCAGGTCGACAACAGCAGCACCAGGCAGAAGGGTGGCACAGGTCTTGGCCTGGCGATCTCGAAGCGCATCGTCGAAATGCATGGCGGAACCATAGACGTCGAGTCCGTGATCGGGTCAGGGTCGACATTCCGTCTCAAGGTACCAATCTGGGTGAATGAGGACGTGAGGGCGGCATGAGCAAACGAATCCTTATGGTGGAAGACACCGAGGACAACCGCCAGATCATCCGCGATCTCATTGCCACCACCGAATACGAACTGATCGAGGCGGCGGACGGCGCCGCCGGCATCGCTGCAGCGGGAGCGCACAGGCCAGACCTGATCCTTATGGACATTCAGCTGCCGGTGATCGACGGGTATGAAGCGACCCGCCGCATCAAGGCCGACCCGGCGCTGCGGCACATTCCGATTATCGCGGTCACCTCCTACGCGCTGTCGGGCGACGAGGCGAAAGCCCTTGCTGCTGGGTGCGATGGCTACATTGCCAAGCCATTCAGTCCGCGCCAGCTGCTCGCCGAGATTCGTCAGTTCTTTTCCTGAGGGGAGACAGTGCCTTGCACGATCCGCCTCGCATTCTCGCGGTCGACGATACCCCGGAGAACCTTGAGATTCTGCGTATGCGGCTCGAGGCGAATGGCTACGAAGTGGCGACCGCCGCCGATGGTGAAGAGGGGTTGGCAAAAGCTCGCGAACTCACGCCGGATCTGATCCTGCTCGACATCATGATGCCGAAGCTGGACGGTATCAGCGTGGTTCGCCTGCTCAAGCAGGATCTCTCGCTGCGATCGATCCCGGTCATTCTTGTCACCGCAAAAGCCGACACGCGCGATGTGGTCGAGGGGCTGGACGCCGGGGGCGATGACTATTTGACAAAGCCCTTCGAGCACCAGGCGCTGTTGGCGCGGGTGCGCTCGATGCTGCGCCAGAAGGCGCTTCACGATACCGTCGCAAGCCAAGCCGTGCAGCTTTCCGATTGGAACCGCTCGCTCGAGCAGACCCTGGCGGAGCAGGTGATCGAGATCGAGCGAATGGGCCGGCTCCGGCGTTTCCTGCCCGCGCAGGTCGCCGACCTCATCCTTGCGGCGGGAAATGGCGACACGCTTCTGCAAAGTCACCGTCGCGAGGTGACCGTCGTTTTCTGCGATCTACGCGGCTTTACAGCCTTCGCCGAGACTGCCGAACCTGAGGAGGTGATGGCGGTTCTTGGCGAATACCACGCCTGTCTTGGTGAACAAATCGTCCGCTACGAGGGAACTCTTGAGCGATTCGTGGGCGACGGCATCGTCGTCGTTTTCAACGATCCACTGCCCTGCGCCGACCATACGGAGAGAGCCGTCCGCATGGCTGCGGCGATGCGTGATGCGATTGACGAGCATTCAGAGCAATGGCGCAAGCGCGATCACTTGCTCGGCTTCGGAATCGGCATCGCCCGAGGCCATGCAACCATCGGGCGGATCGGTTTCGATCAGCGCGCCGATTATGCAGTGATAGGCACAGTGTCGAACCACGCCGCCCGATTATGCGAGGAAGCCAGGCCACGCCAGATTCTCGTCAGCCAGCGGGTCGTTGGTGCCGTCGAATCCCTGGTTGAGTCCGTCGCCGTTGGCGAACTGACGCTGAAGGGCTTTCGCCGACCGATGCCTGCCTATGAAATTGTGCGGTGGATCGGTCGGCCAAGCTAGGGATCACTGTGCCTAATGAGATAGATCGCCTCCTGCGCTGAATGGGCCATACAATGATGCGGGCAGCTAGACCGATCAGCGATCGGACGGCCTTTGAGCTCCATGGCCGTTGCTCCCTATTCGCCTCGCTCGGGGAAACTTCCGTCAGCTCGCAAGGCACGTTACAGATACCTGGTTGGCTTCTTTCAAGCCCGGTCGCCACAAGGCGCGACAGGAGTTTCCGGAAGTCCAGCCCAACCTGTGAACAGCGCCTGGACAAGATGGCCGTAGCGGATGTGCAGCGTCCGTTCATGGCGCAAGCTAGACTTCTGTGAACGCGAACTTTGGACCCGATCCAGTCGTCACGTGGGATGAACTCGAACGTCTCGAATTGGTTCGAGAAGGCGCCTTTTGGCAACTACCCGACGATCCGTTTTGTCAGCGCCCTGGAAGGTACGAGGGTTCCGTAAAGGGCTTGGCCCTGGCTGAGAGCATTGCCCTCGCCACGAACGTTGACAAGGCGTATGGTCGTTAATCGTTGGCTGAAAGCGTTCTTGGCCAGCGACTGAAGAACGACAAGACTCCCGCCTTTACAGGGCGTGCTCCAACTCGCGATTACTCGGCGCGCTCACGCATTGTCCGTCCTCTACTGGGGTCATTTGCTTGATTCCTAGGGGCGATCAGTTTGCCAAAGGAGCGTCCCGATGAAGCTAATTCAGAATCGTCGCGCATTCCTGGCCGGCCTGTCGGCGATCGGCGGTGCCGGGCTCCTCAATGTTCGCCCATCCAGTGCGGCCGGGGAGCCTGCTTTGGAAACGACAACCGTCCGCTTGGGGCAGTGGGTCGGAGGCGCTTACTGTTGGGCGTCCATCTACCTCGCCGGAGAACTTCTGCGCGCCGACGGTTTCACCGATATCCAATATGTCGAAGGCGACACCCACGTCGACAATTCCAAGTGGCTCTCCGCCGGCCTGATCGATTTCGACATGAACATGCCGTCGATGCACATTAGGTCCATCGACGCCGGCGTGCCGGTCAAAGTGCTGATCGGCGTGCATTCCGGCTGCTTCGAACTGATCGGCAACGACAGCGTCCGCAGCATCAGGGATCTGCGGGGCAAGCGCGTCGGGGGAGGGTCGGTGGAGTCGCATCCTCACATCCTGACGGCCCTCATGGCCAACTATGTCGGGCTTGATCCGGTGCACGATATCGAGTGGGTGGAGGGAGAACAGGCCCCGATGCAAATGTTCATCGACGGCAAGGTCGATGCCTACATGGCTGGTCCGCCCGAACCGCAGATCCTGCACGCCCGGAAGATCGGCCATACGATCGTCAACAACGGGACCGACCGCCCGTGGTCGCAATATTTTTGCTGTATGGTGGCCGGTAATGCGGACTATGTGAGCAGATACCCGGTCGCGACGAAGCGAGTGTTGCGCGCCATTCTCAAATCCGCCGACCTGTGCGCTTCTGATCCGTCGTTGGCGGCACAGCAGCTCGTCGATCGAGGCTTTCTGCCCAACTATGACGAAGCGCTTGGGACGCTGAACGGTGCTCAGCATGACAAGTGGCGCGTGTTCGACGCCGAGGACAGCGTGCGGTTCTATGCACTGCGCATGCAGGAGACCGGCATGATCAAGTCGAGTCCGCAACAAGTCCTGGCCAACGGAACGGACTGGCGTTTCCTCAACGAGCTCAAACGCGAGTTGAAGGCCTGAGACCCTAGCAGACGCAGTTCTCGCCTTGGCGCTGAACATAGCGCGGACGAGTGAGCACGACGCGCCGAACGACGAGCGCCTGCCGACAATCGGACTGGCTCAGGACATCACGTTGACATCGCAGGACGGGGCGCGCGTGTCGCTGCGCGATTTTCGCGGCGACCAACGCCGCCGGATGGTGGCAGCAACCAGCCTCCAGATATTCGTTGTCTCTGGAGGACTGCTGTTTCGTGGGAGCAGCCGTTTCCATCAACAGCAACCACACGGCAACAAATGTCGCAAACGTGTTATGTCGTCTGTTCGCTCGAATGTCCGCTTTTGGGTTACGGCTTTGGGCTGCTCAACGGCCGACATTGGGCGCGATCCGGCCTGTCGCGAACGCGAACTTTTGACCCCAAAGCCCCCATTTGGCGGCGAACCCATAGACGGTCGCTTCTGGCGCTAGTTGCCCGTTCCGGCGGCCGGCTCAACGGCAAGCCCTGACCCAAACGAGCCATTCCGGCAGGCAAGCGCTAATGTCTCGAATGTGGTGACTACGACATTGGTTACACCTCGCCGTATCAGCGGTCCATCAAACGTGCGGGAGAAGGGATTTGCTGGTGAGGTCGGTTTCCTTTCAGAACAACCAATACTATGATCCGCTGGGGCCAGGCCACCGATGGACCGCAAGCTTGCCGCGATTCTAGCCGCAGATGTAGTAGGCTATTCGACTCTGATGGAGCGCGACGAGGCCGGTACATTTGAGCGACTACGTGCCGGACGCAAGGAACTGTTCGAGCCCGAAATTGCCCGCCACCACGGCCATATCTTCAAGCTGATGGGCGATGGGATGCTGGCCGAATTCGGTAGTGTCGTCGATGCCGTCGAATGTGCAGTGTCGTTGCAGCGGGGACTGTCCGAGCGCAACGCCTCGCTTCCCGCAGTGGAACAGATCGTGGTGCGGATCGGCATCAACCTCGGCGAGGTGATCGTCGACGGCGACGACCGGTATGGCGATGGGGTCAACATCGCGGCCAGACTTCAGCAGTTGGCGGAATCGGGCGGCATCTGCATCTCGGGAAAAGTGGCCAAGGAGGTTGATAGGAAGCTGGCGTTCGCCTTTGAGCCAATGGGCGAACAGAGGGTCAAAAACATAGCCGAACCCGTTCAGGCGTATCGCGTGTTGCTTGATTCCGCGGCAGCGGGCAAGACCCTCCATGCTCGCCGCCAGCCGCGCGCCTGGCGTTTTCCGGCCGCGGCGGGAATTCTCGTCCTGGCTCTCGGCCTTGCAGTAGCATGGTGGCAGCCGTGGGAGAGGCCTGCACCGCTTGCCGTTCCGACCGTCAGCGAGGCAGCCGACACCCGGCCCTCGCTAGTCGTCCTGCCCTTCGACAATCTCAGCGACGACAAGGAACAAGAATATCTCGCCAACGGCTTCACCGAGGATCTGACGACCGCACTGGCGCGTGTGCCGGGTCTTTTCGTCTTCTCCCCCAACGCGGCCTCCGCTTACAAGGACAAGGACCCGAAGGAGATTGCGGCGGCATTGGGCGTCCGGTACCTGCTGAAAGGCTCGATTCGCCGCGTCGGCGACGACATGCGCATCAATGCGCAGCTGATCGATGGCTCGACTTCCAGACATCTCTGGGCGGAGCGTTTCGACGGCCGGTGGGCAGACGTATTCGCGCTGCAGGACAGCGTTGTCAGCAGCATCGCGGGTGCGCTCCAGCTCCGCCTGGTGAGCGGCGCGCCGGCTACCCGGGCCGGAGGCACCAGTAATCCCGAGGCCTATGAGGCCTATCTCAAGGGGATGGACATCTACAACCGTATCAACACGCCCGAGGAGTTTGCGCAGGCTGTGAAGTATTTCCAGCAAGCCGTGCAACTCGACCCCGATTTCGGCGCGGCGTACGCCCAGCTCGCCTGGGCCTACTGGGACGCGGATGTCGGTCGGGTCGTAGTAATGGGACTTACGACGGACGTGGCCCAGGGCAAGATCTATGAAACCCTGGAAGCGGCGGCCAGGGATCCTTCGCCGGGCTACTATCAGCTCGTCGCCGAGTTGATGGTCCGCGAGCACGACTCGGACGACGCAGTTACCGTTCTTCTGAAGTCGGTGGCGCTCGATCCCAGCGATACTTGGAATTATCTCTCGCTGGCCAATGCTCTGAATTTCAACGGCAGGCCGAAGGAAGTGCTTAGCTATCTCGATGCGGCTGCGCGCGTCGACCCAAACTCGTGGATGGACTACAGGCGCTACCAAGCCGGACTGGCCGAGTTCGGCCAGGAGAAGTTTGAGGACGCGGTTCGCTCTATCGAGAAGATGGACCTTATATCGGCCGATCCACGGGCGAAATTTTATGCCCTGCAGGTCCTTATTTCGGCTTATGGGCATCTTGGGCGCACAGACCAGGCCGCGGCGGCTTTGGAAACGCTTAGGAAGGTTGTTGGGCGGGTGGACAGGGGGCCGAGCCAGTTGATGACCCAGGATTACATGGTGTTCAAGAATACGGCCGATATCGAACGCCTTTTGGCCGGGCTGACCAAGGCAGGTGTGCCAGAGCTGTCGGCATTGGCAAAGGCAGGCATGAATCCGAAGGACCGGCTCACAGGGGCGGAAATAAAGTCTCTCATGTTCGGGCACGAAACGCGCGGAAAATTGGTAATGCCCACGTTCCTGCCGATGCAGCGCACAACCTCGGTCGACGGCGCCGTCAGCGAGACCGTTGGCCAGAGGAGCCGCGTAGGAACCTCGTGGGTGCAAGGCGATTTCTTGTGCAACGCCTTTCCCATAGAACTGACAAGCTGTGGGGCGATTTTTCGCAATGTGTTCAGGACGCCGGGGCGCGACGACGAATACAAGGCCGTTTACCGCGGGGACCAGTTCGAGTTTTCGGTCGTCAAGTGAACTCCCAAATGCCGCAAGGCCGTAAGTCTGCTTGCCGAGTAGACGCGACGTTGTTGGCATAACTGCAAACGTCGACAATTGGCGCTATCAAGACGTCCGGCCCTGTCGCTGACCACGTCTGCTTTCAGGCAGCGGCTAAGCCAATCTCTACGGCCGACATTGGGCGCAACCGCGACTTTCAGTGCAGTCACGTTCGGCTGACATGAGGCGCTCGCAACCTCAAGCGTGGTCGCCGGCAACGTATGCTTTTCGTAGTTGGCAGGACGGGGTTCTACAGCCGCTATGCGGCGCATTGCCGCCGCTAGCGAACAAACGCTACGGAATGAAGAAGGCAAGTAGTCTGGGAAGGAGTCTGGGAAGGAGTAGGGCCTCCGTCCACTTGCTATGCATCGGAATGTGCATATATTGTGCATATGAGAGGTCGGAGATTTGTCATGGCCCACGCACAGCTCGCACATTCCACGGTGATTTCAGGCTTTGTCGATAGCCTGCAGGAGCCGCGCACGCCTTATATCTCGCCGAAGCGCCTGTCGCAGGCGCTCGGCGTGAAGGTGGCCAACTTGGCCCAGCTGACCGGTGTCCACCGCAACACGCTCCGCAACCCCTCATCGGAGCGCCTGCAGGGCCGGATGCGCGAGATGGTAAAAGTGATCTCGGCGGCGACGGAACTCACCGGCGACGTCAACAAGGCGATCTTTTGGTACCGCAATGAACCGATCGCCGACTATGGCCATCGTACCGCAGCCGAGCTCGTCGCGGGCGGCCAGGTCGAGGCGGTTCTGGCCTTTATCCGGGATCTCGAGAATGGTGCGCGCGGGTGAGGATCACCCGCATCGGTCCAGACGAAATCTTCCATCGCTATCTGACTCCCAAATGGGCTTTCCTGCCCACCAGCGGTGCAGGCGCAGCGATCGACGGCGGTCGTTTCAACCGGCCAGGCATCGAAGCACTTTATCTGTCGCGTGCGACCCAGACGGCGCTTGATGAATACAAGCAGGGAGCCAGCATCACCCCGCCCGCCACCCTTGCCGCTTACAAGATCACGCTCGCCGAGGTAGCCGACCTTTCGCAGGGTTTCGACCCGGACATCTGGGATGGCCCGTGGAAGGAGTGGGATTGTGCCTGGCGCCAGGTCGCTCGCATCGACAAGAAGATCCCGCCATCGTGGAAGCTCGCGGATCTGGTCATCACCGCCGGACTTCGCGGCATCCTGTTTCCGTCGCTGCGTCACGCCGGCGGCACCAATCTCGTGATCTTTCCGGCCAATCTTGTCGACGGCGACCATGTCGCGGTTCACGATCCCGATCAACGGTTGCCGCACGACCAGTCGTCCTGGTCCTGAGCTATCGACTGTCTCTGGGATCGCAACGCGACCACGCCCCCCGTCACGGCGCTTGCTCCCCAACGACATCGTCCTCGCCGTCGCCCTCCCCGCTCGCCAGCCCGGCTGGAATATCGCCGGCCAGCAGCTTCTCCTTCGACAGCAGCCCTGCGTCCTCAAGCGCCTCGAAATCCGGCAGCTGGCGCAGCGTGTCGAGCCCGAGCTGCGACAGAAAAGTTTTCGTCGTCACATAAGTATAGGGCGCGCCAGGTTGCGGCGAGCGCGGACCCGAAGCGATAAGATCCTGCGCGCGCAGCACGCCGATCAGGTCGCGCGACACCTCCTTGCCGAAGAAAGAAGACAGCTCGCCACGCGTGATCGGCTGGAAGTATGCAATGCACATCAGCACGAGCGCCTCCGCCTGCGGCAGTTCTTTTGTCTCCTCGCCCGCTGCCTTGCCGAAGGCTGCGCGAATGGCATCGCCAAAAACCTTTCTGGTCCGGTGCTGCCAGCCGCCGGCGACCGAGACCAGCTCATAGGGGCGGCCGGCGAGCTCGGCGCGGACGTCGTCGATGATCAGCTCAAGATTGCAGTTCTTGCCGACGACCCGCGCCAGCACCTCGCGCGGCACTGGTTCGCTGGCCGCAAAGACAACCGCTTCGACGCGGCCCATCCACTCGCGCCAGCGCAGTTCGGCCGGTAGATGTTCGAGCTCGGTGTCGAGCAAGGCCGGCTGTTCGTTCGGCTTGCGGCGGGCGGAGGCTTCGGCCATCGCTAGAGTCCAAACAGTCGGAACGAGGCGCGGCCGGTGAGCTCGCGCACCGCCTCGAGCTTTTGCAGCCGCTCGAACAGGCGCCGCGCCGCAAACCGCGACAGGCTTTTGGTCGTCAGCGATCCGGAGAGGGCGTCGTCGTCGAGCAGTCTTTGGATCACATCGCCCGCCCCCTTTGCCCTGAGCTTCGGTGCGACGGCGATGAGCCGCTCCGCGCGCCGCGACAGCTCGGCGGCCAACCGGCAGGCGTCCGCCGCCGCCTGCGCCAGCGCCAGGCACACTGCCCGCTCGAACCCTTTTTCGCCTGGCCGGATCCGCTTGCCGCCGCCAGGCTTGGACCGAAACGCCGGGCCAAAAGCGTGTGCCATCAGCAGCGGCAGCGGGCGCGGCCAGCGCAGGTTTTGCGCTAGCACCAGGTCGGCGAGCCACCAGGCAAAAAGCTCGGAGTCGGACTGCATGGCGACGACGCGAGCGGCGATTGCCGCCGCGGCGAACGGCGCCGGCCGCCCCGAGCGCGCCAGGTCGTCGATGTGTTCACAAACCGCGGCCAGCGCCTCGACGTCCCAATGGAGACCCATCTGGTCGACGACCTTTTCGAGCTGATCGGCGCTGGCGGCGGGCGGCTGCCCGGCCAACTGCCGCCAGGCGCCAAGGATGGCGCCAGCGGGTCCGGGTGCGGCACCTGGCGTGCGCAGGTGCCATGCGTCGCGCAAGGCGGCCTCGTCCTCCGCGCGCCCGGCCAGCCGCATGCTGGCGGCAGCGCATTTCAGCGCCAGCCGCTGGCGCCAGGCGCCGGCCCAGCCGGCTTGCGTGCGCGCGAGCGTCTCGAGCGCGCTCAAGGCGGCGCCGGCACAGAAGGCGGCGTCTGCGTCGGTGACGACAGCGCCGTTGGCCAGCGCCCAGGCCGGGACGACCGGCTCGAGAACGGGAACGGCGGCGGCGGGGTCGAGGCGAATCATGCTTCTGGAGGGTAAAGCAGCCGTGCGCTTTTTGCGACAAGCTTTGCACCAAAACGCACAGGCTGTCGTGCGTGCATAACGAATGATAATGTTGCCGTATCGTTCGTTTTTGTCCTTACGTTAGAAATGGCCGTTGTCGCCCGCGTTTCAACGGTCGCAGGAGAGTGTCAGCGACCAAGACTGGTGGTCATTAAAGGAGGTTGGACGAACACGGTGCACGGGCATATCTGCCACAGACGCTTTCAACCCTGCGGGCGCAAGTCTGTCACCGGCCGGTAGAAGATCACACGCACCGACGGAACAAGCTGGTTGAGGTAATCGAAATCCCGAACATTGCCGGTCAGGACCGTCGCCCCCAGCAGACCGGCCTGGTGAAAGATCAGCGCATCGTTGAGGAAGCGGCGTTCATGCCCCTCCCCTTTCGGCAGACGGCTCAGCCGGAACAGCAGGCCGGCAAGCATGCCGGCGCGTCCCCAGGCGGTGGCGTCGGGTGCATGCAGCCGGTGCACTGGAATGTCTTCAATCGTGCCTGCAACCACTTTCAGGACCGACTTCGTCGTGGGGTGCGCTGGGTCGAGCCGGCCGAACAGGTGGCTGAGCTCGGCAAGGCAGACGGCCGAGTGCTGACAGAGCCGATAGGTCAGAAGGTCATCGACCACTTTGGGCGTGCGCCCCTGAAGGACATCCAGATAGACGCTCGTGTCGAGAAGCAATGCACCGCCGACAGGCGGCTGGTCCCCTGCCCAGGACAGAGCGGAATCCGGCCGCCGTTCCAGCCCGGCACGCCGCTGTGGTTTGAGGGAACGCAGTGCGCTCCCGAGATCAAACGCCAAGATCAATGTCTGCGGTGATGCTGCCCTTGCGGCGGACGAGCCGGGCGCCAAAATCGTCCTCGAGGGCCAGCCGCGACAAGGCGAGCTCCAGCAGCTCAGTGTCGGAGGTCACATGAGCGCGCTTCTTTGCCGCCTCGATCAATTCCGACGGCACCCTGCCGGAAAGACGTGTGTTCTTGGCCGCGCCGAGAAGGCCGACCGCCCTCGCCTGCTCAAGCACCAGACGGTTCCGGGTGTGGGCGATCCGCTCCTCGCTTTCGGCTGCCGTTGCGCCACGTACGCTCATCCTGGATTCTCCTGTTGAACGAAACATAAGGGATGTTGAACATGAAGGCAAGGATCGGCACTGAGAAAGAGGGCCCTAGGAGGTACGCGACCGGCGCAAATCTCGGGAGCTATTGGTCAAGCACCTCGCGGTGGACAATTGGGCGCTTTGGTCGCACGTTGGGGCTCTCAGAATCGCACCACTGTGACATTCAAATGATCGAGAGTTTCGATGGGCAGTCCCCGTAATTTCATGACGCCCATCGACGCGGTCGACACCAGCGACCTGCCTGACATTGTCGACGTCGTCATGAAAATGGGGCACCCGGATGAGGCTCCCTCCCCTTCCACGCAGGTCCTCGACTCGCGACAAGCATCACTGCCTGCGCATCTCGAAAAGCTGGCCGACCGCGCGCGCGATTACGTCGAGGCGGCGAGTTCGGCAAACACCCGTCGCGCCTATGCCGCCGACTGGAAGCATTTTTGCGCCTGGTGCCGGCGCCAGGCGTTTGATCCGCTGCCGCCAGATCCACAAGTCGTCGGCCTCTACATCACGGCCCAGGCCTCAGGATCGGAACGGGACAAAAAGTCTGTGTCGACCATTGAGCGCCGCCTGTCGTCGCTGACCTGGAACTATACGCAACGCGGTCAACCGCTCGACCGGAAGGACCGGCATATCGCCACCGTGCTCGCCGGTATCCGCAATAAACACGCCTCCCCTCCCCGTCAAAAGGAAGCCATCCTGCGCGACGATCTTGTCGCCATGCTGGAAACGCTCGATCGTGGCACGCTGCGCGGTCTGCGCGGCCGCGCCATGTTGCTTTTGGGCTTCGCCGGCGGCTTGCGCCGCTCCGAAATCGTGGGCCTCGATGTTGCGCGCGATCAAACCGAGGACGGGTGCGGCTGGATTGAATTTTTCCCGGACAAGGGCGTGCTGGTTACGCTGCGAGGCAAGACCGGCTGGCGCGAGGTCGAGATTGGCCGCGGCTCGTCCGATGCCACCTGCCCGGTCGTCGCCCTGCAGACCTGGCTGAAGCTGGCCCGCATCGCGCATGGCCCCCTCTTCCGCCGCGTCACGGGGCAGGGCAAAGCTGTGGGCGCCGAGCGGCTCAACGATCAGGAGGTGGCGCGGCTGGTCAAACGCGCGGCCTTGGCCGCCGGCGTGCGCGGTGATCTTTCCGAGGGCGAGCGCGGCCAAAAGTTTTCGGGCCACTCGCTGCGTGCCGGCCTCGCGTCCTCTGCCGAGGTTGACGAGCGCTACGTGCAGAAGCAGCTTGGTCACGCCTCGGCAGAGATGACACGCAAATACCAGCGCCGGCGCGATCGCTTCCGCGTCAATCTAACTAAGGCGTCAGGATTGTAGAGTGCGGTACGCCCCCCCAGCCGCAGGTGACTCTGGATGCGCCAATCCACCCCGGCGCCACAGATCCAACCATCATGTTGATGGGTTTCCAAGGTTTATTGGTGCGGTCGCAAGCCTCCAACTTGAAGAGCTGTTCCCAGCTGGGAACTCAAAGTACGGGTTGTGGGAGAAGTTTGCTTCTCGATGAGTTCTCCAGATCCTTCGCCGACACGTGGACTGGCCCCGAGGGAAGTTGCCTGGCGACTGCAGGAGCCTCTTGCCCGACGCTGGAGGAAAGTGCGCGTGGACAGGACGCCTACGTGCCAAACGGTGCTGATTGCTGTCAAATCGCGTGGGACGCTTGGCGACAGGTCCGAGCCGCTGAGTTGCCATTCGCGAGGGTCGCTCGGCCCGGAAGGAATGCCTCGTTGCAGGGTAGGGGCAGTGGGGCGTCTAACTTGTCAGCCTGGGGCGATCACCGAAGTGACATCGGAAGCGGCGCGGCATGGCTGCATCACAAACACAACCCATCGTCTCCGACGCACAGGATGGTGACTCCCATAGGACTGCGCGAACTCAGTGCCTCCGTCACAACGGGAATTTCGCCGCCGCGCCAAAGTGGGGGGAGGGGGTATCTCTCCATGCGCCGAAACCTACCTGCGCTTCTGTAGGTCGCTCGCCGCCGTACGCGGAAGCCAGAGGCCAACCGGGTACACCAACGTCGACTATCTACGAGAACAAAACGGGCAAGGGGCTCGCCCGTGCCCCCATGCTGCGTAACCAACTTCATAGCGGTCTTTTTCAATGCCTGATGCGCAACTTTGACGGCACAGAGAAGCCAGCGATAAAGAAAAGTTCCCAGCTGGGAACTGCCCTGTGTCCATTTGCTCGAATTCTCCGAATCGGGCATACCTCCAGTAACGGAAAAACCGCGTAATTCGAAAAGTTGGCGTAGTTGGCGTGGCGTTAACAGCTTGTTAACCACAGTCGCTATCAATAGGCGCTAGGTGCAAGAGGAGAATCTGGGTGACGCGGCATCTAAGTAGCCTTCAGTTCATGAATACCTTTTCGACGAAACTCGAGAAGGCACTCAACAATCTTTCGCTGGCTCAGTATCCTCCTGATGCGATTCGTACGATGCGCAAATTCACTTCGACGGAAGTGGCAGCATTGCTAGGAGTGACTGAAGCTTACATACGGCAGGTCTCCTTAAAAGGGCAGGGACCTGAGCCAGAGACAACGACCACCGGAAAGCGCCTATATTCTGTGGAGCAGGTGCTGGACCTTCGGATGCACCTGGCGGAAAAGGCACGGAAGAAATGGATCAATCCTCGTCGTGTTAAAGGCGAGGATTGCCAGATCATCGCGATCACGAACTTCAAAGGTGGATCGTCCAAGACAGCGACCACTATTCACTTGGGTCATTGGTTGGCACTACGTGGATATCGCGTTCTCGCAGTCGACATGGATCCCCAGGCGTCGTTAACAAGTCTGCAAGGAGCGTTACCCGGATTTGACTACCGAGAAGGTGACACCCTTTACTCAGCGATTCGGTTTGATGATCCGGTGCCAACGGAAAAGATTATCCATCAGACGCATATCATCGGATTCGACGTCATCTGCGCCGGTCTTGAGCTGACAGAATTCGAAACGGCCGTTACCCTTGAGATGCGCAAGAGCGGTGGAACCAGTTTTCTGCTTCGAGTGTCACAGGCCCTCGAACAGGTCGTCGATAGCTACGACATCGTTCTTCTCGACTGTGCGCCGTCACTCAATTTCCTGACACTTTCGTCGCTCACTGCCGCTACCGGAGTCCTAATCCCAGTTCCAGCGCACATGCTCGATGTCGACTCCACAGGGAAGTTTTTGGAGCTGGCCGCATCTTATATGCAAATCCTGGATGAGGCTGGTGCAGGCGCACGTTGGGATTTCGCCAAATTCCTCATCACAAAGTTTGAGGCCAACGACCACCCGCAAGCCAACATGCAGGCCCTAATGCGCCAAGTGTTTGGCGAGGATTTACTTCTGAATTCAGTCTCCAAATCCACTGCGGTTGCGGACGCTCTCACTTGGAAGCAGAGCCTCTATGAAGTGCAACGATCGAGGTTTTCGGCACCTAAAACTTATGATCGTGCAATCGAATCGATCAATGCCGCGAACGCGGAAATAGAAAGCCTCATCACAATGGCATGGAGGCGTGAACAGTGAGCCGTAAAGATTCTAAGGGCATGTTTGCTGCTGTTTTGGGGCAACTCGGGGAGGACAATTCGGAGGAGGGCGTCAGCCGCCGCACGTCATCGCCGCACCTGATGAAGGTGGCGGCTGGTGTTCGCCAAATGCAAGAGCGTAGCGATATCGCCGACAAGTTACTGAAGTCAGGCGAACAGATCATTGAACTCGATCCCGACAAAATACGGCCGTCGTCCATCACCGATCGATATGATGACGCCTACGAGATTTCCGCCATTGCTGAGATCACTGAATCCATGCGGGAGCGCGGTCAAATTGTGCCTGGATTGGTTCGGCCAGTACAAGGCAAGGATGGCGAGTTTCAAATCGTCTATGGTCGCAGAAGATTAGCGGCAGCTAAGCAGCTTGGGATCGGATTCAAAGCGGCCGTCCGCGAGTTAACTGATGAACAAGCAGTCATTTTCCAAGGCGAAGAAAACACCGCTCGAGAGGATCTTTCATACATTGAGAAGTGCGCTTTTGCGCTTGCGCAGCAGGAAGCGGGATACAAACGGGACACCATCTGCGCTTCGCTGTCGACAGGAAAATCGCATGTCTCCGAGATGATCAAAATCGCCTCATCGGTCGACAAGGAGATACTGCAATCGATTGGTAAAGCTCCCGGGATTGGTCGAGGACGATGGCAGGAATTCTCGAACCGCTATTCCATAGACGGCTCACCCGCAAAAGCTTTCGATCTTATTCGCAAAAACAAATTCCGCGAGGCAACGTCCGACGACAGATTCATTATTCTGCTTGAGACGCTTCCATCGGATCATAATGCGATCAAAGAACTTGCGGGTCCGGCCAAGCCATCAAAGCCCAAGATTGCTATGAAATCCTGGGCTGCTCCAGACAAAACAGTCAGCGTCAGCCTCAAAGACAACGGAAAAACTACCATGATTGCCGTGGGAGAGGCTGAAGGATCGCGTTTCGCAGCGTTTATCGCCGGACAACTGGACGACCTGTTTGAGGCCTTTCGGAAGTCCATCACGAAACAAGGAGTCTGAAACCGCAAAAGAAAAAGGCCCCCGAACGGCAAGCCGTGGAAGCCTCTCTCTGAACTAAGCACTCTGAGAATCGCATCTCCACGAATCACTGTCAAGAGTCATTGGCGTCGTTTTGGCGAGCAGGTTTCTTTTGCCTAATCGAGGGTGAAAGAAAATGGAGACGAATATTGCGACGACGCCCTTTGGGCGGCGGCCGATGACGCTTGGCATGATTTCAAGCCAAGTCACCGCAAGGGCCGTGCCGAAGGACGCGATCGTCCACAAATGGCATGTCTTCCAAGATATCAAGGACGCCAGGATCGCTCTGGGCGCCACCGATCGCGCCTTGGCTATTCTCGACGCGCTGTTGTCGTTCCATCCGGACACAGCGCTTTATGGCGACAGCGAACTGGTTGTATGGCCATCCAACGAGCAGCTTATCCGCCGCGCCAATGGCATGCCCCCAACGACCTTACGGCGCCACCTGGCCGTTCTGGTCGAGTGTGGATTGATCATCCGTCGCGACAGCCCAAACGGCAAGCGCTTCGCCCGGAAAGGGCAGGCGGGCGAGATCGAGCAAGCCTATGGCTTTGACATCTCGCCGATCGTGGCGCGCGCTGAGGAGTTCAAGGATCTTGCGGATGCGGTCAGATCTGAGAAGAAGGCATTTCGTCTCGTTAAGGAGCGGCTAACCATATGCCGGCGCGACATCGTCAAGATGATCGACGCCGGGATTGAGGAGGGCGTGCCGGCAAACTGGGGCAGGGTTCAGCAGGCCTACCAGGCGATTGTTGGTCAGATACCACGCACTGCACCTAGGCAGACTCTCGAGGTGATTGCCGAAGAACTTGAAGGCCTTTGGGCTGAAGTGCGTGAAGCATTGGAATCATTTGTAAAAACACAGAAAGTGGACGCCAATGAGTCCCAAAATGGGCGCCACATACAGAATTCAAAACCAGACTCTCAATTTGAATCTGAAAACGGCTCAGGAGATGAAGATGAAGCGGGCGGCAACGTTGCGGATACCGACAACGTACGCAGCCTGCCGAAACGCGAACTGCCGCTAGGGATCGTGCTGGATGCCTGCCCGAACATGCTTTGGCTGGTGAAGGGCGGCGGCGGAATCCGCAACTGGCGTGAATTTCTGGCCGCGGCCGAGGTTGCCCGACCGTCCATGGGCGTCAGCCCGAGCGCCTGGGAGGAAGCGCGAACGGCAATGGGTGAGCAGCAGGCGGCGATTACCATTGCCGCGATCTACCAGCGGCAGGACCAGATCAACAGCGCCGGCGGCTATTTGCGCAGCCTGACAGATCGAGCAAAGGTCGGAAAGTTCTCGGTCTGGCCGATGGTGATGGCTTTGTTGCGGGCCAAGCTTGACGCGTCGAAGACGACCGGAACCGGAGCTGAAGCCGCTGCCGTCGATCTGGAGGCGGCAGGCAAGGTTTTGCGCACCGAATCCCGGCTGGAAATCAGCGATGCGTTGCGCCGCAGCCTCGACAAGCCAGGGCGCGGATCATGATCAGCCGGGCGGGTTTCGATCCGTGGACGATGGCTGCAGCGCTTGTCGGGACGAGCGTCTTATGAGAGCGTTGAGGCATGAAAAACGAACACGACCGGGAACCGACGCCCGATGAAACCGCCGGAATGGTGTGGTGGAACTCACTTGCCGAATCCGATCGTGCGGCTTGGCTGGCGCGGGCCGGCAGCGCTGTTCCAGCTGATGCCTGGGCCGCGTACAAGCGGCTCGGGAATGTTGAGCGTCAGCCACGGACCGTAAACTGAAGACTGTTCTGCAGCGGGATGACGGTCAGCTCGCGGGTAGTTCGGCGACGAGTCCAAGCCGGCGGGCTCGATCGAGCAGGTTCTTGACTGAGGAGGCAGACCATTTTGCGCTCCCTCGTGGGGTACGCTCATGCAGGCGCTCGAGCTGGCCAGCGATGTCGCGTAGCGACAGGTCCGGGTTGGACTGCGAAATCCCTGCCACAAGAGTCATCAGGCGATCTTCGGGAGGCAGAGGAGACGCCCGCTTTAGCAGTGTGGCTTCGGCCAGGTGCTCGGTGACGAGCCACCTCACTGCCCGCCGCAGTCGTTCAGGCGTCCAGTCGAGGCCGCGCTGCTTCAGGACCCGAGCGATGTCGTCCCAGTTATGGTCTGGTCGCATCCGACGGACCGTCGGAAGCCACTGGTTCATCGTTGATTGTAGCCGTCGGCCATAAGCCGCCTTTTGTATCGCGGTCATTTTCGCCAGGGCTTCGGGCTTGCGCTCCCGGATACCAGGATTGCCTGGCAGTCGCCCCTTCGATCTTGCAGCGATGATTCCGGCCTTGGTCCGTTCCGAGATCAGCGCACGCTCGAGCTGGGCAACGGCACCGAGTACCTGTAGCGAAAACATGCCCTGTGGCGTCGACGTGTCGATTGGATCTCGCAGAGATCGGAAATGCGCGCCCTTCTCAGTCAGATCCTCGATCACCTGAAGAAGGTGGCTGACTGAGCGCGCAAGGCGATCGAGACGCACGACGACCAGGATATCGCCGGCGCCGATGTCGCTCATCAACCGCAGTAGGGCAGGGCGAGCTCTCGACGCACCGGATCCATATTCCTGAACGACGACGTCACAACCGGCCGATCGCAGCTCAATCTCCTGCGCTTCCGTCGCTTGTTCGTCCGTCGATACGCGCGCGTAGCCGATTCGCCGACCCTGTGGTCGACCGGAGCGTCGATCTTGCGCCTCACGGGCCATTTGCGGCGTCTCTCAGCATCGGGAAAGGGGCGTTTGTACAAACACCGAAGATATCAACAAACGATCGTTTGTAAACGTCTTTAGGCGGCCTTTGCATCGGCCCTACGGCCTCGGTGAGCCTGAAAAGCACCGTTTTTCAGGCTCCTGAGAGCCCGAGGGCGTGGTGCTGTACAGTCCCGATATGAGGTCATTATCGATAGTGTTCTTTCTCCCTGAAGAAACACGACGTAAGTCCAGTGAGACCCTCACTAGCTTGACCAATGCGAATCAGCCATCATGAAAACAATGGCTTACACGTTCGACAAACTGCCCCTGGAAACCCTGATCGGGCCGGTTGCCCGCGCGACCGCGGTTTTGGTCCGCCTCGACGAGCGGGTCGCCCGTTCGCCGGTCCGCGACGGCTTTGTCGAGCGCCAGCATTTTGCCGACGCGGCTTCCGCGCTCTGGCTCGAGGGCGAACTCGTCCACATCGAGGACCTCGTGCTGCACGATGCCCACATGGACATCCGCACCCCTACCCACGAACTCACCCGGGCGCACGCGGTGCTGCGAACCCGCCGGCGGATTTTTTCGCAAAAGCCGGACTGGGCGCTCAGCCGCGACGGTTTTTTGGCGCTGACCGGTCGCGGCGGCGCCATGCCGGCGGCGGGCCAAAAAAGCCGGGACGGGGAGGGGGCTGGAGCCAGCTCCTTTGAAGCCGACGATCGCGATGACGCTGAGGCCGACCGGCTGACCGAAGAATTTGCCGAGATCGATGCCGTCCTGGCGCGCTCATCCAAGATTCTGAATGGCGCCGACGTGCCGGCTCGAAAGGAGGGCCGGCCGGAGCCGCAAAACGGCCTGATCTACGATCTCGACTGGAATGAAGAAGAACGGCTGGCCGAATGGCAGGCCGTGCTCGCCGACACGCGGGAGTGGCCGTCGGTGCTGCGCGCCGCAATCCTGCTCGAAGCCTGGTCGGACATTGAGGTGCTGCAGCATGCCGCCTGGCTCGGGCCGCTGCTTGTTGCCGCACTGCTGCGCCACGAGGGGCCTGCCGCCAACCATCTCGCAAGCCTGCATCTCGGCGCGAAAAACATTCCGCGCGAGCGGCGGCGGGCGCGCAATCGCGGCGATCGGCTGCTCGCCTTGCTCGATGCCATTCACGACGCAGCAGTGGCTGGCCTGAAGGAGCATGACCGTCTCGTGCTGGCAAAAAGCCAGATGGAGCGACGGCTGCGCGAACGCCGCGCCAGCTCAAAATTGCCCGACCTGGTCGAGCTGGTGCTGTCGCGGCCGCTCGTCTCGACGGGCATGATCCAGGAGCGGCTAAAGGTGACAAAACAGGGGGCGCTCAACCTGATCGGCGAGCTTGGCCTGCGCGAGATGACGGGCAGGGGAAGGTTTCGCGCCTGGGGAATTGTTTAGTCCGCAGCCTTCTCCACTGACTTTACGAAATTATCGAACTTGACGAACTTGCGCTCTGTAACCATATTGGTGACAGCAGGAGGTTCTCATCATGGCCGCTCCAAAACGCAGCAATCATAGCGGGACCGCGTCGCATGCGGGGGTCGCCGCCCTGAGCTTCACGACAAAGCTTCCGGCACAGGCAGACTTCAAGAAGGTATTGCTCGAACGCTATCAGGAAGCGATCGCACGCAGCCGCAAGATCGGCCACCGCGTATCGTTCCGGGTAGAGGTCGATCCGGCGGGCGATGCGCAGACGATCACGCCGGTCGAGGAGCAACCGATCGATACCTTTCCCGTCGACGACACGGGCAAGCCCGATGCCGAACTCGAGGCGGCGCTTGCCGGAGCGCGCGCGCGTGGCCGCAAGCGTGTCGCCGAAATTGTCGCAGGCGAAGACATGCTGAGCGCGGATGCCTTTGCCAAGCTGCTCGGCACGTCGCGGGTGACGGTCAACGCCAGGCGGCAAAGCGGACAGGTGCTCGGGATCGATGGCGCCAAACGCGGTTTCCGCTTTCCTGTCTGGCAACTCGACAAGGACGGTCGTCCCTTCGGCGCATTGCCGGCGCTGCATGCCATGTTGGGCAATAGTGCCTGGGCCGTCTATCGGTTTCTGGTGTCGCGCCATGGCGCCCTCGATGGCCGGGCCGGTCTTCGTGCCCTTCAACAAGGCGATGACGCCGCGGTGCTGGCGGCGGCGGAAGGCATGGCCAGGGGCGATTTCGACTGAATGCCCGGCGTTCCACCTCCACCCGATTTCGCGCGCGCAAAGCTCGAAATCGAGACCTTATCGCGGGGACGGACATTCGGCCGGATCTACTGGAGCACTTATCCCGATCCGCTGGGATACGGGAAGTCGCCGAGCCGATTCAGCGATCCTCGACGCCGCGTTGACGCCAATCGGTTTGGTGTTCTCTATGTCGGTGACTCCCTGAAGGTGTGCTTCCTAGAGACCGTGCTCCGCGACCGCCGCGAAGGAATCCTTGACGATCTTCCAATAGACGAGGCGGAGTTGACCCGACGGCGCTATGCGGAGATCGCGACCACGACAGACCTACGCCTGGTCGATCTCAGAGGCGACAATGCCGTTCGGATGGGTGTGCCGACCGATGTCGTTCGGGCACAGCGCCAGAACCTGGCGCGCCGCTGGTCACTGGCGTTTCACCAGCACCCATCTGAGCCTGACGGGATCATTTATCCCTCGCGCCTCAACGGTGCAACCAATCTCGCCATTTACGATCGGTCGATAGGAAAGCTTCAGCCGAAGCGTGTGGTGACGCTTCTCGGGGCGCTGGGATTGGCTCAGGTTCTGGAGGATTTCAGGGTGGGGTTGGTGTGAAGATGCCGCACGTATCCGTACCGCTTGGCGAAGATGGCTATAGCGCCAGAAGCCGCCCACTAAGCGGGAGCAACGGAACGACCGGTGTTGGGCCGGAAACCGACCGTCCGCTTCTGGCGTCCGTGCGGCTACCATCGGACGTTCATTCTGATGCCGTTGGCGAAAGAGCAAACGAAGTTTTTGGCATCATTGCGCGAGGGCAGACTCCTGAGCCGAGGTAGATAGCTCTACAAGGTAAGGGATAATTGCAGTGAGGGCACGCCACCATCCCCCACTGGGAGTTCGACCTTCCACCGCGGCGGGAAAAATGGGCGGGCGAATACCTGCCGGCTTGCTCGGTATTGCTGCTTGATGCGAACTCGCCCCGAGACGCCCGCCACTTCAGGATGTGCTACCCTAGCGTACTTCGAAATCTCGCAGAACAGATTTTGGCAGTCGATCGGCTGAAGTGGGCGAGACCCAAGTCTGGCAAAGTTCAGCCCCAGTCGCGCGAATGCGTCGCCCTGGCTCTCGGTGACCATATGGATAACTTCTTCTGCAGACAGATTGCCGCTGTCACTGAGACACTTCGCTATGCCGTCAAGAGCGCCAGGCCCGGCGACAACCAAGTCGGACTCTTCGAAGTCCAGCATCGCAGAGTAGTTCAAATCGATCGTGTACTGAAACGCAAGGAAGCGGCCGAGGCCAGGGTAGGGAATAAGCAGATCGAAGACCTCGCGGAGGCTGCCGGCATTCGCGACCCGGGCCGGTAAGCTGTCCTCCATCATCATTTTGAGCAAGGCGATATGGTTAGCGTGCTTCCTGACATGTCCAAATTTTGGCGCCGGCATAATGTAGGCCGCTGAGTAAACAGCCTGGCCGGCCGCCATCATCCGGTCCAAGGCCTGGGACATCTGCTCCAGGGAGGTGGTAGCCCAACACAGCGGCCCGACGGCACGTTCGAGATACTCCCACGTTTCAATCTTGTTGAAGATTTTGAACAACAGGGTGCGGAAGAAGAGTTCCTCGACGTTTTGCGACCGGCCTTCTTCGTACTGGACATGTCGGATCAGGTACTGGCTTACGCGATCTGCGGCTCGATAGGTGTTCGTGAAGCGATACCGGGCAATTATCGGGTCGTTAGTCCAAGGGCCGACCGGGTCGTGCAGGCGCTTGAAATAGACCTGCTGACGCTCGTGCGCGAAGCGCCAGTAGGTGTCCATGATAGGTGAAAATTCCATTCAAATACTCGCGACAAAACCGATCTTTCCTAAACCGTGAGGGCATGCGACGAAAGCAACAAGCAGCCGCCGCTAACAGCTACGGCGTCGCAGGTTGGGCCGCCGGTGTCGCTGGTTTTGGTACCGGCGGAGCCGAGATCGACGGGGTTGCGGGAATACCGGCCTTCAGTTGACTAGCCGAGCAATCCTTCAAAAAGATTGCGACAAGCAGCGTTCCGAGGATCGCAGCGGTTGTCTTGAGAAGGACGTGCTCCTTCTCGATGCTGGCCATGCGGTCTGCCAGACGCTTGTCTGTATCCTTGATCTTAGAGTCCAGCCCCGAGAAAGACTGCACTCCGTCCGCGATATAGCTTACCAGATCGGGCGGGATGTTCTGGTACCCAGGCTTATCACCAACCTCTTTGTAGTCCCTCAAATCAGCGTACCAGATGTGAAAACACGCCTCACCATGTTCGAGGTGAACCGCGCGTGGTCCGGCGTTGAAAACCGAGAAAATGAGCTTGCCCCGAAAACCGGGATCGACATGGAAGCCTGAGACGTTGACCAGGCCTTTGAATTTGTATTTGGCCCGAATGGAAATGAACGCCAGAGCATTCTCTGGAATGAAGACCTCTTCATGAGTGATCAACAGGGTGAACTGGCCCGCTGGAATCTGAAAATCATCTCCGGAGCTCAGGCGCGTCTTCGTCTTGAGTGTGGTGTCGCTTCCAACACCCGTGGGCGAAACATAAACTTCCTCACCGACCCGAAGGCGATAAGTTGCGCGGTCAAGAAGGTCGGAGTCAAAAGGCTTGATAAGATCAGGTAGGCGCTGCTCTAGTTCCTTGTTGCCCCAAAACATCTTCAGCCCCCGCTTGCCAGAGTCCGATGGAAGATCGAACGGCGTTCGATGAACCTAAGCCGCTTGCGGTAGTGGTCGACGAGGTCAAGCTTCAACGCGGCCGCGTATCCCACCACGAGCCTGAACAGCGCCAAATTGCTCTCGCGCATCATCGTGTTGAAGGGCGCCATCTCGAGATGGTCCCAGGACTCGCAGGCCTTTGCGAGCAACCCGGCGGCAATGGCGTACGCCCTAATAAAAGCACTCTGCCCTTCCGGTTGCGGAACCGGGGCCTCATCTAGGCTTGAGATCGATGCCCATTCCTCGGCTACTGCCTTGCCAAGATCCTGGTTGATGGTGTTTGCGGTGGCGAGCGTGATGATGAAGGCGTCTGTAAGTACCGCAGCGAAGCGTTCGGCGTCGGCCGCCTCGAAGAAGTAGGCGACGTACTTTCCGTTGTGCAACGCCATGTGCTTCACCCGCTCAGCCAGGGGCAGGATTACCACATCCTTGTGAAAGCTTTCGTCATGGCGCAGCTGCTCGAGCTGCAATTCGTAGACGAAGTCGGCGACCGTAAACCGCACCTCTGCTCCGAGCGTAGTCATACTGCCTCCTTGACGGCATAGAGCTGGCGGCTCGCCGCGAGGAGTGCATCGATGTCGCCCATGTTCCACTTGCGTTTGTCGCCGGTGTCAAGTTTGGCGTAGGTGGAGTTGATAGTGAGGGGGCCAACGTCCAGCCCGGCTTCATGAGCAAGGAAATACTGCAGGCGAGCGAGGCCGAGCAGATTCCCGAGCAGGCGCTGCACGTAATAGTGAGAGCGATAGGTCGCGTTCAACCGAACCTTGCCGTGGTCCAACTTGATGCTCAGATGCATTAGGCAGGGCAGGTGACCGTACATTGGGCGCCGGTCGGCTGCGTCGTTGTAGATGGCAATATCGTCGCCAACCGCCTCGCAATCCTCCATCGCATGGCCTAGCCCCAGCTCGAAGGTGGCTTTGTACTCGCCGTGGTTCTGGATCTTTTTCAAGAGTTCCTTCAGCGGATTGTATGTCGTTCCGTCCCGATCCTTCTGGCGAAGGATGCGCATGGCATAGTTCCCCCACTGCCGGTCTTTTCTCGCTGCGTGGATCTTCGCCATCCGCTCGGGATAGGTCTCGAAGACTGCCTCCTTGCCACCGCGGATGTAGTCTTGGAGGGGGAAGATCGTTTCGGCCACCGTGGAGACCGGAGCCCCGCCGTGCCGCACGAGGAAGCTCTCGACGCCTGCCAGCACGGTGGCGTCCGCTTTGGACAGAGGCGATGGGTTCGTGATGTGGAGGATCACATCAAAATCCTCGTGGCCCGGCATCCTTTGGAGGTACTCGCATGCTGCGAGCCACACCTCGGGAGTGCTCGTGCCCTTGATCAGCTCCATCACTTTTCTCCCTTCGAGATTATGGCTGTTTCGCACAGTTGCGCTTCCAGATAGCCTTCCGAGACCCAAGCGTAACCCTTCAATCCCCACGACGAGCCCCAGCTGTTGCGGATCAACACGTAGAGACCGCCGCTAAGGTCGTACCCGTACCCTACGGCCAGTACGGCGTGACCTCCGCGCTCGGTATCAGCCGGCAAAGCATTGATCCGGCCAGTTCCATCCGGGACCCTGAAGCCGTCGGTGATGACCAGCCCCAGAACGACGACCTGTCCGTCTTCCAACAGCCGACAGATCTCATTGACGTCCAGTTCGCCGACGTCGGCGTCAGCGTGGAAAAGCTGCCCCAGCTCATCCGGAGGTATCCAGTCGGGGGGATAAAGCTGGACCTTGTGATAGGGCCAGATCGCTTCAGCGGGCTGGCCATCGTCCTCGATGGCAGAGGCGACCACCTCCATCGCGGCACCCATGTCAGGATTGGCACCCGGCGAGCGGGCGACCGACTGGAAGTAGAGGTACTCTATCGACAGTGAGCGGCCGTCGCCGCGAGAGTGCTCGTGGGCGCTCGACGTGGCGAAGGCAAGGCAGCAGTTCCGTCGCCCCTGCCTTCCTGCCGGTGGCAGGTCCGAACGCAAGTCGATCATCGCAACGATCACGGGCCGATACCCCGCCGCCGCCGCTCAACCCGCGACAGTCCACTGTCTTCCTTCCCTTCGAGCACCAGTCTGAGCTGGAGCTCGGGGTCTCCGTCCGTAGCCTCGTCTGTAGCCTGACGTTCTTGCAGACGAATCTGGGTGGCCCCGCGACCAGGTGGACGCGCAATCACCGTCCGCTGGGCTGGAGCACCATAAAGCAGTGGATCTCGGGAGAAGGTGGACTCGTCGGCCAGCACTTCGTAGCCGGCATGCCTGAGGTCACTTAAGTCCCACTGGTAGCCGCCGTCTACCATCTCATCGAGGTCAAACCGGATGAGGTCATCGGGATTGCCGCTTACGCTCGAGCCCGAGTCCTTGCGGGTGAGGCGCCAAACGTCGGCCCAGGAGTCGCCGGGGCGGAACGACTTGCCGGCAGTGGTCTTGAGTTGCGCGACCTTGGACCGAGTCAGTATCTCCACTTCGGCGCGGTCAAGGATCTGATGGCCTGCCAGCCCCCAACATGTGGCCGAATAGCTCGCACCCATCCGTAGCGACAGTTGGTAGACAACGTCCGGGTTGCGTAGGTGGCCGGTGGTCCAGCCCTGAGTCTTCGCGTGATGGAAGTACAGCCAGCGGGGCAGCAGGAACTCGGCTGCGAACGCCTCTGCCTGAATTTCCGGGAGATCGCCCTTGTTGCCCGAGAAGGGATCCCGGGCCAAGATTTCTTGCTCCTTGTCGATGCTGCCCGTGTGCTCGAGGATCACGTGCCCCAGCTCATGCGCCGCTGTAAAGCGCTGGATGTGCAGGCCGCGCAAGGTTGTCACCATGATGCCGCGCATCGGCGCCGGCAGGCAAAAGCCAAGGGCCGAGGTCAATGGCTTGAAGATCAGAGCGATATCGAGTTCGTCGATAGCCTCGAAGATGTCGACCTGACCGCCGGATTCGATCACTCGCCTCTCGAGGTCGAGACCGCGGTGAACCCGCTTTGCGGCGGCGACCGCCCGTAGCCTGGCCAGGGAGGACGCTGATCTAGCCATTGTCCGGTCTCTTCGGTGGCCTAGCTTGAAGGAATTGGGCGAAGCGAAGCAGCTCGTCCCGATCCTCTGTAGACAAGTCCTTAGCTGCCCGCGCCAGAGCAGTCACGCTGTCCGGGATTGCTTCAGCCTTAGCTTCGCCTGACAGGTATTCGATGGTCTGCGCGTAAATCCGAGCGAAGTTGCCTAACTCCACCGCGTCGACCTTGCGCCGGCCGTTTTCGATCTGGGACAGCGCCGACCGGGATATGCCGACGGCGTCGGCAGCCTCTTCCTGCTTGAGTTCGACGTATTCGCGAGCCTTGCGCAGGCGCTCGCCAATCTCTTGCCACCTGTCCCCTTCGTTTGCCATCACATCACCTACGCTGCAGCCTTCACGAGGGGCTTCTTGACCTTTAGATCCTTCGTAAAGACGCGCTTAAGGAGAGGTACCAAATGGTCGGCCATCTCCTGGAAGTCATTGTAACCGCCGGGCTTGATGATCTCGGGTGGCAGTTCGATGCCCAGCACCTCCTCGGTGATGACCGTAGTATCGACGATGCGCTTTGAATCAATGGTAGGCCGGCCGGACACTACCGAGCCCCCGGTCCCGCTTGGAGCAGATTTGGAAATGACGTCATCGATCGACGCAGCTTCGTTGTCGAACCATTCCTGCAAGCGTTTGAGCAATTCCGGCACCTTGGCGTCGAACTGTTTCCCGAGATCATCTATGGTCGCGTCCATGGCACACCTCGTGTTCGAAAATCGAACATAAAGATGATTGTTGTGTTGGAAAAGTCAACCCCCCGACCTCAGCGGGTGACGGCGAAGAGGATTGCGCTGGCGCCTGCCAAGCCCTCCTTGCAGAATGAGTCAATAACTATAAGGCCTTGATAGCCCTTGCCTGCGACAGCGTTCATGCGGCGCAGGGCACCACCCGAGAAACGCGCTTTGCCAGGAAGTTCGATTTCAATGCACCTCCAGTGGACGCCTTTGGTCATGCCGGTCCCAAGGGCTTTCGAGCATGCTTCCTTCGCGGCGAACAGCTGTGCAACGTACTCCGCATTGTCCCAGGACGGCGCCCTGTCTAACTCGGTTGGTACGAGGACTTTGTTCGCCCAGGATCGGCCCAGGCCCTCTAGTGAGCGCCGTATCCTCTCGACGCTCACAAGGTCAATGCCCAGACCGACGATCTTCACGGTCTAAGGCCTCCTGCCGCTCAGCGAGTGAGATAAAAGTCGGCGACGCTCGTCACTTCGACCTCGAAGTTCTCACCGGCACCCTCGAACACATCGTAGGCGACATACTCGTCGAGGTTGAGGCCCGTATCGGTTGCGATGCTTGCAATGCTGACCTGGGTGTCCTGGAAGTCGCCGAAGACGAAAGCCGCCTTGGCCGGACGCGGCAGGAACTTGGCTTGCGACCGCTTGTAGCCAATGGTTGTTAGCTGCTTGTTGGTTCCGTTCACGAAAGCAACGATCTTCCAGAATTCGATGGGAACCTGGACATTATAATAAGTCGGATCCTCCCCGCGCATCACCGGACCGGTGAGGACGCAGACCTTGAGGTTCTCATTGTCCGAATTGCCGAGGACGTATTCTTCTAGAGCCAGCCAAATGCCGGCGTTGAAGCCTTGGCGCTGCGGGGCAACATTGGTTACGTGAAAGGTATCCGCGTCGGCCTGCTCGAGCAGCTTGACGTCCTCGCCCCAGTTGGGATCCTCCCGTCGGGTCATGTGGCCTCGCGAGAAAAAGCCCTGGTTCTGGTTCCCGTAACCCTCGCGAAGATTCTGGTACTGGTTGGGTATCCGAGGGTCACGGCGCCAAACGTCGGTGCGGTTGACGTCCCGGTTCGACAGCTTGCCGTCGATGTTGACGGCGCTGACAAATGGGGCGCGGCGGCTCTTAGATATCCGAACCGAGAAGTTGCGGTACGTCAACTCGGTTGGATCGGCGCCGTCACGGCGGGCGTCATCGAGGAGTTCGACCACATCGCCTTTCCATTTTCCCTTTGCGGGTGATGGGAGCGGCAAGGTATCTCCCATGAATTTTGGATCGTAGCCGTTTCGATCCCTATATTCGCCGATCGGCCGTAGCGCTTCGGTAACTCGGAGTGTCGATAGGTCTTCTGCTGGTGGTCCAAACGTCTTCCGATGCATATCAAGGCCCCTTGCTTAAAAGCTATTTGATGCTGCGATGCGGACGGTGGTCCGATAGCTGCCCTTCCGTCGCTAAAGTCCATCCGTCGATCTTTGCAGCAACCTTCTGGACCTTGGCCGGCTCACCGATGATCTGAATGGTCCCCGGCACAACTTCTTCCGCCTCGAACCCTTCCAGGGTCTCAAGCGTGCGATCTACTTCTGACGGCGTTGGATCCGCCGGGCTCCCGTAGACTAGGACAAATGTGCGCTTCTTCTTCATGGCCATTTACTAGGTGATGAAACCGCTTCCTTCGAACTCGGCGCCAAACCCAAAAGCCTTCGCATTGACGAAAGCGAGCTTGATGATGTCGTCGGACCTCTGCTGGTCCCTGTCGGCCGCCATCAGAGCTTGGTTTGTGGAGAGCAAGCCAGCTATCTTGGCCGTAATTACGGGGCAGGCCATCGAGGTTCCATCCATCACACCTTTCTCCGTTTTGGACACCCAAGATATAATGCCGACACCCGGCGCAATGAAGTCCAGCTCGTTGCCCACGTTGCTGAAAGTTCCGAAGAACACCTTCTGTATCGGCGCGGGGGCCTTGGCGACGTATCTGCCGGTGCTAGATCCAACTGGCCAGGAGTCGATGGCGCCACACGCTGAGACGGCGAGCATATGGCTTGATCGCGCGGGATAGAGCACGGAGCTCATGTAGTCGTTGCCGGCGGCCGCCACGCAGACAGTGCCAAGCTGTCGTGCCCGGCGGGTCTCGCGGCTGATGCTGAGCGCCTCCGTGGCTTGACCGAGGCTCAGGTTTATGAGGTCGCAATTGTTGTCCACAGCGTCTCGAATAGCCTTCGAGATCGCTACTTCGCCGGCCGTCTCGTCCTTTCCGCCGAAGACCCGATAAATGAAGAGCTCTGCGTCTGGAGCGATCCGCCGGATTATGCCTGCAACATGAGTGCCATGGCCAACGCCGGTGTCCTCCCACTTGTCCACGGCGTCGACACCCGTAGTGTTCTTGCCGATGGTCGCATCCAGCCCCTCGAACTGGTCGGCGCCGGTGTCAATGATTGCAATGCGGACTCCGGCACCGCGGTTCTTCCCTTTGGGGCCGATGATGTCGAGGCCGTCCTTATGCTTGGGACCAATCGGGATGACCTCAACCGTGACCTGTGTGTTTCCGGCCTGGTTGACAACGATAGCGGCAATCTCCCCCGGCCAGTAACCTGCCTTTGGCACCGCGATGATGCTGTTGATGGCATTGAGCGCATTAGGAAGCGGCGTCGTCATCTGGCCTTGGGCGTCGGTCCATTTGTTAGTGATGCCTTGACCGGTCTTGGCGTTGAAAATGATAATAAGTTCGGTGTTCGGCACCGGCCTCCCGGTGCCTTTGGACACTACCGTGACGGTGAGCGTGTTGATCGGGTTGGCCTTCGGCAGCTTTGGCTGAGTTATGCCGGCCGCTAGAGGCAACGTGCGCAGTGGCCGAAGCCGCACCTCTTTGACGACACGTAGGCTTGGATAGTGGTGAGCCAGCTCGTGTGCTTGGTCGGATGTCATCTCGACTAGCGCAGCCTCGCTGAGGTCGACGCTATCGATTACCTTGAACTCGCCGACGTCCGATGCGACGGCCCTCCTGGTCATCTTGTAGAGCGGCCTGCGTTTCGCCGCTCGTGTATTCAGTGACTTAAGGAATTGCGTGCTCTCGGTTTCGCCTGCCAAGTCGAAGTTGTTTGGAATGATGACATACCTGTCGGTCGACTTGTTCAAACGCTTCTTGGCTACCACGTCCTCGCCCCTCCCAAGAATTTCTTTTAACCTAACATGCCTTCCGAGTGGTTTATATGATTGTGGCTGAAGGCGTTTGCACGGTTAGGAATCTGCTACGAACATTAGGACTCGCCAGCTGATGCGCGTGTCATGTGAGCGCCAGATCCAGGCAAGTGGAAACACAAGCGAGGTGCCTCACCGGGCGCTTTTCAAGGTTTTTTGTTCGATGTGACGGCGATCTGGCCAGCGGAAATTGTGACGTCAAAGAACCTCGACAGTCAGATGCGTTGGCAATGTCCGCTTCCGCAACGCGACGACCGTCTGTTGAACGTCCGACTTTAGGCGCAAAGCGGACTCGCCGCTTTTGGTCGCGATCGACTTGGTTTGCGCGTCACATCGCTAGACGTTGTAAAGCACGCCGACGATTTTCCGAGCGCCAACGACCGATGGAACCCCGCATGCCGCCTTTCCAACAGAAAGGACCTGAGACGATCCCATCCCGCCTATGCTCTCGAACAGCCTGAGATGGGAAAGGTCGCCAGGAAGTGCCGACCCCACCCGCTTGAAAATGCTTGATCCGTCATCAAGGAAAAGGGCAACGAGGGCGTCCTGATGATGCCCGAGGGTATCGAGTTCGATGTGATCCCCTCCAAGGACGACTTGCTTGTCCAGTGCGAGCGGCACCGCACTTTCATCGACCACGCGGAAGGCCACCGCGATCCGCTGCAACTCCCTGTTGACGTCAACAGCTACGGCCTCTTCTGGGCCATGATCGACGCGCACCCTGTGGTCGAAAATGATCCCGACAACTTGGTGAATTGCCGTTTCATCCTCGGGCAGAAAGACGGTTTTAGGATTGCGGATGCGCGGGTCCGGCGTCTCGGCAGTAAGGCCGATTAATCCGCCATTTGCGCTGCGAACCAGCCGGCGCGCGTAAATATCCTTGCCGTGACGAGCGATCACAAGCCGCCGGTCCGCGCTTGGTGCTGCGATCGACTTAACGATCGCAAGACTGCCAGCGGGTGCCGCGAACCCGAAGTTGGCCCGCCTGAGATAGTATGCGACGCAGCCCTCAAGAACGCGCGAATCCAGAATCTCTGGTTCGTCCTGAGTTCCCGTAGCCGCCCGGTGCCGGGTAAAGGCCGCCAAGTCAGGACAGATGATGACCTGCGGTGTGGAAAGCGAAGTAAAGTCGATCGCAGCTGGCGCCTCAAGCTTCTGCTTCGCTTCTGGGGCGTCCCGCCGGCGCCAGCGATAGCATTCGTCACGCATGTCCTCGGCAAGTTTGATCAGATGGACCAATTGGCTAGCGCATAACGCGACCTCTCCAGCAGTGATGTCTAGGCGACGTCCGTGATGGGCCTTGTTCATCAAGGCCACCACCGGGGAATTGTCACCCAACGCGGGGTGTTCAGTGAACCGCCTGAAAATGCCTGCGCCAAACATCCCGACCGATCCGGCACGCGCCAATGGGCGCATACGCTGCACGAAATCGGCGAGCGTGGGATTCGGCGTAGCCTTCGCCCAGGATGAATGGGCCGGATCGTCGAACATGTCCCCAAGCTGCGCTTCGAGGAACACGCGACATCCATCGGCGAACTCGCGTGCGGGCTCTTCTTCATTTGGGTCGGCATCAAAGCGCTTCTTGCGCTCAAGAAGGACGGCATGGGGTACGATCGTCCTGACGCGGGGCTGCAGCCGTGTCGCGGGATGCATTGCAAGATGCTCAATTCCGCCCGGAAGCTGGATTTTGGCAACTCGGCTGCTGAAGCGGGGATCATAGGACGTAACGATCACCTGCGCCCCCCCGCTCGCCAAGTTCCCGAGTGCGGCCGCTAGCCGCTCCCGGTTTTCGTCGTCAAGCAACTCCTGGGGATCGTCAAGCACGAGAGTAGTCAGACCGCCACGCTCCTTCAGCACGTGCTGCCAGAAGGCGAAAAAGAATGCGACCAAATTCGCCCTTAGGGCCGATGCGTTCGTGACATGTTGGGCTGGAGCCGCGACACCTCCTGCTTGGACGACGAGTTCCAATTCGCCTTTGCGGCCCATGCCGGTATCGACGAGTTGGTGAGCCGTATCGGGAAATGCGCCGAGATAGATCAGATGCCGCCATGCGGCGGCGTCAGTTCGAAGGATTTTGCGAAGCTGGTCGACTTGCCTGTCAGCCAGTGTTCCCAAATCAGCGAGTTGGCTGAGCGCCGTGCTTGCCGTCGCGTAATTGGCAAGCCGGATTTCAGCTGCCCGACGCGTCGCCAAGTGCTTTGAGAGCCGTGCACACTGGGTTAACGCGTCCGATATCGGCTCGGCTGCTTTGACGATGTTTTGAAGTTCCAACAGCTTCCCGGTAAGGGTTAGCTTCTCTGCAGGCTCCCCTTCCTTGGGCTTGCGCCCGAGTACGCGGTTGAGGACATCCTTTGCCAATGCATCGTTGTTCTGGCGCCAACGGGCAAAGCGGATTGCCCGGTCAAGCCGCTCCAAGGCCAGTTGAAGGTCGCTACACCCTGCTGGCAAAGCGATGGCGACGGGATCATCCAATTCCGCGCGATTCTCGAATACGCCATCGAGGCTGGAGGCCGTGGGGGACTTCAACTCGCCAAGAATGCCCGCAAACGGTGCGAACGAAAAAGCCTCTTCAACGAGCGCTTTTCTCAGAAGGTCGCACGGATTTGACGGCAAGTCCGTAATCAACTCAGCGCGAAGCGCCTCGGGTAACGAGCGCAACATATCACCATGGGCATTTGCCGCCCAATGGGCAAGGGTTTGCGACAAGAGGTTAGCATTGGAAGCAGCCCCGGCCAGGTGTTGTTTGACCGGCTGACCCGTCACAGGGTCGACGGCATGTGAATGATCGCCACCACACACGACGCACCGGTCTTGGTCGCGTGCTGGGTCCGGATGATCCGTCATCCAGGCCTTGATCCGCGCATACAAGCGCGTTCGTGCTGCGCTTGACGGATTTTGCGCCAGTTCCTGGAGGGTACGCGCTTCCGTCAGAATGGCAGTCAGCTTGTTTTCGGCACCGCCAAGCTGGTCCGGGGTCAGTTTGCGGAGGTCGGCGAGTCGCGCGATCGACTTCAATGTTTGAGGCTGGCTGAAACGCTCGAGCGCGCGACCGATGTTATCTTCGAGGTCGGAACGCAGTTTTGCATCGGCGGGATCGAAACGCCCGCCAAGGATCTCTTTCGCGGACTCAAACGCCGATGCCTTTGCGTCGTCGAAGTGCGCCTTGATGGTCTTAACCTTTTCCTCAATGGCCTTGTCGTCCGACGGGACTGGCACCGCCATCGGCGGCTCAAGCCCAGCATGGGTCCGCAAGATTTTTTCGAGGTCGCCTTTGGCAACGTTGTAGTCGGCGTCCGCCTTATCGCGTTCGCTGCGCTTAGCCTTAACGAGGTCTTTGTCAATTTTGGTTTTCGCGCGGCGCGTATGTGCGGCAAGGTCCACCAGCGCAGATAACCCTGTAAGCTCTGACACTGCGCGTCCCAATTCTGACTCGGATCCCAACCGAATGAGCGGGAGTAGGGCCGGCATGACGGTGCCGATGCGAAGTGCGATAGGATCGACCCCAAGCGCGGATAGATCGGGTGGCAACTCCTTCAGCTTGCCCTGAAGCGAGCGCGTTATGCTTCGGCGGATTGGGGGAAGCTCCACGCCGCCGTCATCAACGAAGGTCAGTTCAACCCATGTATCTGCGGGAACCCAGTCCTTGTCTGGCCGGTACTCGTCCAGGAGTGGCATGGGTGTCAGTGAGGACAATTTGTGCGTTGTCCGCTCGTCCTCCGCATTGCCTATCCAGCAATCAAAGTCCTCCGGGTTTTCCGGCTCGCGCTGCGGCCGAAGCATCTGACCGGTGAGGGTCCAGATGACGGTATTGAGCAGGGAGGTCTTGCCGGATCCGTTCCGCCCTTCGAAGAGCGTGATTGGGGACCAGAACTCATGGACATAATTCTCCGGAGCCGCATCCGGTGTCCCAAACTTATGCAGGCCGGCGAACCGGTGGGCCTCCACCCTCTTCAGCCGAAGGCGCCGATTGTTCGCGTTCGCGGGCCGCGAGGGCAAGGCCTTCACGGCAGGTGGCGGTTGGGAAATCGCGTCCACGAGTTCTTCCGCATGCAGGGAGCGGACATCAGCACTCCAGGTCGCCGGGCCACGATTTTGATACCATGCCAACGCGCTACGCGTTGCAGTATCAGGCAAAGAAAATCTGCGCGAGCCTTCAATGAGAACTGGGATGCCTGTAATCAAATCGGCAACTAACGAGTCTATTGTGTGCAAATGCAGCGCACGAGCATTTAGCCCATCGATGTTTTCGTCTGACCCTTCTTGCACCGGAGACACCTTCACCAATGGTATTGGGGTAGAGAGAGTGTGTGACACTAGCGAAATAATTGTCCGGTATCAGAAAATTTTGCCTTCGAGGGGGTGCCTGCCAACAACTTTGCAGTTAAGCGAGTCCTTTTTGCGCCAGTCCGCTTCTTGTCGGTTCCGGCCGGCGTGGGGCTTTTGGAAACAGTCGTGAAAAGCAGCGCTGGTTCGCAAGGCGCTCCACTACAATCTCACCCTGACCGTAGTAGCATGCATTCCCCACGGTTAGTTGCCTTCAACTTTGAACAATGCGGCACGACGTCGATCAAACGATCGGCGCTAGCTTCGCGGAAGGTGATCAAGATTCCCCCGTACAACTCGCGAGGTGACCCCCACGCGCTCGACGCTGAAACGCTCGACAGTTTTCCGGAATGGACAAGGGGCAGGAAGCTTCCGGCCGGTTTTAGCCTTTCGCCGATACACCTTGTCAGCGTGGAGGCGCGTTCCGGACATTCGATCTTCGCCTTCTTTCGATCGTAAGCAAGCCATCACGATCCAGTTTGGGTCGTCGCGATATGGTGCCTTGCCCTGGCGATTGCTTCGTCTAGGCGCGTCCGTGAGACCGCCGCAAGCCGCTCGACCCCAAGGAGTCGCGCCATATCGCGTGCAGGATCGGGCATGTCCAGCAGTTCCGCATTGTCGATCACCACCGAGGCTAGTTCCGCCAACGGTATCTCGGCAATCGAACGCCGGGCCTCCTCATTGACGGGTAGACGATATGGCATCGGGTCCAAGACCTTGCCCTTCTTCCAAATGAACTCGCCGCTCGACTCTAGTGTCCTGTCCAGATCCCGCAAATGAAGATCAATCCTCTCGCGGATGCGTCCGCCCGTGCGGAGCCAACCATGGGCCCGAGCAATCCGTTGGGCGAGGACGTCTGTTCGCAATGGACTTTCAGTGTCGACGACGGTTTCAATCATGCCAAGCAGCGTCGCGCGATAGCCAAATTCGAAGAACTGATCGGGGTCTGCCCGCAGGCCACTGAGATCGGCCAATCGATACCGCCTGTCCGCGGTGCTGTCGGTAATAAGCGGGCCCATTATCGGTGGTGGTGCGGTCGTCTCAGCGGGGCTCGAAGCTGCCGGAATATTCACCGATACGAGTTCAGTCACCGCCACCGTCGGCGGCGATGGAGGCTCCTCGATTGGCGTCTGGTGGTCCTCGGCGATCTCGTCGGTCGGGTTGACCTGGCGCCCCATATCCCAGTGAGCCTCGGTCTCCGGTTCTTCGGCCGCACGTTTCGCCCGGCCCTCTTCCAGTAGGGTTTCCAAGCTGGTGTGCAACCGTTCGGCACATCCGTTGGCGTCGAACCACCAGTCCGTTGACCAGACGCGCAGGATGTTCCAGCCCAGCCCCTTCAGCACTTGTTCGCGAACCTTGTCGCGATCCCTTGCCGTCGACGACCGGTGATAGGTCGCACCATCGCATTCCACCCCCGCCAGGTAGGCGCCAGCCAAATCCGGGTGACGGATCGCGAGATCGATGCGGAAGCCGGAAATCCCGACTTGCGGAACGACAACCCATCCCCTCCGCTCCAGCTTCGTGGCTACGGCTTCCTCGAAGGGAGAATCGAAACCTCCGACAGATCCGATGTCCTGGGCCGGCAGCGCGATCGCGCCTCTCTCGGCATAGTCGAGGAACGTCTTCAGGTGGTGAACGCCGAGCGCCTTGCTTCTCGCCGGGTCGATCTGGTCTGCCGTGAACCCGGAGAACACGATGAGTTCCTGGCGCGCGCGCGTCACGGCGACGTTGAGACGCCGCTCGCCTCCGTCACGGTTCAGTGCCCCGAAATCCATCGGCGGTGACTTTCCGGAGGCATCCTTCCAGAATGTGATCGAGAACAGGATGACATCCCTTTCGTCGCCCTGCACGTTCTCGAGATTCTTGACGATCGTTGGCTCGACGCGATCTTCAGCGAAGAACCATTCGAGTTCAGGATGATCTCGGCGCGCGGCATCGAGCAGATCCAGGATCAGGGACTGTTGCTGGGCATTGAAGGTGATCACGCCAAGCGTCGGCCGGCCAATCTCGGGGAGTTTTAGCCAGCTATTCATCCGCGCTACGGCCTCAGCTGCGACAGCATCCGCCTCGATCCGGTTGGTGCGGCTCTTGCCACGGTCATAGATGCCATTTGGCACCTTTCGCAGGCGCACCGCGCGGTCCTCGACCGTCGGCGAAGGAAATGTCACGAGCCGGTTCTGATAATAGTGATGGTTCGAGAAAGCGATCAGAGACTCGCTTCGGCTGCGGTAATGCCATCTCAGATCGCGCACCGGAATGCCGGACGCCCTTGCTTCGTCCAGGATGCTTTCCAGGTCTTTCTCGTGGTCGGCGATCTCCTCTTCCTCGTCGTTGCGTCCGAAGAAATTGGTCGGCGGCAACTGCTTGGGATCGCCCACGATGATGGTCTGACGCGCCCTGGCAATAGCGCCCACCGCGTCCCAGGTGGTGATCTGCGAAGCCTCGTCGAAGATCACCACGTCGAACAGAGCCTGGTTCGGGGGAAGGTACTGGGCAATGGAGAGCGGCGACATCAACATGCAAGGCGCAAGCTTCGAAAAGCATTCCGGCATCTTGCCGATCATATCCCGGATCGACTGGTTCGGCCGCTGAAGCTCCATTTGGTGGCGCAGCAGTCCCAGTTCCGAGTTGCGCGAAACACCTTGAACCGCTGGCAGGCCATGTGCGATTGAACTGATGACGCGCTGCGCGGCATGCGACCGCGCCAGATCGTCGATCTCACGGAACTCCTTGATGGCGTTCTCGTGCTGAAACCTGCGGAAGTTTCGTAAGACAAGATCCTCATCTAGGACCTTCGGGAGCCACCATCGGGCATAGCCTACGCGAAACGCCGAACGCGCATTTTCGGGGCGGATGGCTCCCGTCTCGATCTGCTCGACCAGAGGGGCCAAGTTGCTGCTGATTGCCCTGCTCCTGACCCGACACCAGGCCGACCAGTCGCGCAGCAGATTTCGCGCGCCTATCAGAGCACCAAGCTTCGTGTTGAGCGCGGCGAGACCTGTGCCATCGGCGCTGTCGGGAACGTCCCGCCCGGCAATCTCACCGAACACCCGACGCGCGACCTCAAGGCTTTTCGTAGCCGCGAGAAGCCGATCTCCCGCCTGGCGTATCCTGTCATTTTCCAGCGTGCCCCGAAGGCTCGGCGCGACAGAACGCAGGACGGATCGTGTTTCCTCTTGAGAGCATCCGGGGATACGCAGAGCACCGCGAAGGCGTTGAGCGAGATCAAGAATGTCCGTCACCCCCTTGACATCCGTGGCAAGGCCATCGATCCGCAGCGGCTTCCCTGCCAAAAGGCTTTGGTCGATGGCGGAGAGTGCTTGCTTCATTCGCTGCAGCAGCGGCAGGTCCCGGCCGGGGTTCGCGGTGCCGAGTTCAACATGGCCCTGCAGAAGCTTCTGGACCTTGCGCTTGCCAAGCGTGGAGTTCGGCCAGAACGATGCCTTCGCTTCGCGCCATTGACGGTCCAGACCATCCGGATCCAGCTCGCGGACCTGGGCAAGACCATAGGTAGCGGCAAGGCCCCGCTCAGCTTCGCGATAGGTTTCGATCGAACGTCCCAAATCAACGAGTGCGGTCCTGCACTGTGCGAAGTCCCGTTCGAACGCAATCGAGATGTCGCGACCTCGGCTTTGGCTCAGGACCTCCGCCAGGCTCGCAAGGCTCTCAAGTACCGCGCGCGGCACCGGCTCTTTGGCGCCGAGGCCCAGACTGGCGAGGTAGTCCCCGATCGAGCTCGTCAATAGTTCGATTGCTGTCTGAAGCGATTTCGCTGCGGAAAGCAGGTTTTCTTGCCAACCGATGCTCCACTCTCCAACATCGATCAGGTCGAGTGCCGGCTCACGGTCAACGGATGCAAAAACAAGGCCAACTTCTGCGGCAAACTCTTCCAGATCGAAGAGTGTTTGCGCGTCGTGCGTATCGCGCGCCTGCCATGTGAGCACAGGCGCAGGCTCATCTGCCGATCTAAGGGCGATCCCCAATGCCAGATAGGGCGTCCAGCCATTTGAGTAGCGTTTGTGAAGCGCCTCGACGTAGGCATTCAATTCATCGCGCCTCGCGCGAAGCCGCTCGTTGATGGCGACCCATTCGGACGCGTCGTTCCGGCCGCCATGTTCCCAGGAAGATTTCAACTGCCCGAGAAAATGCTTGCGGTCGGCCTTGTTCGAATGGAGCTCGATACAGTGATGTCCCAGGCCATGCTCCCGCAGCCGGCGATAGACGACGTCGAGAGCCGCAGTCTTCTCCGCCACGAAAAGGACCGTCTTCCCCACACCCAGGCAGTTGGCGATCATGTTGGCGATGGTCTGGCTCTTGCCCGTACCCGGGGGACCCACAATGACGAAGTCATGGCCCTCGGCAGCCGCGAGACTGGCGGCCGTCTGCGATGAATCCAACGGCAGAAGGCTTATGATGCTCGAGGGCGCATAGGCGCGGTCCAGGTCACGCTCCTCGCGAAACGGCGACTGTCCATCTGCGGCCTGAAAGGCCTGCTCCGGTGTGTCGATGAGGTGGCGCACGACCCTGTTTTGGCGGAGCGCCTCGGTCCGCTCGACCAGATCCTTCCACATGAGAAACTTCGCGAAGGAAAAGGTTGATAGCGCGGTCTCGTCGATCACCTCCATCCCGGGAACGTCACGCACCGCCTGCCGCATCATGGTGAGGACCCGCGGCACATCAATGCCATTGTCGTCCAGCGGCAGATCGCCGCCAAACTGCGGAAGGCGCAGATCAAAGTCCCGCTCCAGGAACTGGAGAAGCGTTGCGTTGAAACGGGGTTCGTCTTCATGGAAGCGGATCGTGAAGCGCGAAGTCGCACTGCGGCGCTCGAGCCGTACCGGCACGAGAAGAAGTGGTGCCCGATAGCTGCGGTCATCGTCCGGCTTCTTTTTCCAGCGCAGGAAGCCCACCGCGAGGAACAAAGTATTTGCCCCTCCCTCGGCGAAATCGTTACGGACCTGTCGATGCAAATCGATCAGCCTGGCGTCCAGCTGACGGGCATCCAGCGTCGACGGCAGCTCGTCCCTGAGCAGAGCCTCCGCCGCAAACCCGCGCTGAAGGTCGCGTCCGTGGACATCGCGATAAAGCACCTCGTCGCGCTCACCCAAGGGGTTCTGCTCGGGGAGCGATATGAGACGGATAGCGACACCATTTGCGAGCCGATCCTCCAGATAGGCCACGTCGGTGCACAGAAACGGGATCGTCTTCTTCGAATCCGGGAGATTGAGGAGCCGGTTGCGCAGCGTCAGGTCGAGGAGCTTCTTCTGCCAGCGGTCGATACGCCCGGCGGCATTGGTCGGCTTGACCTCGATGGCCTCGGCAGGCAATTCGCCAATCGCTGGCGCCGCAGGAAGGGGCAAAACAGTAGCCACATCCGCGTCATCCTCGACGGCGTTGCGGCGGATCGGCTCGTGTGAGGCGAGCGGCGTTATGCCGCCGCTGCGAGAGCGGCGTACGTCTATAGCCGCGACGAAGGCGTGCGCCTGGTCTTCCGCCAGACGGTTGCTCAACGCACTTTGCGCGCCGTCAAATGTGAGTGCAGGTCGGTGGGTGACGCCAGTTGTCTCGAAAGCAATGAATTCGCGAGACGCCAACGCCTTGCGGACCTCCATCTGATCCGTCTCAATGGCATTGGCAAAGGTTCTCTTGGTCAGCCAGACGCCGGCCGCCGCATGCCCATCGAATATCAAGATGCCCGGATGCAAGCCGGCAGCCTCCAGCGCGGCGGCAAACAGAAGCGTGGTGTCGAGGCAGGTCGCAAGACGCTCTTGCGCGATCGTCATTGGGCGCCTGATCTTCTGGCCCCGGCTCTCGAAGCTCGCCGGCGGCTCCGCATAGTGCAATCCCATCCCGGCGATCGCCGAATAGATCGCCGCGGTGAGCATGTATGCCCGCTGGGGACTCTGGGATTGATATCCGTCCAGGCCACTCGGGTGACCATGCGCGACAAGTCGTTCCGCCGCGGCCCGCAGGATCTGCGCCACAGCGGGATCATTCGGCATGGCGAATGCTGGCAGCAATTGAGCCATGTCCGCAACGCCACCCCATTCGTCGCGCGCGAGCAGTCTGACTGTTAGGCGTCTCTCGTCTAGAACCCTGCCGGCCGATGACAGGCGAAGCGTGATCTCACCGCGTTCGGCCTCGTTCAGGCCGGCGAGATAACCAGCATCGAGCTCGACTTTGCGGTCGCTCAGCGGAAGCCTGTCGCCAGGGATAATCCGATCGACTGTCCACGTCTTCGGCCGCAGGAACGACGGTGAAGACGTCAACTCAAGAACGCAGTTTTCAAAATGAGAGGCCGAGTTGTTCTCAATTCGTATCGAACGGATGACCGGTATTGCATTCTGATAGGATGCATATGTGAAGCTGGAAGCGACATCGGCAACGATGCATGGCGCAGCGGAAATATCGGATGCCGAACTGTCAATTGTTGCGTACTGAGAACTATCGGCTGATTCCATTGATGCAGTACCCCCCTTGAGAGATTAGCGGCTTTTTTCCCTCTTGTCGTGTTTTTGGATGTCAGATCAGAACTAGAAGCTCTTTTGTCAGCTTGATAGTTTGGATGTACAGATGGTTTTCTGGGAGCGGTTCGCAGCATTTCCCTGCGAACCCCATCGAGGCCCTGTCGCCACACTCCAAACCCATGAAAGAGAGTTGCCGAAAGCGGTTGGGCTTTGCTAACCGGGTGCGAGAGGCGGCGAAGCCGGCCTAACAAGCGCCTGAATGAAAAGTACCCTGAGTTCGAACCGCTGGGACCGAGTGCCGAGTCGACTCGAACCACGTCCCTTCGTTCGGGGCCGGAGATAGCCCAATGGCATTTCGCTTCATGCATACGGCCGACATTCATCTCGACTCGCCGCTGCGCTCGCTGGCGATGCGAAACCCCGATTTGGCCGAACTGGTTGGAGACGCCAGTCGTCAGGCATTTGTCTCCATCATCGACCTTTGCCTTGCGGAGCGTGTCGATGCCCTCGTCATTGCCGGCGATCTTTACGACGGCGATCAGACGTCGATGAAGACGGCACGCTTTCTGGCGTCGCAAATCACTCGTCTCCATCAGGCCGGTGTCAGGGTCTTCATGATCCGCGGAAACCACGACGCCATGTCGCGGATTACGAAACAGCTCGTGTTTCCCGATACCGTGACGATCTTCGGTGGCCGAGCTCAACCGGTGCTGCAATCAGCCGGCGGTCTGGACATCATGGTCCATGGCTTGAGCTTCGCAAACCCAAAGGCGCCGGAGAGCCTGCTGCCCAAATACACCGCGCCCCGCGAAGGGGCGGTCAATGTCGGCATCATGCACACCAGTCTGGCGGGATCGCCCGGTCATGACGTCTACGCCCCTTGCAGCGTAGCCGACTTGCACGGCCATGGTTTTGACTATTGGGCGCTGGGGCACATTCATGTTCGCAAAGTCCATCCCGGCGCGCGCACGGTGGTCATGCCGGGAATGCCACAAGGCAGGGACATCAATGAGGCCGGAGAGAAATCCATCACCCTGGTAACGATACGCGACGACCGGAGCGTCACGATCGAGGAGAAGCTGACCAGCGTCGCGCAATTCGAGCGGATGAATGTTGATCTAACCGGGACGCTGGAATGGCCAGAGGCCGTCGGACGGATCCGGTCCGCACTCGAGCAAGCCCGGGCCTCCGTTCGCTCCCGCCATGCCGTGGTCCGCCTCGGTCTGACCGGTACGTCGCCTCTGTCCTGGAAAATAATCCGCGACAGGGATCTGCTGCTCGGCGAGGCTGAACAAGCAGCCCAACAGGTGGGTGATGCGTGGATCGAAAAGCTCGAGCTGGACCTGTCACCGCCCAACAGTGAGACATCCGACGGCGTTGCCGATCCGGTTTTGGAGCTCGCGCAATCAATGCACACCTTTGCCAAGTCGGAAGCTTTTCGAGCGGAAGCCAAAGCCCTCGTTTTGAAAGCCATCGCGGATCTACCGCCAGACGCGCGCGACTTTGCCGGAAAGGACGAAGCCGCACTGGACGTGTTCCTCAACGGTGCTCTCGCCCGCGGCGCCGATCTGGTCACGGCCCGCCTCAAGGCAGGCGGGCAGCAATGAGATTGCGGCGCCTCGACCTCATTCGCTACGGGAAGTTTACCGACAAGGCGCTCGACTTCGGGCCAAAGCCGGAGTCCGGACCCGATTTGCACATTGTGTTCGGCTTGAACGAGGCTGGAAAATCGACAGCACTTTCCGGTTATTTGGACCTGCTGTTCGGCATTGAGGAACGCAGCCGCTACAACTTCCTGCATGAGTATAGCGCCATGCGAATCGGCGGCGTGCTCGAACTCGCCGGCGAAGAACAGACCTTTTCGCGCACGAAACAGCGCAGCAACTCGCTGCACGATGCAACGGGCCAACCGGCCAGTGAAGTCGCGATATCGGCACATCTGGCAGGCCTGTCGCGCGAGGCCTACAGCACCATGTTCTCACTGAATGACGAGACGCTGGAAGCAGGCGGAAAGTCGATCCTGGAATCGCGCGGAGACCTCGGCAAGCTGCTTTTCGCGGCCAGCGCCGGACTGGGGCACGCCAGTGACATCCTGAGCGCGCTCGAGGCGGAGGCAGACTCTCTCTATCGCAAACAGGCACACGGAACCGAACTTGCGCTGCTCAAGAAGCGGTTTGCCGAACTGAAGTCGCGCAAGGATGAAATCGACACGTTGGCCTCCACCTTCGAGACATTGGAGGCGGACCGTGTCGAGGCCGCGGAAAAATACGATCGCAGCATAGCTGAACGATCGGTGCTGTCGGCTCGCCTGGAGACAATCGCGAAGTATCTGCGCGCGGCTCCCCTTGCGGCCGATATCCAGCGGAAGGCCGCTCGGCTTGCCGAATTGCCTGACCTGCCTTCGCCGCCCCGGACCTGGACGGGGAGTGTCGCCGAAATGATCGATCAGGACGCCAGCCTGCGAACGCGCCAACTGGCAAACGACGACGAAATGGAGAGGCTAAGGGCGAAGATCGCGGCGATCACCGTGGACGAGGCGATCCTCGCAATCTCAGAACAGGTTCGCGGACTGGCCGATCGCAAGGCGCGATATGTTTCTGCGGGCCTGGATCTGCCCACCCGCAGGACCGAGCTTCAAATCCTCGACAACGCCGTCGCGAATTGCCTTGCCGCCTTGGGAAAATCCACAGAACCGGAGCCAGCTTCGCTTCTCCTGCCCGCCGCCATTGTGGGGACCGTTCGCAATATGGTCGAACAGCGATCCGGAATAACCACCAGCGTGCGTGTTGCCCGCGATGAGGCCGCGGCAGCCCTGGATGCGCTTCACACGGCGCGGCACCGGATCGGTGAAGAACGCGCTGTGCCTGAACCTGCCAGGGCGAGGCTGACGGCAGCAGTGTCAAAGACGAGAGCAAGTGGGCATCTGAGCGAGATAAAGGCGGCGCGTGAGGCGGAAGACTCGAGTCAAATTCGTTGGCGGACAGCAATCCGGCGTCTCCAGCCGTGGACGGGGGACGCGGAAGATCTCTCAGCGATGTCAGTTCCAAGCGCCAGACAAATCGCGGCCTGGAAGACACTTTCGGCAGAGCATGAGAGGAACAGAGCAGTCCTTTCCGAACGTCTGACGGAGCAAGAGCAAACGCATGCCTCGCAGTTGGCACATTTGGAGGCCATCCGGTCCTCGGTCGATGTGGCGGATGATGAAACCGCAATGGCCATGCGGCAGAAGCGGGACGAGGCTTGGAAGGGCCATCGCGACAGGCTGATCGCGGAGACGGCGGACATTTTCGAGGTGGCGTTGGCTCGTGACGATGATGCTGCAGCAACCCGTCTGGTCCACGCGCGCGAGCTCGCTGAAATCCGAACAACGATGCGAAGCCTCGCCGAAGGCGTCACCGGCATCGCGCGCACGGTTGATCAACTGGGGCAGCTCGCCTCGAGCGCGAAAGCGGCACTCTCAGAAATCACCGCCGCAGCGAGAGACTTGCTTGGGACATGCCAGGCAACCTCGCCTGAGCTTTTGATTGGGCTGATCGAGGAGCGTAGCTCCGCCCGCGCCGATGCGCTCGCGGCCTGGGACGAAATCTTGGTCGCGCGCAAGAAGTTTGAGCGGGCAACTGACGATGGGGCCCTGATACGCCTCGAGGTGAGAGCGGCCCTGGAAAGCGTCGGGATACAGCCGGAAGCGAATGAGAGCCTGGAGGCCATGGTGGCCGTTGCTGAACGGTTCATCGACAGGCAAGCCAAGGTCGATGCGGAACGCGCCGAGGCGATCAAAACGGTGAGCGCTAGGGAGGAAGATCTTGCAATCAGGCGCCGCGCCCTGGAGGTGGCGGAAAGCCGTGAGGAGGATTGGGTAGCCGATGTTACCGCAGCCCTTAAGGGCACTTGGTTGGAAAGCGGAATTTCCGCGCCTGGCGTCGGCGGCGTCCTCGATCAGTTGGTGGAGTTGTCAAAGGCCATCCAGGATCGCGACGCGATGCGGTTGCGTATTGCGAAGATGGAAACGGACAGGGGCACGCTCATCGAGGAGGTTACTGCTGTCGCAAGACAAATAGGTGAGCCGGCGGACAAGGCTGACCCGGAACAGTTGGCCATCAGGCTTGCCGAGCGCCTGGAGCGCGCCGATCGTGCCCGCGAGACAAAGGCGACCCTGCTCGTTGACCAGCAGCGCTTGGAGGATGTTCGTGACGCGCTCGATTTGGAGGTCGCGATGCACGAGCGAAGCAAGCAGGATGTGTTGACCGCCTTTAGCGTGGCCACCCTGTCCGAAGTCGTAGAGCGCGATGAATTGCTTAGGGAAAGGGACCGCTTGCGTGCCGCCTTGACCAACCTTGAAGAACAGCTGTCGGCTGAGCTCACGGCAGACGGTGCCAAACAAGCCCATTCGATCCTGGATGGTCTTGACTTGCATGGGCTTGCGATCGAGAAGGCCGAAAGCGAGCGGCGGCTTGGCGATCTCGATGAACTGATACAGCAACAGCTTATCCGGCGGACCCGTGCGGCCGACAAGCTGGACGCCATTGGCGGCGACAGCGCGGTTGCCCGAATAGATGCCGAGCGTCGCACCGTGCTTCTTGAAATCGAGGAGAGGGCGGTTCGGTATATCGAGCTGAAACTGGGAGTAATGTCCGCGGCAAACGCTCTGAGAGTGTATCGCGAGCAGCATCGCTCCGGGATGATGGTCCGGGCATCTGATGCCTTCGCGCTTATCACACGCGGTCAGTACGCGGGCTTGGCGACCCAGCCGGTGAAAGGCGGCGAAGTCCTAATTGCCATGCAACGCGACGGGCATTCCAAGGTTGCCGACGCGCTGTCGAAGGGCGCTCAGTTTCAGCTGTACCTAGCCCTGAGGCTCGCTGGCTACTACGAGTTTGCGCGGCTTAGACCCTCCGTGCCCTTTATCGCCGACGATATAATGGAGACCTTCGACCACGTCCGATCCGAGGAGGTCTTCAAATTGTTTGGTGAGATGGCATGTGCCGGTCAGGTTATCTACCTCACGCATCACCAACACCTGTGCGAGATCGCCAAGGCAGTCATTCCCAGCGTGACGATCCATGAGCTCGGATAGTTGTGCTCGTTTTCCGTTGGTGCAAATGATCGCCTCGGGATCAATCCAGGCGTCCAATCCCCATGTCGTAGGTGATCGCAATGGACCTTCCATGCGTGCACCCACATCATCGGAAGTTGGCGCCTCAAGGTGACAAGCTGAAAACCTGGCCCAACGCATGTTCATGATTTGTGCTCCGAAAGTCGCATAAAAGGCAACGTGGAACGATCGGGAGGGCGGTTGGTGCGTGGATAGTCAGACCTGGCCTATTGCCGATTGTGCCAGCCGGCGCGCATTTTCGCAGCCATGGTGGCGGAGCATGTTGAATTGGTGTTGTTTGAGCAGTCACTCGGCAACATCGAAGGCATGCATCGGCCGTTCTATGATCGTGTGGCTGACGCTGCGGAGAAAACCGCAGGATCGGTTCTTTTCGATGTTCGTGTCGACGGCGATATCTGCGTTCAGCGGATGGCCGCGATTGGATATGGCGTCACCGGCACAGCAATAATCGTGATGGCGAAGAACGGACAACTTAGATGCGCATCGGTAAACGGGGATACCGCCGTTTTGGTGGCAGAAGTGGCTGCCTGGTATGCGTCTCCGCTGAGTGAGCAAGCGAAGGTTGACCAGAGCGGAGCGGCCATCATCCTGCTAGCCAAGCTTCGGAGCTCAAGTCACTTCGCCCGCTTCTAGCTGAACGCCGCTTCCTACCTTGCGGGCCAGAGGAGCGGAAAGATGATATTCGACCGCTGGTGTACTTGGCGTCCAACTTGTCAAATTCACCGTTCAGGAATATCGAAAACGTTCTAAGCAGATGGCGCGGCGGCGATGGGGCACCGGGTCCGCGGATACCAGCCAGCAGCTGCTTTAGCGGTGAGAGCAGCGACTTGGCGTTGCTTGGTCAATTACCGAGGTGGCGTCGGCGTTCAGCGGACCGCCGCTTGGCGCCAATGGCTTTTGACAGGGCAAAGGCTTGCCATTACCGCCATTTGCTGCATCCTATCTGATGGCAGCGGCCGGTGCGGCCAGCCAAACGGACATGTAGACACTTGCGGCAAGGAAACACCTATATGGCGACTGGAACGGTAAAGTGGTTCAACGCGACCAAGGGCTTTGGCTTCATTCAGCCTGACAGTGGTGGACAGGACGTTTTTGTCCATATTTCTGCTGTCGAGCGCGCTGGCCTGTCGACGCTCGTTGACGGCCAGAAGGTCAACTATGAGATAGAACAGGATCGGCGGACCGGCAAATCGTCGGCCGGCAACTTGAGCAAGGCTGGCTGAGCCAGCCATGTGATTTCGGCAAGCGCATCAGGCACGCAAGCTTCTTCAGTGCACTAAGATGATCAAGTCTGGTGGCCTACCGGCATGTCGTTGAAGTGTCACCTTTGCTGACCTACATGCGCGGTGCGTCGGATGTTTCCTCCCATTCGTCTGGCGCGTTCCCCTCTGGAGGTTTTAACCTTCACACCTGGCCGGACCTATGGTCCGGCCTTTTTCCTGTGCGCGAGAAACGGGTAAACTGAGGCCACGACGTCCATTCGCTGGTTGGCGATCTCGCTGCCCAGAAGTCCAATAACGCGGCGCTTCACCGGTGAAATGAGAAGCATGATGAGAGCTGTCGAGCCGACGGCTTATCTTCGCCAGCTCGGCAGGCGGAAGACTGAATCCATCGCCGTTTTCTCGACCTGCCATTCTTGCCGGTCATCCGAAGGGCAATGGCAATTCGCTGCCAGCTGTCGCCGATATTTCAAAGTGATGTGGAAGAATTGACTATGCTGCAGGCTTGTCGAAGACCATGGGCAACCCACGGTTCGACGCCATCTCGACGAACAGCTCTTCGATTGCTTGATCGGAAAGGCGGGTCTGCAGTGTCGTACGAATCCTTTTGACCAGTTCGTGCACCGGCAAAGGCAAGAGATCCTCTGCATCATCGAGAAACCGACTGACTTCGATCACAACGTCAGCATCGATGTCACTCGGCAAATCTCGCATATGCCATCTCCGATCGACGTTAATATTGCCGTCTTCCTGACCGTTGTCGAGTCAAGCAAACGTCGGGTTGTTTCCCACGACGGCAGGACTCGATGTTCTGCTTCGGCTGCACAAATCCCGGTCATCGCTGTGCGACAGCGTGAAGCTCTGCTTCCCCAGTCACTCTGGGAGCCATTGAGCCTACTATCCATTTGGCGATCAGTCGCTGCGTAGGATTTTCGCTTCTAACGCCGCTGTAACAAAGGCCCGTCTCGCTACCGGCGTCTGAGCTTCACCACGCAGAACCTGAAGACATGCATCCATAGCCAGTTTTCGCTTCTTCGTCTGATGAGGGAAACTCCGCAGCAGGATCGTGGCTGCGTCGTTCACATCGAATATGACGCGCTCACGGTCATGCCGACCAACTTGCACCACCACGGGCCGGACGAACCTGCTCGACATGCAATTGCACTCTCAATTCCGACCAGAACACGGTCTTCGCGTATCATGACGTGGGGTCAATTTATACATGTATTGGCTAGGGCCTGGAGAGAACCTGCAGTTGCTCAATCTCAAGACAAGCCAATTTCAGCAGGCCGCTACCTGAAATCCCGATGGGTCCCGGTCTTGGTGCGCAAGAAAGCACAGCGGAATTCTGTCGCGTCCGGAAGTGAAGCGGCGCTTGGTCCCAGGCGCGGGCTTTCCTGAAACCCGAGCCTTCCTTCCTGGGTGCCAGCCTTGACGCGGCCGCTGCCGCAAGGCCGACACTTCCAGTGGGGCGCGGATGCCGGGAGAGGAAGAGGGCGGGCGGGCCGCGGTGGCGGGTGGAGGTCCGGGGAGAGAGTCTCCCGGCGCCCGCCGAGGAGCGACAACTATGACCCAGATGGAAATTCACACGCCCACGCGTAACGAGCGTGCCGGCTACAAGGTCGACATCAGCCGCGGCCAGCGTATCGGCCGCGTGTCGTCAGAATGGTTCAACCGCCCGGCGGACGAGCGATACCTGTCGCTCACCGACCTTCGGAATTCGGTGAAGGCCCGGTCGGAACGCAGCAAGACCCGCATCGTCGAAAGTGAGCTGATCCGGGTCGAGGCCAGCCGCGACGATCCAGAGCGCCTGAAGCTAATGCTGCCCGCTGCGTGCGCCCCAGTTGCCCCCACGCATTGGAGTTTTGGCCAACTCGCCAGCCTGGTAGGGGCGCCGGCCAACTATCTGCGCCAGCTCCCGGCCCCGCTCGCGGCGATCAACCTTCAGCACGGACTCCTCAACCACCGCGCCGAGCAGGTGAAGACGCTGGAAATCGAGAACGGACGCCTCGAACTGCGAGCGGTAACAGGTCCGGACTATGGCAGAATATTTGACTCAGAACTGATCGACGCCGTGCAGAGGATCGCTGGCAACGGCACCGGGGACACGCGCTGGAAGGTGCCGGGAGTCCTCGATTGGTCGACGGGAATTTACAACCCGAACGTCGACATTTCCAACGACACAACGACGCTCTATGCGTCCGACCGAGATGTGTTTGTGTTCCTCGTCGACGACCTGAACCCGATCGAGGCCGGGCGGCTGCCGAACGGGGAACCGGATCTTTATTTCCGCGGCTTCTATTGCTGGAATTCCGAAGTCGGAGCCCGCACCCTCGGGATTGCCAGCTTCTATCTACGCGCGGTATGCCAGAATCGTAATTTATGGGGCGTCGAAGATTTCGAAGAAATCACCATCCGGCATTCCAAATATGCCGCCTCGCGTTTCGCCTTGGAAGCCGAGCCAGCGCTGATCCAGTTCGCGGAATCGTCGCCCATGCCATTCGTCAACGGCATCAAGACGGCGCGGCAACGGATCGTTGCCAGAAACGACGAAGATCGCCAGGGCTTCCTGCGCAAGCGCGGCTTCTCCAAGTCCGAGACCACAAAGATCATCGATACTGTTCTCATGGAGGAAGGCAGACCACCGGAATCGATCTTTGATTTCGTGCAGGGCATCACGCGGGTCGCGCGCGACAAGTCGCATCAGGATGTCCGCCTGGACATGGAGGGCAAAGCCAAGAAGCTTCTCGATTTCGCGAACTGAGTCCACAGAAGCCGGCGGCGAAAACTCTCGCCTCCGGCCTCGCTCCGGCCGTCTCCATCAATTCCAGCGCGGTCCTCCGCGAGCCCAGAGGACGGCGCTCTTTTCGTGGGAGAACCCGGTTACGCCAACAAGCAGGAGGCCCCTCGGGCGGTTCGGTCGGGTCGAGATCCGCGAGCCGGGGCCGGGTCGGCGTGAGGCCTGGAGGCAGAGGGGGGAGGGGAGGGTTTTTGACGGGCTTGGAGGTTCGGGGAGAGGCCCCGGGCCGCCCGTCATGGAGAACCTGACCATGGCTAAGAACGCCATTCAGAAGATCGCGATGAACGCCGCGGAGAATATTCCCTATGACAAGCTGGTGTTGTCGCAGAAGAATGTTCGGCGCATCAAGGACGGCGTGTCGATCGAGCAGCTGGCCGAAGACATCGGACGGCGAAAGTTGATCCAGAGCCTGAACGTCCGTCCCGTGCTCGACGGCGAGGGCGAGGAGACCGGCACGTTCGAAGTGCCCGCCGGCGGCCGGCGTTATCTCGCGCTCGGCATCCTCATCAAGCAAAAGCGCCTGGCCAAGAACGAGCCAATCCCCTGCATCGTCAACCGCGGGCAGGAGACCTCGGCCGAGGAGGATTCGCTTGCCGAAAACCTGCGGCGCGCCGACCTGCACCCGCTCGACCAGTTTCGGGCCTTCAAGACGCTCAGCGATCAGGGCCTCGATCCGGAGGAGATCGGCGCCCGTTTCTTCGTATCGCCGACGACGGTGAGGCAGCGCCTGCGGCTAGCATCGGTGTCGCCGAAACTTCTCGGTCTCTACGAGAAGGACGAAATCCGGCTCGAACAGATCATGGCGTTTTCGATCTCGGACGATCACGCGCGCCAGGAACAGGTCTGGGAACGGATTGCCAGCTCGCACACGCACGAACCCTATTACATCAGGCGCCTGCTGACGGAGACCACGGTGCGGGCCGACGATCGCCGGGCCGTCTATGTCGGCGCCGAAGCCTATGAAGCAGCTGGCGGCGTCATCCTGCGCGATCTCTTCGAGCAGGATTCCGGCGGCTGGTTCCAGGATGCGGCGCTCCTCGAGCAGCTTGTCTTCGACAGGCTGAAGGTGGATGCCGAGGCGATCCGCGCCGAAGGCTGGAAATGGGTCGAGGCGGCAATCAGCTTTCCCTATGGCCACACCTCCGGCATGCGGCGCATCTACGCCGAGGCGCAGGAGCTCAGCGCCGAGGAGATCGAACGCTACGACGCGCTGAAGGCCGAATACGACAGACTGGATGCGGACTATGCCCAGGCCGAGGATGCCGATGAAGCAGTCGAGGCGAAGCTCGACCAGCTGGGTGCCGAGCTCGATGCGATCGATGATCGTCCTCAAAGCTACGATCCCGCCCAGAAGGCCATTGCCGCGGTGTTCGTTACGCTTGCCGCGAACGGCAAGCTCCAGGTCGACGCCGGTTTCGTGCGGTCCGAGGACGAGCCGCGGACCGAAACCGGCAACGTTAATGAGGGTGAGGAAGAGGGCGCCGACGGCGGAATCCGATCCAATGGCGACGACGATGGCGATGGTGTTGTCGTCAAGGGCAAGCCGGTGAACGACAGCGCTAGTGACGACGGCGAGGACGATGGCATTAAGCCACTGCCCGATCGGCTCGTCTTCGACCTGACCGCGCAGCGGACGCTGGCACTACGCAACGCGCTCGCCGGTGACGTCGACATCGCCATCGTCGCCGCACTTCATGCCTTCGTCCTGCAGGTCTTCTATCGCTTCGCGCCGGACACGTGCCTCGAGATCAGCCTGAAGAGCGGCAGCTTCAGCCAGGTCGATGGTCTTGCCGAGACATCCTGGGCCAAGGAGATCGCCGAGCGGCACGAAGCTTGGGACCTCGATTTGCCCGATGAAGCGGATGGCCTGTGGGACTTCCTTCTCGGCCTCGACGAAGCAAGCCGCAAGGCGCTGTTCGCGCACTGCGTCTCGCTGACCCTCAATGCGGTGGTCGAACCCTGGAACAGGCGACCGAAGGCGCTCGAGCATGCAGACGTGCTTGGACGTTCACTCCAATTCGACATGGTCGACGCCGGCTGGACGCCTACCGTCGAGTTCCTCGGGCGGCTCACCAAGGCGCGGATTCTACAGGCTGTCCGTGAAGCTCGTGGCGCAGACTCCGCGCAGCTGATCGACCACATGAAGAAGGACATCATGGCCCGTGAAGCCGCCCGTCTTCTCCAAGGATCGAACTGGCTGCCCGAGCCGCTGCGCCTTGAGATCGATGAAGTGGCTACCGATGCTGGCGACGCGGTCGTCGGCGACATGTCGGACGAGGCGGCTCTCGAGGGCGATGCCGCCGAGCTGCCGGCCTTCCTCGCCGACGATGCGGATCCGTCCCCCGAAGAGCCGGTGACCAGCTCCGGCGACGAGGCGGACCACCTCCAGGCCGCCGAATAATCGGCATCCCGCTCGCACCGGGCCCGGCACTCCCGCCGGGCCCTTCTCATTTTCCGACATGGAGAAACCCGCATGTTCGCACACATCGTTTACGAATCTGCTCCTCTGGGGAGCGTTATCCGGTACAGCGACGGCACCGCGAAACCGCCGGCTCGCTTTTCCAAGAAGCTCGCCGCGTGGGAGAGCCGCAACGGCGTCGGTCGCCTGGTCAGGAAGGAACCGCCGCGCGAGCGCGCGACCTATAGCTCGCCGGCCCATTTCACCCTGCGCGAGGGCGATTTCGGGCAGGGCGGCATCATTGTCGTCTCGGTCAGGCGCACCTGGTCCGTCGAGAGCAGCCTGCGTTTCGAGATCGTCGAGCGTCCTACGATCGGCATTGTCCGTGTCCTGCAGGATCTCGGCGACAGCCCGGAATTGCTCTATCTCGCCAAGAACCGCGAGGCTGCCGAACGCTGGCTCGCCAACAACCAGTATCGTCGGGCCTATCTTGAGGAAGTCTCCGCCGATGAGGTCGACGCCGACGTCATCGAGGGCCGCATGGCCGCCTGACCGTTTCACCACTTAAGCCACCCGACCACGGGCCCGGGATCGCGCGAGCGATCGCGGGCCCGTTCCATTTCATGGAGATCGACATGTTCGACTGGAACAGAAGCTGCTCTTATGACGAGCAGCAGAAGAGACGTTTTCACACGACAGCCCGTTCACGGCTGAAGAAACTCGCCGCCGAACTAAACCTGCCACCGGGGTGCTTTGACCTGCGCTCGAACAAGGCGGGCATAGCCGTTTCCGGTGAAATCATCCTGCACCATCACCGCGCCTACATCCAGGTCGGCCAGTTCGGTTTATCCTCAGGTCACGGCATCCTGATCCGCACCTGCAAGGGCCGCAAGGACTTTACCGGCGGGGCCAACCACTTCGTTGCGCTCGGCATGCTCGACGATATCCCGGCGCTCGCCGCCGCCGTGCGTGCCATCACCGGGGTTGGTCGAGACGCTTCGCGTTCCTCTGAACGCCGCGCCGCCTGAACCCTGCAAACCATCATCGCCGGTGCACGCGCCGGCCGCAGGCTCGGCCAGTCGCCAGCCACAACATCACCAAGCTGTTGCCACAACGCGGTTCATGCCGCGCGTGGCCGACCTGCGTTCAGGAGAACCCCATGACCGCACATCCACCCTTCAGGAAGGTGCTCGACGGCGTCGCCACCCGCGAGCAGATGTTCCAACTGTTCAGCCGACACAAAGACACTCCCGGCGTCGATCTTCTTTCCGGCACTCCCTATTCAGGCGAATGGTTCGAGATTGCCGCGTCAGAATACCACTTCATGCTCGATTTGCTGCCGCCGCTCTTCATGCGCACCGGCATGTTCGGCATGTCGGAGTTCAAGGCCGGCAACGTGACCAGCGTATTCTTCGCGATCCGGATCCGAGGCCGCGAACGCTGGTTTCATGGCTTTTGCGACCTCACGGATCGGCAGTCTCCTGACAAGATGCGCGCCGCCATCATCGCCCACGAGACCGGCGCGAGCGACAGCATGACCCGCGCGGAAAAGCTCGAGGCAATCTGGAACGCGACGCATCCCCACTTCAAGGGGATCGCCGGCGAGATCAATCCCCACAACTGGCCCGCGGAGCACCGTGGCAAACGCGTCATTCTCGTCAACGACGGTGGCAACGGAACGATCCCGAAACTGCTGGAGGACCTGTCCGACAACGAAATCGACAACCGCATGGGGGCGATGCGCCCGCACACCAAAAGGAGGGGGAGCAACGATGATGACCCTTCGTAAGCAGCCGACACGGGCGGACAAGCGCAGCTATGAAGCGTGTTCGACCTATACCGCCGGCTTGGGTGTCCCAGATCGTTGCCGATACCGGCGCACACCGCCACCCATCGCAAACATCGACCGCGGTGCCGTCCCGGACGGACGCCGACGCGAAAGCCAACTCTCCAGCGTTTCGCTCGCCGATGCAACGCGGGGTTCGGACAGCTCGAATGGCATGCCGAGTTCAACGCTGAGAACGACCAGGCGCCCACTGTGCTTACGCTGCGGATCCTCCCAAACCCGCAGCATGCTCACCGAAAAAGACGATCGCTGGTCACCCCTCACCATACCGTCATGGTCCAAGACAGCGGGGATCCTTGTCCAACGCATTGTCTGAATCGATAGCCGCCAATCGATTCACGACATTGATGGAAATCTGAGATGTCGTCCCAGCTTATGGAAGGGCCGGCATCTCCCCGTCACCGACCCGCCAGGTCCACGCACCCATCTCAGGCCGGTTCGCGATCATGTCCTGCAACGAAGCCTCGAACGCTTCGTCCGCACCGGCTGGGACGACAAAGAGTGCGGTCGGCTGCTGCCTGTTCTGGAGCAAAGCGTTCGCGATCGGCTGATCGGTTTGCAGGTCGTAGCGCAATCCCTTCACGCTTTTCTCGCGAAGGCGAGCGAGCGCATCGACAAGCCGCTTTTCCGGGACCGTCTCGTATGGAACCCAGTTCTCGGATACCACCATCAACGCGACCTCCTCGACAAGGGCGAGGCCGGCCGGATTCAGTCCGAAGGTCGCGATCACCATCAGATGTGAGCTGGAATCCGCTCCCCACAGCGACAATTCTTTCTCGAAACGAGCCTGCAAGCGGCGGTGCAATGCATCGTCGATGATGAAGGGAAAGCCGGGCAAATGTCTTATGACAAGTTTTTGGCCGGAGCGGGCAGGAACAATCTCTTTCACCTCGCCGACCAGCACCAGCAACTTTCGTGGGCCGGATTTCGGCGGGAGCGCCATGCCGAGAGCCGCATTGCGACGATGTTCGATCGCTTGCCTGTTCTCGGCGCGAAACGGCTCGGGCACGAACACGATATCCGCGAGCGGTCCGCCTTTCACCGTCATTTGCCCGGCAGCCTCGAGCAGATGCCAGCGGACATTCCACCAATGTCGCTTGCCGGCCCATCGGGATGTCCAGACCGTCAATTCGGCCTCGTGCCAGAGATAATGAAGGAGGCCACGCAGCGACATCCTCCTGGGATCGGCGGTTGCGCTGGCGGAACTTTGCCCCGCAGGCACGGATGCTGCGCGGCTCCCTGTTTTCGACAGGCTGAAGTGCAATTTGAGGGCCGCCATGCCGCTTTGCGGATCGAGCTGTATCGCGCTGCCCATCAAGGCGCCGAGCCCAGACAGTTCGTAAGGCGATTCATATGAATCGCAGGACGGATCATGCCCGCCGCCGCTCAGCGGCATGCGCTTGATCAGATGAAGGTCGCCGATGCGCGCAATGTACATCGGGCAGCCCGGCTCGCGGCACAGGCATAGCGGACGCTCGGTGCGGGTATAGGCGTTCGCCAGCGCCGCCTGCAGGTCAGGCGCTCCCTCCTCATAGACCGCACTGCCAATTTTGAACCGTCGCATCACCTCCGCAGCTCCAGGTCGCCGCCGCATCCCTGTCCGGACATTCAAGTCATGGCTTTGTGCAGAGCGCAACCCCCTTGGTGCGTCGGCGCCAGAGGCAGAGGGGAGCCGGGAGGAGTGCGGCCCGGCTGACGCGCAGAGAGTGCCGGCGCGGGCGCCACTCCCCTCTTGCGAAGGACATTTCCATGAACATTGTTTCGACCACACCGGCCGTTGCCCGGACCGCCGCTCCCCTCGACGCGCCGAGGCCCACCCCCATCAACAACGCCCAGGCGATCCATCAAGCGGCTAAGCTGCTTTTGCCTTTCCTCGAGCGAGGCAAGCCTGTCACCACCGCCGCACTGCGCACCGCCATGACGACAAGTTTTGGCGGCAGCGATGCGCAAGGGTTCTGGGTCTGGAAGGACGCCTACGAGGCGCTCGAAGTCGCGCAGGTGCAGTTTCTGCGTCGGTTCGGCCCGGCGATCCTGTCTCGGTCGACTACGCCGCAGGCAACGCTGGCGATGATGAAGCGCATCGCAGAACTCGTGCCGACCCACACACGGCGCTCCGACGAGAGCCAGGCCATGCAGCAGCTCTCCACGCCCTTGCCGCTGGCCTTCGTCACGGCGCACGCCGCGGCGATTGCATCTTGTGATCTCGTTCTCGAACCCTCGGCCGGCACCGGAATGCTCGCCGTCCCTGCCGAGATGGCGCGCGCCACAATCGCCCTCAACGAGCTTGCCGCGACGCGGGCCGATCTCCTCGGCCTGCTATTTCCAAGGGTCCCCGTCTCGCGGCACGACGCCGCCCATATCGACGATCATCTCGACGCGGCCATTGAGCCGTCCGTGGTGCTGATGAATCCACCGTTCAGCGTCGGCGCCTATGTCGACGGCCATGTCACTGACGCGGCATGGCGGCATCTTTCCTCCGCATTCGCACGCCTACGTCCGGGCGGACGTCTCGTCGCCATCACCGGCACCGGGCTGTCTCCCGAAAACTCCAAATGGCGGCCGGCCTTCGAACGGTTGCAGCAGCAGGGCACCATCGTCTTCACCGCGGCGATCGACGGCCGTGTCTACGCCCGCCATGGCACTACCACTGAGACCCGCCTGACCATCATCGACAAGGTACCGGCCACCGACCCGACCGGCTTCGTCCGGTCGCCCGGCAAGGCCACGGATGTCGAAACGCTGCTCTCCTGGATCACGGATCTGCCGCCCCGGACACCGGGCGGCTTTCCGGATTCGCTCGGGGCATTGTCCAGCGGCATCAATGCCGTCATGCACATGGGCGCCCGTACAGGGGCGAGAGCTAAACCCCTTGCTGTTGCAACGGCTGCTCCGAAGGCCGTCCGCCCGATGACGCCGGCGAAGCCCGCCCGCCAGGTCATGGCAAACAGCACGCCGGCTGTCCCCCTCGGCTATGAGCTGCGCGACTGGATGCCAGAAGAGGGCTGTCGGCTCACCGACACGATCTACGAGCCCTACGCGCTCCAGTCGATCGACATTCCCCGCGCAAAACCGCATCCGACGCCGCTCGTGCAGTCGGCCGCAATGGCCGCCGTCGCGCCGCCGAAGCCTTCCTATCGACCGCTTCTTCCTGATGCGATCATCGACGAGGGCCTGCTGTCAGACGCCCAGCTCGAAAGCGTCATCTATGCCGGCGAGGCTCATTGCGGCCATCTCATTGGAGCCTGGACGGTTGACGAGACCTGCGATGTCGTCTCGGCCGCGCCAGAAGGAGCTACGAACGCTGTCCGGTTTCGGCGTGGATGGTTTTTGGGTGACGGAACCGGCTGCGGCAAGGGCCGGCAGGTCGCCGGCATCATCCTCGACAATTGGCTGCAGGGCCGCCGCCGTGCGATCTGGATTTCCAAGTCGGACAAATTGCTTGAAGACGCCCAGCGCGATTGGGCGGCACTTGGCCAGGAAAAACTTCTCGTCCAGCCGCTCTCACGTTATCGGCAGGGCACGCCGATCCGCCTTGCAGAGGGCATCCTGTTCACGACCTACGCAACCCTGCGCTCGCAAGAACGGGAAGGCAAGAAATCCCGGATCGCCCAGATCCTCGACTGGGTCGGACAAGAGGCGGGAAGGGACCAAGGCCCGACGGGGACTGGAGAGAACCCGTCGGGGGCAAAAAAATCTTTTGATGGCGTCATCGTCTTCGATGAGGCCCACGCCATGGCCAACGCCGCTGGCGGCAAAAGCGACCGTGGCGACGTCGCGCCCTCGCAACAAGGCAAGGCGGGCCTGCGGCTCCAGCATGCACTGCCTGACGCCCGCATCGTCTACGTCTCGGCAACCGGGGCCACGGCGGTCGAGAATTTGGCCTATGCACAGCGTCTCGGCATCTGGGGCAGCGAGGATTTTCCATTCGCCAACCGCGCCGAATTCGTCGCCGCGATCGAGGACGGCGGTGTCGCGGCGATGGAAGTGCTCGCCCGCGATCTCAAATCGCTCGGCCTCTATGCGGCGCGTTCGCTTTCTTATGACGGTGTCGAATACGACCTGCTCGAGCACGCGCTGACCGAGGAGCAGATCCGCATCTACAACGCCTATGCCGACGCCTTCCAGGTCATTCACAACAACCTTACCGCCGCACTCGAGGCGACCAACATCACCAGTGAGGCCGGCACGCTGAACCGCGACGCAAAATCGGCGGCGCGCTCGGCTTTCGAGAGCACCAAGCAGCGCTTCTTCAGACATCTGATCACCTCGATGATGACACCAACCCTGATCGGCGCGATCGAGCAGGACCGGGTCGACGGTCATGCCGCGGTCATCCAGATCGTTTCGACAGGCGAGGCGCTGATGGAACGGCGGCTTGCCGAGATCCCGACCGAGGAATGGTCGGACCTGCATGTCGACGTCACGCCGCGCGAGTACGTCGGCGGGTATCTGATCCACTCCTTCCCCACCCAGTTGTTCGAGGAGTATTCGGACGCCGAGGGCAACGTCTATTCGCGGCCGGTCCACGACGAAGATGGCAATCCGGTTCAGTGCCGCGAGGCGGTTCGGCGGCGCGACGAGATGGTCGAAAAACTTGCGTCGTTGCCGCCGGTCGGCAGTGCCCTTGACCAGATCATCCATCACTTTGGCACCGACACGGTTGCCGAGGTGACCGGCCGCTCGCGGCGCATCGTCAAGAAGACAGGCCGCGACGGTATCGACCGGCTGGCCGTGGAAAACCGCCCTGGCTCGGCCAATCTCGCCGAGACCCAGAGCTTTATGGATGACGACAAGCGCGTGCTGATCTTTTCGGACGCCGGCGGCACCGGCCGCTCGTATCACGCCGATCTCGGGGTCAGGAACCAGAGGCTGCGCAAGCACTATCTGCTCGAGGCCGGCTGGCGCGCCGACAACGCCATCCAGGGTCTCGGACGGACCCACCGCACAAATCAGAAGCAACCGCCGTTGTTCCGGCCCATGGCCGCCAATGTGAAGGCCGGCAAGCGCTTCCTGTCGACGATCGCACGACGGCTCGACACGCTGGGCGCGATCACGCGCGGCCAGCGTCAGACCGGCGGGGCGGGGCTGTTCCGTGCTGAGGACAATCTCGAAAGCCCCTATGCGCGGGCCGCACTTCGCCAATTCTACATGCTGCTGCATCAGGGCAGGATCGAAGGTTGTTCGCTCACGACGTTCGAGACCGTGACCGGGCTGTCGCTGACGACTGACCAGGGCGGGGTGCGTGACGAGCTGCCGCCGATCACGACCTGGCTCAATCGCCTGCTGGCGCTGCGCATCGAAACCCAGAATCTGCTGTTCGAGGTGTTCGAGCAGCTGATGGCGGCTAAGATCGAAGGCGCCATCGCCGCCGGCAACTACGACAGGGGGCTGGAGACGATCACGGCGGAGAGCATCGTCGTCACCGATCGCCGCACCGTCTACGCGCACCCGGTCTCGGGCGCGCAGTCGCATGTGCTGACCGTCGCGCGCAAGGACCGGATTCTGCCGCTCAGTCTCGTCGACGCGCTGGCCATCGTCCGGGCCGAGCCGCAATCGGTTCTGTTGGTGAACACGCGGTCGAACCGCGCGGCGATCCGGCTGCCGACGGCGAGCCTGATGCTCGACGATGGCGCGATAGAGCACCGCGTGCGCCTGCTGCGGCCGACGGACGAGCTGCGCTTCGGTCTCGACGCCCTTGCCGAAACCCACTGGCAGCCCGCCGACCGAAAATTGTTCTGCGACCTGTGGCAGGCAGAAGTCGCCGCCGTCCCGGAGTTCACCACCAGTACCTTTCACATCATGACGGGTCTGCTGCTGCCGATCTGGCGTCGGCTGCCGGACCATGATTGTCAGGTCTACCGGATCCAGACCGACGCCGGCGAACGCATCATCGGCCGCCACATCGCGCCGACGCTGGTCGCGACCATGTTGCGCAATCTCGGCGTCGATGATGTTCCGACCCTCGCTCCGGACGAGGCATGGACCGGCTTGATCGAGGGGCGGATCGGGTTGCAGCTTGCCGACGGCCTGATCCTGCGCCGCAGTCGGGTCATGAACGACTACCGTGTCGAATTGATCGGCTTCACCGACGCGATGGTCCCTCGGCTGAAGGCGCTGGGGCTGATCTCCGAGATCATCTCCTGGAAGCTGCGGCTGTTCATCCCGACGACCGCGCAAGGGTCCGCCATTCTCGCCACGCTTATCGACAGCCATACGCTGGTTGGCGTCACCGACCGTACAGCAGCGGTTTGAGGGGAGACGATCATGACCGTCTCGCCCTCCGAGCTGGCACGCCGCCTTGGCGAACATGCCGAGGCGGTGTGCCGCGAATATCTCTCCAACGGCCGTCGCTCCGGCAATTACTGGATGGTCGGCGATGTCCGCAACACGCGCGGCCGTTCCATGCATGTGCGGCTCAAGGCGGTTGGCGGCAAGGCAGCCGGAAAATGGGTCGACGAGTCGTCGGGGGAATATGGCGACCTGCTTGACGTCATCGAGCAGAGCTGTGGTCTGGTCGACTTCCGCGAGGTCGCGGATGAAGCACGTCGCTTCCTCTCCATGCCGCTGCCACCGCCCCAGCTCCCGCCCCAGCCCCTTGGCTCGCATCGCCAGCCTGCTGCGACACGCGGCTCGCCTGACGCCGCGCGTCGCCTGTTCGCCATGTCCCATCCGATCGCCGGTACGCTGGCCGAACGCTATCTTGCCGGTCGCGGCATTTTGCTTTCGACGCATGAGCGCGCGCTGCGCTTCCATCCTGGCTGCTACTACAGGGATCTCGTCACGGGCGAGACGCGGACCCTGCCTGCGCTGATCGCCGCTGTCACCAGCCTCGACGGGCGTATCACCGGCCTGCAGCGCACTTACCTGTCCTCTGGGCTGGACCCGAGTGGCAAGGTCGGCAAGGCGCCGGTCGCCGATCCACGCCGCTCGCTTGGTCACCTGCTAGGCAACGGCATCTGGCTAGGCCAACAGTCCGGTGCGCCCGTCATGGCCGCCGGCGAGGGCTTCGAGACGATGGCGTCGCTCCGGACGGCGATGCCGGCGCTGCCGTTGGCTGCCGCCACCTCAGCCAATCACCTCGCCGGCCTGATCTTCCCGCCCGGCTGCCGTCGCCTCTACATCGCAGCCGATGCCGACGCCGCCGGCCGGCACGGCATAGAGCGTCTCAGCCAGCGCGCAGGCGAGGCAGGGATTCTCGCCCTGGTGCTGCGGCCGCAGCTCGGCGACTTCAACGACGATCTGCGTCATCTCGGCCAAGCCCACCTCGCGGCATGGCTCCGCGATCAACTCGTCCCGGAGGATGCCCGTCTCTTCCTGCCGCCCGGATGAATGGGTCGGGCTGGCACGCGGCTCGGCGCGGCGTCGGACAGCCTGCAGATATGGCGGGGGTCCACCGGAGAGGCCGCGCCCGCGGCCTGCCTGAGAGGCGACCCCTGCCACCCCCCAGTCGCGGCCGCAACGGCTTCGCCGTCCTCCGCTCGCGCTTCGGCCTTCGGTGCGGCCGCGCCCGGCGCGCGGCCGGGATGCGCTGTCAGGCCGCGATAGGCGCGGCCACAACCGACGGAGACACCGCCATGACCTACGACATTCCTCTCGACGACGCCTACGAGCCCTCCCACGCCTCCTCGCCGACCGACCGCGTCATCCTCGAACTGCAGATGTACGGCCATCGCCCGCATCAGGACGAACCTGACCCTCGGCCGCTTCCCGACGACGAGGTGATCCGGGCCGGCCTCGCCGGGATCGTAGAAACCTTCGCCGGCATGCTCGGGGACACCAGGCTCGAACCCGATCTCGACGACCTGCTCTGGTCGTTCGCAAACGTCTTCCACCGTGCCGCCGAGCGTGTCGCCCGCAGCCTCGACCGCAACGAGGAGGCGCAGCGCTCGAGTCAGCAGGAGCAGGACGGCTCGGAGGTGAAGTCGGTCGAGCTGGAGCGGCTGACCGCGGAAGGCATCAGCTATATCGAGCGCCGCAACGTGCTCGAAATCATGCGCGATGAGGCCGCCGACCTCTACGAGGCGCAGACCGGATCGGCATGGCGGCCGCGCACCGGCTCCAAGGTCAGCCACCAGGCGATGACCGCAGCGGTGATCGACTCCAGAGACTTCCTCGCCGCCCGCCGCCATGCCGAAACCGAGGTGCTCGTTCCGGCCGGGACCAAGATCGCCTTCGCCGGCGGCCTTGACTGCAACGATCACGACCGGATCTGGGATGCGCTCGACAAGGCCCGCGAGAAGCATCCCGACATGGTCCTGCTCCACGGCGGAAGCCCGCGGGGCGCCGAGCGCATCGCCGCGTGCTGGGCCGAGAACCGCAAGGTCATCCAGATCGCCTTCAAGCCGGATTGGAACCGGCACGCCAAGGCGGCTCCGTTCCGCCGCAACGATCAGCTGCTTTCGGTGCTGCCTTACGGCCTGATCGTCTTTCCCGGCTCCGGCATCACCGAGAACCTCGCCGACAAGGCCCGCCGGCTTGGCATTCCCGTGTGGCGGTTCGCGGAGGGCGGCGCGTGAGCGCCGTTTTCTTGCAAATCTGGCGAATCCAGATAATATGGAGATCGATCAAGGAGTCTAGCCATGCGCCAGTTCACGACGGGGGATCTCAACAAGCAGGTTGGCGACGTCACCGACGTTGCCAGCCGCGAACCCGTTATTCTTACCAAGCACCGGAAACCCCGGTTCGTGCTGATGAGTTACGAGCACTACGAACGGATGCGCATCGGCGGCGATCCCCGCCGCGCATACCATGTCGCCGAGATGCCGGAGGAACACACGGAACTCTTCGCCGCCGAGATCGACCGATTGGCGCGCGGGGAAGGATACGATGATGAGCGGTAGATTTCTGCCTGGTCAGGTGATCTCCTACCCGTATCTTTGGGCATGGCAACACGAGCGCGGCGAAACGGAAGGCCGCAAGAGCCGGCCGACCTGCGTGGTCATTGCTGTCCGCGGCGCAAGAGATGGCCTGACCCATCTCGCGCTCCTGGCGATAACCACCCAGCCACCGACCAGCGATCGGGTCGGTTTGGAAGTCTCCGCTATCGAGTGCCGCCGCGCCGGTCTGACCAATCTCAAACGCTGCTGGATTGTGGTTGACGAATACAACTACGATATTGCCGAACGCTCCTGGTACATCGAATCCGACGGTAAGCCCCTCGGTCGTTTCAGCAAGGCATTCATGATGAAGATCGCAGGCGCCTTTATCGAAGCGCGCAGCGAGGGCCGCCGCGTCAGCCGTCTGGATTGACGTTCTCTTTCGCGGCAGGGAGCATACCTCGGATCGGATCAGTCCGCCGTTTCCGCATGCCTGTACGCCGGTCGCAGGAACAGGAATGTTGCGTCACGCAAATCCGGTGTCATGCTGCATTGCACGGACGTATGTCCATCCAGCACAGGAACGCACCATGACCGCCGCCGCGAATAGGAAGATATCCGTCTCGATGCGGTTTCGCGACGACGATCTCACGATCATCGACCGCGGCGCGGAGCTGCTCGGCCTGTCGCGCACCGAGTTCATGCGGCGCGCAGCACTGCACGAGGCGCAGGCGGCCATCGTCAACACAACCGTCATCCGCGTGTCCCCGGAAGCCTATGACGCCTTCATGCAGGCGATCTCGGCCCCCGCCGCTGCGCCTCCGCCGAAGGCGGCCGAGCGGCTGCGCCGGTCCCCGCCCTGGGACCGTTAGGTGGCGCTTTCAGGCATCGAACTCCTCGATGACACGCACCGCCTCGACAGCTTCGATTGCGGCAAGCCGGCACTCAACGCCTGGCTGGCTGGCTTCGCGCGAACGAACCAGGCCCGCGGTTTACCCGCGTCCTGATCGTTCACGACGAGGGCACAGTCGTCGGCTATTACGGCCTCGCGCCAGGCGTGATCCAGCCAAACCGCGCGCCTCCGCACCGGCCGGCGGCCCGATCCGACCCTGTTAATCGGACAACGCCGTCGACCACCGCTATGCCGGACGAGGCATCGGCAGCGGCCTGGTCAAGGACGCGCTGCATCGCTGCGTCGCCGGCGCCGACATCGTCGGCGGCCGCGCGGTGGTGGTGCGGGCGATCGACGCCGAGGCCGAGCGCTACTGGCAGAGCTGGGGCTTCATTCCCGCGCGGGACAATCCGTCGGTGCTCATGCGCTCGATCCAGGACGTGAGCCTCTGGCTGGCCGACAAAGGCCACTAGCTCCACGCGCGTAACGCCTCCGGCAGCGGCAGGGTCCGGGCGCGCCGGCCTGCGGCGGCCGGGCTCTAGTCGCGGCGTCCCGCCGCTCCCCGAGCCGGCTTCGCCGTCTCGGCCTTCGGGTGACGATCCCTCGCGCCGGGCTAGAGGGAGAGGGCGGCCGGCGCGGGGCGGGGGACGCTGGAGAGAAGGGATAAACACGATGTCGATGATATTCATAGGTGGATCACCCGAGATATTCGAGCTGCCGGAACCTGCCATCGCTCGCATCGGCGCAATCGTTGCTGCCGAGCACGGCGTGCTGATTGGCGACGCGCCCGGAGCCGATGCCGAGGCGCAGGGCTTGCTCGCTGGCTACGGCTACGAACATGTCGGGGTCTTCCATACCGGCAAGGAACCCCGCAACAATCTGGGCGACTGGGCCGCCTACCATGTTCCTTCTACTGAGGGCGCCGAAGGATACTGGTTCCATGCCGCCAAAGACCGGGAGATGGCGCGGCGCGCCGACTTTGGCATGATGGTCTGGGATGGCGCATCACCCGGCACGGCCGTCAACGTGCTTCGGCTCGCCATCGCGAACAAGCCGTGCGTCATTTACGATCTGGCAAGGGGCAGCGTGGCGACGACGTACAATGTGCAAGACTGGTGCGCCATACTCCGCCATGCCGGTATGGACATTCGCCGCCAGGCCGAAGCCCGCATGATGCCGGACGAGCGTCTGGCGTTGCCGGGATGATGTACGCGCGGTCCCGCCGACAGCCCGGCGGTCCGATCCGATAGGCTTGATCCGGCCCCGCGCCGCCTACTCCACTTATATGAACGGCCGGAGCCGACCCCCCTTTCGAAACCGGCCCGCGCAGAGCCGCGGGGCGTTGTGCAGGATGATCATCTTGACGCTTCTCGCCTCTGAGGCGGGGCAAGCGTGCCGAACATCCTGGCGTGCCGGGTCATCCAACCTGGCTGCGAGGCTCGTCCCCGAGGGGCGTGAACTTCGCTGCCAGTCGGCTCCGATCTCGAAACCGCTGTGCCGCCATACCGAACACGTAAGGCGGTCACGCGCCGGGCTGCTGTTCGATGTGTTGGCGATGCCGACGACATGACCCGAGAGGCTGCAGCCTGTTCCTGCGATCCGGCAGCGTTGCGTCGGCGGTCTAGCGATGGCGGCCTGAGTTCTTTTCCTTCGGTCGCATCCGGGGCCATTTCCGTTTCATGTCGCCTTTGTAGACGACCGCCTGCTTTGTGCGGTCAACCCCCGTTGGGGGTACACTCGGCGAATATTCAGGAAAATTCGATTTCTGTTTTTTGTCTGCAGACAGGCGAAGGGCCTGTCCGCTATTTTTCGGCAAATAGAATTTTCCAGAATATTCGCCGAGATGACCGCAGCAGGACGGTCCTCTCCTTTGGCGCCATCGGGAATGGTCCCGATGCAACCGAAGGAGAACTACCATGGCCACCACGATCGCAAACCTCACCACCAAGGCCGACGGCTCGATGGAAGGCGTCTTCGCCACGCTCCGGGTCAATGCCCCGATCACCCTCATCCCGAACCCCAACAAATCGCGCGAGGACGCCCCCGACTACCGGATCGTCAACAAGCGCACGGGCTTCGAGATCGGAGCCGGCTGGCACCGCATCTCCCAGCGTTCGGGCGAGGAATACCTCTCGGTCAAGCTGGAGGCCCCCGAGATCGGCGTCATCTTCGGCAATCTCGCTCCCGCCCCGGGTGGCGAGGAAAACAAGAAGGTCATCCTCTGGAACAACCCCCAGTGAGGCATCAGTGGCCGGCCCCGCAAGGGGCCGGCTCCCCACCGGCAATAGGAGGTTGCAATGAGCCGCTACACCATCACTGTCACTGGCACCGTCACCGGACAGGGCCGCTCGGACCAAGACGCTGTCATCGGCTACGATCCACCACTTCGGACCTACTTCCTGCAGGCGTTCCCACACGAAGAAACCGACGAGCCCGGTCTTTGGCTCGGCACCCACGATCGCGCGTTCGAAACGCTTGAGGATCTTCATCGCGCAGCCATCTCACACGGCTGCGACTTCATCCCGCTGTCGCCCAAACTGGCCGCAAAGCTGGTCGACGATAAAGCGGCAGCCAGCGGGCGTCCGGTGCGAGACACAATCCTCGGCCAGGTGCTGAAACACCTCAACCAACCCAAGTAGGCAAACACATCTCAGGGCCCGCGACGGAGTGTTCCGTTGCGGGCCCTTTTTTTGCGCGTCGCAAAGAGTCACGAACATCACCCGTCACAGCATGCGACAGCGACTCCATACCGCCGATTATTCCTTTGGCAGTTTGTGCTTATGAACGCGGATATAATCCTGCACGGCCTTTCGCAGCAGTTCGGTCATGCTGTGCCCGTTGCTGATCGCCAGCAACTTGAACTGGCGCTGCTCCACTGCCGTCAGATAGTACCCGCAGCGGATCATCTCCTCCTCGCGAATCTTCTTTCCGGCAATGGGGTCCTTTTTCTGACCCTGCCGCAGCAGCTTGCGGAAATCAGGCTCGACTGCCGTGGATGGCTTTGTCGGTTCCTGCATGTGGGGCGTAGCTTGCTCCTTGATCCCTGATGGCTCGGCCTTCTGTGGGATGAACATGCTGGGCAGCGCCGGCGGCTGCGTGGAGATCGCCTTCATCATGCGGGCTTCCTTGTCGTCACCGGCTTTAGGTGCGGTTTCTTCATTCATGCCGCGTTCCTTGTGGCTTCGATGAAGGTTTGCAGAAGGTCGTCGAAGACCCCTTCGCTCTCGGCAATCGCCTTCGCGTCAGGCACCTCGGGGCTGTAAAGGGTCTGCCCGGTCTGAAGGTCGCGGTAGGCAACGCGATTGTGCAGGACGTGTTCTGCAATGGGCGTGCCGTTGGCCTGGATGATGGCGCGCAGTTCGGTCAGGGCTCGCGCCCTACCATCGATGATGGTCTGCTTGGTCAGCACGAATATCGCAGGCAGCGGTCTATCCCGGCTCTCGACCGCCAGCGGGATGTAGTGGTCGGTGATCTGGATGGCGGCGGTGACATCGTCGAGGGCAAAATAGACCGGCACGACGACAATATCGGCGGCGAAGAGCCCGGCCATGAGGTTATCGTTTGTGGTGCCCTCCGTATCGATCAAGACGACCGAGCGTTCACCGTTGTGAGTGGCGGCCGCGCGAAGGATTTCCTGCGGTGTCATCGCGCTCACCATCTGGAGCCTGTCAGGACGATTGCCAGCTTCGCCCAGCATCTGGAACCAGCGGTTCATGTTCTGCCGCCGGTCGCCGTCGATAAGAGTAACCGAATAGCCCCTATGCAGCGCGACGGATGCGAGGGTGCGCAGCATCGTCGATTTGCCAGTGCCACCCTTTGGGATCGCAGCGGAGATGATCATGGGGCCTCCTTCCCGCGTTGTCTCCTTGTTTCCATGTTAACATGGAAACAAGTCATCATGGACACATGAAACAAAATCACGGTCCGAAACATGGTGACATTGTCGACGGGGAAGACTGGTTTGGCAACCCATGCGCGCACCGAAGGGCTCGCTCAAGGTGGAGTTTTGCGCAGCTGCTGTCTTCAGCGAAGAAGGGCTCCGGCGGGCTAATCCGACTGCGCATTTCCGACCAAGCTTTTCCGGCTGCCCATCAGAGGCCGACTTGTTTCCGTGTTAACACGGAAACAAGTCGCCAACGCATCATAGACACATCGCATCAAATCACGACGGGAACATTTCGCCCGCGCCCGACAACTGGGCTGGTGAGAAGACGCGCCCATAATTTGCTTTCCTCCCCACTTCTTATTGGCAGGATAGCTTATTTTGTGATACACACAAAATAAGCGGCGCGGCCCTGGCGGGCCTTCGCGCCCGCAAGCGGGCTTGAGAGATGGATGCAGACGCCCAGAATGCAGCGGTGAAGAGCGCGTCACGACGCTATGGCGAGGTGACACACATCCGGTTTTCGGCTGACGAGCTGGCCAGCCTCAAAGCCATTGCGGAGCGGACGGCGTGACCGTCAGCGAGGTCGTGCGGCGTCTTGTGCGGGCAGAGGCCGGGCATCTGCCTATTGCGTCGGAGGCGTTGCGGCCGGCGATCGTGGACATGACCGATCAACTGCGGCGCGTCGGTGTCAATTTCAATCAGGCCGTGCGCGCCATGAACGACCGCCGTGTTGCCCATGATGAGGATCTTGAGCAGGCGCTGATCGCCGTGGGCAACCTGGTGCGGCAGTTTCGCGAGGAACTGAAGACGATGACTGGCGGGTCACGCAAGGCGAGGGAAGCCAGGCCATGAGCGGTCGTCTTGCTGGCTACGCGGCCGAAATCGAACGCTATCTGCGGGGCGAGTCCGACGTGAAGCGTGAGGAGCTCCACGACGACAAGTCCGTGACGGGCGCCCGACGCGAGGCCGGTGAATTCCAGGCGATGAAGAGTTATGAGCGAACCGGTGGCGGCGGACGCCTCGGGCAAGGACAGGCCGGCTCGACGCTAGGTGGCGGCAGCAACACCCCTCCTTCGTCGTCGGGAGGATTGGGGGCTTCGGGGAGTTCCATGTCCAGCAGGGCACCGAAGTCTACTGCTGCTGCGAGTTCGCCCAGAGCCCCTAGCGCGCCGATCATGGTCTATGGCGCCACGCTCGCCGGTTTCCGGCCGGAAGAGGAGGAGGAAGACTGGAAGCGGCGCGGCGGCGGCGGTGGCCGTGGCGCGGGTCGCGCGAGCGCTACAGGGCGAGCGGCGCGGGCGGGTTATCAGGCGCGGGCTGTGGCGGCGAGGGCAGGCTATGCGGCGGGCGCGCAGCCTGCCGTGTTCAAGGTCATGCCCAATCCTCCGTCGACCAGGGAAGCCGCCGCGCGGCTACTCAATTACATCGGCAAGCGCGAGGACGAAAAAGGCGAGAAACACGACATCGAGATTTTCGACGAGGATGGGCAGATGCTTGCGACAGGCGGCGCAAGAAAGGCGTTCCTGGAGACGTTTTGCGAGACGTTCGAACCGCCCCTGGAAAATACCAATTTTCTGGAGGTTCGTTTCGAGCTCGCCAGCGAGGTCACCGATGCCGCCGTGAGCGAGGCGCTGAACAAGGCATTCGGGGCAAAACCGATCATCTATGCGCAGGACGGACAGACGGTGGAGGTTTACGCGCACACCGATGAGCGGGCTGGACCGCTCGCCAAGGTCCTGGCCGGTGGTCGGGAGGATTCGCGCAGCAAGGCGCTCGACAAGATCGAGGCGCGGTTGTCTGAAACCATGGGCGCGGCGGGGGTGGTCGCCAGGGCAGAGGTAACGGCGGCTGTGAGCCGTGAACCCAAAGCAAAATATTTCCTGCAGAAGTTCATCCGCACCCACAGTCACGTCCGCCACGCAAATGGCGAGCCCGTGCCTGGAGTGAAGAACTCCACGAAGGCTGCGGCTTCAGTCTATGAACAATGGCGCCCGCAGTTTTCGGGGCGTGAGCGCCGCAATGCCTATCACCTGCTTTTCTCGGCAAGAGCCGGCACCGATGCCAACGCCGTGATGGCCGCGGCGCGCGCCGTGCTCGAGGAGCGCGCGCCAGGATACAAGTTCGTCTTGGCGCATCACAAGGACACCAAGCACGTCCATATCCACGCGATGGTGCAGGCACGGTCAGCCGATGGCGAACGCCTGAAATTCTACAAGCCAGATCTGATCGCCTGGCGCGAGAGCTTTGCGGAAAAAGCACGCGAGAACGGCATTGCGATGGTGGCGACGCGGCGCATGGATCATGCGATGACACGGCCTTTCACGAAGGAGCATGCCGGAGCCTATAGCCGCGCCCAGGGGGATCCGCGCTATCAGATCAGCGCCAGGACGATCGAGCGAGTGGAGGCCAAGCGGCAACGCCGTCTGGATGGGCAATCCCTTGTCGTGAACGGCGATGCAATTGCTGCCGCATGGCAAAAGACTGTGACGACGATGCGGACCGCGGGCGTAGTCGGTCAGGCTCTCGCTGCAGCGGAGTTGATCGGCAACAATTTTCTGCAGTTCCGTCGTGATCGGACAAGGGAGGGGCAGCCAGGTCCTGCCGCGGATCGCGGAGCTGATGAATCGGGGCAGAAGTCTTTCCTGTCCCATCCCGGTATGAGAGAATTGAATGCACTGATAGGAGATTTGGATATGGCGCAAACCCCCTTGGAAATGCGGCGTCAGATGGCCCGCGTCAATCAGGCTCTCGACAATATGCGCGAGACGCTGCCGCCGGCGCATCAAGGACAGTTCGAACAGTATCGTGAAGAGGTCAACGACAAGATGCACGACCGTCTCGCGCGGCTGCAATTCGAGCGGCAGCAACAGCGTCGTGGTGGTGGCAGTGAGGAGCCAATCCCCGAGCGCGAGGCGCGAGGGCGAGACCTTCCAACGCGGGACGATCCCCGCGAGCCGGAGCAGCCGCGCACCGGCACTGAGCAGGAGAAGGTAAGCGCCAAGCAGAAGGACGCCAAAAAGCAGAAGGCTCAGCAGGCTGAAGAGCAGGACCGCAAGACGCAGCGCTCAAACGACAACGATTACGAGCGTTGAGCAAGGGCCAACCTAGCGTCCTCGCGCGGCGGTCTATCAAAACGACGCATCGTCGCAGAATGATCAGGCTGGATGGCAGCAATGCGCCTATCTCGGCCGTAGAGAACAGCTTTGCGGCTTCCTGAAAGCAGACATCGCCGGTGATCACGCTGCAGTCGTGGTTGCGCCATAACCTGCATTCGCGGCGCTTCTACAAACCTGCCCTCCGCGCAACGACCCAAGCCGCCCTTCTCGGACTTTGAACCCGGCGAGCCCCGAGGTTGGAGTCGGCCGGAAGCGGAAGGACCCGCTTCGCGGGAGCGCCGCGGCGAACCGATTGTCATCCGATTCCTGCTTACCGCTATTAGCCGAGGTGCGATCTTCGAACGTAAGTTGCTAAGCCCTCTACCCCTCCAAACAGGCGGAGAGGGTTTATTCCTTCGTCGATCAGTTTTCGTCTCATGTCATGAACCGAGGAATGCGGGACCGGTACGCGTTTCGCAACCCTGGTGTTAACAGCGTCGTCCAATGCACCCTCGTCGCCGTGGAATGTGAAGCACCCAGACTGAAGACGTACTCTCTGGTTCGACCACATTGGTCTCATGGCAATAGGCGTCTTATTAGGGAACGAGATGCCTCTTCTAGCAGCCAAGGCAGCTTCATAATAATCGAAGTTCACGCTGTCCACGGCATCGTATATTACCCGCTCGCCGCAAAAAAGCTCATTAAGCTTGTAAGGGTTAAGGACCCAAATCCAAGGGTCTCCAGTTCCTTTTCGCTCCGAATTCGCAACGGCAAAATACATTGCCGCATTAAGATCAGTTGTCCAATCAAGTAACCGAGTCGGGACGCCGTGATGTTGCATGAACGAAAGACGTTCCCAGCTGTTCTGAATAGCTACCCCTTCAATCATTGTCCAGAAATCAGCGAACATGTTGACCTCGGCATCGGCGTGCCGATTTTCGATCCGCAACAGTGAAGGTCTCAGCCGATGCCTTCCGTCACTTATTCCGCGATACCACGCTCCCCCGCGCTCTGTACCGGTCCGACGACGAGCGTCCTGTATCGACGCAAAAAAGTCATTGAACGGCAATTCTAATACCTCGATAGTGGAGATCCAGGGTAGTGTTCAACGGTTAGCACGCCAGGTCGTGGACTTGGAAGTCTTGGTTCGAATCCAGGCCCGGGACCAAGTTTCGTGCTTCATACGATTTGCAGCGAAACGTCCGTTCCGGAGAGCTAAGCCGGCGCCCTAAGATGCCTGCAATGGGGGCGAAGCGGACGCCAGCTACTGGTTCGATGATTTCTGCTCTTCACCCAGCCAGTCTTTCGATGTTCGATTCTGGCGTTCTCATTGAAAAACAAAGACTCAAACGAAACAGCCTCCAGCAAACCCAAGATGGTTCACATGCATAACGGGTATGTCACTTTCGGCGAGCAGTTCACCGTGGATATCAACACCGCGGCACTTCTTTCTGACGAACAGGTCGTTTTGACTTCATAGGAGCCATGCGATCTGTATCTCCAAGTTCACTTATTTGGCGTCGTCTTTTGATACCATGGCCTATCAAGCGTGCTAGCACTTTGCGCGGTCGCCTCCGCTTCGGGGCTAGTTAATGACTTAAGAAACGCCACCAGCGCTGTCTTCTCAGAACCGTCCAAATAGAGCGGGTGGATTGACGGCGAAAGATTCGGATTAGCGTTGCCGCCACGATTGTAGAAGTCCACGACTTCTTCCAGCGTGCCCATACTACCGTCGTGCATGTAAGGGGCAGTCAGGTTCAGATTCCGAAGAAATGGAGTTCGAAACTCACCCCATTCGGTCGCGTCGCGCGACCATGCATATCGGCCGGAATCGCGGAACCTTCCCCACTGATACCCAACGCCTAGATTGTGATAGCGGAAATCCGAAAAGAGCGCGAGACCTCCTCCCAAGGCGTTGAACTTGGGATGGAAAACATCATGGCAATTTAGACAACCTCCCTTCGTGGAGAACACCCCCAGACCTTTGATCTCCAAAGCGTTCAGAGCGCGCGCGTCGCCGCCGAAAAGGTAATGGTCAAACGCGCTGTTGCCTGAAACAAGGGTCCTTTCAAACGCAGCTACGGCCGTCGCCAGGTCGTCGGCGTTCGGTTCTTCATCGAAAACCTTCCGAAAGAGGGAGACATACTCGCGGTTCGATTTTAACGCGAGGACGGCGCTTCCGACATCCTTTCCCATCTCTCCGCTCTCACGAAAGGCGTCCAACACCTGGTCTTCGAGTGTACGAAACCGCCCGTCCCACATAACCGAAGGCAGGAATCCGACGTTATAGAGAGATGGGGCGTTACGACTTTGTATTAACCCGCCGTCGCTAATGCTACGCGGACGCGGGTCCGCGTAACCAAATTTAGGGTCATGGCAAGTTGCGCAACTCGTTGTCCCAGTCCGAGAAAGAGAGCTGTCAAAGAACAGCTTCTTTCCCAACCCAACCAACTCGTACGTAAGAGGCCGGTCCAGCGGTATGTCCGGTTCGATCAAACCTAGTGGCCGCTCCACTTTGAATGGCTGCGCCATCGCCACAACGGTGGCGACTGCAACTAGCGACAGAGTCAGGGCCAGCTTCATTTAACTTTCAGTTCGAGCGTCGTGATATGAAGCTTGTCCGCGCCAGGGGCGGCGACCCGCGTCAACTGCACCTCTCTCACAGTCTCATCAACGACGTTTTTGGTAGGCAGATCTGTGACTAGCTCCTGAAACCTTTGTGCAATCGTCCCTTTGGAGGTTTCGGCGGAAAACCGCTTGGCCGCATCCATAAGTACTTTTTTGCTCTCAGCGTCTATCGGAACCTCTTTGAGCACTTTGCCGATTGCTTCTACACGTGCAGGATCGGACGTTGAATTTGCCACGGCGACAGCGAACTCCGAGGCAATTTCACCCATGTCGACCTTACCGGGGTTCAAGTCATAGATCGCGTTAGGCAGGGTGCGCGGAAAAACAGTCGCCAGATCAAGAAGTTTCTCAGCCCCTGCTGGCGCAGATATACCAACTGCGGCATCGGGTATTACCGATGTACCGTTGCCAGCAGTATCAAGAGCATTGAACCGAATCTGCAAATCCGTCCCCGGAGCGAAGGGACCAATAACTGCCTCGAACAGCGTTGGTACCACGAAGTTTCCTGATTTATAGTTATGAGCGGACCCGGCCCACGTCAGGCCCCCATTGGTGGAAAATTGCGTCGTCACTCCAGTCGCTTCCAAGACCCCCGAGCCCTCGTCGGACACGAGCACTTGGATTCCGATGCGATGGTCAGCAGTCGTGACCAATCTATAATCGGTCACTGTTGGAGGGATAGTGTCATATACCTGAAACCATTCGCGTTGCTGCCAGGTCGCATTTTTGGCGACGTCAACGAGTGAAAGCCTGGCTTCTAGGAAGTCTCCCTCGTTCAACGTTGAGGGTGCTTTCATGGTAAGCGTACCACGAATGGCTTGATTGGGCGCGAGCACAAACGGATCGCTGCTCTCCGGAATGCCCTCGATCTTCCAGTCGGGCGGGTAGGGTGTCCGTTCAAGAAGCCATCTCACTGTTTTTGGTTCAGCGGTGTCGTTCTTGAAGACATAATTGAAAACATTCGTGTAATCGGGTTCGACACGGTGCGGCACATTCCAGGATTTCCCCTTTGTGTTGTCCAAAGGGTTCACGTCGACTGCACCTATCGTCTCCACGGTCGCACGCACGTCATAGCGGCGACGATCGCGATCGAACTGGTCGATGATATTGTTCAACTCCCGACTGGACTTCATCCGCAAGATTTTACCTTCCCGTCCTCCGTCCTTGACGGCGGGAATTCGAACTGTTTTCATGTCGTCCGGAGGCTCGAGTTGGAGGATTGGTTGGCCTTCTTCGTCAAGGATATCCACCCAGACGCGCCCCTCTGCTGCTGTGTCGCCTAGGTTTCGGACCCTGACCTCGACTTCCTCGACTTGCGCTGCGTTGCGCCAAGCAATAGACATACCCGGGCGACTTGCCGGCCCACTAAAATCGCCACCCAGAACAACCTCGGTTGGGAGGAACGACTCTTTTACCGCGGCGTATTTGGTCGGATGTTTTGTTTCGAGTTTGCCCCAAGAATTCGGCCGCTTGAATGTTTCATCGTCCGCTATGCCGAGATCGACTCCCTTCACCTCGGCCAACTCATTTTTGGAAACGATGGTTTTCTCGTCAGCGCTTCTCACTGGACTTTGGGACGAAAGCAGTACTCCTGTGGCAATTACTGGCAGAATGAGATACTGGAATCGCATGATACCCTCCGTCTTCATGGCAATGCCAAGGACGACTTATGTCGTCCTATACGTGATCTGATCTCTTGATATGCGCTAATTACAGTCAACGAGGCGGGGGGAGCAACCATTCTTGTTCTCGCCGCCGATCTCCAGCTCTCCAGCACTATGTCGTGGCGACCGCTTGGAGTGTGCTCTTCCTTTGAGAGCACAAGCCCCCACTCTTCGAGCTTTTTTCTCTCTTTTGTAAGTGTTTTCCTTGGCATTTCGAGATCAATTACTATAAAATCTAAAGCAACCAATCCGGCTCTCTCGACTAGATTGAATAACCGGAGACCGTCTGGGGATAAGAAACTCCTTCTCCACCTTATTCTTTTGTTGTCCAAGGCAATTTTGAAAACACAGGCCCAAAGACTTCGATGAATTAGTGTAACTTTGTAGTCGATGAGCTTGATTACGATCACATCGGGATCGTTAGCCAACGCGGAATATGCATTGTAAGCATCATTCGCCCGGTGGTGACTCCACCAATTTCCGGTAACACCTGGTCCTAATATTAAATCTACCAGTGAGACTAGACCCTCTGCCGGACTCAAAGGAATTAGCCCTTGACTTTCCAAATATTTTTTTGCGTCTTTCATTAGGCGCGCCCGAATACCCGGAAAAGATGCTATCATAATCAAGTTCGATGTCGAGTCGAATTTTGTCGGTCACACGGCCGAGCGTCACGTTTGTCTCGAATACTGATCACAGACTCTTGGATTTAGTTCCAAACGCAACTCTTGTCGTGCGAAGCGGCAATATCTGGTCGATCATCGCGCAGCGGTTGTCGAAGCCAAGACAGCATCTGATGATTCTGAAATTGTTGCTGCCATGGCGAGTGTAAAACATATCGCCATGGCAACCAAAAGGATCAACCGTTTCTATCAGGAGCCGTGCGATGGCTATGCGGCGCATCGAGCAGAGAGACGAAGCCAGGAATGTCCGGTTTAGAGAGGAATATCCGTCGCCGGAAAGGCGGCATTGGGTCAGGTTAGGACCGAGCCTGCGCCGAGCTGAATGTCCGCTCACTTACATCTTGCACTAGAAGCTGCCAGACCGCTTCCGGCCCCAAAGCCGCCAGGCGGAAACGCACTGTGAGATGAACTCTGCTGCTTCCTGTTAGTCGTAATTGCAAGCGGGCCCGCTAACAATCGTGGTGCGCCTTTAGGGCATACTGGTTAGGCCACTGGGGATTAGAACTCGCGTTGGCTTTGCGATCGGCTCATCGCTGCCGACAATGGATGACCTATATAAAGGGGCATGTCCACGCGCCGAAAAATCAATGCAACGGAGAAGCTGATCGGAGAGTGGCCTTTAACCCCGGCTGCAACGCTTGGATCGTCCGTTAGAGCGAAGGGTATTTTTCTCGAAATACGCGCACGCCTTCCAACGGAGTTCAGGAAACTGCTCCATATCGAGTCCCGCGTGCTCACCCTGCGCCTGTCTGAGGGCGCCGAGGATGATGTGAAGGTGGTATTCGGGATCGTATCCAAAGCACTGCAGAATATCGAAGACCTGCCCGTAATCCCCCGTGAAATCGAGGACATTCTGACGATCTCGACGGCCGAACGGCACCGCTGGCTGAAAGATGGTCGCTTGCAAAGCACCGGGACGAAAACGGTGAAACTCCGCGGGCGGGCAAGGAACATCACCTTTCACGTGTTCGACCCGCAGCACGTCGAGGATGTGCTTGACCGCGACCTGGTCACGGTCTGGCGCGAACAGGACGCAGCGACAGCTGCAGAGAATAGGCGGCGTGGCGCGGGGAAGGCGGCTATGAAACGTGCTCAAAGAAGCGTTCGCGGAACTGCAGCTTCAGCTGGCTATGGCCACGATGAGAACGCGCACTCCAGTTTGCGCGGCTGGGAAGATTTTGAGAAGGACGGACTCCTGCACTGATAGGCCGGGCGCACAAGCAGGTTAGGCCGTTTGGCTGCGCCGTGCGAGATGCGCAAGGAGGGCCGCCAAACGCATCGCGTTCAGGACCCGCTTCGCAGGGACACCGCCCTTGCGCGCCATCTCGACACCCCAATGCATGTGGTCGAGCTCGCGGATCGAATGAGCGTCCGGATTGATGCTGAAGATGCAGCCCTGATCGAGTGCCTTTTGATGCCAGCGCCAGTCGAGGTCGAGTCGCCAAGGATGTGCGTTGATTTCGACAGCGACGCCGTGTTTCGCACACGCTTTGAGGACTTTGTCGACGTCGAGATCATAACCGGGCCGGCGCAACAGCTGGCGTCCGGTCATGTGCCCGATGATTGTCGTCCGAGGATTTCCGATCGCCTCAATGATACGCTCCGTCTGTTCCTTCTTGGGCAACTTGAAGCGGCTGTGCACGCTCGCGACGACGAAATCGAACTGCTCCAAGATATCATTCGGGTAATCGAGCGAGCCATCCGCCAGGATGTCCGCCTCGATGCCCTTCAGTATGCGAAATTTTCCATTGTATGCCTTGTTCAGCCGGTCAGCTTCGCGGTGCTGTTCAGCAATCTCCTGCACCGAAAGGCCGCCAGCATAGTGAGCGGACTGCGAATGATCGGCGACACCATAGTATTCGAAACCGCGCTTGCGCGTGGCTTCAGCCATTGCCTCAAGCGTTTCGGTGCCATCGGATGCGGTCGTGTGAGAATGCAGGATGCCATGCAGATCTTCATCCCGGATGAGGGCGGGTAGCTTCTGCTTTGCCGCTCGCTCAATCTCGTCCCTGCCTTCGCGCAATTCAGGCTCGATAAACTGCAAGTCTAGAGCTTGGTAGATTTCTTCTTCTGTCGCTGACGCGATCAGCTTTCTCCCGCGATAAAGCCCGTCGGCGTTTAGGGTGAATCCCTTGTCGGCCGCGAATGTCTTCAGTTGCTCGAGGTGGTCTGCCGAACCGGTTGCTTCGAGCAGGCGCGCGCCAAAGTGCTTCCTGTCCGTAACAACAAGCCTGAGGGTCGCATCCTCGCTACCAGTCGATTTTCTGGCCTGCGCTACCAGGGCGAAGTCAGAAACGAGCTCGCAACCGCGCCGGAAGTCACCTGCAATCTCCACGCGTGAAAATTCTGGATGCTCTTGCTTCACCGATATGACCGCATGTTCGAGAAGAGCGGCGGCCTTGTGCAGGTGAAGTTGCGTTTCGCCGCTTCGCACGATGGCCAGGTTCTGCAGGAGCTTTGTCTGAAGCGCGGCGCCGAGACCTTTGACTGGGCGTATACGGTCTTCTCTTGCTGCGGCCTCGAGCTCCGCCAGCGAGTTCACGCCGAGCGCCTGATGAAGCTTCAGTATCTTATCGGGACGAAGCCCGGGTATGGCAAACAGCTCCATCACGCCCGCTGGAACATCCTCGCGCAGCTTCTCAAGGCTTGGGTGCGTGCCGGTTTGGTAAAGCTTGGTCACGATGTCTGCGATCGCGTCACCGATCCCCGGGATCTTGGTGAGGGCGCCGGCGGCGATGATCCGATCAAGCGGCTGCGATAGCGCCGTCAGACTGTCCGCGGCGCGCAGGTATGCCTTTGTGCGATAGGGATTGTCGCCGCGCATGGACGCCCGTTGCGCATATTCCCTCAAAAGATTGGCGACGGTCCTTGGATCGATTTTTACCATGGCTTCTGCCAAACGAGGCCTATCTCCGCAGGTTCCAATCAGGCAGGGCCATGAGCGCCACGTTGCCCTTTGAATGCTGGCTTTACTGACTCTTCCCGCGTCGGACGCTACAGATTAGGCAAGGATTGGTCAGCGCGACCCCATCCAGCCAGAGCTTTGGAGGCTGCGCGTTTCTTTAATTCAGGAGCATCGCCCACGTGGAAATGAGAGGGCGCGTCTATTGTCTTCATCTCCGCCCACGTGATCGGTGCCGCGACAGGAGCGCCCGGACGTGATCTTACGCTGTAGGGCATGATCGCGGTCGCCCCGCGCTGATTGCGTAGATAGTCCACAAAGATGCGACCCTTGCGGCGCGCCTTTGACAACACGGCCGTGAAATGGGCCGGATCGCTCTGGGCGACCGCCTGCGCCAGGCGAGATGCGAAGTCCTTCACCTCTGGCCACTCGGCGCCAGGGGTGAGGGGCGCGATGACATGCACTCCTTTGCCTCCTGTCAGCATCGGGAAAGTCGTGAGCCCCAGCGATTTAAGGATGGCGCGGAACTGAAAGGCAGCGGCGCGGACGGCCTCAAAATCGAGGCCTTCATCGGGGTCGAGGTCGAACACCAGGCGGTCGGCCTTTTCGACATCCTCGATCCGAGCCCCCCATCCATGCAGCTCGATCGTTCCCATCTGGACGCAAGTCATCAATCCGTCGGCATCGTCGATATAGAGATATGGTTCCTCGTGCCCGTCTTTCTCCGTGATGCCGACGTGATGGACTTTGTCGCCAAAGCTGCCGGCGTCGTGTTTTTGGAAGAAACACTTCTTCGCGCGGCCCTGTGGGCATCGAACCAGACTGATCGGCCGGCTGCCAACCCAGGGAAGCATGATCGCCGCAACCGCTGCGTAATGGTCGGCGAGCTGTCCCTTGGTGATGTTGGACTCCGGATAGATGATGCGGTTACGGTTACTTATCGCGATGGCTGTTGTCGCAGTCGCGGCGAGATCGGCTACATGACGTTCCTTCTCGAGCACGACCGCGTCCGGCTTCTTGTCTTCGCGGAGACCAAGATAGCTCGGATGTCGCAACGTCCCTTCATTTGTCATTTCGGTGAAGGCAATCTCAGCGACCAGTTTCGGACGGAGCCAGTGTGCGCCGCGCACTTCGGCGCGTGGTGCGTCGACGGTCGCGGCCTTCTGCTCAAGCGGCGCCATGATCTTCAAGAGACGAAGAAGTTCAGCGGTATCGAAGCCGGTGCCGACTTTCCCGGCGTAACGCAGCTTGCCGCCGTCATGAACGCCAAGAATCAAGGACCGAAAAGCTCGGACCTTGTCGGACGGCGTCCAGCCGACAATCACAAACTCCTGCCGCCTGATGCATTTGATCTTCAGCCAGCTTGCGCCGCGGGCTCCCACATAACTCGAGTCCGCGAGCTTTGAAATGACGCCCTCAAGGCCGGCTGCGCAGAAGCGATCGAGCAGCTCTTCTCCGCGGCCGAGGATATGGTCGGAGTACCGAAGGACCGGATTTTTCGCAGGAAAGATCGCCTGCAGCTTCGCCTTGCGCTCAAGAAGAGGAAGCCTTGTCAGATCTTCGCCGGCGAGCTCCAGCAGATCGAACGCATAAAAGTCGATAGTAGCCGGGGCAGCCTTCAATGCCTTCTGAAGTGCCTGGAAGTTAGATCTTCCTTCCGCATCGACAACCACGGCCTCGCCATCAATCAGGGCGGAGCGCACCTCGAGCTTGCGAGCCTCGGAGAGGATCGAGGGAAAACGGCTAGACCAGTCCAGACCAGATCGTGTGTAAGCTCGCGCCTCGCCACCGCCGACGGCAACGAGAATACGATAGCCGTCGTATTTCATCTCATGGATCCAACGATTGCCGGCAGGGACTGTGTCCACGAGCGTTGCGAGCTGGACCGGCCGGAAAGCGGGCGGCGCTAAAGTGGCCTCGTCACGAGCGGGCGACTTCGCTTGACTGGCGCTCGACCCATTGATTGCCCTACGCGACGTTGGCTTGACCACTCTGACCTAAACCATACTCGAGACGAAATAGCGTTATCCGCGTCCAACGCGCGACGACTTCTTTAGTTTCGGTCCAGGCCGTATTGAGTTTTTCGTATCGTCGACGTTTCGCGCCGTGTGATCTTCTCGATTGAGACCTTGGCACTGCCCGAAGCTCGCGGCAATTTCCTCCGCCGCCGTGACGTGTGCGGTCACGGTAGACAAATGACCTCTCCGCCGCATTGGAATGCTAGCCTACCCATCGACTACATCAGGCAAAGTATCTTCGACGACGCTCAAATTCCTATCGAAACCCTCGATATCGGATGCGTTGGCACGCAGGGACCGCACCTTGTTCAGGATCGCCGCAACCGCCGCTTCTTTGTCGGGCGCTATGCGTGCTGTCACTGCTTTGGCCGCCAAAGCGGAAAAATCTATTGCGGCATAGGCTGGTACGTCTGCAGCGTCTGTTGCTTTCAGCCTTTCTTTTACGATTGCGCGCCGGCTCGGCGGCGGAGCTATACGGCCTGCTTTTGCGGCAAATGTCGCGCCGCGCCGCAGGCGGGCCTGCAAGAGGCCTGAGCGATACGCGGGTGCTGTCGGCACAATCGTCGGGAGCATAGGAGATGGAACCGCCCCAGAGGAGTCCGCGGCAGGGCTTTTCGTCCGCGAAACGTCGGTAGAGGCGGGTAGGGGCATGAACGCGCGTTTGGCGAGCTGGCCGTCGGCGAAATAGAAATTGCGCGTGCCGAGGATCGGCAGTTCCCCACGCGGCAATATGATGACCTTGTTCCTGTCGAGGGTGCGGATTTCATCTGGCCGCATGAGGGGCCGCCGCACTTCCTTGCGGTGCTCCGAGCGCGTGTAATAAGTGTCGAACAATGTTGCCTTGGTGCGCGTCACGTCCTTTTGCACGTCCGAGGTCTCGCCGAGCTGCTCAGAAACGTAGCGCAGATCGTCAACGTCCTGCGCACCGAAAAAGATCTGCACGCGAGCCGCGTTGATGAGTGTCTTGCGCCCCTCCTGGCGATAGATCTCGTCTACAGCCTTCAATGACTGTACGAAAAACCACATAGAAACGCCGTTGCCGCCGAGCACGCTCGCCGTTTCGGTCACGTTCTCGAGCTTGCCGAGGTTCTGGAACTCGTCGAGCAGCACAAGCACCGGATGCTCGCCCGGCTGCGGCAGGCTTTCCGACATGAAATTCATCATCTGCGTAATCAAGACGTTGAACAAAGGTCCAAGCGACGTAATCTGCTCGCGCCGCACGTCGAGATAAAGAGAGATCCGATCGCGCTTGAGATTGCGAATATCGAACGTGCTGCGCGAGGTAGCTCGCATCAGGCGCTCGTTGAGAAAGGGCGCCATGCCGGTCCGTACGCCGGCGTAGATCCCGGAAAACTGCCGCTCAGACATCTCGAAATAGGGCAACAGGGTTTGCAGCGTGAAATGCGAACATTCGCGGCGGCGTTCCTCGCGCAGCGAGCCGATGAATTCCAGGAGCGGCTGCTCGGCACCGTTCATGATCTCGAGGATTGTGGCGAAGGTCTTTTTCTCGTTCGGGATCGCAAGCGATTCCATGACGAAGGACGCGATGCCGGTAAATAGGAGACGGGCGTCGTTAACCCAATACGGGTCTGCATTTGAGGGCGGTCGCGGAAACAGCGCCGCAGCGATATTGCGAAGGTCGATGTCGCGCTGCGCCGAATCCAGGGAGATGAAGTCCATCGGATTGTAGCATGCTGTATTGCCGTCCGGATCAGCCGGCGCGAAACGCACCACGCGGCTCATGGTTGAACGGTAGCCGGCGGTCGCCGCATAGGTCTCGCCCCGCAGGTCGAGAACGACGAGCGAATGCTGCCAGGTGAGGGCGTTCGGTATGATGAGAGACGTGCCTTTCCCGGAGCGCGGCGGCCCGATGACGAAGCCGCCGACATCATCGCCATCAATCCACAATTTCTTGCCGCCAATTAGCTTGCGCTGCGTCAAACGGATCTTGCCGGAGCGCTGATCGCGGCCGGGCGACAGAATTTCGGCAAGCCTGCCGCCGGCTCGACCGATGAAGACGCCGCCAACCTTCGTCAGGCCAGTTTTTGCTACGTCGCTCATCGTCATGAAGCGAGAGTCATTGCGCTTTCTCGGGCGCATGACAAACAGACCGACCAGGGGCGCAAGAAACCCCAATGCTCCCGCGGCAATGGCGTATTGTACCCGGCCAAGATCCCTCGCCATCGTGTCCGCCCAGGCCTGACGAACGACCGGCAAGGGATTGGCGTTCAGCTGTTCGAACAGGACGTGGGAGCCGGTCCGGTACCAATCAGTCGCGGCATAGGCGACCGTGAAGAGCAGGACGCCCAGGGCCATCGCCATGAGCACCATGAAAATTGCTGTTGCGATTTTCTGCATGGATAGGCCCCGCTAGATCGTCTCCGCCTTGGTGAACTTGATCTCGCTGATGCCGCGCCGTCCGCCTTCGGTGCGGACCATCTGGACGACCACCGGAATGACCTCGCGCAGATAGTCGAGAATTTCGCTTCGTGAGAGGCCCGAGCTGCCCTGCATGACCATGAGCGCAAGCCGCTCGTAGGCGGACCGGGCGGAATTGGCATGAACGGTCGTGAGCGAACCGGGATGGCCGGTGTTGATCGCCTGGAGGAATGCGAAGGTTTCAGCGCCGCGCAATTCGCCCAGCAACAGACGGTCGGGTCGCATGCGAAGCGAGGCCTCGAGCAGCTGTTGCGCGGAGACCTTTGCAAGGCCCTGGTCGCCCTTCGAGGCTATCAGGGTGACGTTGTTGGGAGCCGGCAGCCTCAGTTCGCGGGTATCTTCGATCGTGATGATCCGTTCATGAGCTGGGATCTCCTTCAGGAGTGCATTCAAGAACGTCGTCTTGCCGGTCGACGTACCGCCTGAAACGACGATCGAGACACGGTTGCGCACCGCATACCGCAGGAACTCCATCGGCGATGTGTCGTGCAGCATTTCGACAAGTCGCTTTTCTTCGGCCGACAGCGCCAGGCCGCTGCCGATCGCAGTGTTCTCGAAGGCGCCGAGATCCTTGTAGGCAGCAAGGCTCATATCCATGATGACCTGTTTGCGGATTGAGATCGCCCCGCCTTCGGGAGCCGCGGGCGGCAAGATGCATTGGATGCGCCCGAGGGTAGAGCCGCCGACAGGACCGGGTTTTCATCGTTGATGACCTGATTGGTCGCCGAGGCGACACCCGTCGAGATATGCCTAATCCAGCCGGGCGTGACCTCGCGCTTGACGACGTGCTCCATCTCTTTCGCGCCGAGGCGTTCGATGAACAATTCACCGGGCCTGTTGATCGCAATCTCGGACACCGCATCTTCGTTCAAATAGGGCCATATCGGCTCCAGATGAGCGCGCAGCACCGGGGCTCTTGCCCAAGGGTCGGGAAGGGGATGCACGGCATTCATTTCACCGGGCTCCCATAGCCGGGATAGAAATGATCCTTTGGCGTCGTGTAGAGAGGCGTCGGATCGATCGCCGTCTTCGGCCGCCCACCGGCCTTCAGGCGCGCCACTTCTTCCTGGACGGGATCGGCATACAAATCCGAGAAATCGAGATCTCGCCGCACCAGTACGACGACCGATGTGCCCTGGTCGACAGAGACTGTCGGACCAATGTTCTGCGTGTCGCGAAACGCCTCCTGCGCGAGTTGCTGCAGGGCGGTCGATGACTTGTCAAAAGCGATGCCGCGGGCGTCGCGCCGCGAGCCATTGCCCCCATAAGTTACGGTCGTGGTCTCACCGGTTACGGGATCGATCGTCGACACTTGGCGCTGTTGTCCATTCTGGCTGCTATCGCCAAGCGAGGACAGATATTCAGAGACACCGCCAACGACAGAAAGCATGATGGCGTTGCCGTACCGTTCAATCCAGTGCGTATCGACACGGCCACCCATGCCACCGCGGCCGAGCGCGTCTGCGCCAGGCGATTTGATATCGACGGAAATGCCGTCCGAGCGGATGACCCTGCTCCAGACGATGAAAACACGCTTTTGACCGCGCGCAAGCCCTGAGCGGTATTCTCCGGTCAGGCGCGAGCCCTTCGGAATGAGGATCCGCCTGCCGTCGAGCGAGAAGACGTCCTCACGCACGACAGCGCGCACGGCACCGGGAAGGTCGGTGTTGATCGCGGTTTCCAAATAGCCGCGAATGATCGTTCCTTCAGGGATCAACGAATCGGTGCGTCGGAAGGCCCTGGCTTTGACGATGCCGGAAGAACTTGCCTCAGACTGCGCCAGGAATGCCTTGTTGGGGTCACTGTCGGCGCCGGGGACCGGGATGATCTGACCGTCAGGCGCGATTTCGACCTGCGCCGCCTGGGCGCCGGAATCTGTCGAGCCGGTTTGATCATTCGTCACCATCTGGTTCGACCGCAGGCGTTCCCACACCGCTTTTTCATGCTCGGCGGCCTCCGCCTTGCGGCGGGCTTCTTCCGCCTCAGCCTTGCGGCGAGCCTCCTCGGCCGCCATTTGCGCCTCCAGCGCGCGTCGCTGCGCATCGAGATCCGCGCCCTCCTGCACGGTCTGATCGACATTGTCAGCCTGCTGCGTGCCATTCTGGTCGGCGGCGGGCGGGGGCACCACGATCTGGTCGATCGTGCCGTCGGCAGGTTGCGGCGGATCGTTCAACGCCGGCGGGCGAAACTCCGGCGGGTTGAAGTTTTCCTCGCCCTCGCTGCGAGCATCGCGCGATATCGGCTCTCGAGGCCAGTTCAGCCATATCAGCGCGCCTACCAGCACTACGCCGAGGCTGACCAGGGCGATCCTGGTACCCACGCCCGCACCACGGCGCGCGACCGTCGGGCTACCGTCCAGTTGGTTATAATCGATCTGGGTCATCACCGCCCTCCGCTGGATCCGAACAGGGTGGAACCACCCGTCAGTTTCGTTGGACCGTAGACCTGCTCGACTGGATCGATAGCGTTGGGTCGCGCCCGGTTGTAGAGGCAGAGCGTCTTGCCATCGGCCCGCAAGGTGAATTGCCGTGCGACCTTGTCGATGACTGTGTATTTGCCCTGAGTACGAACGTTGACCAGCGACTCATGGCGCTTGTCGTCGACAACGAAAATCGCCGGAATGTCGCCCTTGAACTCCAGAAACACCTTGGTGCCGTCGTCGAATACGGTGCGCGGCTTCAGGCTGTCGTCGCCCTTGTAGGCGTAGTCGTAATTGAGATCGGCATAGTTCAGGTCCTTCAAATCCGGATCGGTTGCGCTCTCCTTGGCCTGTGAGAGCAGGCGCGCGTTGATATCCTCGTCCGGGTATTTGAACCGGACCTGGAAGGATGCCCGGTCCCGATCATTGTCAGTCGCCTGCAGCAGCAGGGAATAGACGCGCCGGTTGGTGACCACGTTGACGTTGGTCCACGCATCGCGCTCTAGCGGCTTGACGAACAGAAACCGCGATCCGCGTTTGGGGATGATCGACCAGCCTTTCGTGTCTCCGGCCGAGACGGTTTCGATGACTTCAGTCGGACTGAGCTCGACCATCGTTGAAATGCCAAGAGCTGCGCGCACCGACGTCACGTCGTCATTGTTGAAGGTGACATATCGGATGCGGCCATCGCGTGCGGCCGCGCCGTGGATCGCGCCGAGCAGAAGGGCGGCTGACAGGGCGAGGCTCACGCGCCATCTCATTGCAGGCTCCCCGCAGCCGGCGCCGATTCCTGGTCGCGGCGATAATCCGTAACCTGAAATCCCAACGGGTTGTCGAAACGCCACTCGTTCTTCAGCGGCGTCGAGGTGTAGCGGAATTTTATCACCGCCACCCAATTGTCAGCGGTGGACGAATTGTCCCGCCGCGTCGTCGTGGCAAAGCGCACCGAGGCTGTGTTGCGATTGAGCAGGGAAACCGATTTGATCTCGACCGAGACAGTGACATTGCGGCCATAGGCCTTGTCCAGCGATTGCGGATTTGCAGGCGTGAAAAGCCATGTCAAATCCTTGGACGCGGCGTCGGTGGAGTAGAGCTGCGCCAGGTCGTAATTCTGTTTCAGTTCACGCGAATCGTAGGTTTCGCGGGCCCTGATATAGCGCACCAGATTGGCCGCCGCGACGGCCTCGTTCTGGGACAAATCTCCAGGCTTGAGCGCGCGCATGATCTCGAGGTAGCCCGTCGATTTGTCGACCTCCACAACATACGGTTCGAACTGCCGGAGCGGCAGGATCAGCACGAGCGCCAGCAGCGACAGCACCGCAACCAGTCCCGAAACGCCGCTGACGATCCAGGCCAATGTACGTGATCGACGCATTGACCTGTGCGTGTCGTCTTCCCAGGTCGCGCCCGCCCTGTAATAGCGCTTGTCGACGAGTTCGCTGCTGCTGCTAGCAGGTGTTTCCATTGAGATTGACACTTTACTATTGCCTCGTTTGCGCGACGATCCCGATCCAGGGCCGCTATCGGTGATCGTTCTTGTGTTTTAGGCCAGAGGCCTGGAGTTATCGCGCGCACCTTGCTGGATGGCGGACCGGGTTGCGTCGTCGGCCCTCGCTCCTCGCGAAGATCGAAAACTGTTTGCCGCGAGCTGCCGGGCGCCCCGAGCGGCACGGCCTGCGGCCCATCGCGCGCCGGAGTAGCGCACGGCATTCCTGCCGAACCTCCCATATGAGTAGCGAGCTCCCACGGTGCTGAGATACCCGCCTCCATTCAGGATCGAAGCAATCGAGGGTATCTGCATGAGAACGTAGATCCCGATGATCGTCACCAGCACCAAGGGCAGCACCAGCGACATTTTGCTGTCCATGGTCGCTCCGCCGGACGTAGCGGTGTTCAGCGCCGCATTGACGAGCGAGAAGTAGAAACCGAGAAAGCCGTAGATCAGGACTTGCTGGATCATCAGAAAGGTGGTCAGCGAAAGGAAGCCTTCGCTCATGCGCGAGGACCATCGGTAAAGCCAAAGAATGATCCATATCGGCGCCAAGGCTAGCGTGATGAACAACATCACTTTGGCGGCGATGATCGCGGCAATGGCAAGCGCTGCGAAGATGATGGCAGACAGCAGAACGAGCAGCGACAAGAGCGCACCAAAAATGTCATAGAAGGATCCGCTGTAGACCTGATTGGCGACGTCCTGCGCCCCTTGGTAGAGATTGTCGATAAGCGCTGGAATTGCCGCCTGGTCGCTAAGCTGATTGCCGGTGGCCCGTGACACGGCGCCGACGATCACCTTACCGACCTCGTCTGGAATGCTTTGCACGAGCTGATAGATCGTCGCGGAAAATGTGCCCCATCCGGTCAGCAGCAGATAGATGATGACGGCGCGGCCGAGGCGATAGGCCGCTTCGATTGGCGAAATCGACTCACGCCCACTCAGGATCGAATAGCCCCACCACACGATATAAAGGGTCAGCATCAGGGTGAAGACGTTGCCCATCGCATTGCCCAACTGCATATAGACGGTGCGAACGAAGTCCTCACCGATGTTGTCAATGCCACCGAGGATGCTTGCGGCGAGACCGTTCATGGATCCTCGTCAATGATGCTGGCGAATGGCGTTGAATTGACCGGCTTCAGCGCGCCGCATTCGTCGGCGTGCGCATACGCCAAAGGCCCGCACGGCGCTTTCAGTTCGCGATTTGCGCATCCAAAAAGCCCTGCGCCGAGCCCAATCACAACGCATATGCGCAGGACTCGCCTCGACAAGCGCTCAGCCTCCGCTCTTGCCGAATTCCGCGAACGGATTGACGGTGCGCGGTGTCATCATCTTCTGCACCTGGCTCTGGCGAAGAAGATCTCCCTTCAGCTTCTCATTCAGGGCGGCGACCGCACCGTTCTGGACCCCGATCAATTCGTTGACCGCGCGCGCGTTTTCCAGCTGCATTCGTGTGTTCTGGTCCACCGAACCCTTGACGTCCTGCGACTGCCCGATCTGCCCGCTCGCTGACTGCAGAGACTGTTGGCGCTGGGTAACGCCCTGCGAAGCCTGCGAGGTCAATGCGCTTAGCAGCGAGGCCACATTGACGCTGCCGCCATAGGCCATGTTGACGGCGCTGGTCTCCTTGCCGGCAATCTGCTGGAGTTGCTTCACCAGCTGGAGCCCGTTGATGACGGCGCCGGCGATTTTCTGGATTTCGGGCGAAAGGCCGCCAAACGAAAGAGCCCCGCCGTTCAGGATCGATCCGAACGACGGCGCCTGGGCAATCGACATGTTGCCGCCGAGGCCCATTTGTCCGATGCCGAGCGAACCGTCACGACTGCCGCTGAGAGCCTGCAGGATCTCCTCGCTCTTTTTCAGAATATCCTTGTTGGAGTCCATGATGGAGTTGGTGTTGTCCGCATTTTTGCGGGCTACATCGAGATTGACGCCATCAATGACGGCAATCTGTGCATGGGCCGTGCTTGCCCAAAGCGCCAGACTGGCCGCAATCGCGAATTTCTTCATGTCAGCCTCCTATTGCTGTAGCGAATCGATCACGCTGGCAGCACCAGCAGGATCACTGGTGATGATCATCGAGCGGCTGTCAGCCGAGCTTGCCCCCGCGTTCTCAAGTGCACATGGTGACCACCCGCCGCGATCGATCTTCAACCGTTCCAGTTCGGCGGGATCACAAGAGAACGGGTTTGGAGAACCGCTCTTCGGCTGTTGCACCAGCTTCGACGCCTGCGATGCCTGAACGTTCTGCAACGATAGAAGCTGAGCCAGCAACGCCGTAAAGTCGCCCGCCTGGGCGAGGTATTGGTTGGTGACACCGGCGTTGATCCCACGAGCGGACGAGTTCAGCTCCCAGGCGTCCTTGTATTCGGTCACCTGGCCAACATTGCCCGCCAGGGCGTCGATCGCCGCATTGTTGGCGCCGATCTGCGATGAGCTTGCATCAAGGCCGCCAGCCGCCTTTCTCACCGTGCCCATGGCCGTGTTCTGGGCCGTGCCGCCCGCGCCGTCGGCCGTTACGATCGAGAACGGTGGCGGCGCGGCGGCCGGAGCCTTGCCGCTCGACACATAGTCATTGAAGTGGCTGTTCCAACGGCCGACGCCGCCGGCCCATTGGTTCTGCTCCCCTGCGTTCGATCCGTTGTAGAAGGAGGCGAGACAGCTGTAATTCGTCGCCCCGCATTGCTTCACGCCCATTCCGAGATATTTGACACCGCCTTCGACATTCTGCTCGTTCACGTCGCGGTCCAGTCCCATGGACTTGCCGGTGCCCTTGGTCAGCTGCATGACGCCTTTGACGCCGGTGTGGCTCCCGGCGCATGTGTCGAAGCGCGATTCCTGATAGGCGACGGACAGTGCCAGGCCTTCGGGAACGCCGTACTTTTGCGCATAGTAGCGGATTAGCTTTACGTTGCCGGCGTCGCGCTGCAACGCGTCGGCCGGCGACCGGCGAAACATCTGTGAGCGATATTTGTTCGAATAGGTGCAGACGACGCCTGTCTTCTTGTCGGTTTCGTCCTTCTTCGCTTCATCCGACGTCTTGCTGTGCTGCTCGTCCTCTTGCCGCTTGTCGAGGTTCTGCCCGTCGATGACCGCGATCTGAGCGACAGCCACGCTCATGCTTCCCGCCGTCGCGAGAGCCACGGCCAGACAAGCGCTGCTAAGCCGCTTCGTCATGCTCGTTCTCCCATCCGCAGAAGTATGGCAGCCACATCTCCGGCTCGTCGCCGAAGGTCTCCCGGAGCCGTGCGCATTCCTTGCTGTTGGCTTCGTTCGAGGACAAGACCTTGATGAGATCGGGCATCGCCGACAAATCGAGCTTGGCTACGATCGAGTCGCTGTCGTGCTTGACGAGGAAGGTGCGTGTTTCCTTGGCGGTTCGGCGCACGAACTCGAATTCCTTCGCCGTCAACGAGAAGCGCTCGATGTAGGAGTCCTTGCTCGCCTTCGGGTTGGGGAAGAAAATGTTGGTCTTCGTTTGCTCGATCAGGGACGACGAGATCGAGGAATTGACGACGTCTTCCGCTGTCTGCGTGCCGAAGCCGACCACGCCGTTGCGGCGACGAATGGTCTTCAGCGTCTCGTTGATGAAAGCGGCGAAAACCTCGTCGTCCAGCAGCTTCCAGCCTTCATCGAGGAAGAGCATGATCGGCGAGCCATCAATGACTTCTTCAAGACGGTGGAAGATGTAGAGCAACGCCGCCGAACGCAGCTTTCGGTCACTCAGGATCTTGGTCATATCGAACCCGACAACCGGCTTCGAAAAATCGATGAGATCGACGGGATTGTTGAAAAGCCAGCCTTTGTCCTTCGGGTCGAGCCAGGGCTGTATCCGTGCGGCCAGATCGTTCATGCCGGGGATGAGCGAGCCGCGCAGCACTTCGGGTAGCAGGTCGAAGGTGCGCTGTTCGCGCGGGATCTTGTAGATCATGTCGACGGCGGCGTTGATGACGCGCATCTCCGCCACGTCCAGCGCGCCGCCTTCCGGCGTTAGAATGTAGATGAGCAGATCTTCCAGGAAGGACCGGTTTTCTGCCGTGTCCTCCAGCTGCAATGGCGCGAACCCGGTCGGCTGAGAAGGCTCCATCACCTCGTAGCGCCCGCCGAGCGCCCGAACGAAAATTTCAGCACCGCGCATATAGTCGAAATAAACACATCGCGGCCGCGGCATGACGCGCATGGCCTGCGCCATCAGGAACGACAGCACCACGGTCTTGCCCGAGCCGGTCGGGCCGAACACAGTGAAGTGCCCGACATCGTGAACGTGGAAATTGAAGTAGTAGGCCGTCTGGCTGGTTGTTTCGAGCAAGGCGATGGGCCGTTTCCAATGCAGCCGCTCACGTTGGCCGGAGGGGAAATTGTGTCCGGAGAAAAGGCCGGCGAAGTTAAGCGACGAGATCAACGCACGTCGCGCGATGTAGCTGAAATTTCCCGGCAATTGCGCCCAGAAGGCCAGTTCCGTGTTCAGTGTCTCGCGAACCGGCACGATCGACATCCGCGAAAGCTCGGCCGTGATATCGGATAGCGCACGGTTGAGCCCGGTCATGTCCGGCGCCAATGCCATGACGCTCATGTGATGTTGTCCGAAGACGACTTCGCCGCCTGCCAGCTTATCGGCGCCGTCGTGGACGGACTCCTCGACCGTCGTGCCCGCCTCGTCGGAGCCCTCGACCTGGTTCGCGATGGTGTTGATCCTGCGCATCGCCGTTACACGATCTTCGATCGCAAAACTCTGCGTCAGGACAAACTCATGCGGCAGGCGCAGGAGGCCGTCCAATGAGCCCGGAGCGGTGAACGGTGGGTATTCCTTGATCGACACCAAGGCGCCCAGCTTGCTTGCGTCCGGTCCGCGAAGTTCCAGCGCGGACTTGCCGAAAAACAGCTGCCGCGTCGCCAGCACATCGCCAAAGCTCATGCGCGGCAAAGGCATTTCCACGTCGACGCCGCCGGCGAGGATCTTCGCCAAAAATTCCGCAGGCTCGGAAAAGAAGCTGTCGCGGCGCTTCACGACACCGAGAAGACGACCCCCATAAGCGGTAAAATCCTTGACGACGCCGTCGAGAACGTCATGCAGTTCTGCCATCGCCTCTTCGCGGGCTTCTTCGCCCGCCGTACTGATGCGGAACGCATTGAGCGCCTTGTCCACCCAGCCGACGCGGCCGACCATCGGTCGGCGAATGACCGTCAGATACGCCTCGTTGACGAAAAGGTTTTTCGCCCCAAGCTCATCCATGTAGCGGGCGTCGAGCTCGGCCACGAAAGGATTGTCAAAGTCGCCTTCGATCTCCGGCGTCACGTGGCGGCGGATGATCGTTGTGTAGACCGCAAAGCGAGACGTCGAGAGATTGCGGAACGTTGTGTTGCGGTTGAACATGCGGCTGTTCAACTCGGCTTGGTCCATCGTCTGGAAGGGCAGGCCACTAAGCTGGATGACGCCGACCAGAAAGCCGCTCTTCGTCACGATCAGATTGTCATCGGCATGGCGAAGGTAAGGGATGTGCATCGCAGCCGGCTTTTCACGCCGGCGCTCACGGCCAAATTTCAGGTCGGCATCGAGGCTCATGGCGAATAGCTCCTCGCCCCCCAGAAAGTAAGGTTCGCCACCGCTCCGCGTTTGGAGACGCGCCGCTCGAAAATATGAAACATGTAGGGGTCGCGCTGGCACAGATATGCGCTGACCAGATGCACCACGCCGAACACGCCAAGGCCGAGCATGAAGCTGCTGGTGGCAATAAAGCCGATCACCGCCAGAATGCCGTTCAGCGCGAAAACCTCGTAGCGCACCCCCCATTTCATCGGGGGGCGTGTCAGTGGCAGACTGACCGGCTCGACATAGACTTCTTCGTCGTCCATGCGTCAGCTGCCTCCCGCGGTCGCGCGAACAGCATCCACCAGCTGCGCGGCGCCGAAGATCAGAGCGATGCCGATGATGATGGAGAAAGCCATCATCCACGCCAGCCGGCCCGTCATGGCGAGGAAGCCGAGAAAACAGACCGCGATGATGGCGAATGAACGCGCTATGTTGCCCTGCAGAACTCCGACGAACCACTCCAGCACATTTTCGACTGGCGCCGCCGACTGGGCGTACGCAGTGGCTGGCGCGAGAGCTATTCCGACCGCCGAGGCCAAGGCCAGTTTCAGGGCAAATATGCCCGCTTTCCTGTATTCCACCCTTGGCTCCTTTCAGTTGCCGAAATCCATGACATGACCATCCTGCCAAGCGTCCTCGCTTGCTGGCGGTGCGGCCGCGAGCGTCTCGGATTTGGTCAGGGCGGACTTCTTCACCAGACCGCCGAACTTCCAGCGGTTCAGTATTTTCACGATGTATTCCGCCGTCTCCGGATTCACCGGAATGCCCTGCGCCTTGTAGACGCTGTTGGGCCCGGAGTTGTATGCCGCCAGCATCAGCAGCGGATCCCCGAATTCGTCATAGAGTGACTTCAGGTAGCGAAGGCCAGCTCGGACATTTGCCTGTGTATCGCAACGGTCGCTGACCCCTAGATCGGCCGCCGTGCCTGGCATCAGCTGCATGATTCCCAGGGCTCCGGCTTTTGAGGGACCCTGGCTGGAGCCGAGATCGCTTTCGGCCCATGCAATTGTCTCGGCCAGATCGGCGTCGAAGCCTTCCTCTTGCGCGATTGAACGCACAAGTCGGGAGACCTCGGTCCGATTTACGGTCTTACACTCCCCCGGCCTTTGCGCGCGGGCCGCGGCAAGAGCTTGCGCCGGCGTTGCAAAGGCGATTGCCACGCGGTCTGATGTCAGGTCCCGGCCGTGCGCTTGCAACGGCAACGTGGCGCCAAAGAGCGCGAGCAGAAGAGCGGATCGAGTGTTCATACTGTCGCCAAAATTTAACACTTTACTATGGCTACTCGCAGCCCTAGTAAAGTGTCAACACGATATCGATCACAAGGACGAATTTCGATGAAACAGACGGCCCTTTGCACGGTCTTGCTGCTCCAGGGCAGCATGGCTTATGGTGCCGGCGCCGACGGCCCGAGCGCCTTCGCGCAACCCTCGGAGCACTACCTGCTCCAGTTTGCGAAGCCGGGCGAAAAGGTGTTCGTCTATGAACGCTACGATGGGAAAGGCGCGCTCTTTCAGCGCGACGCGGCCGCTCTCATCGGGCCAGTTAAAGTGCCGTCGGCGACCGAGCGCGTCGTCAACGGCGTGACGTACCGGCTGCGCGGCCTTGCCGCCTGCCCAAAACCGAAAATTGCGTACAAGACGCAGCAGTGGGACTGCACGAAAGCCGCGCAGGACTACGAAGAGGCGATCTACAACGATCGTGCATCCGTCGTGCTTTGCAAAACACTCGTGCTGCAAAGCAGGAAGGGTGAACCCGACGCTGTCTCGTGCTTCTCGCTCGTGGGTGCGGGTAACGCAAACGACCCGTACAACGTCGCCTACGACGACGACGAAATGGTTTTTTTCGACATGGCGGCGATCGGACGCAACAAGGACGGCAAGTCGCTGCGCCCGGATCTCGAGCATTCCGCCGAACTCGGTGGACAGTTCCAGGAATGAAGCGGGCGAGCCTCGCAGTGCTGGCCGCATTTCGGTTGTGTGCATCGGCACAGGCCCAGGATGCATCGGAGTCTGCCGTGCCCCTCGCGGTATCGAAATCAGCTCAACTGCTGACTGGAGATACATGGCGTGACGGAGATCACCTTTTCCGCCTCTATGGCGTCCAGTCATGTCTTCGAGGCACATCAGCCGAAGAGCCAAATGGGAACAAAATCGATTGCGGGAACACCTCGCTGGCGCATCTGGCAGCGCTGTTCGACAGCGCGGCGGTTACGTGCCAGCCAATCGGCCACGCCCTGGACAAGGCGGTTTTTGTCGTGTGCGGTGCGCAGCTCAATGGCGAAACAATTGACGTTGGCACCGCGCTCATAGCGACCGGATATGCGTTTGCCGCAACGACAGCAAAGGGCAAAGCCGTCAATGAGAACTACCTCGTCGCGGAAATCAACGCTAAGATGAAACGTGCGGGTTTGTGGGGCACGACGTTTCAGCATCCTGTGCAACTGCTGCTGAGCCAGGGGTTGGAGAAACAGCAATGAAGCAAGACGATGAAGCGCACAGATATTATTATCCCGTGGAAGGACGCACCGACGGCGCCATTGGCGATGCTATCGCTCTCATCGCGATCATCTTGGTGCCGGCAGGACTCTATGCGGCCTGGAATACCATGGCCTCATGGATTTCAGCCCTCTTCTCCTAGGACTGCAGTTTCGCGAAAGAACCGAGCAACGCGCGAAAATCGTCGACATCAACCTCGCACCAATCATGAGCCTGCAGCCGTTGGAAGTAAGCAGCCTTCATTTTCATCTCAACGACATCGGCCACCGGCGCAGCGGCCGCGCGCCGACGCGCGATAGCCTCTTCCGCCATGACCGAATCCAATCGCCGGCCGATCAGGGTCGCGTCCGGCCCTTCGGCCCTCAGCCATCGCTTGCCGAGACGTTCAACCATGGCGACTGCTTGACGATGCGCCGCGAGCAGATTCGCGATCCCATCGGCCTCTTCCATCACTCCGTTGTTACAGACCACTTGAATGGGCATCGACCGGCTCCACGCGCATGACTATTCGCAAATGATACCTGGGGAGGCGAGAAAAATAGAGATGGGTTCATCCCTCTGCTTCCCAGACTCACGGGTTCGGAAGCATGTCCGGTTGCCGTGCTCGCGTAAGGTGGGCGCCCGCCCTGCGACCGATCCGGTCAGTTCAGTGGCCGGCGGTTTGCGAAATATCTCCCACGCAACAACCATGTTCAGCCTCTCCAGCGGGTCACCCGTCATTCGATCTTCTCCCGTGCCGGCCAAAATCGAGTTGATAAAAACGTTGATTGAGGACGAAGGCACGATAGGATACGAAGCCTAGCGAAACGGAACGAAACTAGAGCCTATAAGTTGTTGTTTAGGAACGGAAAGTTATTTCTCCCTCCGCCGAGAGACGGGAGTGATTTCAAAGAACTATTCAAACGACTGGCGGCGGCGGGTGCGGGTCGACTGTTGGGCAAAGACGGGTTTCCTGCTGGCCCATGGACGCCCGAACTCCTTGCAGAGGCGATTTCACAGATTGATTCCAACCAGGTTGGGGTCGATCTGCGAACGGTGCAGCTTTGGTTTCAAGAGAACGAGAAGGGAATTAGCACTGCCAACATTCGTTGGCTGGCGAGGATTTTTGGATGCGATGATCCGGTCGCAACTAGCGAATGGCAGATGGAGCTTAGTGCTGCGCAATCGCGGTTATCGGCCAAGAGACGAGAATGGAAGAGAGTCGGAAGCAGCGTTGCACAGGAGATTCCAGATACAGCACTGACTGCGACCTTCGATGACGAGACAGACTCCCCGGCAGAGCTGACACGGGATACTGAGCCCAAGGGGCCGAGCCGGCGTTTTAGTTTGGCGAGGAAATCGGAAGCGTTTTTTAGTCGCGGATCTCCCCTGAATTTACCGGCGTCGGTGTTTGCGGGTGTCACCGCTCTTGGGTTTTTGTCGTATCTTACAGGGATTCACAGCGTGACATATGGCCGGGCGGATGGCGTCGTCAAGCAGGTTGGGTTTCTTTGGACGGCGAATTGGACATTCGTCTTCATGGTATTTTTGCCACTGTTTTTTGCCTTCGTGACCGAGCTGGTGACCTTTTGGAAAGATGAAGGCCGCCCAAAGCTTGTGGCGCAGGGCGACAAGATGGAAAGCGACGATGCTTGGGCGCGCAACGTGGAAGCTTCTTCGTATTCATATTGGGCGGTGTTTTTGATTTGTGTGATATTCGCCGGTCTTTTTCAGTGGATGGGCGTGTCGTTAATCCCGTTGCTCAAAGGGGGTGGCAACTATGCGACGGATTGGGGCTCGTTAGCGATTGTGCGCCCTGAGGTTATATCGGTTCCGGAAGCGGTCGTATTCACGGGGCTTGCTTACCTATACATGTGCCTCTGTTTTTATCTGTTCTTCGTAGGCCTCATTCTGCTTTATACGGTGATCCATGATCTTTGGAGAATCCCAGAAGCAGCGAGTAATCGGCCTGAGGTGGATCATCAACACGAGCTCCATGAAGCCAGCCTCAGGGTTATGCGTGCGATTTTTCGGTGTACTGTTTTAGGGCTTCTGATCGCCATAGTCATGAAGCTCCAGAGTGCTTACCTGACATCGCGTGGAGAGAATATTGTGTCTTGGTTGGTCGGCGATATGTCTTCCGCCTTTTATGGGCGCAATGATGTGATCGCCGGGATCATCTACCGTAGGCCGACCCATTACAGTAGCCTTCTTATCGCTATTTCGACCTGTGTTGTATTTCTGTACGGCACCATCCGTTTAGGTGTCGAACGTCGGTTTTGTATGCCTTGGTGGAGGATGTCAGCGATCGTAGCATTACTCGTGGCTGGTTACTTGCTGATCGATGCATTTGCTGGCTTTTCGATCCTTCTGGGCGTTGGAGTGCTGCTCGCGATATACGGCCTGTTTGATCCAGGGTTGGGGCGATGGCAAGCGAGTAAGTTAGGAAACAATCAGAGTGTATCATAGTTGGCTAGATCATTGGGATGAGCGGCGGGCGCGACGCGGTGAGGAAGGGAAGAAACCAACGGATTTCGTCCTTGACGCGGAACGCGCCTTTCCAGGTGCGAAGAAGACAACAAGTATCGAGGAATTCTGCGCCCTTGCGGATCAAGCCGTGGCTGATCCAGCCTTTTTCGATGAGCCGAGTGTGAGTGATCAGGGTTTTGAAAGGCTAGGTGGGTGGCTCAAATTTCCATCGGACATTTCTACTGATATCGAACAGAACAATGTCGTCTCGGCGAAAATCACAGAAAGCGGGCCGTTCGATCAGGCGATGGTGATTTTTCACCATTGGAATGCAAGCGCCCGGAATCGCCAGATTGCAAACTTTTTCTCGCAGCGTGGCATCACGGTTGTCGAGATTGCTATGCCTTATCACTTGGAACGTAGCCGTCCCAGCTCCGTGCACGCCGACTATATGCTTAGCCCTAATCTCGGTCGAACGATCCAATCTGTAAGGCAGGCAGTGTTGGATGGGCGAAAACTCATACGTTGGTTGAAGATCGAAGGCTATCGAGAGATTTCGGTTCTCGGTATGAGCTTAGGCTCCTGGGTTGCGGGGGTGGTCGCGGCGCATGACTCGGCTGTGTCAAAAGCCTCGTTGTTTCTGACGGCCGGAAGTCTAGCGGATATGGTTTGGACGGGTCGCGCGACACGATTGATACGTGATAGCCTTGAGCCTGAGATTGAACTGACCGATCTCAGAAGGGCCTGGGGTCCACTTAACTTGGAGAATTATGCACATAGTTTGGCGCGGCCTGATCTCGATCTTCATGTTGTGTTGGCTAAGAGAGACAAAGTGGTTTTGCCAGAGCTATCGGAGAGGTTCATGCAGAGGCTGAAGGACGCCGGAGCGAGGCCAAATATTTTGAAATTAAACTGTGGTCACTATTCGCTCGCCATGCCGCCTTACATTTTGTTAGCCGGTTTGAGCTTGAAACGGTTTCTGTCGCGTGCTGACAAGTCGGCCCGGCGAGCGTGAGTTTGGCTTTGGCCGGTCAGTTCATCAGCAAATTTTCTGGCAGGCATCACGACACAAATGTGATGAATGTCGGGTCGCACCTACCGGGACCGACCCCTGGAAGTGGCCGACAAAGGCGCAGGCATGACACCGGCAGTCGAAAAGGCCACGACACCCTTCTTCTCTACGCGTGCCGGCAGGTTTGACGGCTGGTTCTCATATGGTTTCGACCGTCAAGGGAAAGCTCTTCATCACTAGCATTCCCGGCGCCGGCGGAGTCATCCATGTCAAAGTCCCGTTATCATTCCGGCCGCTAACAGCCGACGATGACAGCAGCGGCCCGACAGCCGCGGCGGGGGCGCTAGTCGGCCGCCGGGCCGGACCGGCAGGGCATAGGAGCGGCGCCGGCGCTGGGACGAATTATAGGCCCTTTAGGAACACTCGTCGGGCGCTAGGGGTCGGCTCTGCCAGGCGGGATCTTTTCGGAAAAGAGGAAGGTCGCTGGATCAAGTTTCAACGCCTTGGCGATCGCGGCAATCGTGTCCACGCTGATGTTGCCGCTCGCGCGTTCCAGTTTCGTGAATGTCGCCTCGGCCACGCCGATGAGTTCGGCCATCTCATAGCGGTGCAAAGTACGTCGTTGTCGCTCAAAATCGATGATATGCGCCAGCCGCTTGCGGATCGCATTGTCGTCCAACCGATGCGCCCATTCCGGAACTTTCTTCCCACCGGCGAGCAGTCCTGCAAAAGACACTTCCAAGCCCTTTGCCATGATCTGCAGCGTCGTCAATGTGACATTATTTTTCTGACGCACAGTCTGAATGTAGGTTCGATAGGCCAGCTTTTCGCCCTCGGCGGTCCGAAACAGTTCGGCCATGTGCATATGGGATAGGCCGCGTCTGGCTCTCTCCCGCTCAAGCGTCAGGGCAATGTTGGCGCGCAACGGGTTGTTGACCACGCCTCCGTCGTCTCGTTTCATAAATCGATGTAGTCGCACAAACCTGCCTTTTCGACCTGTCCTTTTTCGCGCGGATCATCCATAGTAAACTGTCAAATCTGCAGCGAGGAAAAGGCTATGACCATACTCAAATTTCTACTGGGGGGTGCCGTCGCCATCGCGGGCGCCGCAGCTCTTCCATCCCAATCAAAAGCGTCGGAATGGGGCTGTCAGGTCCTCCTATGTCTTTCCGGCGACTGGCAAGGCACCCCCGCGTGCCACCCGCCAATTTACAAGTTGATTGCGGCGATGGAAGCCCCGGGTTTCAATTGGCCGACCTGTCCGCAAGCCAACTCGAGCGCGGCGAGATTTGAGAAGTATGAGGATTGTCCGTCTGGCTGGCAAGCAGTTGGCAGCTCCGAATCCGATCGGCCGGGCTTAGGTCAAGAACGGAACGTCTGCCGCCTCGCGGCTGATAGGCTCTCCTTGCCCGTCGTTTTCAAAAACAACGCCCTCGGCAGGCATCATGGAGACGGATCACGTCAGGTCCAAATCGAAATCGACGGCAAGGCGGTTGCGGCAACAATCCAGACCGCGGGGAACGATCGAGGGCATTCCACCGGTAATGGCCCGACCTACTACACCATCCCTCGACCGATGCGCGGAAAGCCCTGGTTCATCGAGTATGATGACGCGAACGGCGTGCGCCAGAAAAGCTGGTTCAATCTCAACATGCCATAAGCCAGGCCATCACGTAGGACGAGGACTATGAGGGCAACAATTCAGGGAGGTTTGTAGTGTTCAAGGCGCTTCTGCTATCCACAATGATTATGAACACAGGCGCAGTGTTGACGGCGGCTGGTCAGAGCGACAAGCCGCGATCAAGTGTGGACAATCCTATGTGGCCCGCTTCACTGAAATGGGACTGCAAGACCGCTGCCAAAATCGTCTGTGAGCGTGATGGCAGTTGCTCAGTGGCTGAGGACCACACCGGATTTGTGCTGAACTACGGTAGCAACGAAGCTGAGTTCCCGGCCAGCAATGTGAGGATCAAACGCCACTATCAACAGACTGTGCAGGCAAGCCCTTTGCAGCAGGAAGTTAAGGTCGAACTGGCCGACAATCGCGTTCTTTGGCTGACGGCCGTGGATGCCAGCCGCACTTATTCGGAAGCCTGGGTCGGCGCACTGAGCGAGTTGAAGGGTGGCGCGGTACTGATGGAATCCGAGGGAGTCTATTGCATGCCGCACAAGTGAGTGCACCCAGAGGGCAGGCGAGCGAAGGTTGATGGTCTGACCTGAGGGGCGCCGGACCCCCAGCGTTTCAGAAGAGTTCAGGTTTCCCGTCCAATTTCATCGGACGATGATGGCCCTAAGTAACATCGATCCGTCGAAAACCGAGACATTGAGGAAATTGTTGCCGCACTGATCGGTAAGGTCCGGATACTGTCGTTAAGACCTACAGTAAGCGCACGTGCGAACTTAATAAGACCAGGAAATACGTTAGTTTACTGGCGAAAGTCGCATAATCTATCTTATGGAACTTCGATTTCGTTAAACTGAAGCACTACACAAATCTGAACGACGTGCCGTGAAGTGGTGCGTGATGGCCCGCGGCCGGGCGCAATCCCGAAGCTGTACGCGAAAATCTCGTGGTGCCAACGATGCTGTCTATGGAATTGCGTCAAATCACCAGTACATACATCGGCTATTTGAGGTCCGCCTCAAGCTTTTCATCCCCAAAAGAATTGCCTCCCAGGTGCGGCTCGATAACCGAAGCTTGGCGATCTTATTCCACATCCGAGATACCTCCTCAGAACATGATCGATAATAGTGTTGCAGGCGCGCCACCGCAATTGCTTACCGCGATCACCTCCGAGAGCGCTCCGAGGATTGCTCATCCCGACGACGTACGTGGCGAGGATCGACCCGCCTGCGCCAATTCGGACGAGCGTGTATCCGGCGCAATCCTGAACCGATCGTGAGCTGAAGCTGCTGGAGGGAGCCCTTCCAACTCGTCACTGACCCCAGACCGATCCTGGCAGCGCGTTGAGCGGGATTTTCAGATAACGCAGGCCATTTTCCTCGACCTGAGGCAGCTCTCCTCCGCGAATATTGACCTGGAGGGCATGCAACATGAGCCTTGGCATCGGCAATGCCCTGTCTCGCGCCTCTCGAAGCCTGATGAACGCACTCCGAGATTGACCGGCGACGTGCTGGTTTTTCCCTTTCTGCTCCGCCACCGAACTCTCCCACAGAGCCTGGCGCCCTCCCGGCCTGTAGTCGTGACCGGTAAAGAGACGGGTCTCGCCGGGTAAGCTCAGAATGTCCTGGATGGACTGCCACAGATCAGCTGCGCTGCCGCCTGGAAAATCGGCGCGGGCGGAGCCGCTATCGGGCATGAAAAGCGTGTCGTGAATGAACGCCGCGTCGCCGATGACATACGTGATCGACGCCAATGTGTGCCCTGGCGAGTGCATGACGCGGGCTTCCAGCTCGCCAATCTTGAAGATCTCGCCGTCGCCAAACAGCCGATCCCATTGTGAGCCGTCGCATGCGAGATCCGGCCAATTATAGATCTCCTGCCAGATCTGCTGCACTTCCTTCACGCGCTCGCCGATCGCTATCGGCACGCCGGTTTTTGCCTTGAGATAACCCGCGGCCGAAAAGTGATCGGCATGCGGATGGGTGTCCAGGATCCACTCGAGCTTCAAATTGTGGCTTTTGATGTAGTCGAGGATCGTGTCCGCATTTGTCGTTGCCGTCGAGCCAGACTTTTCGTCGAAATCGAGCACCGGGTCGACGATGGCGCATCTTCGCGAACTCGGGCATGCAACGACATATTGGATGCTGCCCGTCCGTGCATCGTAGAAGCCGACGACTTCAGGCTGCTGCATGGGCGATGCCCTCGACTGCGGCTCGCGGGAAAAAGATCGCCCGGCCAGGGTCGAGGTCGTAGTCACGCTCGAAGTCCGTTGCGTCGGACGCAATCTGCGCCACGGCATCGAGTATGAACTGCACCTTCTCGTCCGGCAGCAGAACGCTGAAATTCAGCCGGGTGAATCCCGGCTTTTTCATTTCGTCGCCGGAGAGAATGGCTTGCCTGATTTCCTCGGACTGTTCGTCGTCGATCGACAGCAGTCTGTGAACATACGGGCCGGCGCAGGCGCAGCCACCGCGCGCCTGGATCCCGAACCGGTCGCTTAGCATGCGCGTGATCAACTGCTGGTGGACGTAGCCGTCCTTTCCGTTTTTGACCCGGAAAGAAAAGATCGGAAGCCGCTCAGGATCCGATAGACCGAGGAGGTCCAGCCGCGGCAGGGGTTTCCATGCGCGAAAAGCACGACGCGCCAGCTCGCGATTGCGCGCTGTCATCGCGTCGAGTCCGATCGCATCTTTGACGATGAAGGCCAGCGCGGCTCGTATGTCGCCGATCACGTTCGGCGTGCCGGCTTCCTCGCGGGATTCCAGGCCGTCGCTGTAATCGTGTGTCTTCGGGGAGACAAACTTCACCGTCCCGCCACCTGGCCACGACGGCGTTTTCGTCGAAGGTCCGTCGCGTCGAACGATCAAAATGCCGGAGGCGCCGGGACCCCCGAGGAACTTGTGAGGCGAAACAACTATCGCGTCGATCTGGGCATCAGGGGCGGGCGACATGGAAATCGGCAGGTAGGGACCTGCGCCCGCATAGTCCCAGATCATCTTTGCGCCGGCGGCCTTCACGATCACGGTGATGGCCGCAACATCGCTGGTGATGCCCGTGACGTTCGAGGCCGCGGACATCGAGCATATCGTCAGATCTGACGACCCCTCGCCAACCGCGTCCTTGAGCTGAGACAGGTCCGGCCCGCCAGACGGATCCTCGGCGATTTCCACGATTTCTGCTCCGCTCTCGCGCCAGGGCAGAATGTTGGAGTGATGCTCATAGGGACCGATAATGATCCGAGCGCGCTTGCCCGCTGCCACGGCTTCGGCGACGCCGAATAGCTTGACGAGGCGGTTGATCCCCGACGTAGCGCCGGAGCCGGTGAAGATCACAGCATGCCGTTCGGTGGCCCCGCAGAATTGACCGACCAGGGCGCGCGCTTCCCGACGCATGCGGGTCATGAAGCCTCCGCAATACGAGGCTTCCGTGTGGCTGTTGGCGTAGTACGGCAGGACCTCCTCAAGCACAAAGCGCTCGATCTGACGGAGTGCGCGGCCTGACGCGACATAGTCGGCGTACACCAGGTCCTTTTGCCCGTAGGGACCCACGATTTTCGCCGTCGATCCCACAAGCCCATCCCGGAGGTCGGCGGTCACGTCAGCCTTTTTCTTCAGCCCCTGGCGGAACTTTGACAGAGGGGTCTCGGTCTGCCCTGTCGTTGGGCGAGCTGCTTGCACGGTCATTCTCCCCGGCTCGGATATTGACTCGGATTGTACCCTGCTCCACGGTCGAAAAAATTCACCTATTTTCTGCAATTTCTTGCAAAGAGCGTGTCAGATGATCGAAGATCGGGCGAAAATCGATGCATTTGATATGAAGATTTTGACGGCCATGCAGATCGATGCAAGCGTTTCCCAGCGAGATTTGGCGGAGAGGGTCGGCCTGTCTCAGAACGCGTGCTGGCGGCGGATCCAGCGCCTGCAGTCGCTAGGCCTTATCCGGGGGTCGCACAGCGATATCGATCTGCGAGCGCTGGGACTCGACCTGACGGTTTTCGTAATGGTCCGCACTCGCCACCATTCCAAGGAGTGGAGTGAGGCGTTCCGTGCCCATGTTGAACGGTTGTCGGAGGTGATCGATTTCTATCGGATCGGAGGGGACTGGGACTATCTGATCAAGGTCGTGACACAAGGCATGTCCGGCTACGATGCATTCTACCAGAAACTGATCACGAACTTCGACCTGGCTACGGTGACAGGCTTCTTTTCCATGGAAGCGATCATCAACAATCGTCCAGTGGATCTGACCAATCTGCGATAATGCGGCGCCTGCTGTTGGACACTTCGCCCTTCATCGTCGGCAAGCCGTCGACTGTGGCACCACCAGGGTAAGGTGTCGATTACATGAGCCCGCAGGTCTGGCTGCGAGTTCGCCCCATGAGCTGTTTGCAGGCCTCAACTGAGAGTTCCTCCGCCCTTGCTGCGCGGGTCCTGACGACGCTTCGCTCACGTCCGCACCCTCAGCGCCTGCTCCAGCCTGTCGGCAATCTGGGTGACGATATAGGCAATCACCATGTAGATCACGACGGCAATCACGAAGGCTTCGAGGTAGTAGTAGTTCAGCGCGGCGGTCAGCTGGGACTGGGCGAAGATATCGACAACCTCGATGGCGAATCCGAGAGAAAGCGCCTTCATGATGACCATCATCGAGGTTGTCAGGTCGGGAATTGCCGTGAGAGCCACCTGGGGAAACAGAATCCGTCGGAACAATTGGCCGTTCGTATAGCCAAGGGAATGGGCGGCGTCTGACTGACCGGTGTCAAAGGCGTTCAGGGCTCCTTTGATAATCTCCGATTGGAACGCAGCGATACAGCCTGTCACCGCAATAATAAGGATAACCGAGTTGGGTGTTTCGTGGGCGTTGAAGTTGATCCCGAGCAACGAGAGCAGGAACTGGAATGCCGGGGGCAGACCGAAATAGGCGAGGAAAATCACGATGACCATCGGAACGCCCTTGAAGACGATCTTGTAAGCCATGATGAGCTCTCGCAGCACCGGGACTCGTCTGTATTCGACGAGTGCAAAAATGCTGCCGACTAGCGTCGACAAGACGAAAATCGTCAGCGCCATTTCAAGCGTTACAGGTACGGCGCCCAGAATTTCCTGGGTGTCCTGGAGCAAAATTTCGGTATCGAACATGGTTTAATACCCTTTAGGTCAGACGCTGGCGATGGCCGCGTTCTTGATCTGAGCTGTTGTCGTGGCCTCAGGCGCCTGCATCGGCGAGCGAAGCTCGAACAAGTGCACGATGAACCAGGCAATCAGGCACATCAGCGCATAGATGACGGCCAGGACGAGGTATGTTTCGAACTGGTACTGGTTATAGTCGCGCTCCATGATCAAATGCGCGGTCGCCATCACGTCCGCCGCCCCGATGTACATGACGAGCGCAACGTTGTGGATCAGGTAAATGATGGAGTTTCCATAGCCCGGCAATGCGAAGTGCACCGCTTGCGGGCCCACGATGCGGGTGATCTTCTGGCGAAAGGTATATCCGAGACTGTCGGCTGCATCATGCTGGCCGCGATCGACGGCCAGGTATGCGGGCCGCAGGACTTCCGACAGATAGCCGCCATGGTAAAAGCTCAGTCCGACCATCGCAGCGATCGTCGGCGAGAAGAAATCTGCGGAGCCGAACAGGGCCACCAATAGGGGGAGCCCGTAGAACGCGACGAACAACTGGAGGACGACGGGAACGCTGCGGGCATAGGACACGTAGAGGTCGGTGAGGTGGCTGACCACTGGTATCCTGCGAATCCGCAATGTTGTCGCAACGAGCGCCAAGCAAAAGCCGACCAACATGGCGGTAAACGTAATAGCGAGCGTCAGCGGCAATGCCGAGAGCAACTCGGGAATCATAGCAGAAACATCCACTTTGAAACGCTCCTTCTTGCAATTCAGCCTTGCCGCTGACGATATCTACTTAGATCACATCATTTCATATACTTGACGATGCCTTCGCCAAACCACTTCTGCGATAGCTTTTCGATCGTGCCGTCGTCTTTCAACTCCTTGAGAACTTTGTTCACGTCATCGACCAGAACCTTGTTTTCATCTGACCTGTGAATAAGCATATAGGTGTTGTTGCTGAAGACTGGTTCGGACGCCACGATGTCGAGCTTCTTTTCATCGATGACGGTCTGCTCACCAAGATTTGAAGGCAGGACCAGCGCGTCGAACTTGCCGTTCTGAACCTCATCCAAACGGTTTGGATACGGGATTCCGGCGCTCGACGCCGTCACGTCAAGCTTGTATTGCGGATTTTCTTTTTGCCAGTTCATGATGAATTTATAGGTTCCGCCGCCAGCCGTGGTCGGAACGATCCTCTTGCCGACCAGATCTTTCATTTCTTTGATGCCGCTGCCCTTTTTGCTGTAGATCTTCAACAGGCTGGCGCCCATGGGGTTTTCCGGAATGAAGAACTGCTTGGCGCGCTCGGGTGACTTGTAGTAACCGCCGACCGCGATGTCGTATTTGCCTGTGGCCAGGCCGGTTTCCTGCGCGATGTCGGAGACACCTTCCATTTCGAACTTGTATTGCGGCAGCTTTGCGTTGATCGCCCTCAGCAGATCGGGTTCATACCCTTGCGGCTCAACGCCGAGCGCGCCCCAAGCCAATGGCTTGGATTCGGCAGAGGTCGCGATCTTGATTGTCCGAACGGTCTGACCGTAGCTGATCCCTGCTGTCGCAAGGGCAATTGCGATGCCGCCGGCGACGGCCAGGGCATAACGACGCGAAAAACTGGATTTGATTGCAGACATTTCTTGGGTTCCCTTCTTGTTGGATTATTGAAAAGCGAGTTCAGACTGCAGGAATTGAGCAAGTCGCGGGCTGGAAGGCGCATCGAAGATCTCAGCCGGACTGCCGTCGGCGGCAACCACGCCACGATCCATGAAGACGATCCGGTTCGAGATGTTCTTTGCGAATTGCATCTCGTGGGTCACAAGCAGCGAGGTGATGCCGGACGACGTGACGTCCTTGATCACCTTCAGGACTTCACCGACCAATTCGGGATCCAGCGATGATGTCGGTTCGTCGAAGAGCATCACATCCGGCCGAACCGCCAGCGCACGTGCGATGCCTGTACGCTGGAGCTGGCCACCTGAGAGCTGGGACGGATAGCTGTCCCGCTTCGCTGAGAGGCCGACCCTTTCGAGCTCTCGCAGCGCGATTTCACGCGCCTCGTCCGTGGACTTGCGCTGCACTACGACCAGCGGATCCATCACGTTCTGGAGGACGGTCATGTTCTTGAAGACGTTGAATTGCTGAAAGACCATCGCTGTCCGGAGCCGGATCGCCTGGATGGCTGCCTTGTCGGCGCGCTGATAGTCCATCCGAATCTGGTCGAACGCGATGGTTCCAGATGCAGGCTTAACCAGGTAGTTGATGCATTTCAGCAGGGTGGTCTTGCCGGTGCCGCTTGGGCCGATGATTGACACAACGTCACCTCGCTTTACCGAGAGATTGACGCCGTTCAGGACCTGCGTGCTTCCGTACGACAGTCTTATATCTTTGAGGTCGAGCATTGCTGGTTGGTGTCCTTCAGAGTGTGGGACGGAGTGCCTTGATCGCATGCGACATCATCACCCGCTCTCCGCATGGCCGAGAACGTGCATCAGCCGGTTTGCCCAGCCGAAGATCGATATGGCGTGGATCAGGTCGATGATCTCGCAGTCATCCATGCCGACTGATCGAAGCGCGGCGATATCGTCTGTCGTCGCTTCCGACGGTGCTGCCGAGAGGCGGCGGGCAAAGCTGTAGATTGCCGCATCGCGTGGGCCGAGCGCTTCAGGTTTGTCGAGATACAGCGCGGTGACCACCTCGTCGCTCTTGGTCAGTTCTGCGTGCCTGCGGGCGTGAACAACGGCACAGAATTTGCAGCCGTTGACCATCGAGGCGCCCAACGCGCCAAGTTCCCGATCGGGACGGGCGAGCCCGCCCTCGACATACATGATTGCGTTGAACAAGATGGTGCGGGCAAGATAGCTTTCCGGATCATGCACAAGGGTCCGTACATATTCCGAAACTTTCTTGGCCGACGGCGTAACCTTCATCGCATCGAGCTGTTCCGGCGTGGCCTCGGATAGCTCGACCGGCGCGATGTACGGATGCCAATTCAATGGCTTCAGACGAACCGAGGAGATCATGTCGACCTCATCAGGCGCAATCCGGACGCCACCCGTGTCTGGAAGTTGACAAAAGCAATCAGTTCGGAGAGCGCGACGACCTGAGGATTGTTCAATCCAGCCTTCTCCAGGAGAGCGATATGGCTCGCTTCCGCGCTTTTCGGTGTCAGAGTGATCAGGTCAACATGACCAACGATGGTCGCCAAGGGTTCAATCAAATCCGTTTCCCCTTGGGCCAAGGCCAGAAGCTGCTCAGTCGGGTCAAGCTGAGCCAGCTGCACATCATACTCGGCCATCAGGATAGGATCGGCATTCAGGGCGGCCATGCGACGGGCCAGAGCAACCCTTAAATTCGGCGCCAGCCCCTGATCGTTTGCCGGCTGCAGGACGGAGAGGCGACATTCTTCCGCCCCTCGCACGAATTCCGGCCGAAACCGCCGTGCGGCGAAAAGGGTATCATCCGGTGAAAGGCCGGCAGCCTTGTCCATCGCGTCGATCACCACGCAGCCTCCTTCTGCAGCAAGGGTGTTGAATCGACCCATTCGTCGCCCAGAAGTTCGGGCGTGTCGTAGGCGATCAGATTGGCGAAGTGGGTTTCGACGTCCTCGGCAAACAGCGATGCGGCAATGCCGCGGACCAGACGGTCGGCCCCGGCGCTGACGGCCGGGATATCGCCAGAGACCTTGCCATGGGTCAGCATGGCGGCGTCGTTGAAGCAGTGGATATGCGCCAGCATCGGGCAGGAGCCGGGGACGTGTTCGCGAAACTCGAAGGCCGGACCGAGATCCGGCGCGTCCGACATGCCTGCACGAGCCGGCCCCATATCCGGCCTATATCGGCCATCCGACCAGGTGCGGATATGTGGGGCGATCGCCGCAAATTCCGGGCGGCCGCTGAAGTCGTTTGAAAAGCCGGTTGCCGCGATCAGAAAGTCGTAGCGCAACGGCCCCTGCGTGGTTTCCACCAGCAGGGTCCCTGTCTCCTCCTTCACCGCAACTATGCCGCAGTCGAGAAGGAACCGAGCATTCGAGTGGCGAGACACGCGGAGTGTCGATGAACGCGGCGGCGGTGTCTGGGTCGAGGCGGTATAATCGAAGAATTTCCACTTCCAGGCATCCGGCAAGTGATGCATGCCGAGTACGACACCCGGGCTGCCTATGCCGGTCAGCTTGTTGATGCGCGGCATTTCCTTGCGCCGGATCAACATGTCAACAGAGCCGGCTCCCGCCTCGAGTGCCGTTGCGGCATTGTCCATGGACGAGGCACCGGCGCCGATGACAGCGACACGCTTACCTTTCAGCGTGTCGAAATCGATGTCGTCGGCGGAATGGGCCCAATAGGCGCGATCGATGCCGCTGAGGAAATCGGGCACGGCAAAACCGCCCAAACCCGACCGACCGGTGGCCAGAACGAGACGACGGGTGAGAACCCGGCCGGTTTCCGCGCCTTCGATATCGATCGCAATCAGATCTCCAACGGCTGCCAGTCCGGTCATGCGCACGCTGTTGCGCACCGGCAGGCCAAGAACCTTGCGGTACCAGACCAGGTAGTCCATCCACTGGCCCTTGGGGATTTTGTCCAGCGACCGCCAGGCCTCAACGCCCCATTGCGCCGTGAACCAGGCGCGGAACGTCAATTGCGGCAGGCCGAGCGACGGACCGTGCAGGGTTTTTGGCGACCGAAGCGTTTGCATGCGGGCAAACGTCACCCATGGTCCTTCGAGCCCGGCTGGAGCCGCATCATAGGCCACGACATTGGTTATCCCGGTCAGCACCAGCTTTGCCGTGGCAGCAAGTCCGCACATGCCGGCGCCGATCACCACGACATCGCGGACCGGCACGCCATCGTGCGAACGCGCGGGAACCCATGGCTTGGCGGGCAGTTCGAGAAAGTCGAGATCTTGCGCGAGCTGTACTTCGAGCGCAGCAAGACCTGTCGACGTTGGCGCGGCGGGGATATGCTTCATATTCCCGTTCCGTGATTTGTACCGGACGCAGGATCGGTCACCAATTGGCCAGCCAGGGCCGGATCGAGTTTCTTGAAGCCGACGATCGACCGTTCAGCCACCGCCTCGACCGCATCCATCAACGCCTGAGCGACTGGACGAAGCGGGCGTTTCTCGGCAGCCACAACGCCCCAATAAAAGAGAACGGTTGCGTCGATCGGGCGGATGACGACATCGGGCAGGGCGACGCCATAAGCGGTGAGGGGATCGATGACGGCCGCCGCACCAGTCTGACGCACGATCTGTAACGCGCCATATGCAGTATTCGTCCGGATCACTGGTCCTGTGTCGATGCCCCTGGCCGCCAAGGCTTTTGAGACATGCAACTGGAAACGTAGGGGGTTGAGCAGTGTGGCGACGCGGCGACCGGCAAAAGCGGAAAGCGGTATGACGTCAAGTTCAGCCAGCGGATCGTCCTCCCGCACGGCAGCAACATCAGGCGCTGAATAAAGCCGCAGGACATCCAAACCAGGCGTATCGAGCGGCAAGCTTGAAAACCCGATTTCGGCACGTCCGCTCCGCACCTCCTGGGCGACGATTGAGGGGAGGAACTGCCCGAGATGCGTCTCGTGCGGAAGTTCGACACCTTTGAGCTCGGCCATGGCCGTTGGGATCAAGCCAGTACCGATCGCGGAAGTGGTAACAATCTGCAGGATTCGCCCTCTGCCGGCGGCAATCATCTTGGCCCGCGCGGCAAGCTCGGTGAAAGACATCAGCAATCGTCGCGCCTCCTCCTCGAAGGCGGCGCCTTCTTCAGACAGCTGCACCCGGCGACCGACCCGGTGCAGCAATTCGAAGCCGAGTTCTGCCTCGAGGTCCTGAATGGTGCGTGTCACCGAAGGCTGGGAACACCCGAGCATCTCAGCAGCCTTGGTGATGCTGCCGTTGGCGGCAACGGCAAGGAAGCTCTGAAGGTCGCGGGTTTCCATGTTCTCTCTACATACGCAATCCGTATGATTGACATCGTCTCATTCATTTTTGATATATGTCAAGAGGAAACGAATATTCGCTGAGGCATGTTGCAATCGCGGGCTCAGGCCGGAATCCCATCGCCAGAAGCCGACGATGGCAGATGCGGCTCCGATTTGTGGAACCTCCTAGTGAGAAATGGAGGCTGCAAGGCCCGCAACAGGAGGGAATTTATGCGCGTAAGCATTCTTGGCGCCGGAGCGATTGCTTACGGCCTTGCCGCCTATCTGGCCGAAGCGGGACATGACCCTATGCTTTGGTCGCCTTCCGGAGAACGCACCAAGGCGCTGGCCGCCGGTGGATTGCTGAAGGCTACCGGAGCTATCAAGGCAACGACTAAGGTGCGCATCGCCAAGGATTGTAAAGACGCCATTGCCGATGCCGACGTCGTCATAATCGCGTTGCCGGCTTACGGCCACAAGATGGTGATGGACGCTGCCACTCCTTATCTAAGGGACGGAACGCCGGTTATCATCAGCTCGCACAGTTCCTTTGGGGCACTGTATCTCTCCAAGCGGCTTGCCGACCGGAAGGTTAGGCTGCCGATCGTCGGCTGGGGTACCACGCTCGTGACCGGGCAACAGCGCGGGCCAGCCGAAATCGATGTTGCAACCGTTCGCCAGAAACTGGATGTCGCGACGCTGCCTTTCAGTGCTCAGGACCAAGGGTTCGAGCTTTGCACGAGCTTGTTCGGCGATCGTTTCGTCAAGCGCGACGGCATGCTTGCTATCGCGCTCAGCAACCTCAATCCGCAGAACCATCTCGGGATCGCTCTTCTTAATCTCACACGCATGGAGAAGGGAGAACAGTGGAGCCAGGCCGGAAACGTCACCCCGGCTGTCGGCCGCTTTATCGAGGCTCTGGACGCGGAACGATTGGCGATCGCCGCCCGTTTTGGAATTGCCGTGCGCACAGTTGAAGAGCATTTTTCATTGTCGTTTCACGTCCCCATGGCCACCGTTTCGGAAATGAACCAGGAGATGGATCGCCAAGGCCGCGGCGGCTTCGGCCCGTCAACCATCGAAAGCCGCTATATTCTCGAGGACGTTCCGTTCGGGCTGCTGCCGACCGTTTTGTTGGGGAAGATCAGCGGAAATTCAGCGATTCTCCATGAATCTGGAATTGCCATATTCTCGGCGGCTTACGGTCGCGATCTTAAGGGAGATAATGATATTCTTCCCGCGCTGGGCTTCGAGGGAATGGCAAAAGCGGACCTCGAAAACCTTTGCCGTAAGGGATTTTAACAAGTTTCCACAGTGGACTGGGACATAGGCCAAGTGCCCGAAAAACCACCGGCGCTGGTTGCCGGCGAGCACGACATGCAGGTTCCTCGGCGAGCGCCGGGAGATGTCTCCAGGAACTCAGCACGAGATCGAATGGTCCCGCCCGGCGGTGTGAGTGGGTCTGTAGCAGGGTCCGTCATCGAAACCCAGTGCGGCATGGTTCCATCAGTTGCCAGATGCCTGAACATTGCATCAACTGCGCAGGCGCTTCGCGCCTCCATCAAGATACCGGCCATGCAGGCGCCGACAGTCCGGAACAACGAGTGTCGTAGCCCGTTCAGGATAAGTGGTTCGTCCACATCAGCTACGCGAGATAGACATGTTCCGATTTCTAACGTTGGCAGGGACCATCTTGGGTCTGACGATGTCGCCGGCGCAGGCCGCCAGTGATGCGGATCAGGCTGTCGAACAATTTCACCGTACCTGTCTGGCCGAGGGTCCCAATTTCGAGCGCATGATAGAGACCGCGCACGAACGCAGGTGGACACTTATTGCCGAAGCAGGCTTCGGCGAACTCGCGCCAATCGCTAATCCAACCTCAGTGGAGGCATGGCTGGTGGCCGAAGCGGAGGAAGGATTGCCAGCAGGAACCATCATCGGCACTACCAAGGCAACGATGAGCGGCAAACCGGTGCAGACGTGTACGCTGGCATTTCCCGATATCGATGAAGAGGCATTTCGGAAGAGTTTCTTCACCCGTACGGATGCCGAGAAGATTGCCGAAGACCGCGATACGGAGGAGTTCTCGCGTCTCTACATCCTCGTTGCCGGCGGACGTAAGCAATTTGTCCGGCTGGTGGTCCTGCCTTCAACGCCACCAGGAAACCCGCGCGTCGTTGCCAGTTCGATCATGGCCGACTGACATGTCATTCCTCCCGCCCCCGTGCTCCTCTGGAGGGCGAACACTGCGAAATGTCGCGAGCAGCAGAAGGTCGTAGATAATTTTCAGCCCACCGGCGATGATCAGGGGCCAGCCGAAGCTGGAGACGGCAAGGAGAGCCCCTGCGAGGACTGGACTGGCGGCCGCCGCGAGGCTGCGGGGGGCGGCGGTGATGCTCGCCGCGGCAGCCCGCTCTTCGGGCGTCACCACGGCCATGAGGTACGATGTGCGGGTCGGTACGTCCATCTGCGACAGCGCGCTTCTAATCAGCAGAAGAACGATAGCCGGAGCGACGCTCGGCATGAACGGGATGAGCACCAGACAGAGGCTCGACGGAAGGTGCGTAAACACTGCAGCCGCCGATAGAGGAGCACCGCCGCCAACCCAAGTGAGGCATAAAATAGAAAAGCTGCCTGGAGGGCCTGCTTCATTTCCAGGCCGATGGCGTCGCGGAGAAAGTCGGGCGCTCCTGCGGCCAGCGCTCCGACGGCGCCGGCGAGAGAGCCGATGAGGCTGTAGCGCGCAAAGAGCGCCGTGCGGTCGCGGTCGGTGACGCTCTGCGCAAGCTGCGCATGTTCGAGCGGTAGAAACACGCTGACGTCCCCTGAAGATGGGTTCAGCGTGCCGACGAACGCGATGAGAAGCAGCGGCCAGAAGTCGTGAACGACAGCGAAGACGACCCCCGTTGCTATCATCAGGACAGCCGCTGCGGTCAGCAGCGCTCGACGGGAGAAGCGATGCGCGACGATCCCAACAGCCAGGGTGAGGACGGCTGAGCCCGCGAGCGTCGCCGTCGACAGGGTTCCGATCTCGAAGGCGTCGAAGCCGAGCGTGGCCAGATAGGCGGGAAGCAGGATGCTGACCAGACCGTCACCGAACGCCCGCAGTCCCCTGGATGTCAGCAGGTTCGCAGCAGTCGGCTCAGCACCGGCAGGAAGCAGCCTGAAGCGCCGCTTCGAAATAGCTTTGCGCAAACCGTGCGCGAGCCACTGTAACGTCAACGATGCCTCCACCTCCTCACCCCACGGGTCAGGGCGCTGGCTGCACGGGGTTAGATCGCTCCCGTCGCCATCCCGTAGAGCAGCCCGAGGATCGAACAGCCGACGAGCACCGGGAGCATGCCGATCTTGAAGCGAAACACCGCTAGCAGCGCACCCAATGTCAGGACGAGGGACGGGACGTTGACGGAGCTGAATGCGGGCACATCGACCGTCATGCCGAACCCTTTGACCTCGCGCAGTGCTCCAAACAGGACGTGAAGCGCGAACCACACCGCCAGGTTCAGGATCACGCCAACCACGGCTGCCGTTATTGTCGCCAGCGCGGCGGACAAGGCCTTGTTGCTGCGCAACGTTTCCACGAACGGCGCACCGACAAATATCCACAGGAAGCAAGGTGTGAAGGTGACCCAGGTGGTGAGCAGGCCGCCCAAAGTTCCAGCGAGCAGCGGATTAAGCGATCCCGGCGCTCGATACGCGCCCATGAACCCGACGAACTGGGTCACCATGATCAAGGGGCCAGGCGTCGTCTCCGCCATGCCGAGGCCGTCCAGCATCTCACCTGGCTTCAGCCAGCCATATGTATCGACAGCCTGCTGCGCCACGTAAGCGAGGACGGCGTAGGCGCCTCCGAAGGTCACGACCGCCATCTTCGAGAAAAAGACCGCGATATCGGCGAAGACATTGCCGGACCCGAACAGCACGAAAAGGCCGAGGACAGGTGCCAGCCATAGCACCAGAAACACACCTCCGATCTTCAACGACCAGCTGACCGGCGGGCGAGCATGGGCAGGAATGCCTTCGCCGAGCGCCGATTCCGCGTCGGCGACCTGCTTGCCGCCGATCTTGCCGTGGCCGTTGCCCGCCATGAACGCTGCCAGCCCGGCCCGCCCGCCGACGTACCCGATCACTCCGGCCGTCAGGACAATGAGCGGGAATGGGACATGGAACAGGAAGAGCCCGATAAAGGCGGCGGCGGCGAGGCCTATCATGACCTTGTTCTTGAGCGCCCGCTTGCCGACCCGGATAACCGCCTCGAGCACGATGGCGAGGACGGCGGCCTTCAGACCGAAGAAAAGCGCCTGCACCGCGCCGACATTGCCAAAGATTGCATAGATCCAGCTCAGCGCCATGATGGCGAGGACGCCGGGCAGTACGAACAGCGTGCCGGCCACGAGCCCGCCTCGGGTTTTATGCAGGAGCCACCCGATGTAGACGGCGAGCTGCTGGGCCTCCGGTCCTGGCAGCAGCATGCAGTAGTTCAGCGCATGCAGGAACCGCGTCTCGCCGATCCAGCGCTTCTCCTCAACGAGGATGCGATGCATTACCGCGATCTGGCCGGCCGGGCCACCAAAACTCAACGCAGCGACTCGCGCCCAGACCCGCACTGCTTCGCGGAAGGGGATGCCATGCGAAGGTTCATCCCCCAGCGCATTCGGATGGACGGCATGGACGCTGGTCATTGGTTCCCCTCACCCGCGCTTCTGGCGGAAATACTGGTAGAGATTGTCGAAGACCGGGCCGCCCTGCGCGATCCGCTGCTCGTCGCCCTTATTCGTCATGGCGATGCCCGCGATTAGGCTGGCAATGCCCGTCGTCTCGTCGCGCCCGAACTTGCCGTCCTTGAGGTCGATATCATGGACGATCTCGGCGATGGCCTGCAGCGCCGGGTCGCCAAGCCCGGCCCGGGTGAGCAGCACCTCGAAGCTGCAGCGGTCGCCCTCATGGGTGATCTCACCGTCAAACATATCAAAGCGCAGCTCTCCCGGCTTTGCCGCATAGCTCTTGCCTGGGACGAAGCGGATGACGGCGTCTGGATCAATGAAGCGACGGATTAGCCAGCTGCAGGCCATCCGGTCGACGTGCACGTCGCGGCGTGTCACCCAGATCCGGCCCTTGAGGTCAGTAATCGGCTCAGTCGCCTTTGACTCCTCGGTCATGGGCTGGTCCTCCACGAGATGCGTCTCGAGTTCGGCGAGCAAACCCTCAACCGCGAGGCGACCCGTGGCGCCGAAGAAGTCGATCGTGTCCACCTCGGCGAGCCGCTTGCGTATTCGGCCGAGCTGCGATCGTGTCTCCGCACGCTTTTCCGGCGTGGCGTTCGCGCCGATCTCGGCGGCGAGACCACGCGCTTCCTTGGCGATCTCCGCATAGTCGGCATCACGCGCCGCATCGAACAGCGCTTGGACCTCGGCATCCGACAATCCGTCGATGAGACGCGCCTCGCACACCATCGCCTCGCCACCACCCGCGACGATCTCCTTCAGGAGCCACTCGAAATCCTCCTGCGTCTCGGCATTGGCCGGCAGTGCATAGACGGTGCTTTTTACCGCGACCGCGCCGATGCCTTGCAGCCGCCGCCAGATCTTCACCCGGAAATAGGCCGGCTTGCTCGGCAGCCGATGGATAAGGAGCAGCCAGCGCTGTTCCGTCGTTTCCCCCTCACTCATAAGTGAACCGTATCACGTGCAAGATTAAATGCAACACTTGTATCATTATTTGTTCAGGCGTAGCGTTGGCGGTCTCGCAGACTGTCCCGCTGACGCCTGACAGGAGGTGCCGAAATGAGAGCTTCGGGTGGGGCTACCCAGTCAGGATCATCCGCGACTCGGACCCTTGGACGCACCGCAGCTAGGCTCATGACTGCCGGCATGATTATCGGGACGGGTATTTTCGGTGCCCTTGGTGCGACCGCCGAGCGGGCCGGTCCCGCCCTTCTCCTGGCGATGATTCCAGGAGGGCTGGTATGCTTGGCCACAGGTATCAGCGGCGCGCAGCTCGGCGTCAATTTCCCCAGACATGGCGGTGCGTTCATCTGGGCACGAGCGTTCCGTCTCGACACGGTCGCCTTCCTTGCTGGCTGTTGCTATGTTGGACAGGGCATTGTGGGCACGAGCGTGGTATCGCTCGCCTTCGCTTATTACTCAGCACAACTTATTCCTGGCCTGCCCCTACATTTGACGGCTGGCGCGGTTGTACTCGTTGTCATGGCACTGAATTCCTTCGGTATCTCCTTCACGAGCAAAGTCATTATTGGCCTGATGCTGGTCATCGTTGCGCTGCTGGGCGTATTCGTCTTCTTCGCGGCTCCGCATGTAGAAGTCGCTCGTTTGGCCCCGACACTGGATAAGGGGCCATTCGCATTTATGGCGGGCGCCGCGATCTTCTTCTGGGCTTGGGACGGCTTCATGCGCACCGCCATTATGGCGGGCGAAATTCGGGATCCCCGAAAGGCCATTCCCTTCTCCATTCTAGGCGGCATTGCGATCGCCGCCGTCGTCTACTACGCCGTGGCCGCTACTACTCTGGGGGTGCTTGGCGCAGAGGAAATGGCCAAAGATGACGTACCTCTCTTCAAGGCAGGTATGCAGGCTATCGGGTCGTGGGGCGGCTGGCTGATCCTGGGGGCCGCATGGACAGCATCGATTAACGAACTCGTTAGCGATCTGCTCAGCGTCTCGCGTGTGGCGCTCGCGATGGGCGAGGCGCACGAATTGCCGAAATGGCTCGGCGAGGTCCATCCGCGCTTCAAGGTGCCGCGTCACGCAGTACTTGCCGTCGGCGTGCTCGTCTTTGCAGTGGTGCTGGTGTTCGACCTGCGTCAGGTTTTGCCGCTCGCCAGCTTTTACCTGCTGGTTTGGTTTGCCATTACCCACTACGCGGCTCTGCACTTAAGCAAGGAGCAGCGCCTATTCTCGCCCTTCTTCGCTTGGTTGGGCCTGGCTTGCTGCTTCACACTGCTCTTTTTCATACCACTCCTGCACCTTATAATTGGAATGGTGACGCTCGCGATGGCGTTCGGCACTCGATTCATTGTGCGGCGCCAACCGAAATTTGGTTTCGGCTAGTGCTAGATGAAACGAGGAGGTCTAAGATGCTCAATACCCAAGCTATTGAATCCCTTACCGGACTGAAGGGACAGACCACGGGGGACGTGCTCAAGTTATCGGTCCCGCGCAGTGAAATGAGAGTGACCCTGGACGGCTTTGAGATCATTCCGTTTATGGGCCTCACCTCCTGGGTCAGTTTTAAACAGGGGGCACATCATGCCACGTTGATGGGCGACATCGTCGTGCTCGAAGATGAAATCGAGGACGCGATGGCCGCAGCGATCCAGGCGAACCTGTACGTAACAGCCCTACACAATCATTTCGTCCGCGAACAGCCGCGCGTGATGTTTATGCATGTCGAGGGTACGGCTGATGAAACTGCGTTAGCGACAGGAGCGCATAGGATTTTTGAAGCGATAAAAATCGTGCGCCAGAAGCATCCTGTCGAACCTGCCATGAAGAAAGTGAACAGTAGCTTGGACGCGCCGCCGCTTGAGGCGATTGTCGAGCACAAGGGCGAGAGCAAGGACGGCGTGCTCAAGTTTGTCCTGGGGCGCCCATCCGTGCCCGTCGTCTGCACACGCTGTGGCGAGCTCAATATTGATGCGGCAATGGGCTACAACACATGGCTAGCCTTTCAGGGCACGGACGAGCGCGCCGCGGTCTGCGGCGACTTTGCGATGCTGGAAAATGAAGTCCGTTCGGTCATCCGTGAACTGCAAGCTGGAGCGATTGAAGTGATCGCGGTGCACAATCACATGTTCTTTGAAGACCCGCGGATCATCTTCTTGCACTACTGGGGCATCGGCAATGCTCAGGCGTTGGCGCAGAGCTTGAGGCGGGCGCTCAACACACAGCAATAGTCTGTTGCAGTCGCCACAGGAGTCACGCGACCGCCGCGCGCTCGCGATTGATGGCAGCGATGATGTATCGAGTGAAGAACTTCGGCGCAGCGCTCGGGTTGGCGGCGCGACGGCGGTGGGAAGGTCGGCCTGGGTGGCGGTTCCGTCGAAGTTGCCATACTCGTCGATCCTGGCGGGGCCGAACGGCACATCTCTTGGGAACTGCCGTTGGCATCGATCCAGTCGATGTCACGGCGGACCCCAAACACGGGTCGGCCAAGATCGAAAACCTATCTCCGGATCAGCGGCCGAGCAGGGTAACCGCCAGCGCGGCGCCGATGTCCAGAACATGTCCCGCCTTGGCTCGCAGGATTTCGGTGCGCGCCATCAGATCTTCACCCGGAAGGCCGGCTTGCTCGGCAGCTGATGGGCTGATGGATAAGGAGCAGCCAGCGCTGTTCCATTCGGTTCGCCATCACTCATAAATGAACCGTATCACGGGCTAAATAATATGTAACACTTGTATCATTCTTCATCCAAGCGTAGCGTTGTTGGTATCGCAGCAGTAGGCCGCGCTGTGTGGCGCCAACCAAAAGGGAGACAAGGCCATGAAATGGGTTACCCGCGAACGTCCGGTCATCGACCGTATTGCTTGTCCCTGGCTGATCGCCCGCTTCATCGACAAGGAGCCAGAATTCCTGTTCGTGCCGCCGGATCGGGTGATCCCGGTTGCCCAGGAGACTGGCGCTACACCGTATGACGTGCCCGGTGTCGAGTTCACGCATGTGGGTGACGGCTGCAGTTTCGATACCTTCGTCTCGAAATACGGCCTCGAGCGCGATCCGGCGATCGTGACGATCGCCTCGATCGTGCGCGGCGCCGACACCGATCGGCACGATTTGACGCCACAGTCTGCGGGGCTGCTTGCGATCTCGATGGGGCTCAGGGACGTGACGCCCGACGACCAGGAAGTGCTGAAGCACGGCTTCGTCATCTACGACGCGCTCTATGCCTGGGCTTCGCGCCGCAAGGCGGAGACGCACAGCTGGCCACCTGCCATGAAACCAGCTGTGGCTTGACCGGTGGGCGATTGGGGGCAGATCACAAGGAGAACTCCCATGCAAGCAAAACTCATGAGCGGCGCAATGCTGATTGCGGTCTCGGCGCTGCTCGAACCGGCATCGGCTGCACCCAATTGGCAAATAGTCGCGCAGACACTTGGCAAATCCGGAACGGAAATGCCTGGCGGCGTTTACAGGGTGGGCTTGCCACGAACCGACCTGAAAGTATCCCTCGATGGGATATCCCTGAAGCCAGGATTTGCGCTCGGAGGCTGGATCGCGTTCGAGCCAATGGTGAACCAGGCGATGGTCATGGGCGACATCGTTCTGACGCAGGACGAGGTGAACCCGGTCATGAAGAAGCTACAAGAAGGTGGGATCGAGATCACTGCAGTGCACAACCACCTGCTGCGCGCGGAGCCGATGACGCTCTACATGCACGTGTTCGGCCAGGGTGATCCCGTCACGCTCGCCACTGCGCTTCATGCCGGATTGGCGTTGACAAAGACCCCGATGGAGAATGCCGCGTCCGGTGCCTCGCAATCGGAAGCATCCACCCAGCCGATCGACACGGCGGCCGTCGACAAGGCCATTGGCTACAAAGGTAAGGTCAATGGCGGCGTCTACCAGTTCAGTATCCCGCGCGCCGAACCGGTCAAGGAAAATGGTATGGACGTGCCGGCCGCCCTGGGCTCGGCCTTAGCGATCAACTTCCAGTCGACGGGCGGTGGCAAAGCAGCGATCACGGGTGATTTTGTGCTGACCGCCAAGGAGGTCAATCCGGTTCTCAAGGCAATGCAGGATAACGGCATCGAGATTACCGCCCTGCACAGCCACATGCTCGATGAAGAGCCGCGGCTCTTCTTCATGCATTTCTGGGCGAATGACGACGCGCAGAAGCTGGCAAAAGGCCTGCGCGCGGCCCTCGATAAAGTCGCCGTCAAGAAGAGCTAGATATTGGGCCTCCGCGCGATCGCACGCCGGGAGGGAATCAGCCGATGTTGATGCGAAGCCGGATGTCTGACAAGGCGCAAATCGCTACACGGCAAGAGGGAGGATATGCCCTTCAGGTCGGTGCGTTGACCAAGCGCTATGGCGAGCAAACCGCGTTGGCGGATGTTGCCTTCAACGTGGAGGCCGGCGAAGTTCTCGGTCTTATCGGGCCGAACGGCGCCGGCAAGACTACGCTGTTGGAAGCGATCGCCGGCCTTCTTCCGGCCGACTCGGGAACGATTCTCCGGCACGGCGCCTCTCTGCCGCCTGCATCGCGCCGCAGGTCGATCTTCTTCCTTCCCGACGGCCTGCGGCCCTGGCGCGACCAGTACGTCGAACATGTTCTTGCGTTCTTCGCTGATGTCTACCGGACATCGCACCTCGACGTCGCGGAGACAGTCGGGGCCGTCGGACTTGCACCGGTGTTAATCAAGCGCGTGTCTGAATTGTCCAAGGGGTATGCCCGTCGACTGATGCTGGCGCTTGCCCTGATCACGCCGCATCCCTTGCTGCTGATGGACGAGCCCTTTGACGGCTTCGACTTACGACAGACCCGCGAGATCATGAGCGTGCTTCGCAAGGTCGCGGCGCAGGGGCGCAGCCTCGTCCTCGCGATACACCAACTGCTCGATGCCGAGCGCATATGCGACCGTTTCGTCTTGCTCGCGGACGGCCGCGTACGCGGCATCGGATCCCTGAGCGACCTGCGGGCGCGTGCGGGAATTTCCTCCGGTGGGTTGGAGGAGGTTTTCCTTGCGCTCACCTGAGGCAGCCGTACCGCTCGGCGCTCCCTTCGGCCCCTTGCTGGCCAAGTAGCTGCGGGAAATGGCGAGCGGCCGGCCGCTCTGGATAATGCTGCTGATACTCTGCCCTCTCATCGGCTTCAGCTTCTTTCAGGCCGTATCGCTCTATAGCAACGCGAGCGCCACGGCGCTCGACGCGTCGGGGCTCGCGAGCGCGCTATCACCGCTTGACGGCGTGTTGGTCCCGACGTTCGGTGGCTTCTACGTCGCCGTCACACTGCTGTTTCCCTTTGTTGCCATACGCGTGCTCGGCAACGAAAAGGAGTCCGGCGCCTTGCGGCTCCTGATCCAACTGCCCTATCGAACGCCGACCTTGATTGGCGCGAAGCTGGTTGCCGTCTTGGCAGCTTGGCTCATTGCCGCGGTGCCTGCGATCTCTGCGCTCGCGATTTGGGAGTTCATGGGCGGACACCTGTTCGTTGCCGAGACGCTGAATCTTGTTCTCGGACATTTGCTCTACGGGCTACTGGTCGGCGCCATTGCATTGTTCGCAGCCGCGCTTGCCGAGAGCGCGGCAACCGCCGCGATTGTCACGCTCGGTTTCACGATTGGATCGTGGGTCATCGACTTCGCGGCGGCCAGCCAACCCGACCTCCTTGGCTGGTCGTCGTGGCTGTCGCTCACCCAAACGCTGCACACCTTTGAGCTCGGATTGCTGTCGATCAGTCTTGTCGTCGGGGTGCTCGCTGCGATTCTTGGTTTTGCTGCGCTCGCTACCATTTGGCTCCCGATGGGCGTTGCCCTGCGCACCAAGGTTGCACGTTCGGTCGTCTGCATCGCGGCGACCTGCCTTGTGCTGGTCGCTGCAGCCCAGATCAGATGGTCGGTGGATTCGACCGAGGACCGGCGGAACTCTTTCTCGCTAGCCGACGAGCAGGCGCTGGCGCAGCTCAGCAAGCAGCTGACCATCACCGTTCACCTGATACCTGAAGACCCCCGGTATGCGGATTTGCAGACCAGCATCCTGTCGAAGCTCGAGCGGATCATTCCCCGGATTATCATCCGTCCTGCAGGCGACCAGCAGAGCGCTGTCGGCAGCGCAAGCGACGAGTCGTATGGTGAAGTGGAGTACAGCTACGGCGGCCGGTCGGCTGTCAGCCGATCGACGGGCACCGAGGAAATTCTGCCGCTCCTCTACGGGCTCGCAAACGTGCCCCTGCTCGCACCGGTCACAGGAACCGACGACTATCCAGGTTATCCGCTCGTCGCCGCGCCCTGGATCGCGCTTCCCTGGTTCCTTGGCGGCCTGCCGCTGCTCATCGGGGTCGCCTGGTGGCGGTGCCGCCGGGTACCGACCATCGAATACGCTTCAAGCCAGAAGGAGATCAGCCGTGAAAATCTCACATAGCCTCGTGACAGTCGCCGCAGCTGCCGGCCTGGTGGCCTTGCTGCTGCCAGCTTCTGCCGGCCAGCGCAGCATCGTGAACTTTTCGGACGAGGAAGTTGGCGCAGATTCGAAGGCTATGCCCGGCGTGGTGGGCATTTGGCGGATTGAAACTGAAGGCGACAACAAGGTGTTGGCCGTCGATGGCCGCCAATGGAAGGAGGGGCAGACCTCCGCCGGCCTCGCCGACAAGGCACGGGCGCTCTATGGGGAGCGGTATGCCGAGTTTCTCGACCGCGTCCAGGCTTATGCATACTTCCCCTACGCGGTCTTTGAACGCACGCCAGATTTCCGCGATGGAGAGATTAGCGTCCGCTTCGAAGGCATCAGCGGCCGCATCGACCAGGGTGCAGGGATATTGTTCAACCTTAAGCCCAATGGCGACTATCTCACGATTCGCGCCAACCCTCTGGAGAACAATCTTGTCTTGTGGAGGTTCGAAAAGGGGAAACGCTCGTCGGTGACCTGGGTCAAGAACACCCCAACCTCAACCCATGAATGGCACGACCTGAAGGTGCGCATCGCCGGCACCAAGGTCGAAGGCTATGTCGACGGCAAGCTCTACCTGCAGGACACGCTGCCTGAGCCGGTGACCGGGCGTGTTGGCTTGTGGTCGAAGGCCGACAGTCACGTGTATTTTGATGACTTCACCGTAACTCCGGCTGGTTAGCCGGTACGCTTTCAACCAGCTTTCAAAGCTATCGGCGGTAAGGTGCGCCGGAGTCCGGTCTTCCGGGCGCCCGCGTTTGGCCCGGTAACGGGTGATTATTTCCATCGCACACGAGACTCAAAAGGCGGGCCGGGTTTTTGCGAACCGATGCGTTCGGAACGATCGGAGGCCCGCTTCGTTCTGATCCGATGGACTGGATTAGACTAGGCCTCCTGGCGTTGGCGGGGTTCCTCACCTGGACGCTGAACACCCTCTCGGCCGGAGGCGGAGGTCTATTGCTGATCCCCGCCGTGACTTCCATCACAGGGAGCGCGGCGGTTGCGCCGGTCATCACCTTGACCGAGCTCATCGGCAATCCCGTCCGCGCCCTGGCCTTTCGGCGCGACATCGATTGGAGCCTGGTCCGTTGGTACCTGCCCGGCGCCATCGCCGGCGCCGCGGCGGGCTCCTGGCTGTTCGCTAACAGTCGGGCGGAATGGCTCCAGATACTCATAGGGATCTATCTGATCAGTGCAGTCTGGGAATTTCGCGGCGGGGCGCGCGAGCGGAGCTACCGAGCCCGCCGCTGGTGGTTCCTCCCGGCCGGCCTGATCGTCGCGCTGTTGTCGGCGCTGATGGGCACGGTGGGACCCGTCTTGAATTCGCTCTATCTGAACTACGGTTCGGAGAAGGAGACGTTGGTCGCCACGAAATCGGTGAACTCGTTTGTGACCGATGTCGTCAAGATCGCAGTATTCACCGGACTCGGCGCGCTCGGTGGTCAGGCGGTCATGTACGGCTTAGCCGCGGGTTTGGGCGCCGCGCTTGCCAATCTGCTGGCCAAGCCCTGGCTCGAACACCTGAGTGGACGACAGTTCCGCCGCCTAGTGGTCGCGCTCATGGCTGTGAGTGGAGCGCTGATGATCTGGAACCAGCACAGCTTCGTTGTGCAGGCCTGGCGCGCGGCCACAGGAATGTCTTAACAATGTCGATGTTGGCTGGAGCGCTGCGCCGTAGCTTGGTTTGCCGGTCGCGCGATACGCAGAAGCTGGCAAAAGGCCTGCGCGCAGCCCTCGACAAGGTCGCCGTCAAAAAGAGCTAGCGCTTCCCGTCCGCGCGCATCATACAGGGCTCTTCGAACCAGCCGACCTAACCAGCTCAGCTTCGAGAAGCTTCGTGAGATTAGATCACGCTCAGGGTCACGGCGGCAAGAACCAGATAGCGGCCGACCTTAGCGACGGCGACAAGCAGCAGGAAGACCCTGAAAGGCTCGCGCAGGACGCCGAGACCACGGTCAGCTTCGCGAAACGTTCAGGCGCAGAAACGACATCTTTCAGATAACAGGGCGACCCGCGCTATCAGCCAGATGACAGGCTGCAACGCCGCCATGCGGCACCGATCGCAGCATCGGTTCCTCGACACGGCAGACATCGATCGCCACCGGACAGCGCGTGTTGAATCGACACCCCGGAGGCGGCGCGCTCGGGCTTGGCGGATCGCCGGCGAGAATGATCCGGCGGCGTCCAGCTTCGATGCGGGGATCGGGAGAAGGAACAGCCGACAGCAGCGCCTGGCTGTAGGGATGGGCCGGCTCGCGAAACAGCGGGCGGGTCAGGCCGGCTTCCGAGATGCGGCCGAGATACATCACCGTCACGTCCGAGCAGACCTCGCGCACGATCGCCAGGTCATGCGCGACAATGACAATGGTCAGGCCAAGCTGTTTCTGCAGCGACGTGAACAGGTTGACGATCTGCGCCCGGATCGAAACGTCGAGCGCGCTGAGTGGCTCATCGCAGACCAGTATGGACGGCTTCAGCGCGAGCGCGCGCGCAATCGAAACGCGCTGGCGCTGGCCTCCGGAAAGCGAGCGTGGAAGCCGATCGAGCACCGTCTCAGGCAGCGCAACCAGGTCCAGAAGCTCGGCGATGCGGCGCCGGCGCTCGACTGATGAACCGAAGCGATGGATCTGCAGCGGTTCCTCCAATGTCTGATAGACGGACTGGCGGCGGCTCATCGATCCCAGCGGGTCCTGGAAGACGAACTGGACTTCGCGGCTGAACGACTTCCTGTCCGATTTCAGCCATTCGGCGCGATTCCTTCCTCCAATCAGCACGGTGCCTTCGCTCTCCTTCTGCAAACCGACGATGGTACGGGCCAGCGTGGTCTTGCCGCAGCCGGACTCGCCGACGATGCCGTGGAACGCGCCACGCGCGACCGTCAGGTCTATGCCATCGACCGCCCGCACCGCGCCGACACCCGACCGGTTGGCGAAATGCACCTTCAATCCCCTGACCTCGATCGCCGCGGCATTAGACATGGACGGCGATCCCCTCTCGTTTCAGCACGACCGGGCAAGCCACGCGGTGCGGGCTTGTCGACGCGGATATCGTCTGCAACGGCGGCCGGTGCTGCCGGCAACCGGCTTCGACCAATTCGCAGCGCTCGGCAAACCGGCAACCCGGTTCCAGCCGGATCTGGTTTGGCGGCAGGCCCGGTATCTCGCGGGTCGCCGCGCGTTCGTCGGCGCGAAAATCCGGCACCGATGCGAGCAGCCCGCGCGTATAGGGATGGACCGGCCGGGTCAGCACATCCATCGCGGTCCCCTCCTCCGCCACCTGGCCGGCGTAAAGCACGATGACGCGGTCGGCGACGGAGGCGACCACGCCGATATCGTGCGTGATCAGCACGACCGCGATGCCATCCTCGCGCTGGATCTGACGGATGAGCTCCAGGATTTGCGCCTGGACCGTGGCGTCCAGCGCCGTGGTCGGCTCGTCTGCGATCAGCACGCGCGGCCGGGCCGCCAGCGCCAGCGCGATCATCGCGCGCTGCAGCATGCCGCCCGACATTTCGTGCGGATAGCGGTTGTAGCGATCCTCAGGGTCCGGAATGCCGGAGCGTGCCAGAAGCGAGACCGCTTCCTTGCGCGCGGCCTCATGCGACAGGCCGGCGAAGCGGCGGGCCTGGCGGGCCAGCTGCGGGCCGATTTTCAGCATCGGGTTCAACGCGCTCATCGGGTCCTGGAAAATCACGCCGAAATAGCGCCCGCGCAGGTCCGACAATTGCCGTGAACCGATGCTGAGCAGTTCGCTTCCGTCGGCTCGCGCCGATCCCTTCATGTCCACGGTCACGCCCTCGGGCAGCAGGCCGAGCGGACCGAGCGTCATTACGGTCTTTCCCGAACCGCTTTCGCCGACGACCGCGACCGTTTCTCCGGGACGGACGTTGAACGACACCCCGTCCACCGCCCGCACCGAAACGGTGGTGGCGTAGAGGTCGATGACCAAATCTTCGATCGAATAGATCGGCTGAGCGTCGCTCATGCTGAAGTCGTTCCCGTTTCGACGGCGTTACGCTCGGCTTCTTCGCGAGCGCGCGCCTTTCGGCGTCTGCGCAAGGTCGCGCCGCGAACCGGCCGCGGCACCTTTTGCAATGCGAAGGCTTCGCCCAGAAGGTTAAAGCTGACCACGACCAGCGTCAGCGCCAGACCGGGCAGCACGACGAGGCGCGGTACCTCCTCGATGTAGCTCATGCCGTCGACCAGCATCTGACCCCATTCCGGTGTCGGCGGTGCGACGCCAAGTCCGAGAAAGCTGAGCGTAGCGATGGCCAGCACAAGCGCGCCGGCGTCGGCGCTTGCATAGACCACGACGAGGGCAAGCACATGCGGCAGGATATGGCGAACAAAAATCCAGAGATGACCGGCGCCCATCACGCGGGCCGCCTCGATATAGGGCTGCTGCAGCTCGGCGGTGACGACGGCGCGGCTCATGCGGGCATAGTTCGCCCACCACGCCAGGGTGAGCGCCGTGATCATCGACCAGTAGCCGGTGCCCAGAATGCCGATCAACGCCAGCGCGATCACCAGGCTGGGAAGTGCCAGCGCAATATCGATGATGCTGATAAGGACGAGCTCGACACGGCCGCCGACATAGCCGGCGAAGGAGCCGATCGTGACGCCGATCGCCAGCGCGGCGACAAGCACGATCACCATCGCCACCAAGGAGATGCGGGCGCCGCCGACGATGCGGCTGAGGACATCACGGCCGAGATAGTCGGTGCCGAGCCAGTGGCTCCAGCTAATGCCCTCCAATGTCGCCGAATAATCCTGCGCGCTTGGATCGTAAGGCATGATCACCGGGGCAAAGATGCCGACGAACACAAAGCCGATGACGGAAAGCAGCACCAGCCACGGCCAGTCCTTCATGTCCCTGATTGCGGAAATGTTCATCGCCTCATGCCCCCCGCGCCCGGCGCATTCGCGGATCCGAAACAATGCAGATCATGTCGACGATGAAATTGACCATGACGAAGAAGACGACAAACAGCAGCAGCACCGACTGCATGCCGATGAAGTCGCGGAAACGAATCGCCTCGATGAAGAAGGCACCGACGCCACGCAATGCAAACACCGTCTCGACGACGATCGATCCGATGATCATCAGCGTAAACTGCGCTCCGAACGTCGTCAGGAACGGAATGGCGATGTTGGGCAGCGCCTCGCGCAGCAGCACCTGCGTTCTGGTGTAGCCCTTGGCGAAGCCCGTCGTCGCAAACGGCCGCGACATCGCTTCCTGAAGGTTGACCCGAACGACGCGGCTGAGCACCGACGCCGGGAACAACGCGATCGTCACCCATGGCAGAATCCATGAGGTGAAGCCGCTGGTGCCGAAGGTTGGCACCCAGCCAAGCATCACCGAAAACACGATGACCAGCAGCGCTGCCACGAAGAAGTTCGGGGTCGACGCGCCTATCAGCGAAAATGCGTGCAGGAACCTGTCCATCACGCCGCCATTGCTGACGGCGCCAGCGATGCCAAGCGTGATCGACAGGATGAAGGCGAGAACGCCGCCGCCGGCAAGCAGCGCCGCCGTCATCGGAATGCGAGCGGCAAACTCCTGAGAAATCGGCTTTCCCGTTCGCAGCGAAATGCCGAAATCGCCAGCCAGCGCGCTGGCCAGCCAGCGTCCATAGCGGATCGGCAGTGGGTCATGAAGGCCAAGCTCGTTGCCGATCTTGGCGATCATTTCGGCGTCCGCGCCGGGGCCCGCCGCTCGCTCGGCAATCAGCGCCGCAACATTGCCCGGCGCCGCCGCAACCAGGGCGAATGTCAGCGCGGATGCCGCCAGGATCAATAGGCAGGCAAGCAGCATCCGTCGCAGGATCGTGCGCTTCATCGTCAGGCCTCGCTTGGGCTCGAAGTCTTCAAGCCTTCAGCGTGATCGCTTTGAACGGCAGATCATAGTCCGTCGCCGGGAGCGAGAAATTCTCCGCGCGCGGATTGTGGGCCCACAGTCGCTGGCTGACGACGAGAGGACAGATGGCGGTGTTGTCGTGGAGCCAGTCATAGAGGGCCTGCATCTTCAGGTCGCGTTCGGCGCCGCTCGCCTCGAGCGCAGCCTTAACGACGCCGTCGAGCGCGTCGGAGACGTAGATCTTGCCGTCAGGGCCGCTGTCGGCGGTCGAGACGAAGGCGTTGCCGAGCGTGCCGTGCGGATCGTAGGGCGCTCCATAGGTGGTGAAGAAGGCCAGGTCGTAGTCAAAGGCCGGACGCCGTTCATGCATGGTGGCATTGTCCACCGAGGATACCTGGACCTGGAAACCGACCTCGGACAACTGACCCTGGATCATTTCGGCGATGCGCCGCGACCCTGGCAGGGATTCTTCGGAAACCAGAAAGTCGATGGCCAGCGGAGAGCCAGCCTTAGTCCAGGCGCCGCCGCGGCCGACCCAGCCGCCATCGGCGAGTATCTTCTTGGCCGCCACCACATCGCGCACCGGCACGTCATGCCGCTTGCCCGACGAGGGCACGTTCGCCGGAAACAGATCGGCGGCCGGGTCGGCAAAGCCCTCGAACAGCACCTTGGCGATCGCCGCCCTGTCGACCGATGCGTAGACGGCGTCGCGGACGGCCTTGTCAGCGATGATCTTCGACTTCGGCGAATAGCCGAGTAGCATCGTCGCCGTGCCCGGCTCGGCCACGACCTTCATGCCGTCGCTTTCCAGCGCGCGAGCGCGGCGCGGCGACAGCGTCGCCACCCAGTCGCCACCGATGACATCGAGGTCGCCCGAGCGCAGACCATTGGCGCGGGCGAGCTCATCGGGAACCACCTTCAATTCCATCCGGCTGAAGAGCGGCTTTTCGCCCCAGTATTTGTCGTTGCGAACGAGGCTGGTGCCGCTTGAATCGTATTTTTCGACAATCCACGGTCCGGTGCCGATCGGCGCCGTCTGCTTGCCATCCTTGTCGACCGCCTTGGGCGACAGGAAACGGACTGGCCGCACGATGGTGAGTTCAAGCAGTGCCGCCGGCACTGGCCGCTTCAGCTTGACCGTCAACTTGTTCGGTCCGTCCGTGACGATGCTGTCGAACGCGTCGGAGATGCCGATCCAGGAGAAGTCGCTCACCCCCATCCAGCGCTTGAGGTTCCATTCGGCTGCGGTGGAATCGAAGGGCGTGCCGTCGCTGAAGGTCACGCCTTCACGCAGATCGAAGGCGATCGAAAGCTGATCGTCGGCGACTGTCCATTTGGTGGCAAGTCCCGGCTCAAGCGCACCGTTCTGGCCGTAGTGGATCAGCGCATCGAAGACGATGGTGTAGGTACTCAGAGTCGAAACGTTCTGCAGCAAATCGAGATCGCCGGTCTCTGCGGCGATGGCAATCTTCAGCGTGTCGTTCGTTTCGGAAAAGGCACTCCCTGGCAGCGCGGCGGCGAAGGCTAGTCCGGCAGTTGAAACAAGGAAATTGCGGCGGTCGAGAGTGATCATGTCAGTTCCCCATTTTTTGATTAGTTTTGAATCATCCTAACTCAGGTATGCGATATGTCTATACTTATTCGATCTGCGTCGGCTCAAAAACAAGGTCAGAAGCGATGGTCACGGATGTGTTGCCACCAGCCACTACATCCAACTCAGTGTCACCGCCGCGAGTGCTAGGTAGCGGCCAACCTTCGCGATCGTGACCATTGCAAGGAAGCTCCAAAGTGGCTCCCGCAGCGCCCCTGCCACGATCGTCAGCGGATCGCCCACGAGAGGCAGCCAGCTCAACAGCAGCGACCATCGTCCATAGCGCTGGTACCATCGCGTCGCGCGCGTCAGCGCGGAGGGCTTCACCGGGAACCATTTGCGGTCGCGAAAGCGATCGATCCCCCGGCCGAGCCACCAGTTGACGATCGAGCCGAGCACATTGCCTGCGCTTGCGGAGAAGATGAGCAGATCCGGAGCATAGCTTTCCGTCAGAAGCAGTCCCGCAAGGGCTGCTTCCGATTGCATCGGCAGGATGGTCGCCGCCACGAACGCGGTCAGAAAAAGACCGCCATAGACGGCGAGATCGCCAAGCATGCCCGGCGCTCAACTTGCTTTTGGCCATTGCCGGTGCCGATCATCGACGACGAAACCATGCGAATGCTCATAGCCTGCTTCCGACCATACCGCGTTGCCGATGTGCCGGTCGTCCTCGGGCAGATCGGCATGCGTGTGCACAAGCACATCCGGATCGTGTTTGGGCCACAGCCAGACCGCGGCAGACAGGGCTGCCGCGCCAATGACGCCGAGCAGAATGAACGTGAAGGGCAATCCCATCGCCGCGCCGACGCGGCCGGCAATCGGATAGGTGATCAGCCAGCAGGCATGAGAAAGTGCGAATTGAGCGGCAAACAGAGCGGGCCGATCGACGGCATCAGCGGAACGCCTGATCAATCTGCCAGAAGGCGTCTGCGCCAGCGAATAGCCGAGGCCGAGCACGAACCAGAGCGACAGCAGAAGATAGTAGCTGCTGACGAGCGGCCCGGCCAGCACGCCCGCGACCAGGATCGCGGCACCCGAAAGCATCGCAACCCGGTCCGGGACGTTCTCCAGCAGCCTCGGCAGGGCAAGGGCTGCAATCATCGATCCACCGCCGAAGGCTGCGAGCGCCAGCGCCGTGTCGGTTTGGGAGAGGCCAAATTGCGCCTGCACCAGGACGACTGTGTTGACGATCACCATGGCGCTGGCCGCCGCGACGGCCAGATTGAGCGCCAGCAGGCCGCGCAATCGCGGCGTTGCCAGATAGATGCGGATTCCGCGCGTCGTGCGTTCATAGATGCCGCGCGGCTCCGAGGGTTGCGGGCTGGGCAGCACCACGGAGACGACCAGCGCCGCTGACGCCAGGAATCCGACAACCGTAGCGGCGAACAGGCTATGGAAGCTTATGACTGAAAGCAGCGCCGCAGCGAGGATGGGACTGACGACGCTTTCCAGGTCGTAGGCCAGTCGCGAGAGCGACAGGGCCCGCGTATAGTCCTTCTCCTCGGGCAGCACATCAGGAATTGAGGCCTGGAAGGCCGGAGTGAAGCCTGCCGACGCCGACTGTAGGACGAAGATGAGAAGATATACCTGCCAGACTTGGGTAACGAAGGGCAGGAACACCGCGACCGCGGCCCGGACGAGGTCGAGGGAAACCAGCATGGTCCGGCGTGGCAGGCGCTCCGCGAACGCGGCGGCGACAGGCGCCACGCCGACATAGGCGATCATCTTGATGGCGAGCGCCGTGCCGAGCACCGCGCCGGCATCGGCGCCGGCAAGATCATAGGCTAGCAGCCCGAGCGCCACGGTGGCAAGGCCAGTGCCGATCAGGGCGATGACCTGGGCCAGGAAGAGATGACGGTAGGTGCGATTGGCCAGGACCTGAAGCATATTTTGCCTTCTTGCAGCGGATTGGGGTTCGTCGAGCCAGGAATGTAGCGCGAACAGCCCGCCTGTCTCAGTGGTGGTGACCTTCGGGTTCAACCATCTTGAACGGCAGCACCTGCTCGCGACCTTTCGCGGCCAGGATCAACCTCGCTTGGAACTCATGCGGCTCGGCCGGAGCAACCGTGCTCTCAAGCCGGTGATGGTTGTCGGCGACGGCTTCGAGGCGAAGCGTCTCTGGCCCGTTGGGCCGGTCGATGATCACAGTCGCTGTCAAATCATCGGCGTGCCGTTCTATGGTCAGCCGCATGCGCTCGCCGGCCGCCGTGTCGACGATTTCCAACGTCCCTTCAGCCAGATCGCAGGCGACCTTGAAGGGCTCCGGCGCATGATGGTGAGCATGAGAGGGTTCCCTGCCAGTGACGGCCGGCCCGGCCGGACTCACCAGGCGGACATTGGCTTCCGCCAACGCCGGCAAGTGGGCGAACAGCTCCTCCTTGAGGGCTTCGGTTACGCCCAGCACGTTCTTGGCCGTCGCCGTCTCCGGAACACTGATGGCGACGTCGGCATGCAGACGATGTCCGATCCAGCGTGCCTGCACATTTTCAACGCGCCCGATGCCCGACACGTGTTCGGCGGCATGATGGATTTCGTCGATGACGCCGGGCTCGACTCCGTCGAGCATGCGGGTCAATACGGCTTTCGACGACTGCCAGACGATGGCGAAGATCGCCACGGTGATCAGCAGCCCGACGATCGGATCGGCAAGCGGAAAGCCCAGCCAGACGCCGATAGCGCCCAGCACGACCGCCAGGCTGGTAAAGCCGTCGGTGCGCGCATGATAACCGTCGGCGATCAGTGCCGCGCTGTTGATCTCGCGGCCGACACGGATACGGAACACAGCGACGGCCTCGTTGCCTATGAAGCCTATGAGGCCGGCGATGACGACCCAGCCAAGAAATGTGATGGGACGCGGATTGATCAGCCTGTCGATCGCCTCATAGCCGGCGACGATGGCGCTGAACAGGATGATGAGAACGATGACGATCCCAGCCAGATCCTCGACCCGGCCCAGCCCGTAGGTGAACGTCTTGCTCGGTTTGCGGCGGGCCAGCACGAACGCGATCCACAGCGGTATGGCAGTGGCCGCGTCGCCGACATTGTGGATCGTATCGGCCAGCAGCGCCACGCTGCCGGAGATGAACACGACCACAAGCTGGAGCGCTGCCGTGATGGCCAGAACGACGAATGACCATTTGATCGCCCAGATGCCGCGCGTCGTCGTGGCGATCGTCGGATCTATGACACCGTGTGTGTGGCCATGGCCACCATCATCGTGATCATGCCCGTGGCTGCCCATGCCATGCGTCATCGGGCCAAATCCAAACCAGTCGCGAACTTTGTCCATAATGGCGCTTCTCACAGGTACTTGGTGATATCCTTGAACTCGTCGATCGAGCGGCGCTGCTCGCGCGCCAGCGGCCCGACGACGTCTTCAAGGCAATGGTTGAGATGATCCTGGATCAGGGTCTTCTTGGCTTGCGAAATGGCCTTCTCGACAGCATGAAGCTGCTGGGCGAGGTCGAGGCAGGGCCGGCCCGCCTCGATCATTTCGATGACACCCTTGAGATGTCCGCCAGCCCGTTTCAGGCGCTTGACGATATCGGGATGGGTTTCGTGGGCGTGGAGTTCTTCGCTCATTCTTCGTAACTATCCTCCTGGAGGGGATATGACAAGCCTCAAAGAGGCCCCGATTCCGGTGCAGGCAACCATTCGTAGATTTTAGAGACTAATCGCCAGTCATGCCGAATCGGATCAGCAGCCCAGTCCTTTGTCTCGTCATCGCCTTGGCGATGATGTTCGGCGTGCTGCGTCCTTTCGGCTATTCAGCCTCGCATGATCCGATCGCGCTTGCCGCCGCCGCGGCCGAGCGTCACGCCGGAGCCGCCGCGCAGATCGAAGATCATGGCCACGCACATGATGACGGCGTCGCCGACGAGCAGAGCCCTGGCCATTTTCACGGGCACAATGCGGCCGACCACTCGCACGAAACGGCGAGTACGCCCGCCGACTTCGCGCCGACCGTTCCACAGATCGAGCGGGGCTGGCTAAAGTATCAGCCGACTTTCGTCGATCCGGACACGACATTCCGGCTTGATCGACCGCCGAGACCATTCCTCGCAGCATGATCGCGGCCGCTCACGCGGCCACCCTCAACGACGAAGATTGGAAATCTTATGCAAGGACCCTTCGACCGGGGCCGGTCACGCTCGCATCGCGAACGTTGGCGACCCACCCTGCCGCTGCTTATCGCTCTCCTGACCCTGCCGCTGCTGACCGGAGCAGCCTTTGCCCATGCCGTCGCCGCCGGCGACAAGGGCTATATCCAGGAAATCTCGGGCATCAACGTGTTGCCCTTCATCTATCTCGGGGCCAAGCACATGGTGACCGGATACGACCACATCCTGTTCCTGTTCGGGGTAATCTTCTTCCTCTACCGGATGAAGCATATCGGCATCTATGTCAGCCTGTTTGCGCTCGGCCACTCCACGACCATGCTGCTTGGCGTCTACTTCAACGTCGGCATCAACAGCTACATCATCGACGCGATCATCGGCCTTTCCGTGGTCTACAAGGCGCTCGACAATATGGGCTCTTTCCAGCGATGGCTCGGCTTCCAGCCGAACACCAAGATCGCGACGCTGGTCTTCGGCTTCTTCCATGGTTTCGGCCTGTCGACGAAGATCATCGAATACAACATCTCGCCGGACGGCCTGGTGCCCAACCTTTTGGCCTTCAATGTCGGCGTCGAGATCGGGCAGCTCTTGGCTCTCGGCGCCATCCTGATCGTGATGGGCTACTGGCGCCGGACACGAAGTTTCTGGCGCCACGCCTATACCGCAAACGTCATCATGGTGACGGCTGGTTTCCTGCTGATCGGATATCAGCTCACCGGCCTGTTCGTCGCCGCATAAGGAACCGAATCATGTACAACACCGACCTTCCCAGCCGCGCCGATTTGCCGACGTCAGCGCAGCTCAAGCGCTCCACCTTCATTGCCGCGCTGACGGCTTTCGCATTGCTCATCACGGTCGTCATGCCGTCCGAGTATGCGATCGACCCGACCGGAGCAGGCAGATTGCTCGGCCTCACCAGAATGGGCGAAATCAAGACACAGCTGGCAGCCGAGGCGGCAGCCGACGAAATGGCCAGCGCGAAGGCACCAACCGAGCGGATGACGCAAATGGTCCCTCCAGCCGAGTTGATGGCGCGCATGGACCGAATTGAAAACCTCCTCGTCGCCCTGACCGCCGAACGGCCTGCTTTGCAGCCGTCGCCAACTGGGGAGGCCATATCCCAAGACAATGTGACAGTTGGAGAGATCGCTCCTGCCGAGGCTCCGGCCATTGCTACAACGCCTGCCACCGAAGCAACCTCGGAAGCCCCGATCCAGCCAGATGGAAGGCAAGACGAGCTATCCTTCACGTTGGCGCCAGGCCAGGGTGCCGAAGTCAAGCTCGTGATGCGGCAGGGCGCCAAAGCAAACTTTTCCTGGACAGCTGACGGTGGCGTGGTGAATTTCGAGACGCACGGCGATGGCGGCGGTCAGTCCGTAAGCTACGAAAAGGGTCGCAGCGTTCCAGCTGACGAAGGTGCCATTGAAGCCGCCTTCGATGGAAATCACGGCTGGTTCTGGCGGAATCGCGGTGACAGCGACGTGACCCTGACGATCCAGACTGAAGGCGACTACATCGACATCAAGCGTATGATCTAGCGCATACAGGGTCGCCCGGCGCCACTTCGAGCGTCGGGCGTCACCTATCCGTCTGTTCCACCGACGAGCGCAGATGCGCGTCGAACTTTGCGCCGCTACGAAGACACGGCTGACCTCCAGGTAAACGGGTCTTGATTCACCGCTCGATCTGGTTCACCGCATTTCAGCCCGACGTGATCTGCCAAACGGCTACGCCGGCAAGCGCCAAGCCGGCAGCGCCCTCAATGGCTCGGGAAATGGCATCGAACAGGCGTGGCCGGCTATCGAAAAAATGGACCAGACGTTCACGAAACAGGATCGACAGCACCGCAACGCAAGACAGCGTCAGCGCCACGCCGGCCATCATGGTGATTGCGAAAAGAATGCCGGCGACCGGAACGCCTCTGGATATCGCAAAGGTCATCACGAAAAGCGTCAGCGGGCATGGGATCAGGCCGGCCATGACGCCGACGGCCTCGCCCTCATGCTTGTGGTGATGGCCGTGGCTCAATGCGCGCCAGAGCATCCAAATGCCGATCAGGCCAAGCAGGCCCCGACTGACGTCTTCCAGCAGCGGGGCGCGGCCAACACTGCCCAGGGCAATCGATACCAACGGCAACGAGAGCGCCGCGATCAGCACGGCAATCGTTACATGCGTGAAGGAGAGTGTCAGCGACACCAGAAGCCCACGCCGGACGCTGGCGTCCGATCCTGCCAGATAGGTGGCCAGGACAGCCTTGCTATGGCCCGGCGTCAGCGCATGCGCCGCACCGAACAGAATGCCCATGGGCAGAAACGCCGTGAACGCCAGCCAACCGCCGCCGGCCGCAAGCAGTTTGATCTGCTCGGCCAGCGCCAGGTAAATCGTGCGTTGGAACTCGACCAGCGTCTGGAACATGGCCATCGAACCGGCTCCGGTCAGCCGCACGTCAATTCGAGGCGAGTCGCGAAAATCTTGCCGAGATCGGTCCCTGTCGGATCACTGAAGAACGCGTCTGTCAGGCTCTTCTGGTTCTGCGCGATGGCCGTGTCCGGATCTGGACGGACGACGGAACGTGAGCAGCCTTGCGGCAGACCGGCCACCGCAAGCTTGTCGTCGTCGGTAAAATCGATTGCCGTGTAGAAGGTCGGATCGTAGACACCGATGCTGACTTTTCCAGCAAGGGCCAACGGGTCCTTCGGCTGCGTTTCGAACTGGACGACGAGTTGATCGTTTTCATAGCTGACGCTGAACTTCGGCGGTGGCGCCATCGTCACGTCCTTGCCGTTCAAGGTCACCATCTGAAAGTAGTTGTACTCGGCCAACGACGCATGGACGGTGAGAGCGACTTCATCGAGTTCCTTCGCATCAAGGACAAGGTCGGAATTCTTGTCGAATTCCATCAGCACAGTGCTGGAAAAGAGGTCGTCGAAACGCCAGAGATGCCGAAGCGACTTGACCGTCCTGTCTGGACCGACGGTCAGGTCCAGCTTCGCTTCGGCAAAGACATGCGGATGGGCGTTCGCTGCCGCGGTGGAAGCGAGCAATAGCGCCGCGCCGGATACCATGCCTGTCAGTTGCATTTTTCGCTCACATTTCGCTCGTCGATTCCGCATCAGGCAGGACACCTGCCATTGCAAGCAGGCCGAAATGGGACGGGCCAAAGCCCATACCAACCTTGATCGATCAGGGCTGTGTTGCTTCATCTAAGGAGGCAGCTACCCAAGGTCGCCCTTCAGCCAATGTTTGAGCATGATCACCGCGATACCAGCAAGGATTGCCAGCACTATCATCCAGATGATCTTTTGCCGATCGCTCAATTTCCTGCTCCTGATCGATTCAGAGCATTCCTATCGCGAGTTCCTTGCAAACGCAAAAAGCCCCGCGTCCCGTGCAGATAACACCAGCCGATCCGCCCTAGTCGTCGGCGATCGAGCTTGCAATGACCGTGTTCGATGTGATCCGGACCTCGGGAACGTCAAATAGACAAGTGCTTGCGATTGCCGACTGTCAATATGTAGAGTTTGGAAACTTGCATTCCGTTTCTGTCCCCGCCGATTGTTTCGGCATCCGTCCGGGCGAAGAAACGCTCCTCGAATGCCCGCGCGGTCGACATCGAATAGCTTTATGGAGCAAGTTTGCACGGACTTGCCATTCAAGTGGCTTTTGTCACCGCGATCATGGTTTTGGCCGGGAGGTCGTCACCGGTCGCCTCCCAGCCCTGGAAGGCGCCTACGTCACCGACGGGGGCAAGTGCTGCGTCGCCGGACAACGGAGTCCATCCGCGTCTCTTGGCCGCAGGACGGTTCGTTCGAAGTCAGGTCCATGGGCAAGACAAATACCGTGAAAAGCTTCCAACGCCAGATCGACATTTATCGGCACGCACCAGCGGCGATCTCAGGCATATAGCAGCGAGCGCCGGGATAAAGAGGGGCTTCGACATCAGCACACCGCAGGGTCAAAAAATGGACCCTCTGGCACGTTAGTCAAGAGTGCCATTTGGCGGGCCCAGCGGCTGCGACGAGATCGACCTCCATCCGACTGTCGGCGGCTGCGCCGTCGCGCCGTAGTATCATTCGCCAGTTATTCTCCGACGCGGTCCGCATTGAAGACCCGCGGTAGCCGTCGAACTTGTCGCCAGTTATTCTCCGACGCGGTCCGCATTGAAGACCCGCGGTAGCCGTCGAACTTGTGTGTCCATTCCCTCGGCCCTCGGGAGGCTTCTCCACCAGGGTGGGGATCAAAGGAGCGATGGACGCTGGCCGGCTGGTGCTGGCAGTTACTCGTTTACGCATGGAATCGTGTCTAGGTCGCAGGCATATATCCGCGCTCCACACGTCCCGACGTTGGTTGAGATCGGCAGCCAGACCGGCCAGCCACTCTGTGCGCCAGGCGGATAGAGGTGAGTGTCGATCGCGAATTGCAGAAACGTTGCCAGCCAATAATTGCAAAGTCAGCGCGTCACGCGTACGGATCCATAAGCCCCAGCGCGCTTACATCCATAAGCACCCCAAACCCGATGATCTGCTCCAGCGCAACGTTGCGAGACAATGTGCCCAAGCTTTTGGCCGGTTCGGACTTCATGCGGCTGACCAGGGCGTATCGATTGTAGACCGCCAAACCGACCATCGCGACGAATAGGCTGATCTTGAACAGGAGAATTCGACCGTAGCTGTTGCGCGGATCGGGGAACGAGCCAAGCATTAGCCAAGTGGTCATAGCGCCCGTAAAAAAAATGAGCGCAACCGCCACCATACCAAAGCGGGAGAAGCGCCACAGGACGGTCTCCACGCTTGCGACTTCGGATGGATGCCGCCGCGCTGCCGCGATTAGCAGGCCGAGGGGCAGGAGGCCACCTATCCACGCCCCGGCACTTGCAACATGGAGAGCTTGAGTCAGTGAGGCTTGAAGGCCCAACGCCGCCGCGTGGCCCTGCCAACCCTCACAGGTCAGTAGCAAGAAAGCCGGCCCGACGATCAATTCGGGCCGCCCCGAGAAGCTGATCACCGGGAGCAGGAGAACGAGCGAAAGGCGAACAAACCAAACAGTTCCGAAGTCGCTTTCCATGAGAACGCTGCGCAAGGTGTCAACCATACCCTCGCGTCCGGAGAGCCCGGCCGTAAAGCACAGCAGCCAAATTGCCGCGAAGATTGCGGCCGCAAGTGCGAGGGCAGGATTGATGTTACGGGGTAGAGGCGCAAGCGCGGGAGCCGCGGTTTTGTCTAGCGCATAGAAAGGGAAGAGTGCCGACCCGAATAGAATCATCACTGAGAGGAAGTAGACCCACCGGGCGAAGGCCAGAGTGCCATCAACGTCCATTTCTACGGTCTGACTTCAAATTTGAAATTGCCCTTCACCTTGTGCCCGTCTGCTGACAGCACGTGCCAATCAACTTGATAAACACCCGGCGCAAGGGACCTTGATACAGGTGCCACCATGTCCTTATCGCGCACCGCGATCTCCGTGGTGATCTTCGCACCATCCGGCCCCGACAGATCGATGCCCGAGAATCGAGCCTCAATGGGTTCGCTAAAGCGCAGTCGAATCTCAGTGGGCGGAGCGGCAATGGTGCTATTGATCTCTGGAGTAGCCTCGACCAATCGAGCATGCGCAAGCGCCTGGCCGGATAATGGCACGCTCCACAGCGCAACTGTGGCGATCATTCGGATAGTTCGGTTCAACGCGAACTCCTCCCGCGATGACGGTCATCAAGACTATGCACTTTCTGACGAATATACGAATATTTGGTGTTGCAGGGCCGCCACCGTTCGAGCTGTCACGAAATTTTCCATTTGCCGGAAAAGTGATGGGAAATCAGGCCAACACGCTACCGACCGCCGAGACTCTCGATTGAAGGTCACGGACGCCGCAAGCGTTTGTAATTATCAGGACAAGCGCGGGCGAAACAAGCGTTTGCGCCCGCGTGACTCCATTTCAGCTACTTAACCGGGATCATGAGATGTGCGTATGGAGTGCCCGGCCACATCACATAGGGCTTGGATGTGTCAGGCTTGGGGTCCGTCGGATAGCCCTGCATCATGTCCATTGCGTTGACGATCATCACATGCGGGCCGGTCTCTATCCAATTGTTGCCTTCCTCGGGCTTCGTCGCATAGGGATCGGTGTTGCTGCCATCGGTACCGCCGGACAGCATGTACATGAAGCCGACCTTGCCCTTGGGCGGTTCCTTCTTTTCCATCCATGCCATCGCCCATTCCATCGCGTTGGCATCGCCGCACATTGGGTCCGGGCCGGGCGTGGACGGGCTGTCTGGCATGCACCAGAAGCCGTTCTTGCCCTCGCGCAGGGTGCGCATGGCGCCCTTTTCATCCGCGGCGTAGACCGCAGCGCCGCTTGCCACGGCAGGGGGTGCAGCAGATTCAGCGCTCTTGATCATCGCAGCGTCGTCGGCGGCTGCGCCTTGCATCGTAACCAAACTGCCTGCCGCCAAAAGGGCAGCGACCGTCAGAAGCCGTTTCATGGCCGTTCTCCGGTTGAGTTGATCTTGTGCATGATATCCGACGCACGGCTTTCCGAAGCCGTTTGTCGGTGATCAAATACTAGCAGATTACATGCCTCCGGACAATTTACGTTTTAGCGCTGTCTAATGTCTTTGCAGGGGGCGTGCTATTAAACGGGGGCCTTCAATCGGTCACGAAACTCCTGAGGGTTCACTAACCAAGATGGTGCTGTTCAGCGAGTGGTCAAATTTGCGCGGGTTCCCAGCAACTTTGCTTGCGTCGTCAAATCGCCACCTGCCCTAACCCTAGATTAGCCCGCGCATCGCCAGTTCAGCCTTCAAATAGGCATAATAGATCGGCGCGGCGACAAGACCCGGCATACCGAACCAGGCTTCCATGAAAACCATCGCCAGAAGAAGCTCCCAGGCACGCGCATTGATCCGCGAACCGATGATCTTGGCGTTTACGAAGTATTCGAGCTTGTGAATGATGATGAGAAAGGCAAGCGAGCCGAGCGCTGCAAGGAAGGAGATGCTGAGGCTGACAACCACGATCACCGTGTTGGAGATCAGATTGCCGATGACCGGCAGAAGGCCAGCGACGAAAGTCAGCGCTATCATTGTCCTGATGAATGGCAGATCGATGCCGAAGGACGGCAGAACAGCGACGAGATAGATCGCCGTCAGAAACGTATTCAACGCCGAAATCCGGATTTGCGAGAACACGATGTTGCGAAAGGCCTTGCTCAGAATGTTGACACGATCCGCCAGCGCGACCGCCAGTGGGCCGGGCTCGCGCGATGGCGCCGCCGAGCTCACCGCGATCAAGCCGCCGATCACCATGCCGACGACAATGTGGACCACCAAGACGCCAACATCCCGCCCAACGAGTTGAAGCTGGCCGGCATGTTCGCGGAGCCACCGGGCCGCGAACACTTCCAGTTCCTCGATGTTTGATGGAAAATAGGCCATCGCCCAGGTCGGGAGATGGACGCGCGCGGTATCGATGATCTCGGCCATCTTCTTGAGGAGCGTCACGACGTTCTCCGAACCGCCAGTCAATTGCGACATGCCGCTAAAGATAGCGGCGGCTATCAGGAGCGTGAAAATCAATGCCACCAAGGTCAGCGCAAGGCTTTTGGTCAGGCTGTTGGAGACGCCGATTCGATGGAGCATCGGTGCGGCGAAATGAACGATGTTGAACACGAGAAGGCCCGAAAGCAGTGCCGGAAGCAGTCCGAGTTCGAGAACGGCGACGAGCGCTATAAGCGCAAGCAGGCACGACGCGAGATAGAACCATGAGAAAGTCAGCACTTTTCACCTGCAGAAGCAGCCAAGTCCTCTCCGGGTTTCATTAGCTTTGATACCCGGTGATGCGCAAGCGAACACGCGTTCAACACGTGTGTAAGGCTAACCGCCTCGCAGATCCCATGCTTGCGCGCCAGGTCGCCCGCTTTTGCCCCGCCTCATGCTCACGCAGGACTCTTCCGTAAACCGCATTCTCTTCATCAGTCCGCCCTTAAATCGAGTGCCGGACTTTAATCTCAGATGGAGGAAATTACCGATGGCAGGTCAGCCGCTCGAGGATGTTTATGCCGGTTGGCAAGAATGATCCTCTTCGTAGTGAAGCCGAAGTTCATTCCGCCGCGAAGACCATCAGATCCTCGAAGGGGAACTCGACATAGTATTGGCCGGACGGAAGGGCGTCCCGGGAATAGGTCCGGATGGTCAGGTCATTGCTTTCGAAAATGACTTCATGCCGATCCCCAAGGAAAAGGCTCTCGACGCAGGTCATGGCGATACGTCCAGGGCCATCCTCCCCAGACCACGTCACCCGCTCAAGCCGGACGAGTGCGGTGGCTTTGGCGCCGACGGTCAGCTCCTGCTGAGCGCTGCCCACAAGATGGATGCCGTTGGCGCCAATTTCCGCGCGGTTGCCGTTGATGGCGGTAACCACGCCGTCAAGGCGATTGCTGGCACCCATGAACTCTGCTGCAAACAGGCTCTTCGGCTCGTTGTAGATTTGCTTGGGCGTTCCGTCCTGTTCGATCTGGCCGCCGTTGAGCAGCAGGATGCGGTCGGCGAGCGCCATCGCTTCCACCTGATCATGGGTGACGCACAGCGCCGATAGCCCGAGATTGGTGATGAGGCGGCGCAGCCAGATCCGCGCTTCTTCGCGTAGCTTGGCGTCCAGATTTGACAGCGGCTCATCGAGCAGAATCACGTTCGGCTCATAGACCAGCGCACGGGCCAGCGCCACGCGCTGCTGCTGTCCGCCGGAGAGCTGATGCGGATAGCGTTCGCCCAGTTTGCCGAGGCCGATGCTGTCCAAAGCCTTCTGGACGCGGCTCGCAACATCTGCCTGGGACACTTTGCGCAGCTTCAGGGGATAACCCACATTCTCGGACACCGTCCGATGCGGCCACAGCGCATAGGACTGGAATACCAGCCCGAGACCGCGCGTTTCCGGCGCCAGTTTGATGTTCTGCCCGGCATCGAAAAGCGGCTTGTCACCGAGCAGTATCTTGCCGCTGTTGGGTGTCTCCAGACCGGCGACCGCTCGCAAGAGCGTCGTCTTGCCGGACCCGGACGCGCCGAGCAAGGCGACGATCTGACCCGGTTCGACCGAGAAGGACACACCTTTCAGGATTTCAAGGTTGCCGTAACTGAGGCGCAGGCCGTCTATGATGATGTCAGTCATTGAGGCGGACTCCAAAGCGCATCGCGAGGGCAAGACCGGTCACGATGATGACGGTGTTGATGACGGCGAGAGCCGAGACCAGATCGATCGCGCCGGTGCCCCAAAGGGAAACCATGAGCGAGCCGATCACTTCGGTTCCCGGTCCGAGCAGATAGACGCCCGTCGAATATTCACGGGCGAAAATCAGGAAGATTAATAGCCAGGCTGAGAACATGCCGCCGCGGATGAGCGGCAGCGTGATGTCCCTGGCAACCTGGCCCTCGCTGGCACCAACTGACCGGCCGGCTTCCTCGAGCTCCTTGCCGATCTGCAGGAGCGTTCCGGAAATCAGCCGCATGCCATAGGCGAACCACACAATGGTATAGGCGAGCCATACCGAGATCATCGTGGCGCGCAGGGGTGCGATCGGCTTGAAGAACAGAAATATCCACAGCATGGCGAGGCCAGCCACAATGCCCGGCATCGCCCGCGGTATCATGGCCACGTAGTCGACGACTTTGGTCAGGGGTGCGCTCGAGCGATGACCGGCGAGTGCCACGGCAGTATAGGCCGCGATCGAAGCCGCGCCTCCGACCACCGCGACGCCGACCGTGTTGACAATGGCGCTGACGACATTCGGATAGTCAGCGAGATCGCGATAGTGATCCAACGTCAGCACCTGGAAGATATTCACCCCGACGCCCCAGCTTGTCACCAGTGAACGAATTGCGACGCCGCCCACCGGTATGATCACGGTGGCCGCGAACCAGGCCACCACAAGCGCGAAGGCCGGCCAGCGAAGAGCGCCCAGCCGGATGGGGTTGTGCCGACTGCCCTTGCCTTTGACGGACACATAGCGGCTGGCGTTGCGCAGCATGTAGCGCTGCAGCACCACCAGCGGCAGCGCGATCATGATGATCGCCACCACCACTACGGCCATCAACTGGTAGGAAGGAACACCGAGCTTGTTGGTGAGCTTGTAGAGATAGGTGGCGAGAACCAGCACGCCTTCCGGATCGCCAAGCACCAGCGGCAGGCCGAAAAGTTCGAAACCGAGGAAGAACACCAGAACCGCCGCATAGAGCACCACCGGCATCACCATGGGCAGCGACACACTGGCGGCGACGCGCCAAGGGCCAGCGCCGGCGGTGCGTGCCGCCTCTTCGAGGTCGGCGCCAACGTTGCGGAGCGCCGCCGATGCATAGAGATAGACATGTGGGACATGGGTGAGCCCGGCAATGATCGCGATCGATGTCACCGAATAGACATTCCAGGGCACGTAGCCGATCATCGACTTGACCGCCAGCGAGACGAAGCCGACTGGTCCCAGTGTCATCACATAGCCGAAGGCCAGCACCACCGCCGACATGAAAACCGGGATCAGGATGATCGGCTCCAGCCAGCGCTTGCCCGGCACGTCGGTGCGCACGATGATGAACGCCAGCAGGATTCCCACCGGAACTGCGATCACCGTCATGCCCACCGCGAGCTTGAGCGAAGTCGTCAGCGCTAGCCAGAAATCCGCGTCCGCGAGGATGAAGCTGTAGGCGTTCAGCGACAGATGCGCGGTTTTCTGGAAGAAAGGCGCGGACAGAAAACTCTGATAAATGATCAGGGTGACCGGTGCCAGCACCACCAGGATGGCAAGGAGGTTGGTGCTGACACGAAAGACACGGAAGGGCATGATCGCCTCGAACAAAGCCGGGGGCCGTCCGCTAGCAAGAGCGCAAGCGCGCCGTTCCGATGATTCTTAATAGCAAGAAGGGTGAGAGAGCCGACTGTGGAGGCACTCCCGATCAGGCGATTACTCGCCCTTCATGGCTTTCTGCCACTCGTTGAGGAACGCCAGCCGTGTCGTCTCGTCGAGACCTTCGAGCAGCTTGTCGTCGAGCGCGATCGGGTGAACGTTTTCACCGGCGGCCGCCTTTATGGACGCCAGCGTGGTTGCCCCTTCAACGTCATCACGAACGGCATAGAGCTTGATGTCGTCGGCGATCAGCTTCTGCGCGCGCGCCGACAGCAGATAGTCTACGAATAGCTTCGCAGCATTGGGATCCTGGGCTTCCGCCGGAATGACGGTGGCGCGGGTGGTCACCAGGACATAGTCCTTCGGGATTATCACACCGAGGTTCTCGTCCTTGGCCTGCTTGGCGAGGCCATATGAGCCGAAGATGCCATAGGCGATGGAATGTTCGCCAGACGTGACCTTCTCGATCATCGAGCCGGCGGAGCTGTAGAGCTTGATATGGGCCTTGCCAAAAGCCTTGTTAAGCGCCCAGGAATCGGTCCAGTTCTTGGCGTCCTGGTTGTAGAAATAGAAGCCGACACCGGATTTTTCCGGATCGTAGGACGCGATCTTGCCATCATATTCTGCGGTCTTCCCGGTCATCAGCTTGAGAAGATCGGCGTGGGTTGCGGGAACATCGCCTTCAGGCACGAGACGCTTGTTGTAGACGAAAGTCACCGGGTCGGCGGTGGTACCATAGACCATGTCCTTGTAGGACGCCCAGGCCGGAAGGTGGGCCGCCTCCACGGATTTGTATTCCTGCGCATAGCCGTCTGAGGCAAGTTTGATCTGCAGATCCGGAGCCGAAGACCATGCGACATCTGCCGTGCCTTGGCCCGAAGCGGTTTCGGCAATGACGCGATTGTAGAGTTCGGTGGAATTGAGGTCGGAATATTCGACGGCGATGCCGGGGAATGCTGCTTCGAAGTCCTTGAGCAAGGGTTGGACCAGCGCCGCATCGGTCGTCGAATAGATGCTGAGGTGTCCTTCCGCGGTGGCGGCGGCCACCAGATCCTTGTAGTTCTCCGGATACCCGGCGGGGATCTCGGCAGCGGCGGCAAGCGTCGCGAAAGCGGCTGACAGCGAAAACGCGGCCATCATCGTCGCAAGACGATTTTTCATTAGGGTCTCCTCCAAGTTCGCCTAAATCGTACTCCTCCAGGCACAAAGGCGAGTATCATCCTGACCTGTCACCAACCTGTCACGGCGATGTCGAGGTTTGCTCAGCCGACTAGGCCCGATGGGTCGTGATCAGATTGTCGACGACAGCCGGATCGGCCACATCGACGTATTGCCGAATTTTTGAAATCTTGGGGCGGCATCCTACGCGTCACGGTCGCTGGCCCTGCGCATCGATCATGGACTTGCTCCAATCCTCGATGAAGCGGCGGCGCAACGCCTCGTCCTGTACGGCAAGTAACGCAGGGCCGATGCGTATGGCGCGCGCGATACCAGACTCCCCAAGTTTTTCCGGGCCGTCCGCTCCCTCAGGCAATTGCCCGTTCTCGGCAAAGAAGAAGGCGCTATCCCTGGCAACCTTCTGTCCCCGGGCTGACAGAAGGTAGTCGAGAAATCGTTTGGCAACGCCCATATTCGGCGCCGTCTTCGGAATGAGCGCGCCACGACTGAGTATCAGCGCATAGTCCCGCGGGACAACGACCCTCAAATCGGAATTGCCCCTGGCCGCGGCGTAGGCATATGACCCGATCATATTGTAGCCTATATATAGGCTCCCGTTTGCAACGTCCTGAAGGGTCTCCGCGGTGCAACAACGCACCACAGTTTCCGCTCGGCTCATGCTTTCCAGAAGCCGACCGTAGACCGCCGTCGTCTGCCGCGCATCACTGAACGCCAATAGGTAGCCGATGCCCGAAAGTCGGATGTCGAACGTTCCGACCCGTCCGCGATAAAAATCGATCCGCCGCCTGAGAAGATCGGCGAGTTCGATGTGGGTGCGCGGTACGTCGCCGGACGGCACGAGGCGGGCGTTATAGACGAAGACGGCCGGTTCGTAGGTAAAGCCGAATACCTCGTCGCGCCAGTTTGCCCAATTGGCGACATGCGCGGTTTCGGCCGACACGTGCGGCGCCGCGCAGCCGTCATTGGCGAGCTTCACGAGTTGGTCGACCGACGGAGACAACAAGATGTCGCCCAGCACCGCGTCCGTCCGACAGGCTTCACTGGCACTCCTTTGCAAGTCGTTGGTGACATATTCAACATAGTCGACTGCCACGTTGGGGAAAACGGACTGAAAATCCCGGATCAGTGGTTCCATAGCCGCCAGATCGGTCGCGGCGTGGATCGACAGTCGGTCCTTCTCCGGCTGAGACGAAGGGAAAAATGCGCTGCTTCCTTCAGCCGCTCTTGCCGCGTGACCGATGCATAAGACGACCGCAGCCATCAAACCGAATGTCGGCAATGTTCCCGCTATCATCCGGTCTTCTCCGTGGCGATGGGCAACGTCAAGGTGATGGTGAACCCTTGCGTGCCCTTCCCGCCATCCTTGCTTGTCTCGCGAAAGGTCAGCGCGCCACCGTGAGCCGCCGCAACCTCCGACGCGATGGCGAAACCAAGACCTGCGCTGCCGTCATGAGATTTGGACGTTTCGAAGCGCTGCGTGACCCGCTCCCACTCGCCCGGCGGAATGCCCGGTCCGTCATCTTCGACCTCGAGATGGGCACGCGTACCGTCGCTGCGTACTCTGACCTCAAGGCGCGACACCACTCCATGGCGCAAGGCATTGTCGATGATATTGACGATCGCTTCGCGAAGGCTGACGGCGTCCGCAAGCACGACCGGCTCGTCGTCAGGCGCCTCGAAGGAGACGATGATGTCCGGATCGATAGTTATCGGAACCGCCGCACGGAAAGCGCGCCGTGCGACATCTGCCAGACCGTGCGGCTGAAGCTGCACGGAATCGGCACGATGGATGACCATGGCGTGGCTGAGCAACTGGTTGGTCAGGCGCGCAAGTTCGCTGGCGCGCTGCTGTACGCGATCGAGATGCTGGCGGCTCGACTTGTCCAGCTTGGCTTGACTCAACAGATCGAGCTGCGCCGTTAGCGCTGTCAGCGGCGTTCTGATCTGGTGCGCCGCGTCGGCGATGAAGCGCTGCAGGAGTTTCACGCGCTCGTCGAGCCGACTCATGAAATAATTGATGGAAGTAACGAAGGGCCGCAATTCTCTCGGTACGACGACCGTTACCGGCGTCAGGTCTTGTGGATCGCGACGGCGGAGCGTCGCTCCGAGATGCTTGACCGGTTGCAGAGAATAGCGAATAGCAATCATCGCTCCAGCCAATGCCAATATGCTCATGATCGCCAGGAGGACGGTCGCCCTGAGAGTCAATTCACCCGCGAGCGCGCGGCGGGCTTCCGTGGTCTGCCCAACGATGACATGCGCCCAACCGGATACGGCTGGATCGGACAGTGCGCGCGCCACCACCGCAATCCGAACCGGTTCGCCGCGATAATGCGCCGATTCCAATACCGGGACATCGTGTATTGCGGCCAGATCAACTTCTGTTTGCAGATCGGCATAACCTGTCAGCGTCGCGCCGGAAGGGCCGATCACGCGATAGAAGATGCGATCGCGGCTGGCGAGGCCCAGGAGTTCAAAAGCTGATACCGGCAGGTTGATGATGAGCGAACCGGATTCAACCGTAAGGCTGTCTGCCATCTGGATGGCCGCACCAAGCAGAAGCCGGTCATAGGCGTTATCGGCGGCGGTACGTGCGTAGTACGACGCCGCACTCACCAGAAGAGCCGCACCCAGGCCCAGCACCAGCGATATGCGGACCGCCAGGCGCGTGAAAAGGGAAGGCTCAGCCGGTATCATCGGAAGCCAGCTGATATCCCACGCCCCGCACGGTAACGATCTGCGCCTTGGCGCCTTCCAGCTTCTTGCGCAGCCGCCCGACATAAAGTTCAATCGCGTTCTGATTGGCCGGCTCGTCAAACCCGAAAAGCTGATCGATAAGTTCATCTTTGCTGAAGACGCGGCCTGGCCGCGACGCCAGTATCTCAAGCAACGTCATCTCGCGTCGTTTCAATTGCATCTCGCGCCTGCCTACTCGCACTGAGCGGCTGCCGCGGTCGAGCACGACATCGCCACACTGTACGATGTTGGTCGCCTCGCCGCTTTTCCGCCGGAGCAGAACACGGGCGCGCGCTTCCAATTCCCGGAAATCGAACGGTTTGACCAGATAGTCGTCGGCGCCGAGATCGAGCGCGCCAACGCGGTCCTCTATCTCGGAACGGGCCGTCAACATCAGAACCGGGGTCGTATTCCTTGCCTGCCGGAGCCGTCGAACGATTTCGAACCCGTCGAGGCTGGGCAGCATGACGTCGAGGATGACGAGATCGTAGCAGGTGAAATCGAGGATCTCTGCGGCAGCACGGCCGTCCGTCTCCCAATCGACTGCGTGGCCGATCGTTTCGAAGCGGCGGCTGATAGCCTCGCCAACGTCGCGCGTGTCTTCGACGAGGAGAATTCGCATGCCGGAGCATTTGCACGGAAGCAGCCGCCTATCAAGCGTCACCTCTTTGCGGAGAGGCGCTTGACATCATCTGCAGATCCCGCGTTGGCTTCAGCCCTGTTACCGTCAGCAGTTCAAGCCCAATCATTTGAGCTTTATCGACGGGCTGCGTGATGGCGTCTGCCTTCATGTGATCTGCGCATCCACGCCAAGAACGGGGCGCGTCGGTACATGACCCGCGCTGCAAGCCAGGCTGGACCACGCACTTTGCCGCATTCAACGTATTCGACCGCACCGTGATCAGTCGCTAGTAGATGCACCACCATCGCCATCAGGGGATTATGCTTCTGGCGATCGTATGCTGATAGCGATTGCGCAATGCCATCATTTGCGCTTCAGAGAAGTATCCAATTGCGTCATTAAGAGGATATCATGCCGACAGGCGATGGCAGTTTGAGCGACATTCTTGGAATCTTGTCGGTTCTCCTACTCGTGGCCGCAAACGGCTTCTTTGTCGCCGCCGAGTTTTCCCTGGTCGCCGTGCGCCGAAGCCGAGTTGCCGAACTCGCTGCGGCTGGGCGGCTGAACGCGGCAGCGCTCCAGCGGGCCGTCGACAATCTCGATGCCAATCTGGCGGCGACCCAGCTCGGCATCACCATTTCATCGCTGGCACTCGGCTGGATCGGCGAACCTGCTCTCGCGCATCTCGTCGAGCCTCTCTTGATCGGGCTGCTCGGGTCGTTGGCGACTGCGGGCTCACACACTGTCGCCGTCGCGATCGCTTTCATCATCATCACCGCGCTTCACATCGTGCTTGGCGAGCTCGCACCAAAGAGTCTGGCGCTCCAGCGCAGCGAAGACACTGCGCTCTGGGTCGTGCGTCCGCTCGGTCTGTTCCTCTTTCTGCTCAGGCCGGCGATTCTAATGCTGAATGGTCTCGGCAACCTCGTTCTGCGACTCTGCGGCCTGCGCCCGGGAACCGGTGAGGATTCATTGCACTCGCCAGACGAGCTGAAGCTTCTGATCTCGGCCAGTCAGGAAGGCGGCCTGTTGCAGCAGGCGCAGCGGGAGATGGTCGAGCGGGTCTTCAATATCGGCGAGCGCCGCATCAGTGACATTATGACGCCTCGGCCGGATATCGACTGGATCGACGTGAATGATGACCGAACCGAGACTCTTCGTACGATCCGCGATTGCCGCCATGAGCAGCTCCTTGTTGGCAAGGGCGGTATCGATGAACTGCTCGGCATGGTTCTGAAGAAGGACATGCTCGACCAGGTTCTTGACGGGCAGGTTCTCGATCCGATGGCGATCATCCGTGAGCCGCTCGTCGTTCATGAATCAACGCCGATTTTCAAAGTGCTGGAGCAGTTCAGGAAGGCGCCCGTCCGCATAGCAATGGTCCTCGACGAGTACGGAAGTCTGGAAGGAATTGTTACCCAGACCGATTTGCTCGAAGCCATCGCCGGCGACCTGCCCAACATCGAAGGCGAAGAGCCGGATGTCGTCGAGGGTGAAGACGGCTCCCTTCTCGTGGATGGTATGATGTCGGCCCAGGACGCGTTCGATCGCCTTGGTTTTCGAGCACGGCCAACTGAAGGCGACTTCCATACGATCGCAGGATTTGCCCTGTTTCGACTAGGGCATCTGCCTGAGGTCGGGGAACATTTTGAGTATGGCGGCTGGCACTTCAAGATCGTGGACATGGATGGCCGGCGGATCGACAAACTGCTCGCACGAAGGAACTCTCCCCCGGGGCGGCAAGAAACATCGGAGGTAGATGGGCTCAGAACATAGGCCAATGAATAGGCCGCCATGGCCTCGTCGAGGTCGCCGGTGCCCGCGAACCAACTGTATCCTGCGTGATCCAACCTGACTGATACTGATGCACCATCACCCGGTCCACGAAAGGCGAAAGCACCCGCACCACCCCCATGGCGTTGCGGGTCGCCTCGACAACGACCTCGTCCGTCCTGTTCAAGCTGCGGCCAAATCCCTCCAGTCCGGAGCGGGTCATGTCGACCTGTCCGTGATGGCGCAGCCGGTCATCTTCGCAGAAAACCACTACCGCAAAGGTGCGGTGGATCGCCATTCCAATTACACGTCATTGGCGCCCTCTCTCCTTGAACAATCGGGGGCCGGCGGGCGACGCGACACCTACGGATCCGCGCTCTCGGCGCAACCGGGCAGGTCGCAGGGGCGGCCAGCTACTAACGCGAGCTCGCAGCTTATCGAATACATCGGCCTGCCCGCACTTGGCGTGCTCCCGGCGCCGCTGTCCCGGATGGTCACACATACGCTGAAAATCTCGCATCTCCAGCGGAGGATCAGATGGCACCGTCATGATCATACCGGTTACCAACCCGATCGAGCGCCTCAACGGCGAGATCAAGCGGCGCACCGAGGTCATCGGCATCTTCCCAATTGATGACGCCATCGTCCGTCTGGTTGGCGCGATCCTGCTCGAGCAGAACGATGAATGGGCCGTGCAGCGGGGGAGATACATTACGCTGGAAACCATCAGCCAAATGAGTGATGATCCACTCATCAGCCTGCTGTGGCGCGCTGATCATTCCCGGCCCATGCCGGAAGCTGCGGCGACCAAGCCGTCAACTACACCACTCCCTGGGACAAGATCCTGATGCGCTCACGCTTCAAGCCAAGACCGCAATCCAGATAGCGAGCCAATCATGAAATCCGAGACAGCAGCCACCGAAAGCGTTGAGCCGGCGCCTAAGGCTGTTCCATCGGGTTGGCGAGTGTTGATGACACGCGAACGTTGGACCGAAGTCGCTCGCATTATATTTACCGGCCTGATGGCCTTTCTGTACTGGCAACAGCTGATTCCCATTCAAGCTTTGTGGGGGGCGGTTGCCATCGGCTTGTATCCGCTTGTCAAGACCGGCGCCGTTGACCTCGTAAAAGAGCGCAAGATCGGTACCGAGATATTCGTCACCATCGCTACGGTGGTAGCGCTGATCGGAGGCGAGACCGTCGCCGGCGCGGTCCTCATGGTGATCATTCTGATCGCAGAGTTCATTGCCGATTTGAATATGGATCGTGCGCGAGCCTCGATCAAAGACCTGATCGGCTCGGTGCCCCAGGTGGCACTTGTGCGGGACCCAGGTGGCGAACGCATGGTCACGATCGAGAATTTGCGCGCGGGCGACGTTGTCTTGGTGCGGGCCGGCGAGAAGATCCCGGTCGACGGCACCGTCGTCGGTGGAGCGGCTTCGGTCAACGAAGCATCGATCACTGGAGAGAGCATTCCCAAGGACAAGAGCGATGGCGCCCATGTCTTTGCCGGAACCTTCGTCGAATCCGGCGCCCTCGACATCGAGACCGAGAAGGTTGGTGCCGACACCACCTTTGCCCGCATCATCAGTCTGGTCGAGAATGCCGAAGCGGAACAGGCACCCGTCCAGAAACTGGCGGATAAGGTCGCGTCATGGCTGATCCCGGTCGTGCTGATCTTCCTCGTTGCGGTTTATCTTTATACCCGCGACGTTCGGATGATCGTCACTCTGCTGATTTTCACATCGCCTGCCGAACTCGGATTGGCGACTCCTCTGGTGATTATCGCAGCCATTGCGCGAGCCGCACGCAGTGGAATTCTGGTCAAGGGGGGCGTCTATCTGGAGTCTTTGGCCAAGGTCGACGTCCTGGTGTTCGACAAGACAGGCACCCTGACGGCGAACAAGCCCGAGGTTGTCGGCGTGGAGATGCAGGACGGCACGCTTTCGGAAGCTGATCTGCTCAGCCTTGCCGCCGCCGCCGATCGGCGGTCCGCTCACCCCTTGGCGAAAGCGGTCGTCAACTATGCCGCCCGGATGAAAATCGATGTCCCGGAACCGGAGCAGTACGAGCAGTTGCAGGCGCGCGGTGTGAAGGCGACGGTCTCCGGACGCACCGTGCTGGTCGGGAATGCATCGTTGCTGCGCGAGGCCGGCGTGCCGCTTTCCGATGCGATCGAAAAGGGCGGACAGACGCCGGTTCACGTCGCGATCGATGGGAAATTCGCGGGCGTGATTCTGATTGCCGACACATTGCGACCAGGTGCGCGCGAAGCGCTGGCACGACTCCGCGCGACCGGGGTCAAGCGCATGGTGATGGTGACGGGTGACAATGAGGCCACAGCGCGGACCATCGCCAAGGAACTCGGCGTGGATGAAGTGCGTGCCAATCTGATGCCGCAGGACAAGGTCGCCGCCATCGCCGAACTGCAAAAGCAGAGCCATCGCGTGGCGATGGTCGGCGACGGGATCAACGACGCGCCGGCGCTGGCACGCGCCGATGTCGGCATTGCGATGGGCGGCGGCGGCACGCAGGCAGCGCTGGAAGCGGCCGACATTGCATTGATGAAGGATGATCTGGCAAAAATTGTCAGCGCGCGCGCAATTGCTCGACGTGCTTACCGGACAATTCAGGAAAATATCTTCGTCGGTGTCGGTGTTGTGCACGTCTTGGGCATTACCGCAGCGCTGATGGGCTGGATCGGTCCTATCCAGGCAGCGATTTTGCACTTGGGGCCAGATGTCCTGGTGTTTTTGAATTCGGCAAAACTGCTGCGCGTTCGAATCCAAGATGTTTAGCGCATCTCTTTGGAGCCTAGTAGGGCGCTTGCAGTTCTTTGGACGACAAACGCGTCCATTCGCATTGTCCACGAAACCGGGCAACCGCAACCAGAGTACGCTTACTACTGTGGCGCTGGTGGCGGTGTGCCGCCAAACCACGCAGCCGCATACCCGATCACAAACAACACCACGGTCACGGCTGCCACACCGTACCAGAGGCGGCTGTCCGTGAAATTCATCGTTACGCTCCAAATATCGCGCTGCGCCTGGCGACCCAGCGATTTCTTCGATCCTTTGGTCGGTTCCTATTCGAGACGCTGCGCGGTACCAACGGATGATCCATAGTGCCGGCACGTTCGGAAACAAGATCGTGACTGCCTCCGCAAGAACGGTTGCACGGTACAACGCGGTACGCGATGGCGTTCGTGAGATGCTTCTCGCAATGAATCCTGGCTGGCTCCGCGGGCAAAAGCGCGTCAGAGAAGCAGCCGCTGGTCCGTTGTAGGCAAGATGCGGATCATATCCGCAGTAGGATGAACCTGCCGTGCCGGCGTGTCTATCTTCTGAGGCTGACCGGTGCTGGCGGCGCGCTCAATGGCAAGCAGGGCGCGCACGTCGGCAAATCCTTCTCCACCGTCGGCTTCAGGCGGTTGTGCATTCAGGATGCAGTCGGAGAAATACGCGGTCTGTCCGGCGAAATGGTCTGTCTGCGGGAACGTCTTGTCGGTTCTGATGTCGCCATGCCGAAGCTTCATTTGCACGGCAGTCTCGAAACGGAAGCCAGGGTCGGCCGTTACGCTCCCCTTCGTTCCGGCCACGTGGTAAAAATCCGAGTTGTCCGCGCCGAAGCTGGCAATGAACTGTGCAAGCCGGCCCTCGGGGAAGCGCAACGTCACGGCAATGCTTTCCTCTACCTCCCCGACTGAGGCGCTGCCGAAACTCCTTACCGCGACTGCCTCGATCGGCTCAGTGGCAAAGATATGGCGCGCGGCATTCAGGCAGTAGACGCCGATGTCCTGCAAGGGACCGCCCCAATAGGCGGCCTTGAGGCGGTGATTGTCGGACGACGCTACGAAGGAGAAGACCGCGGCAAAGATGCGGGGATCGCCGATCTCTCCGCTGCGGATGCGCTCCAGCACCTCGACAGTGCCGGGCTCGTTGTGCAGCCGATACGCGGTCATCAGGTACGCGCCGCTCTCATTGGCGGCGGCGATCATCGCCTCGCATTCCGCCTCGGTCGTGGCCAGCGGCTTCTCAACCAGCGCGTGCTTGCCGGCTCTCAGGGCTCGGATCGCATAGTCGGCATGCATGGAGTTCGGCAATGCCACGTAAACTGCATCGGCGACGTCCGATGCAAGCATCTGGTCGTACTGCTCATAGCTGAAGACGTGTTCCACGCCGTAGAATTCGGCGAGCTTAGCGGCGTTTTTGGCCGAGCCGCTGACGATCGCCGTGATTGTCGAGTTTCCGGTCTGGGACACACCGGGCATAAAGGCTTCCTGTGTGATCCAGCCCGCGCCCACCACGGCATATCGTATCTTTCTCAATTGCTCCTCCCGAACGGGATCACTCCCGGCACTCGTCTAAAAATGGTAACGCCGTGGCCAGCGGAGCGTCTCTGAGGCCTGACGGCAGCGGTCGATTTGAGCCAGTCGCTCGATGGGTCTGTTGTCGCCTCTCAGGGGCATAGGCGGGCAAGAGTCGTCCCTCGCCCGCCGCAGAGTTGCGCCCCCGCCTACTTTCCGATGCAGGTGTCAGCGGTTTCGGGGGTGCAGACGTCGAGACCGGTGTAGGTCGGGTCGGCCGGCGCGGGCTTGCCGTCCTTGATGTCCTTCAGCGCCAGCATGGTCTTGTAGCCCATTTCGAACGGCCGCTGTCCGACCTGGCCGAGCGACAGGCCTTCCTTCATCTGGTCCATCTGCACCGGCAGCGTGTCGGCGACGACCAGAGCCAGCTCCTTCTTGGCGATCTTATCCTTGTACGGCTCGACCGCAGCGCGATTGGCATCCGGTATGAATTGCGGAAAGCCGCCTGTCGGCACGAAGGCGTCGAGGTTTGGCGTCTTCGCCATGAAGTCCTGGAACTGCTGAACCGACAGAGGGAAGTCGTCGTTGGTATAGAGAGGGCAGCCCGGTGCTTCCGTCCAGCCGTTCTGGCCGGTCAGGGCATCACCTGGCGAGGCGGCCGACTCCTTGCCGGCCAGCGTATCGCGTATACCCTTCATGCGCTCATTGTGGTTGGCCGCGGCAGCTCCGCCCGACTGGATGCAGATGGTGCCGCCTTTCGGCTTGATGGTCTGCACGATCTTGGCGAGGTTGACGCCAATTTCGTAATTGTGCGTGCCGATATAGGCGACACGCAGGTCCTTGTTCTCCGGTAGCACATCCGAGTCCCAGGTAAGCACGGGAATGCCCGCTTCCTTGGCGGCCTGAAGCGCGACGGCCATTGCCGCGGCGTTCGACGGGGCGACGGCGATGCCGTCGACCTTCTTGGCCACCAGGTCCTGCACGATCTGCACCTGCTCCTCGCCGCCGCCATGCTCGCCGGGGCCGATATACATGCATTCGATCGCGCCGTTGGATTCGGCTTCGGCCTTCTTGCAGCCGTCACGAGCCTGGTCGAAGAAAGGATTGTTCATGTTCTTCGGCACAAGAGCGAAGACGTATTTCTGCTGGGCATAGGCCTGCCCTGCCATCAGCGCGGAAAACGCCACGGCCGCCGTCAGAATGTATTTTTTCACCTGTTCCTCCACTTTGTTTTGACGTCCACTATCCCCGACGGCTTGCGGCCGCCGGATTCTATTTGCGCTTCCAGGTAAACATACCCTCCAGCGTCGCCCGCAGCGACTTGCCCGAGGTCTGCATGCCGAGAAGCACGGCAAGAATAATGAAGGCCCCGACAAAGGCGCCCTGCCAGTTCGAATCGATCCCGGCCATCAGCAGCGCGTTGCGGATGACCTCGAGGAAGGCCGAACCGATCACAGCGCCAAACGCGGTTCCGTAGCCGCCCATCAGGCTGGCCCCGCCGATGACGGTGCCGGCGATCACCCTCAACTCGTAGCCGGTTCCCATCGCGTTGATGGCCGAGCCGCTGTAGCCGAGCAGCAGCAGGGACGCGATCGACGCGGTAAATGCGCAGAAGACATAGGCCTGGAATTTGATCCAGTCGACCGGGACGCCGGTCATCCGCGAGGCGTTCTCGTTGCCGCCGATCGCGAAGAGGTGGCGCGCCCAGGCGGTGAAAATGAAGACGAAGCCGACGATGAGCGCGAGGATCACCATCACCCAGAAATGCGAGGACAGTTCCGGGATCCAATGAGGCACCCAGCCGTCAGGCGTGTGCCTCGGCCATTTGGCCTGGCCGATGGCCTTGACGATCGGCGCATCGGGTCCGAACTGGTAAAGCATCTGGTTGCCGGACAGCACGACCGCCAGCGAGCGCGCGATCGACAGCATGCCTAGCGTCACCACGAAGGACGGCATGCCGATATAGGCCACGAAGAAACCGTTAAAGGCTCCGCAGGCGATGCCTGCGAGCAGACCCGCGCCAAACGCCACATACCAAGGCTGGTGCCAAGTGAGCAGCAGGCCGGCGACGATCGCGACCAGCCCCATCACCGAGCCGACCGAGAGATCGATGCCGCCGGTGATCAGCACCACCGTCATGCCCAGCCCCATGATGGCGATAGGTGCAAAATTGCGGGTGGTGTTGGTAACGTTGTCGACCGTGCCGAAGCTGGGCTCCAGCCACGTCATGAAGACCACCAACACGAAAAGCGCGATCGCGACCCAGAAGGCCTGGCTGGCGATCATCTTCTGGAAAACGCTCTGCTCTCTTATGCCGACCACATCACCGATGGACGCATGGCCTTCCTTCAGCATGTCGCTCTGGCTATGCATCACGGATCGCTCCCGTAATTAGGCCGGTGATCTCCTCCGGCGATGTCTTCTCCGTCGCCTTGTCGGCCACTTTCGAGCCGCGTCTCAGCACGATGATGCGGTCGCAGACCGCGAACACATCGGGCATGCGGTGGCTGATCAGCATTACCGACACATTTTGCGATTTGAGCCGCCGGATCAGCTCCAGCACCTCGGCTACCTGGCGGACCGAAATCGCCGCGGTCGGCTCATCCATCAGCACGAGCTTGGAGTTGGATAGCCGGGTGCGGGCAATGGCGACCGCCTGCCGCTGGCCGCCTGACATTTTTTTGACCAGATCGCGCGGCCGCGTCTCGGACTTCAGCTCCGCGAACAGTTTTGCCGAGCGGTTGATCATCGCCTGCTTGTCGAGCACGCGGAGCGGCCAAAACCCCTTCTTCATCTCGCGGCCGAGAAAGACATTTTGGGCGGCCGTCAGATTGTCGGCCAAGGCCAGATCTTGATAGACGACCTCGATCCCTTCGCCCCGTGCCTCGATCGGCTTGTGGAAATGGCAGACCTTGCCGTCCACCGCGATTTCGCCGTCGGAGGGTGGGAAGTTCCCCGCAATCAGCTTCACCATGGTCGATTTCCCGGCACCGTTGTCGCCCATCAGGCCAACCACCTCGCCGGCAGCAACCGCGAAGCTAACATCTGACAAGGCGCGGATAGCACCAAAGCTTTTCGAGACGCTTCGTACGTCCAGCACAGACACATTCTCCTCCCTGTGCGACGTCGACTTGAGCACTCAGCCGACGTGCCTCTCTCCGGCTGCAATCTATATTGCAAAATGTACAAACATGCAACGTTTATTTCAGACGCATGCGGGGCGTCGACCAACTCTCCCTTGCATCAGTCTGTTCGCAGCCACTTGCTCTCCCGGGCCGAGCCCTGAATTGCCTCCACGAGTTCCTGGATGCGTTGGCCGGCCCGGAAGCCGAAAGACTCGTCTCGCTTCCCGGCGATCGCATCGACGAACCGCGCAATCTCGATAGCCTTCAGATCGTTGAAGCCGAGCTGATGGCCTGGTGCGACGCAGAAGAGTCCATAGGGATCGTGATCCGGACCGGCCTCGATGCGCCGAAAGCCACGCCGGCCGCCGGGATCGGCCGTGCTGTAGAAATGCAGCTCGTTGAAGCGCTCCTGGCTGAAGACGAGCGCCCCCTTGGTGCCATAGACCTCGAAATCGTGCTGCATCTTGCGGCCGGTGGCGACCCAGCTCGCTTCGATGCTGCCGGATGCACCATTGGCAAAACGCAGAAACGCGCGACCGATGTCGTCGACCTCGACGGTCCGGCGCCCGCCTCGGCCATCCGGACGGCTCGCTATGACGGTGACGGAATCGCCGAGGACCCGTTCCACCGAGCCAAGCAGAAACTCCGCCGTGGCCAGAGCATGGCTGCCCAGATCCGCCAATGCGCCACCGCCGACAGGATCGTGCCGGAAGGTAAATGGGCTTTCCGCATCCGCCATGTAGTCCTCGGCGTGAATGCCGCGATAGCTGCGGATCTCGCCCAACTCGCCCGCGCGGATCATCTGCCGTGCCAGCGCGAGCAGCGGGTTGCAGAGATAATTGAACCCGACCTGCGTCCTGACGCCGGCCGCTTCCGCCGCCTCGGCCATCCGTCGGGCATCCGCCGCAAGGGGCGCCAGCGGCTTCTCGCAATAGACGTGCTTGCCGGCGGCAATGGCGGCGAGCGCCATCTCCTTGTGGAAGGCGTTCGGCGCCGTGATATCGATCATATCGATCTCCGGGTCCTCGACCAGACGCCTCCAGTCCCCGCTCGCCCGCGCGAACCCCAAGGCCTGCGCCGCCTGCGCGGCGAGGTCATCGGTTCTGTCCGCAATCGTGTGGAGCACCAGTTCGTAGGGAAGATCGAAGACACGTTGTGCGGCAGCAAAGCCGAACACATGGGTCTTGCCCATGAAGCCGGTGCCGATCAGGCCGATTCTGAGTTGAAGTTTTTCACCGGCCATTCAACGCGGCTCCGTTTACCACCAGCGCCGAGTCGATCCGCCCGGCGAAAAAATCGAGCACGTTCTGCACCGACGAGATCGCCATGCGCTCGCCGCACTCGGCGGTGAGCCCGGCAATGTGCGGCGTCAGAATCACTTGGTCGAAGCCGAAGAGCGGATGGTCCGGAGCAGGCGGTTCATCGTCGAAGACGTCGACACCGGCCGCCGCGATGCGCCCTTCTCGCAGCGCCGCGATCAGCGCAGCCTCGTCGACCACACCGCCTCGCGCCGTGTTGATGAGGATTGCGGTAGGCTTCATGGCCGAAAGCTCCGCGGCGCCGATCGCCGGCCGGTCAGTCTTCGGCACATTGACCGATACCGCATCCGCCCAAGCCAGACCGGCCATTAGGTCGCTTGCCGGCGCCACCAAGCCCTCCGGCCAGCCTTGCCGCTCGAGAAACGGGTCGTGCGCCCGAACTTCCATGCCGAACGCCGCTGCCAGGCGCGCAAGATGGCGGCCTATGCGGCCGAAACCGAGGATCAGCAGCCGCTTGCCCGCGAGTTCGCTTGGCTCCAGCCTGTTGCGCCAACCCCATTCGTTGTCGCGGACCGAACGATCCGCGCGGATAAGCCGCTTGGTAGCCGCCAGAAGAAGCATCATCGCGTGCTCGGCCACCGACACCGAATTCACATCGCCGACAATGGCAAGAGCGATGCCGCGCAGGTTGAGTGCGGAAACGTCCACCGCGTCGTAGCCGACGCCATGGCGCGAGACGATCTTCAGCCTCTCGGCGCGTGCGACGGTCGGAGCCGACAAGGGCTGGGTGCGGATGACGAGACCATCGGCCTTGCCGATCAGAGGTGCGTAGCTTGGCTCGGAGACATCTTCGACATAGTCGTAGGTGACGCCGGGCGACGCATCGAGAAGTTCGATGCCGCTCGGATGAAGCTTTCCGGCGACCAGGACGTGGGGCATCAATAGCCTCCCTTGCCGGCTTCGGCCGGGACGGCTTTCGCACCCGTCAATTCGCGGAAGCGAGCGACACTTGCCTGCGCGGCGGAGGCAAGCAGTCGGGAGTCACCCGAGACGGTGGTCATCTCGAAACCCCATTCGATGGCACGTGCGGCGTAGTCGGCCGTGCCGCAATGGAGCGCGGCGCGTTTGTTATGCCTCTTGCAGGCCGCGACTATGGTCCGCAGCGCCTCGATCATCTCCGGCTCCTCGCGGTCGAAGCCCGGCGCGAGACGCCCCTGATGCAGGCTGAAGGTCAGGTCTGCGGGACCGACATAGATGCCGTCGAGTCCTGGCGTTGCGGCGATCGCATCGAGATTGCGCATCGCCTCGGCGGTCTCGACCATGGCGAAAGCCAGGATCTCGTCATTGGCCTCGGCCGCGTAGTTGGCACCCGCCGAGAAGTTGGCACGCGTCGGCCCAAAACTGCGCTGGCCGGCCGGCGGATAGCGCAGGTAGCTGACGAACTGAGCCGCCTGTTCCGGCGTGTTGATCATGGGACAGATCACGCCATAGGCGCCGGCATCCAGCACCTTCATGATGATGCCCGGCTCCAGCCACGGCACGCGCGCCATGGGCACCACCCTGGATGCACGCATCGCCTGGAACATCGGAAGCAGCATCGAATAGTCGAGCGCGCCGTGCTGGACATCGATGCTCACGCTGTCATAGCCCTGCGCGGCCATGATCTCGGCGGTGAATGGATTGCCGATCGAAAGCCAGCCATTGATCGTGGGCCGCCCTTCGGCCCAGATCTGCTTGAGCTCGTTCTTGATCAAGGCGGCCTCCTCAGAACACGATCTGCGCAAGCTTGGTGTCGAGGTAGTCACCGATACCTTCGCTGCCGCCTTCGCGACCCATTCCGGAATATTTCGTGCCGCCGAACGGAGCCTCGGACGCGGCAAGAGCGAAGCTGTTGATGCCCACCATGCCCGCCTTGAGCTCCGCGACGACTCGCCTGGCCCTGTCTGGACTGCGGGTGAACGCATAGGCCGAAAGCCCCACCGGCGAAGCATTTGCTCGCGCGAGCACCTCGTCGTCCGAGGAAAATCTGGCGATCGCCGCGATGGGACCGAAGTTCTCTTGGGCAAAGACCGTCATGTTGTCGGTAACGTCGGTGAGGGCGGTGGGCTCATAGAAATGGCCCGCATTGAACGAGGCGGCGCGACCAGCTCCGGTCGCTACTTTTGCTCCGGCCCCCACCGCGTCGTCGACGATGGCTTCGATCTCGGCAAGCCGGCGGTCGCTGATTAGCGGTCCCATCTGAACCGAGGGGTCGAGGCCGTCGCCCAGCTTCAATGCTCTTGCGCGTTCGACGAAGCCTTCGATGAAAGAGTCGTGGAGGCTTTCGTGGACGAAGAAGCGATCAGGCGTCACGCAGACCTGCCCGGCATTAGCGTATTTGGTTGGCACCGATAGGTTGAGCGCAGCGTCGAGATCTGCATCGTCGAAGACGATCAGCGGCGCGTTGCCGCCAAGCTCCATCGACACCTTCTTCACAGTGTCGGCGGCATCGCGGATCATTTGCTGGCCGACTCGAGTGGAGCCGGTCAGCGATACCTTGCGCACAGCAGGCGAAGCCATGATGGGGGCATAAGTCGTGTCCGTCAGGCCGATGACGAGGTTCACCGTGCCGGCAGGAAGCTTGCCGGCGCGCATGCAGTCGACCATCACCATCGCCACGCCGGGAGTCTGGCTCGACGGACGGATGATAGTCGAACAACCGGCAGCTAGCGCCGGCGCCACCTTGCGGGCAACCAGAGCAGCCGGAAAATTCCAGGCCGTGAACGCTGCCGCAACCCCGACCGGTTCGCGCAGGACCTCAAACCGGCCGCCCGGTACGCGGCTTTCGATGACTCGACCATAGATGCGCCGCGCCTCTTCGGCATACCAGCGGAACTGGTCGATCGAGAGTCCCCATTCCCGCTCCGACTGGGCGATTGGCTTGCCGGTCTCGGTCGAGATCATCCGCGTCGCTTCGTCCTTGCGGCGGATCATCTCGTCGGCGATGGCGTGAAGCGCGTCAGCCCGCTCGAAGGCGCTTTTGACTTTCCAGGCGGCGAAGCCGCGGACCGCACTTTCCAGAGCCTCCTCGGTATCGACGAAGGCGGCAGATGGCGCATTCCCAAGTGACTCTTCTGTGACCGGGCTCAGGATCGGGAAGGTGGCATTTCCGAACGCCGGTCGCCAACGACCATCGATAAACAATCCGTATTTCGCGTACATGGCTTATCCGATCTCGCTGACCTTCACGGAGCGGCCTTCGACCGCCGATTTCATCGCCGCTTCGGCCAAGACCAGAGCGCGGCGCCCGTCCTCGAAACCGACCAGCGGCCGCTCGGCCTTCTCGACGCAGGTAACGAAGGCGTCGATCTCGGCATCGAACGCTTCGCGGTATCGCTCGATGAAAAAGTCGAGGTAGGGCGCGGTGGCTTCGGCCCGCGCGGCCGAGTAACGGAGCAACTCATGAGGCTTCCGGTTGCCGCTGATCACCATGCCGGTGCTGCCCAGCAGTTCGACGCGCTGGTCGTACCCATAGGTTGAGGTGCGGGAATTGTTGATGTGGCACTGCTTGCCGCTTTTGGTCCGCATCACGACCATGACGCTGTCATAGTCGTTCAGTTCCTCCATCATCGCCGGGTCGATCAGCCGGCCTCCGATGGCGAACACCTCCTCCGGCTCCTCTCCCAGCATGAAGCGGGCGAGGTCGAAATCGTGGATCGTCATGTCGCGAAAAAGTCCGCCCGCGACCTCGTAGTAGGAACGGGGCGGCATGCCAGGATCACGCGAGGTGATGATGACCTGGTGCAGGTCGCCGATCTCGCCGGATCGTACGGCGTTCCACGCCGCACGATGACCGGGGTCGAAACGTCGGTTGAAGCCGATCTGGACCGGCACGCCCTTGGACAAAATTGCTTCGGCGCAACGGTTCACCCTTTCCAGGCTAAGATCGATCGGCTTCTCGCAGAGCACGGGTTTGCCAGCGGCCACCACCTTTTCGATGTAATCGGCATGCGTGTCAGTCACCGTCGCGACAAGGACCGCATCGACGTCTGCCGAGGCAAAGACCTCGTCGGCGGACGCCGAAGCGCGAACGCCATGCCGCGCCGCCACACTCTCCGCGGACGATTGGTCGATGTCATAGACAGTGGCGAGTTGCGCACGAGGATGCGCGGCAATGTTTGCCGCATGCATCCTGCCGATCCGGCCACAGCCGAGCACAGCAATTCTAAGCAAGAAATCCTCCCGGTTTGAATTTTTGCAATGATCGTTGCAAACATATTGATTTGTCAATGGGCATTCCGTATAGATTTGGAAAGACCGTCGTTAGGGGAGGAGACAAAGATGACCAGGACCACCGTCCGCCTGACCATGGCGCAGGCGCTCGTGCGCTATCTGTGCAACCAGTTCACGGTTGTCGAAGGCGAGAAAGTTCCGCTTTTTCCGGGAGTCTTCGCCATCTTCGGGCACGGCAACGTGACTTGCCTTTCCGAAGCGCTCGAGGCGGTGAAGGACGTGCTGCCGACCTGGCGCGGCCAGAACGAGCAGTCAATGGCGCTCGCTGCCATCGGGTTTGCAAAGGCGAAGCGCCGGCGCCAGATCATGGTTGCGGCCACCTCGATCGGTCCGGGCGCATTGAACATGGTGACGGCAGCGGGCGTCGCCCATTCGAACCGGCTGCCGGTGCTGCTGCTCTCCGGCGACACCTTCGTCAGTCGCCGGCCCGATCCGGTCATGCAGCAGGTCGAGCACTTCGGCGACCCGACCATCAACGTCAATGACGCCTTTAAGGCGGTCACGCGCTACTGGGACCGCATCGTCCATCCCGAGCAGATCATCTCGTCGCTACCGCAGGCGGTTGCGGTGCTGCTTGATCCGGCCGATTGCGGGCCAGCCTTCATCGCTTTGCCGCAGGATGTGCAGGAGATCGCCTGGGATTATCCCGAAGCCTTCTTCGAGCCGACGGTGCATACGGTTCCACGCCCGCGGCCTGATCGGAGCCGGCTCACTGAGGCGACGCGCATCCTCAAAAGCGCAAGGCGGCCGCTGATCATCTCGGGTGGCGGCGTGCGTTATTCCGGTGCCGAGAAGGTTCTTGGCGATTTCGCCGAAAGGCATGGGATCCCGCTGGCGGAGACGATTGCCGGCAAGGGCACGGTTACGCACGACCACCCCGCGCATGTCGGACCGATCGGCATCGTCGGCTCAACCTCGGCCAACGCGCTGGCGGCGGAAGCCGACGTGATCATCGCCGTCGGCACACGGCTCATGGACTTCACTACCGGATCCTGGAGCGCCTTCTCCGCCGACGCGAAATTCATCTCGGTCAATGCCGCACGCTGGGATGCCACCAAGCACCGGGCGCTCGCTGTCGTCGGCGATGCGCTGGAAACGGTAAGCGAACTTGGGGCTGACCTTGGTGATTGGCAAGCCGACAGTGCCTGGACCCAGAAAGGCAAGGTCGAATTTGGCAAGTGGAACACGCTGCTTGATGGCTTCCAGAAGCCGACCAACGACCCCGTGCCGACCTACGCGCAAGTGGTGGGCGTGGTGAACGCCAAGGCGGGCGAGCGTGACCTGCTGATTACGGCGGCCGGCGGACTTCCCGGCGAGGTGATGAAGAACTGGCGGGTGAAGGAGCCGAACACCTTCGACTGCGAGTTCGGCTTCTCCTGCATGGGTTATGAAATCTCTGCCGGCTGGGGGGCGGCCATGGCCGACCCTTCCCGCACGCCAATCGTCATGATCGGCGACGGAACCTACATGATGATGAACTCCGACATCTATTCGTCGGTGCTCGCCGGCCACAAGATGATTCTCGTGGTATGCGACAATGGCGGCTATGCGGTGATCAACCGGCTGCAGAACGCCAAGGGCGGCGCCTCCTTCAACAATTTGATCAAGGACTGCCGGGTCAAGGAGCCGTTCTCGGTCGACTTCGCCAAGCATGCGGAAGCCATGGGCGCGCTGACGCGGCGTGTCGAAAGCCTTGCCGATCTCGGCCAGGCGATCGAATGGGCGAAAACCACCGACCGCACCACCGTCATCACCATCGTCTCCGACGCTTTCGCCTGGACCCCCGGGGATGCGTGGTGGGACGTCGGCGTACCGCAAGTCAGCAACCGCGAACAGGTTCGCGAGGCCCATTCCGTGCAAGCCGAAGGCCGCAAACGGCAGCGCATAGGTGTCTGAGTTTGTCTGGCGCCCCTCGGGGCGCCCTCTGCCGGAACGATGCGACACTCCCTGAGCATTGTTCCGGCAGTTTTTCGTGGCGCAAGCAGCCGGCGCCGGCCGGAAAATCATGATTGGAGAAGAGAATGAGAGCCAAGCTTGGCATCGCGCCGATCGCCTGGTGGAACGATGACCTCGCCGAATTGAGCGACGACGTTTCGCTGGAAGAGTGCCTGCGGCAGGCCTGTGAGGCCGGCTTCACCGGCATGGAGACCGGCCGCCGTTTCCCGATGGACGCGGCGGTGCTTGAGCCCATCCTGACGCAGCACGGCATGAGCGTCTGCGGCGGCTGGTTCTCCGGTCGCTTGCTGGTCGGCGACATCGATGAAGAGAAGGACCGCATCGCCGCGCAGATGGCGCTGTTCAAGGCGACCAACGCGCCATGCATCGTCTATGGCGAGACGGGTCGCACCATCCAAGGCGACCGCGGCACGCCGCTGGCCATGCGCCCGCGTCTCGACGACGATCAGATCAAGGCCTACGGCCGCAAGCTCACCACTTTCGGCGAGTGGTGCGCGGACCAGGGCATGCCGATTTCCTACCACCACCACATGGCCGCGCCGATCGAAAGCGAACAGGACGTCGATCTGCTGATGAAGCATTCCGGCGAGGGTCTGCCCCTGCTCTACGATGCCGGCCACATGGCCTTTGCCGGCGGCGACGTGCTGCGGGTGGTCGACAAACACCACGCCCGCATCTCGCATGTACACACCAAGGACATCCGTCAAGCGGTCGTGGACGGGCTCGACCGCAGCCGGGAAAGTTTTCTCGACGCGGTGGTCAAGGGGGCCTTCACCGTGCCCGGTGACGGCTCGCTTGACTTCGAGGCGATCGTGAAGCGGCTAGCCTCCTACGGTTATGAAGGCTGGTTCGTCGTTGAAGCCGAGCAGGATCCCGTCAAAAGTCCGCCACTCGAAATGGCGAAGATCGGGCATAAGGAATTGCTGCGCGTCATGGCCGCGGCTGGCTACACTGTGGAGAGCTGAAGTTATGAATCGCATGGATGGGAAGGTCTGCGTTGTCACGGGTTCGACGCAGGGGTTGGGAGCGGCCATTGCGCGCCGGCTGGCGGAAGCCGGCGCTGCCGGTCTTGTCACGCTCGGCCGCAACGAGGCGAAGGGCCGTGCCGCGGCGGAGGCGATCAAGCACGACACCGGCGTGCCTGTCCACTTTGTCAAGGCCGATCTCGGCAAAGTCGAGGATTGCCGACGCGTGATGGCGGAGGCCGAGCGCGTATACGGCAAGATACATGTGCTGGTAAACGCCGGTGCCCGCACGGACCGTGGCACCATCCTCGATACCTCGCCCGAACTCTTCGACGCCCTGTTCGCCGTCAATGTGCGAGGGCCCTACTTCCTGATGCAGGAGGCCATCCGCCGCATGATCCGCGACGGAATCGAAGGCGCCATCTGCAACATCGGCTCGATCTCCGAACATGCCGGCCAGCCTTTCATCAACGTTTACTGTGCCACTAAGGCGGCGCTGGCGACGCTGACCCGCAACACGGCGTTTTCCGTCATGAAGAACCGCATCCGCGTCAACCAGCTGGATGTCGGCTGGATGGCGTCTGATAACGAGCGAGAATTGCAGGCGAGTGAGACGGGCGATCCCAATTGGGAAGCGAAAGCCGTTGCGAACCTGCCCTTCGGCCGGCTGGTCGATCCGGCCGAGGCCGCCCGCACCGTCAACTTCCTCGTTTCGGACGATGCCGGGCTCATGACAGGTGCGGTGGTGGATTACGACCAGACAGTCCTCGGTGCCGCATCCGGCCCCATGGCCGTGCCTGAAAAGGCGATGGCGCTCTCGCCTTCCGACACTGATTGATAATCGACGGCTGGCGGACGGCAATGCTGCAACGACGTCAGCTTTCGCGGTTTGCAGTCCCTACCGCTCGGTAACCGTTGGAATGCGGGGATTGACCGCGTTGTTCTGAAGCCTGGCCGCCAAGGCCACGGTCAAAGCCTGGGCAAGACACATGGGAGCCGCAAGCGAGCGCGAGAATGTGTATTCGTGCTCCGGTACGGCGAAGAGAACGCGCGCGCTCTTGGCTAATGGAGACAACGTGCTGTCCGAGATCGCCACGATGGGTATACCTCTCCCCGCGGCTTCTTCCACAACATTGACGACCTCGTTCGCATAGAAGCGGAACGACACCGCAAACAGCAGGTCCGTCTTCTGCATTGCACGGGCCATATGCGTGGCCAGTCCGCCGCCCGGATCCAGGAGCACACAGCGCTTACCTAGCATGGTCAGTATATAGCGAAGGAGTTCGACGACCGGTGCCGAGCGAAGTTGTCCCATCAGATAGACGACGTCGGCCTTCTCGAGCAGGCTAACGGCTTCTGCCAGATCCTCGGGTTGAAGATCGGTGAGCATCTCTTTCAGGGACGCGATGTCACGGACGACCAGGTCGTGCATCAGTCCCATCTCGCTGCGATCTGTCCGCTCCCCCAGTTCCTTCTCCAACGCCTTGATGCGGGCTTCGAAGCCGGGAGCCGCGGTGGACAATCGTTTCTGGAAGAGGCTCTGCAGGTCCTTGAACCCCTCATACCCCAATGCTTGGGCAAATCGGACGAAGCTGGACGCGTGAACGCCGCTGCCTTCCCCAATCGAGTTCACCGATCGCACCGCGACGTCATTCGGATTTTGGGTGAGATACAACGCAATCTTCTGATACGCCTTGCTCATCTCATCATACCGGTCGTGTATCACGCGGATGAGATCCTCATAATCCTTGGGAGCCTCGACCTTCTCGTCCACGATGCACATCCTTGCAATTTTTGTTGCATGATGGCGTCTTTGAAGGTTTTTGACCAGCAGAGAGTTGTCAACTCTGTTATCGGGTCTGTTATCGGCCACAAGTTGTGTGCGCACCGCGCGTCCGCGCACCAAGAGGGCTGCGACAGCTCCGTGCGAAGGAGAAGCGTCAGAGGAGCAGCGGTTTCGGACAGGCGTAGGAATAGAAGGCCGGAAAGTCGACCGCTCCACCGCCCGACCAAAAGGCTTCGCGGCGGCGAAGATCTTTGACGACGCCGCCCACTACGACTTGGAGAATACCTGCTGCCTTATGCGATCCGCAGAGTTACCGATCCGGAAGCAAGCCTCATGGTCTTCCTGGAGAGCACATATCTCGCCGCGCGCTTGCGGACTGGGATTCAGCCGGTCTCGAATGTGCATTCGGGCAACCTCTGCGACCACGGGCTCCGTAAGTGCTCTGTCGCGCCGACGTTCGCAACGGCAAGTCCGTCCTACGACCCTGAAAACATCATCGGCTGCGCTTCAGCGGTACTGCATTTGGTACTGCATCGCCAACTTAAATCCCCCTTAAGCTTTGATTTTTAGTAGCTTTTCGGATCAGCCCGTCCAGTCCATCATGGGCGCAAGCCGAACTGCGTCAGGACAATGCAACGCTCGTCGCGAGCCATGCGCCCGATGCACGATCTCGGCGACGAATATGGCGACGTGGCGATCGCCAGCCTGCTGGAGAACTGGATCAACGAGAGCGAGAAGCGCGTCTGGTTCCTATTCGAGACGCTGCGCGGCACCAACGGATGACAGTTGGAACTCAATGGATGTCAGGATGTCAGATTTTCACCGACCGAAGCACGCCGCAATGGTAACGTCGGCAGGCGTAACACGAGATGCCGCCCAACATCAACGCCGACGACGCGCCTCAAAAGCCTGTGATCGGATGGCGTTCAGCCTTCCGACTTGAGCCGACTGAGAGGTCGGTGCGCAAGCTCGCCCTGAGCTCATTCATCGTACCGGGCGCATTCGGCCCGGCCGCGTCGAAGGTCAGGGCCATCATTGTCCGCATATTGTTGCGCATGATCGCCCCGATGCTCCGCACGGCGGGCCGCCTCAGATGGGGGCATACGTCTTCAATGCCCGCGATCCTGTCGATATCCCGGGCCCGGAATGCCTCGCGGCGCCATCGCGCCGGCGAAACGGATGGCACGCCTGACCTCGCGATCCCTGGCGAAGCCGTCGGTCACCGCCGGGTCCCAATGATCCATCGTGCCGGTGAAATGCATGTTGAAGACGAGCGGCACGCCACCCGTTTTGCCGAACCGCCGGTAAGCGAACGGGGTACCTGCGGCGTACACGAACTGCGTCGGCGCGGTCTGGTGACTGTGTATTGAGATTTCCTCTGGCGATAGTTCAAGCCGATACCAGACCCTCTAACAGGAGCACTTAAGCAATGCCGGCCGCTCTTAAGGGAGAAGACATGACCACGCTCAAAGTCGCAGACGCCGATATAACGTCCCGTCATCTGGACTATGGTCGTTTGATAGATCGTGTGTTCGCCCAAGGTTGTATCGTCCCGACGCGCCACCATCACACGATCGAGATGGAGGGCCAGCCCGACGCTACTCTGCTTCTGATGCCTGCCTGGAGCAGCAACTCCGATGACGTCAAATATCTTGGGGTCAAGCTCGTGACTGTGTTCCCCAGCAACTCCGCCAGGGCTTGGCGGGCCTCACTTCAACGCTTCAACGTATGTGCTCCACGATGGCGATACGGGACAGCATTTGGCCATGATGGACGGCAACCTCACAGCGCGCGGCGGACAGTGGCCACCTCGGCGCTCGCGGCGCGCTACCTTTCTCGCGAGGACTCTCGGAAATTGCTCGTTTTGGCCTCGGGCCGCGTTGCAAGTCTCATACCTGAGGCATATCGCGCCGTTCGTCCAATTGCCGAGGTATCCGTCTGGGATATCAATCAGGAGAGCGCGGCCCGCATGGTTGCCGATCTGAGCAACAAAGGCTTCCTGGCGTCAATCGAGAGTGACCTCGAATCGGGTGTCAGAAATGCCGATATTGTCACTGCCGCGACGCTTGCCACATCGCGTTGATTCAGGGCGCGTGGCTCTCTCCTGGGACCCATGTCGACCTGATCGGAGGCTTCACTCCAAAGATGCGTGAGGCGAACTCCGAGGCTGTGCTACGTGCGGCCGTATATGTGGACACCCCTGAGGCACTGCATGAGGCCGGAGATCTGAGCCAGCCAATTGCGAGCACACTCATATCGGCAAGTCACATCCGCGGGCACCCTTGCAGAGCTTGCAAGGAAGGAGATCAAAGGGAGGAGCAACCCGCAGCAAATCACACTTTTCAAAGCGGTCGGCTCGGGCCTTGCGGATCTTTTCGCGGCAAAATTGGTGTATTGCTCACTCTGACGCAGTCAACAGCAGTCAGGTCCTGGTGCATCCGGTCGTTCGGCCGGCCTACGGTCCTGAGCGCCGCCATGCGCCCAGGCTGTCTATAAGAGGTGATGCCGGTTCAGTTCTTGCCGGCGGCCGCCTGCTTGATGAGGCTGGCGACAGCTGCAGGATCGGAGACGTAGACGGCGTGGCTGCCGGGCACCTCCACCGTCGTCGCCCCTGCCCGGTTCGCCATGTTGCGCTGCGCCGGCGGCGGGATCATCTTGTCGTCGGTGGCAACGAGGTACCAGCTGGGCTTCACCTTCCAGGCCGGAGCGCTGACCTTGCCTTCGAGCGCCGCCGCACCCCACGGCACCTGCGAATCGGCCATGAAGGAGGCGAGCGAGGGACGGACATCGGCGGCGAACGCGGCGGCGAACTTCTCCTTGTCGAGCATCAGGAAGCCGTCGACGGGCGGCAGGATCGGCGGCACCGACGCTCCGGGCGGCGGGTTGGCGATCAGGGTCGAAACCGACTCGCCTGCATCCGGCGCGAACGCCGCGATATAGACGACACCTGCCACCTTCGGATCGGTGCCGGCCTCGGAGACCACGACGCCGCCATAGGAGTGGCCGACCAGGATGACATTGCCGGGAGCGGCGGCGATGGCGCGCTTGGTGACAGCGACGTCGTCGGCGAGCGAAGTCGTCGGGTTCTGGACGATGGTCACGTCATAGCCGTCCTTCTTCAGGATCTGGTAGACGCCGTCCCAGCCGGAGCCATCGACGAAGCCGCCATGCACGAGGACGACGGAATTTGCTGCAGTGTTCGACATCTGAGTTCTCCTTTTTCAAAGTGTTGTGAACCGTTGTGGCAGGAGGACTATGCGACGGAGCAGAAGCGCGCGCTTTGAGGCGACTTTCAGGACCTCTTGATTTTACCTTGAGATCGCTTTGATTTTGCGTCCGCGACGCGGCTAAAGTGTCGGCAGCCCCTCTTCGCCGTAATCCGGAGCATGCAGTTTGCCGTATCATTTTGAGGATTTTGCCCTGGACGGAGACCGGCGCGAACTCCGTCGCGGCAACGACCTGATCTCGGTCGAGCCGCAGGTGTTCGACTTGCTGCAATATCTGATCCGCAATCGCGAGCGGGTGGTCAGCAAGGATGATTTGATCGATGCGGTCTGGCAGGGCCGCATCGTCTCGGACGCCACGCTCTCCAGCCGCATCAACGCCGCCCGCAATGCGTTGCATGACAGTGGCGAGGAACAGCGCCTGATCCGCACAATTCTGCGCAGGGGCCTTCGCTTCGTCGGCACCGTCCGCGAGGATGGCGGCGCGCAGGCAACCGCGCCGATGGAGCAGCCGAAGCCTGCCTTAGGCATTCCCGCCCGTCCTTCCATCGCCGTGCTGCCATTCGCGAACCTGAGCGGCGATCCGGATCAGGATTATTTTGCTGACGGCATGGTCGAGGACATCATCACCGGTCTGTCGCGAATAAGGTGGCTGTTCGTCATCGCGCGCAATTCCTCCTTCACCTACAAGGGCCGCGCGGTGGACGTGAAGCAGGTCGGTCACGAGCTTGGCGTGCGCTACGTGCTGGAAGGCAGCGTGCGCAAGGTGGGAAGCCGCGTGCGCATCACCGGCCAGCTCATCGACGCGGAGGACGGCAGCCATCTGTGGGCCGAACGCTACGACCGCGACCTGACCGATGTATTTGCCCTACAGGACGAGATCACCATCAGCGTGGTCGCGGCAATAGAGCCCAATCTGCGCCGGGCCGAGATCGAACGCGTCAAGCGCAAGCGCCCCGACAGTCTCGACGCCTACGATCTGCTGCTGCGCGCGCTGCCCGATGTCTACACCTTCATGCCGCAAGGTGCCGCCAAGGGGCTGCCGCTGCTCGACCAGGCGCTCGCCATCGAGCCGACCTATGCCCTTGCGCACGGCTTTGCTGCCTGGGCGCACCAGACGCTATTCGTGCGCGGCGGGATGCATCCGGAGAACCGCGAGAAGTCGATCCGCCATGCCCATGCGGCGATCGAGCATGGTTCGGGCGACGCGATGGCGCTCGCTCTGGCCGGGTTCACCATCGGCATCGTCGAGCATGACCGCAGTCTGGCCGACGAAGCGTTTGCGCAGGCTTTGACGCTCAGCGCCTCCTGCGCCTTCGTCTTTGCCTTCGGCTGCGTGTCGGTGGCGTATGGCGGCGACGCTGCCCGGGCGATCGACTGGGGTGAGCAGGCGTTACGGCTGAACCCCCTCGACGCCATGAGCTGCGTGCCGCAAGGCATGATCGGATTCGGCAATTTTCTCACCGGCCGGCACGAGCAGGCCGTCATATCAGGCCGCCGGGCGGTAGAAATGAACCCCGGATTCAGCATGCTGCACGGATGGCTGGCCGCACCGCTGGCCAGGCTCGGGCGGCTCGACGAGGCCAAAGTATCGGCCGCGCGGCTGATGTCGCTCGACCCGCACTTCACCATCGGCCGCTGGTCCGCCGCCGTAGGCATTGCGCCGGATATTGTCGATGACGTCACCGACGCCATGCGGATAGCCGGCCTGCCGGCATAACCGATAAAGGCGCATGCCGCGTCGCGGGACGAACGTTGCCGTGCAAGCAGCGCGAATTCAGGCTTTGCGATCATCCACGCCACCAACGCGGCGTGGCGCCGGTCAAAAGCGGCGGACTACAAATTGCGGGCGATCTGAAGGGTGATGTCACATAAACGGAGATGGGCTGTCGTTGTGACTTTTGGGAATGATTTCAGGCGATCACGCCGGCAGCAGCTTTCCATTGCGCTGGCATTCAGGCGGTGAAGATGGATCTGAAAGGCGGAGCATTTTGAACGGGGCGGGACGAAGAGATTGCGGACTGCAGAGAAAGGTCGAGACGAAACGCTGGAGGCTCCCCGGTGATCGAAAGCCTTGCATCATCCGCTCTCGTTTTCGCCGTGGCACATGCGAATTCTCCGCTCTGTTGTTCAACCCTTGTGCGACCGGTGCTCGACGTCCGGCATGACTTGACGCCGCGCTGCTCCATAGGAGCCGCGCTTGTCGGTGATCATCCGCTTCGGCACCTGGCCCTGCTTCTTCAACAGCCGTCAGTAAGCGCTTGGCGGCCTTGGTGTTGCGCCGGGTCTGGACGATCTCGTCGAGCACATAGCCGTCCTGGTTGACGGCCCGCCATAACCAATGCTTCTTGCCGGCGATCGTGATGGCGACTTCGTCGAGGTGCCAGATGTCATTTCGACTGGGCTGCTTGCGGCGCAGGCGCCGAGCGTAGTCCAGCCCGAACTTCTTTCCCCATCGACGGATCGTCTCGTAGGAAGCGACAATGCCGCGCTCCAGCAGCATTCTTCGACTTGACGCAGGCTCAGCGGAAATCGATAATATAGCCACACCGCGTGGGCGATGATCTCGGGTGGGAACCGATGCCGTTTGTAGCTGATCTGCGAAGTGTTCATCCCCAGCATCTATCGCAGCGATTCCTGACACGCGGTTACCGTGACAACGCCCCTGGGAGCGCCTGGACCAAATCGGGTGCCCAGTTCTAATATGTGGCGGGTGGTACGACGGGATCGCTCTACTGTCATCTCAGGAACGCATGGTGGGAAGAATCCCGAGGGCGACCTTGCGCATGTTCGAAGGTGGCCATCTATTTCTCTGGCAGGATAGCTCCGCGTTCGCCGAGATCGTCCGGTTTCGTGCAAACGAGGAAGCCGGCTAAGGGGCGAACACGAATTTGCGCCGTGCGACGCGCTGCGTGAGGCCATGGACGTCCGCGCCTTACTGAGGCAAGACCGGTGGCGTCTATGTTTAGGCGGCGAGCCACATTGCCTATACCTCGCTCGATAGCATATTGCGGGCGGCATAGAGTTCGCCAATGAAGTCGGTGATCAAGGTCGAATTGATGCCGTCCGGCGGGCGGAGGAGTAGCGCGCGGAAATTGACGGCCGGCTCGAATGGCCTGGCCAAAATGCCGCCGATCATGCGGTCCGCAATGACGGAGGGATTGACCAAGCCGATCCCCATGCCCTTCGCTGCAAGGATAGCGATAGTCAGGCCGTAGGGCGTTTCGATCAAGATGCGCGGCCGTACCCCATGCGCGGCCAGGATCTTGTCCATGGCGAGCCGAGCAGTATCTTCCGGCGACAATGCCAGGAAGGCCTCGTCGGCGAGATCGGCCGGCGTGATTATCTGCTTCCGCGCCAGCCGGTGGTTCTTCGGCATCACGCAGACGGCGCGCGGTGTGGTGAAGACGCTGTGCAGCACGCCGCTGGTGTCGACCTCGTCGGCCGCGAGCCCGATATCGAAACTGCCAGAGGCGACCAGGTCGCGCACGACATTGGAGGTGCGGACCTGATAGCTGATTCGCACCTGCGGATGCCGGTGCGAGAACGCTACGATGGCGCGCGGCACCAGCCCATGCCCGAGTGCCGACAGGGAGGCGACGCGGATGGTACCGGTGCCGACCTCCTTGATCTGGGCCGCCCGCAGCTTCAGCCGGTCGAGCCCGACCAGGTTGGCTTTCACCTCGGCATGGAACAACTCCCCTTCGCGTGTCGGCACCAGCCTGCCACGAATGCGGTCGAAAAGCCTGAAGCCGAGTTCAGCCTCTAGCTTGGCTAGCGAACGGCTGATGGCCGGCTGCGAGGTGTCGAGCAGCGCGGCCGCCGCGCCGGCGCCGCGCGTGATCATGATCGCGTTGAAGACATCGATGTCGCGCAGGTTCATAGTGCAGCCCATATCAAAAGCGAATTAACTTTATCGGCGCGGTCATAGATGGCAATGGATGAGCCCGCTAAGTTTCGCCCATGAACCGACGCGACGACACTTCACATGTCCATCCTCCCAAGCGCTCCGAGGAACCGTTCCAGGCGGTGGCGATGCCGGTCGAGCGAGCCTCGACCGTTGTCTTTGACGATCTGGAGTCGTTCGAGCGTCGCGTCGAGCGCCTGTACGACGGGTTCAGCTACGGACTTTACGGCACACCGACCAGCCGGCAGCTCGAAGATCACATCGCCGTGCTGGAAGGCGGATCCCGGGCTCTCGTCGTCCCGTCGGGCATGGCTGCCATGACGCTGGCGACCATGGCTGTCTGCCGCGGCGGCGAAAGGGTTCTGATCCCGGAGACGCTCTATGGCCCGGCACGCGACATGGCCGAGCGTTTTCTTGGCCGCCTCGGGATCGAGGCGGTTTCCTACGATCCACGGCTGGACGCAAGCATCGCGGCGATGATCGACGCCAGAACGCGGCTGGTCTGGGTGGAATCGCCTGGTTCGGCCACCTTCGAGGTGCAGGATGTGCCGGCCATCGCGGCGGCCGCCCACAAGACTGGCGCTCTCGTCGCGGCTGACAACACCTGGGCCTCGCACCTTCTGTTCAAGCCGCTTGCCCATGGAGTCGACATTTCGATGCAGGCGCTTTCCAAACACGCCGGCGGCCATGGAGATCTTCTAATGGGCTCGGTGGCCGTCAACGACGTGGCCCTTTTCCGGCAGCTGAAGGATACGGCGCGTTTCCTCGGCTATGGCGTCTCGCCCGAGGATTGCGCGCTGTGCGAGCGCGGCCTGATGACCATGCCGGTGCGCATGCGTCATGCGGACGGCACCGCGCGCAAGATCCTCGTCTGGCTATCGGAACGCCCGGAAGTCGCGCAGATCTTGCATCCCGCGCAGTCTGGCCATCCCGGCCACGCGGTCTGGAAGCGTGACTTCGCCGGATCGGCGGGCGTGTTCTCCTTCGTGCTGCGGCCGGAACTGGCGCCACTGCAATCCGATGTCCTGCGCAGCCTGCGGCTGTTCAGGCTCGGCGCAAGCTGGGGCGGCGTGCATTCGCTGATTGCCGTCAGCGATCCGCGCAAGGGCCGCGCCAGCCTCGATTGGCTGAAGCCCGGCCCGGTCTGGCGCCTGTCGATCGGCCTTGAGGCGCTCGAAGATCTTCTGGCCGACCTTTCCCAGGCCTTCGAACTCTTTGCTGAAGCCCGGCGCAACGGAACCGCAGCAGCCGACGCCAAGGCCGCCGAATGATTACAACCTCAACGAGAAGGGGAATGACTATGAAACATCAAGGTCTGAAATGGCTCACGGGTCTGGCGATAGGGCTGGCCAGCCTGTCTTCGGGCGGCAGCAACGCCAACGCGCAGGCGGTCATCAACAAAATCAAGGAGCGCGGCTACGTCAGCTGTGGCGCCAGCCAGGGCGTGCCTGGTCTCTCCCGGCCCGACGAGAAGGGGTATTATCGCGGCTTCGATTCCGACATCTGCCGCACTTTCGCGGTCGCCATCCTCGGCGACAAGGAGAAGATCCGTTACGTGCCGCTTAACGCAGGCCAGCGTTTTCCTGCGCTGCAGACCGGAGAGATCGACGTTCTGTCGCGCACATCCACCATCACCTACAGTCGCGATACGGTTGTCCGCTTCGTCTGGATCAATCTCTACGACACGGACGGCATGCTCGTGCGCAAGGCCGACAATATTACCGAGCCCAAACTGCTGGACGGAAAGACCGTTTGCCTGCAAGGCGGTGGCAGCCTGACCGAGAAAGCGATCGAGGAAACCGAGGAAGAGTTCGGGATCGCGATGGAGAAAGTCTATTACGACTCGACCATTCAGGCGCGCGACGCCTTCTTCGGCGGCCGCTGCGATTCATACGTCACCGACGGCACTGCGGCAGCCGGACAGCGTGCTTCGGTGGCCAAGAACCCCGACGACTACGACATCATCAAGGTCGGCAAAGCCGCCGAACCCAATGGCGTCGCGGTCGCCCGCGGCGACGATCAACTCTTCGACGTCGTGCGCTGGACATTGAATGCCCTGTTCTGGGCCGAGGCCAACGGCATCACCTCGCAGAACATCGATGAAAAGCTTGTGTCGGGCAGTCCGGAAGTCAAACGGGTGCTCGGCGAGGAATCCGGCTTCGGCAAGCCGCTCGGATTGGACGATAAGTGGGCCTACAACGTCATCAAGCAAATGGGCAACTACGCCGAGATCTGGGACCGCAATCTCGGCAAGGACAGCCCGCTAAAGGTCGAACGCGGTCTGAATGCGTTGTGGAAGGACGGGGGCCTCAACTATCCTTTCCCCTGGGATTGAGCCGCATGATGGAGGGGAACGGGCCCGGCGCTCCCCTTCCCTGCCAACGCCGCGAACCCTCGAGGTCAACATGCTGAGCGATGCCAAGACCAGATCGATCATCATCCAGTGTGCCCTGGCCGCCGCGGTTGCCGCTTTCGCTGCCCTGCTCGTCAGCACGACTTTCGCCAATCTCAGGGCACGCGGCATCCCGATCGGCTTCGATTTCCTGACGATGCCGTCAAGGATCGTCATCTCGGAAGCAATCCTCACTTACAAGTCGCGGGACCCCTATTACTGGGCGATCGCGACCGGGCTCGCCAATACGGTCTTCGTCTCCGCGGTCATCATCGTCTTTTCATCCGCGCTCGGCCTCGTCGTCGGCATCACCCGGCTGAGCAGCAATCCCCTGGCGGCGGGCACCTGCCGCGTATGGGTGGAGGTTGCACGCAATTCACCGCCGATCGTGCTTCTGATCTTTCTCTACTCGCTGTGGTGGAAGGTGCTGCCGCCGGTCGGCGAAGCGCTCAATCCGCTGCCAGGCGTTTACGCCTCCATGCGCGGCTTTGTGGTGCCGGCTGTCAGCATGGACTTCGCCACCCCGGGATTGCTCGTCATTGCTCTCGCCCTGGCATTGGCGGCCGCCGGCTGGGCGGCGGCGAGAAGAGGATGGTTGCCGCCGCTGGCCACGCCGGCGATCCTCACGGTGGGCGTTGCCGGACTATGGCTTGCCGACGCGAAATTCTCCGTCGACTGGCCGACCTTCACCGGGTCGAATTTCAAGGGCGGCAAGGAACTGACGCCCGAACTCAGCACCATCCTCATCGGGCTGACCATCTACACTACCGGCTTCGTCGCCGAGATCGTGCGCGGCGGCGTGCTTTCGGTCGGCCGCGGTCAGTGGGACGCAGGTCATTCGCTCGGCCTGCCGCGCGGCAAAATACTGCGTCTGATCATCATCCCGCAGATGCTGCGGGTGATCGTCCCGCCGCTCAACAGCCAATACATCAACGTCGTCAAGAATTCGACGCTGGCGATCGCGGTCGGCTATCCGGACTTCCTTGCGGTCATGAACACCATCATCAGCAAGTCCAGCCATTCGATCGAGGGCGTCTTCATCATCCTCGGCGTCTATCTCGCCCTCAACCTGAGCCTGTCGAGCGCGGCCAATTGGTACAACCGTCGCATCGCCATCGTGGAGCGCTGAACTATGAAGGCCGTGTCTCTTTCCCTTCCGGCCGAGCCAATGCCAGGACAGATCCGCTTCGGCGCCTTGCGGCGGTCCGCCAAGCTCCTGTTCGGCACGCCGCTCAATGCCGCCCTGACGCTGTTGTTCGGCGTTCTGCTCGTCGCCACGGTACCGCCGATGCTGCGCTGGCTGGTAATCGACGCCGTGCTGTTCGATCCCAATCCAAGCGCCTGCCGGGTGGCCACCGGAGCCTGCTGGAGCTTCATCTACGCCAAGTCCGGGCAGTTGCTGTTCGGCATATATCCGCTCGACGAACGCTGGCGCCCCGCCATCGTCTGCCTGCTCATCCTGGCGCTGCTTGCCTGGTCGGTGCGGCCCGCCAGCTGGGCGCCGCGGCTGGCAGCGCTCTGGATGGCGGCGCTCGTGTTGATCTTCTGGCTGATGGCCGGCGGTTTCGGCCTAGCCGAGGTTCCGACCTCGTCCTGGGGCGGCCTGCCGGTGACGCTCATCCTCACCGTCGTTGCCATCGGCGTCGCCTTCCCCGTCGGCATCCTGTTGGCGCTTGCCAGGCGCTCGACCATGCCCGCGATACGCATCGGCGCCGTGGTCCTGATAGAATCGGTGCGCGGACTGCCGCTCTTGTCCATCCTGTTCGTGGCATCGATCATGATGCCGCTGTTCCTGCCCGAAGCCTTGTTGCCCGACAAGTTCGTGCGTGCGCTGGTCGCCCTCACCATCTTCGCGGCGGCCTATCTCGCCGAGGTGATCCGCGGCGGCCTGCAGGCCATCCCGAATGGCCAACACGAGGCCGCGGCGGCGCTCGGCCTGCCCTTCTGGCGCACGCAATATCTGGTGATCCTGCCGCAGGCGATCCGGGTGGCGATCCCGGCGCTGGCCAACACCATCATCGTCATGATCAAGAACACCAGCCTGGTCCTGGTCGTCGGCCTGTTCGACCTGATCAGCTCCGGTAAGGCGGCGCTGGCAGACCCGGACTGGCCGTCGCCGGCGGCCGAGACGTTCCTGTTTATCGGGGCGCTCTTCTTCGCGCTCTCCTTCTCATTCGCCCGCTTCGCCGACTTCCTGGAGCGGCGCGGCCCGACCGCTCACTAGGAAATGCCTTGATGTTATCGTCCGCCCCAACGCGCGTTCCGTCCATGCCCGATCGCAGCGCTCCACCCGCTATCCAAATGACCGGCATGAACAAGTGGTACGGAAATTTCCATGTGCTGAAGAATATCAACCTGACCGTCCATCGCGGCGAGAAGCTGGTGATCTGCGGTCCGTCCGGCTCGGGCAAGTCGACGATGATCCGCTGCATCAACCGGCTGGAGGAGCATCAGCAGGGGCAGATCGTCGTCGAAGGCGTCGAACTCAGCAACGATTTGAAGCAGATCGACGTAATCCGCAGTGACATCGGCATGGTGTTCCAGCACTTCAACCTGTTCCCGCATTTGACCATTCTGGAAAACCTGACACTGGCGCCGATCTGGGTGCGCAGGATGCGGCGCGGGCAAGCCGAGCAGACCGCCATGCACTATCTGGAGCGGGTGAAGATCCCGGACCAGGCGCATAAATATCCCGGCCAGTTGTCCGGCGGTCAGCAGCAGCGCGTCGCCATCGCCCGTGCGCTCTGTATGAGCCCGAAGATCATGCTCTTCGACGAACCGACCTCCGCCCTCGATCCTGAAATGGTCAAGGAAGTGCTCGACACCATGGTCACGCTGGCCGACGATGGCATGACGATGCTGTGCGTCACGCACGAGATGGGATTTGCCCGCCAGGTCGCCGACCGCGTCGTCTTCATGGACCAGGGCGAGATCGTCGAGATGAACACGCCCTCCGAATTCTTCTCGCATCCGCGTCACCAGCGCAGCAAACTGTTTCTTGCCCAGATCCTGAACTAGCGAACCTCTCCCGCCAGCCCATGCGCCGGCCGGATGGGCAGACGCAAATCAGAAATCCATCCGGGGCCTGGTCAGCGCGCAGCGACCTGCCAGACCGCGACGCCGGCCCAGGATCAGGCCGGCGACGCCTTCGATGCTGCGCGAGATAATGTCGAACAAGCGCGGCCGACTCTCGAAGGAATACACCAGGCGTTCGCGAAACAGGATCGACAGCGCCGCGAGTTCCGGCCATTGGTAGATGTTCGGCCCACAACTTCTGCACGTCGACGATCCGGGCGCCTGGCGGTGGGCGCTCCGGTCCTGTTTCGACGATAATGCGCCGCCGGCCGGCGCAGGCACAGCTGCCACGTATTGCAGCAGACGGCAGAGGACGAGAACGTCGTCCACAACGCAACTCTCGACTCGAAGTCGTAGCTGCATCATATGGCCTGTTCACCAAGCGGGCTTTGGGGGCTAGCACGAAGTCGGGCACCCACTTTGGCACCTCCACTTGCGCGAGCAGTAGTCCGCTTTCCTTCGCAAATGCCATGTGGCAAGACGGATGGATGGCGGCGGACAGCGAACATAAAAGCATCTCTGCGAGAGCGTTGGGCATCGCATTATCAGCTGCTGCCCTCGTGCCGCATTTCACAACCCCAGCCTTTGCCCATGCTTCCGAGCGCGGCTATGTCATGCTCCTGCCGACCGGATATTATGTCGTGGGCGGGGCGGTGGCCGTAGCCGCGAGTTTTCTGGTTCTGGCTGTCCTCCCGCCCAGGCTGCTCGAACGCATTTCGGCATCCCGCCTGCCAATTGGTCAATTCGGCGACGCCGCGCGCATTTGGATCAGCATGCTCGCCTTCGCGGTTCTCGCCATACTCGTGGCGGCGGGAATTCTCGGCAGCCGAGATCCGCTGTCGAATCCACTTCCGCTAACGGTGTGGACGCTGGTCTGGGTCGGACTGACATTGCTTCAGGGCGTATTCGGCAATGTTTGGTCGTGGACAAACCCGTGGTACGGGCCGTGGCGCATTTTCTCCAGCGTCTTCCCGGCATTCCGCGATCGCACAATGCCACAAGGACTGGCTTACTGGCCGGCGTTGATTTTGTTTGCAAGCTTCGCCTGGTTCGAGCTGATCTATCCGGCGCCCGAAGATCCGGCGCGGCTTGCGTTCGCTCTCATGGCCTACTGGCTCTCGACCTTCGTCTGCATGATCATCTTCGGCTACGAAGGCTGGAGCCGGCGCGGCGAGTTTCTGTCCGCGTTCTTCCGCATGGTGTCACGCTTCGCCATCGTCGAAACGACGCCGGACCACCCAAGCGGGGGGCGCGCCCTCTCACTCTGCTGGCCTGGAGCGAAATTGTGGAGCGCGCAAGCCTTGCCGGCGAGCGGTATGCTCTTTCTGTTGCTGACGTTGAGCTCGGTGTCCTTCGACGGTCTGTCGAAGACCTTCTCTTGGCTGGGCGCGAATGGTGTCAATCCGCTCGAATTTCCGGGGCGCTCGGCATTAGTCGGAATCAACAGCGCCGGTCTTGTGCTGATGTTTATCGCACTTGTCGCCGTGTTCTTCGCCGCAGTGTTTGTCGGTGAGCGGTTGGCCGGGAGCATCTCTTTCGGAAAAGCGGTCGGGCTCCTTGTCTGGTCGATCGTCCCGATCGCGCTCGCCTATCATTTTTCCCACTATCTGACGGCCCTCCTGGTGAACGGCCAGAATGCGATCGTCGCTATTTCGGATCCGTTTGATCGGGGATGGAACCTATTCGGCACGGCGCACATGAATGTCGGGGCGGGAGTGATCATGGGCTCCGATGCAGCGTGGATCATCTGGAACTTTCAGGCGGCGGCGATCATCGGCGGCCATATACTTGCCGTTCTGGTCGCGCACGGGCTGGCGTTCCGTTTGCATCCGGCGCGCAGCCGCGCGGCGCTCAGCCAATTTCCGCTGACCGTTTTTATGGTCGGATATACGGTTTTCGGGCTGTGGCTGCTGTCCACGCCGACGGCCGTCTGACGGCCGCAAGCCACGTATCGGAGGCGTTGGTCGACAGACCTCACGGCGGTGTATCGCGACCTCAAGGACATGCGTCGAACAAAGCCGGTGGTTGGTGAATTGGCAACGCCGGCAGTGCAACTGACTGCTTCACAGTTCTTCGGCCTGATATCTAAGCCGACGGGACGCCCTCGGTGGCCAGACGCCGGAAGATCTGGTCGACTTGTTGCGGCGGCAATTTGGCGCCGCCGTCGAGCCACCAGATCAGCACCGACAGAAAGGCACCCACGACGAACTGGACGATCAGTTCGTTCGGCACGACATCGGGAAGCTTCCTGTCCTTGTTTGCGGCAAGCTCCGCGCGCACGAGATCGCATAGATCTCGCGGATGCTGCCGAGCACAAAAGTCCCACCGCGGCCCCCGGCCAGAGCTCGGTAGAGATCTATATGTTCACGCGCGTGCTCGAACATACCGAGCACGAACCCAAGCTGCGATCTTTCAGCTCGCCTGGCGCTGCAAGCGCATGCCGCTGGCGTTCGACCAGCATGGCGCGCAGATGATCGTCCAGGCCGCTGCGCTTGAGGTCGTCCTTGCTGGTGAAGTGCGCGTAAAAGGTCGATCGGCCGATGTTTGCCTCATTGCAGATGTCCTCGACGGTAATTGCTTCATATCCCTTTCTCAGGATCAAAGTGATCAGCGCATGGTGAAGAGTCGACCGGGTCCGGGCGACACGGCGGTCTATCGTCTTAAGCCAACGCTACAAGAAGCGGACTAATAACCGGCAAGAGGATCCTCCCGGCCCGCCTGAGTAACCAGGGCTGCCGACAGAGCGCTTTCCCACTCACTGCCGGCCCGGTACCGGAAGGAAGGAGCGCAAATCTCTGCTTCGCCACCAGAATGCGCAACGCATCAGGTCCCGCACGGTCAGCTAGATCTGACGTTTAATCATGCGGCCGAGACCCGTTTCGCGAATAGGTCGCCGGCGAACCTGCACGCCGCCTTGTGCATTGAGCTTACTTCTTGCGACACAGGCTCAGCCTCCGCACAAGCTTCCACGGAAAGGGGACACCGCGTCCTGAAGAAACAGCCGGAGGGCGGATTCGTCGGACTTGGGATTTCGCCCGTGATCAACGGAGGGTTGCGCCGACGCTCGGTGGCAGGATCAGCCTCCGGAATAGACGCGAGAAGGAGCTGGGTGTAGGGATGGCTCGGATTCCGGTAAACCTCTTCCGAGCTGCCGCTTTCTACCACCTTGCCGAGGTACATCACGTAGACCCGGGTCGCCGCCTGCCGGACAAGCGCGAGGTCATGCGCGATAAAGAGGCAGGACACGCCTAGCTTCTCTCTGAGGTCGAGGAATAGGTTCATGACCTGCGCGCGTATAGACAAGTCTAGCGCGCTGACCGGTTCGTCGCAGATTAAAACCCGCGGCTCTACGGCCAGCGAGCGCGCGATCGCGATGCGTTGCCTCTGGCCGCCTGAGAGTTCACGGGTGAATCTGTCCCGGGCCGTCGTCGCCAGACCCACCTGGTTGAGGAGTTCGGCGATCCTCCCCTCGCGTTCCGTTTGCGAACGCAAACCTGCAATGATGAGGGCTTCGTTTATGGCTTCGCCCACAGTTTGGCGATCATTCAGCGATGCATAGGGGTCCTGGAACACGTACTGAACGGCGCGACGCGCTTCCCGCAGACGGCGCCCGCTCAGGGAGCCGAGGTCGACGCCATCGAAAACGACGCGTCCGGACTGGGGTTTTTCCAAGCCCACGATCGAACGGCCAAGCGTGGACTTGCCGCAGCCGGACTCCCCCACCAAGCCGACAATCTCGCCGGGATTGAGGTGGATCGAGACGTCATTTACCGCTTTGATCGTTTGGCCACGTTTGGCGCTTGGAAAGCTGGTGACCAGATGCTCGACTTCGAGTACCGCGCTCATTATGCGCACTCCTTCGCCCGAATATTCAGAACGGGACAGGCGGCTGACACACCCGGAACTGCCGTCGGCAAGAACGGCGGACGTCGCTCGCCGCAGGCATCCACAGCGTATCCGCAGCGGGGCATGAAGGCGCACCCTGTGATCGGCGCGCCAAGGATGGGCGGAACCCCCGGCAATCCACGGAAACGCGATCCGATTGCGTCCTGTTTCCTCGGAATTGCGTCGATGAGGCCCATCGTATAGGGATGCTGCGGCTGGGAGAGTACACGCTCGGTCGGTCCGGTTTCGACGTGGCGCCCCGCGTACATCACCATTACGCGGTCGGCCGCGCCCGCCACGACACCCATGTCATGCGTGATCAAGATCATGGCCATGTCCATTCTGGACTGGATTTCCTTCAGCAGTCGGAGGATTTGCGCCTGGACCGTCACGTCGAGCGCGGTGGTCGGCTCGTCGGCTACGAGAAGTGTCGGCTCGGCGGCAATGGCGATTGCGATCATGACACGCTGTCGGAGACCGCCCGAAAGCTCATGGGGATACTGCTTGAGGCGTATTTCGGGGTCGGACATCCCGACCATCTTGATAAGTTCAAGCGCCCGGGTTTCCGCAGCTCTTGCGGTCATGCCGAGGTGAAGCTCGGCTACTTCTGCTATCTGCCGTCCGACCCGGCGGGCGGGATTGAGCGCGCTCATCGGGTCCTGGAAAATGAAGCCAATGGATTTTCCGCGCAGGCTGCGAAGCGTTTCATTGTCCGATCCGACGAGCTGGCGGCTGTCGAACAAAATGGAGCCCGATATATCCGCCTGGACGCCCACGGGCATCAGGCCGAGAGGCGCAAAGCAGGTGACCGTTTTGCCGCTACCGCTTTCTCCCACAATCGCGAGGGTCTCTCGACGGCTCAGTTCATAGGCTACTCCGTCGACTGGGCGGACCACGGTATGCGCCGTCAGCAGGTCTATGGTCAGATCTTTGACGCGGAGTATCGGTTCAGAACTCATGGCCGTGCCTCCTTGGCCCAGAATGCGGTTACCCGGCGACGGGCCGCGAGCATCCGGGAGGTCAGCGGCTTCGGAACTCTGTTGAGGGCGACCGCTTCACCGAGGATGTTGAATCCGATGACAGCTAAAGTCAGGGTCAGCCCCGGCAGGATGACCTGGCGCGGATCGGACTCGAGATATGGAAGCGCGTCGACCAACATCTGTCCCCATTCAGGCGTCGGCGGCTGGATCCCCAGCCCGAGGAAGCTCAACGTTGCGATTGCGAGCGCGACTGCTCCGGCGTCGGCCGTGGCATATACGAGCACCGCCCCGATCGTCGTGGGAAGAAGATGGACAAAGTAAATGCGAACGGGACTTGCGCCCAATACTCTTAGGGCCTCCATGTGGGGCTTGTTCATGGTGTTGACAGCCACGGCCCGGCTAATGCGGGCGCTACCCGGCCACCAGGCGAGCGCGAGCGCGAGGATCATGTTCCAGTAGCTGACTCCGGCAATGCCGATCACCGCAAGTGAGACGATGAGGCTGGGGATTGCCTGGCCGACGTCAACGATGCGCATCAGCAGTTCGTCCGTCCAGCCCCGCCGGTATCCGGCAATCGTGCCGATGGCGATGCCGATGGCGTGCGCGCACACAAGGACGAGACAGACTCCGACCAGCGACGTCCGAGCCGCCACAATCAACCTGCTCAATGTATCGCGCCCGAGATGGTCGACTCCGAACGGATGGGCGAGCGTCGGGCCCTGGCCAGCGATCAGCAGGTCTTGCGCATTGGGATCATGTGGCGCGATGTAGGGTGCGAGCAGTCCCAACAGAACGAACGCGCCAATAGTAAATACCGCCGAGCGCGGGAAGGCGCCAATGGCCTTCAGGAGTGGTCTGACTGCCTGCATGTTCAGCTCCTTTGAAGTCTAAGGCGCGGATCGGTCAGCGTAATGCAGATGTCGACCACGACGTTCAGGATGATGAAGAACGTGATGAAGACCAGAAGGCAGGCCTGCACGACCATGAAGTCGCGGAATCTCACCCCGGTCAGGAAGAGGTCGCCGATGCCCTGCCAAGCGAACAGAGGTTCGACAACGACCGCGCCCACGACCATCGTCCCGATCTGCGTTCCCAAGGCGTTCAAGTACGTCGGCGCGATGTTCGGGATCGCGTCGCGAACCAGAATACTCGTCCTTGACAGTCCTTTGCTCATGGCCGTTAGGACATAAGGTTTGGCCATCGCCTCCTCGAAGCCAACTCGGACGACGCGGCTCAGAACTGCTGCGGGAAGAAATCCCAGAGTGAGCCATGGAAGCACCCAACTGACGGGTCCGGCAAACCCGAAGGTCGGAAAGACGTGCCACGTGACCGAAAAGGCGTAGACCAGCAGTGCTCCGACGAAGAAGGACGGAGTCGAAGCGCCCAGAAGAGCGCTCCCTCGGGTGACCACGTCTGGCGCCCTATGTGCCCAGAGCGCGCCTACGAAGCCGACGAACAGGCTCAGCAAGAAAGCCACGACCGCTCCGCCCGCAACGAGGGTGGCGGTCACGGCAAGGCGGCTCTTGAGGGACGCGCCGACCGCCTCGCCCGTCTTGTAGGAAATGCCGAAGTCGCCGTGGATCGCTCCGTTCAGCCAGAAGCCGTAGCGTTCGAGAAGCGGCTTGTTGAGCCCCAATTCCTCCTCGACCTTGGCAATATCGGCTTTGGTGGCCGTCGGCGTCCGCAGCTCGGCGATGAGTATCGCCACGTTGCCCGGAGCGGATACCACGAGCGCGAAGCATAGAACGGACGCCAGAAACAGCAACAAGACTGCGTTGCGGGCCCTTTTAGCGATGAAGGCGAACACGGCCGTATCCTACTCCGCCAGTGTGATATTCTCGTAGGGCATGTCGTACTCGGTCGCGGGGCTCTGGAAGCCCTTCACCCGAGCGGCATGCGCCCATATGCCCGGAACGAAGAGCAGCGGCGCGATGGCGTCGTTGTCGTGCAGCCAGTCATAGACCTTCTGTAGAGCTGCTTCCATCTCGCCTTCGGGCGCGGACATCGCGGCGAGCACCAACGGATCGAGGTGCTCGGGGTCGATGAAGAGCTTGCCGTCCACGCCGTTGTCATAGGTGGATAGGAACAGGCCCACCACAGTCCCGAAAGGTTCGTATGGCGCGCCGAACGTCTGGAAGAAAGCGAGATCGAACTTGCGCTCCGGAATGTCGCTGTGCCGCGACGCATGATCCACCGAGCGGATCGTGAGCGTGACGCCAATCTCCTGGAGCTCGGACTGGATCACTTCCGCGACGGATCGGGACCCCGGTACTTGCTCCTCGCTAACGACCAGTTCAATGGCAAGGTCCTTGCCGTCCTTCTGCCTGACAGGCCCCCCGACCCAGCCTGCCTCCTCGAGCAGCGACTTTGCGGTCTCGGTATCCCGCCTAGGCACATCGAAGCGCTTCCCCGAATACGGAACGGTTTCGGAGAACAGGTTGCCAGTGGAGGTCGCCAGACCGCGGTAAAGCACTTGCGAGATCGCAGCCCGGTCGATGCCGAGGTTGATCGCCTTGCGGACTTTCGGGTCCCTCAGCGCTTCGACGCGGGAAGTGTTGAAGGCCATAATCATTGTGGTGGTGCCGGGATCGATGACGACATCGATGCCCGCTCCCTTCAGCGTCTCTGCTTCCGTTGCGGTCAAAGGCGACACAAACGCTCCGCCGATCAGATCCACGTCGCCCGCGCGCAACGCTGCCATGCGGCCGCGCGAGTCCGGAAGGACTTTTACCTCAAGATATTTGAAAGAGGGCTTGTCACCCCAGTAGGCGTCGAAGCGCTCGAAGGCACTGCCCTCATTCCCGGCAGTCGCTTGATGCCACGGTCCCGTGCCGACGGGCGCCTTATAGCTACCGTCCCCAGAGACCGACTTGGGGCTGAGGAGCCTGACTGGCCGGACGTAAGCGAACTCCTGGAGCAGGCCGAGGACCGGTTCCTTGAACCGGACGTTGACGTGATCGTCGTCGACGATGTCCGTTCCGGCGTAAAGCCGGGACGAATTCATCCAGTTGTTCGCTTCGAGTCCGATCCACCTCTTCAGGTTCCATTCCACCGCCGCGGCGTCGAACGGAGTGCCGTCGTGGAAAGTCACGCCCTTGCGCAAGGTGAGCTTAAGCAGCCTGCCCCCGTCTTCGACCGACCATTCGGTCGCCAGCCCTGGCTCGATCTTACCGTCATGGCCGTATTTAACCAGCGGCTCGAAAACGAGGTCCTGAACGCCCCACAGGCCGGTGTATTTGTGAGGATTGATATCGCCGGCGGGCTTGGCGATCGCGATCCGAAGCGTGTCCTTAACCTCTGATGCCGCAACGATTGACGGCAGGATGGAGGATAGCGCCGAAACTCCCAGCAGTTTTGAGACGCCCGCCAGGAAGGAGCGCCTGTCTATTCGCATGAATTCATTGTTGTTGTTCATTGTCATTCCCCTTTTTGTGTTCACTCACAGCATTGATTGCCGGATGTTTTCTTTGCCGAACCGCTCGTCGTCGATCCGTGCTTGGATTTGGGCCAACATTTTCTCGAGATCGGCCATGAGATCGTCGTGCGATTCCAACCCCACGCTGAACCGCAGAAGGAGGTCCTGCCCACTCCAGGTCGTCGCGGAGCGGTTGCTCTTCACGGGCATGGGGGCAACGAGGCTGCGTGTCCCACCCCACGAGGCGCCGATGGCGAACGTCTCTAGCGTATTGAGCGCCTCCGGCACGTGCGGCAGTGCTTCGGGAACCAATTCCACGCTGAACACTCCGCTCGCGCCGAGGAAGTCGCGCTTCCAGAATTCGTGCCCGGGAGAAGACGGCAGGGCGGGGTAGAGCACACGCTCGACGGCTGGGTGGCCGCGGAACCAGTTGATCATCGCCGTCGCGCCGTCGTGCGCGTGTTTCATTCGCACGCCAAGAGTCTCCATGCCCCGCAACACCAAAGAGGCGTCGTCGGGGGAAACACCGATCCCGGCCCGCCCCATAGTCGCCTTGAGCGCGTTGAAAAGCTGCTCGGAAGCCACCGTGATCGATCCCATCAGCACGTCGGAATGGCCCGAGATATATTTGGTGAGCGCTTCGGTCACGATGTCGGCCCCATGTACGAGGGGCTTGAAGTTAAGAGGGGTCGCCCAGGTGTTGTCGAATCCGACGAGCGCGCCGTGCCGATGCGCGATCTCGGCAATCCGCGGCAGATCCTGGACTTCCATGGTCGTCGAACCGGGGGACTCGCACCACACCAGTTTCGTGTTCCCGTCGATCCGACGTTCGAGCCCCTCGGGCGAAGTGGGATCGTAGTACTCCGCTCGGACGCCAAACTTTGCCAGATCGGTATTCACAAAATCACGGACCGGGGGATAGGCCGTGTCCGCCACCAGTACCTTGTCTCCGGCATTGAGGACGGCGAGCATTGCGATTGCGTTTGCGGCCTGGCCCGATGGCGCGAGAAGCGTCCGGTGACCCTGCTCGAGCTGAGTGATCTTTTGCTCCAGTGTACGCGTCGTCGGGGTGCCGTAGAGGCCGTAGGAATAGCCGTCAGGCCCTCGCTGGCCGCGAGTGGCGTAGGCTGCGGCATCCGCGAATACGATCGTCGAAGCCCGATGGACGGCTGCACCCAGAGCCTCGAAGCCGTCTGTTTTGACTTTGGGGGTCACAACGCATTGGGTGAGATCGTTCATGCTTGCTCCTCATGTGTTGGAGACAGTTACAGCATGACAAAACCTATTCCGTCCAATATCAAGATCGGGATGTGCTATTCTCTCAGGTTATAGGTGCGCCATGAATCTTCGCCAGATCGAGGTCTTCCACGCCGTGATGACGATTGGAACCGCCTCACGCGCCGCGGAGATACTACGCATCTCACAACCTGCGGTGAGCAAGGCCGTCCAAGAACTGGAGCGCGACATCGGTTTCGCGCTCTTCCACCGCATCAAAGGACGGATGTCGCCGACGGCAGAAGGCAACCTGTTTTTCAGGGAAGTGGAGACCTCATTCTCCGGCCTCATCCATTTGAAAGGGGCCGCGGCGCGGATTCGCGACTTCGGTTCGGGGGAAATCCGGATCGCAAGTCTCTCCGCATTAAGTACGAATGTAATGCCAAAGGCATTAAAGGCATTTCAACACCGTCACCCTGACGTTGCGATCACCTTTCAGGCAAGGCTATCCTCGGAAGTCAAAGAACTCGTCGCCTCCGGCCAGTTCGACGTCGGCCTGGCGGCGGACGAGATCGATCTTGCGGGCGTCGAAGCCCACCCATTCCGGAACTACCGGGTCGCGATCGCCATGCCCAAGGGCCATCCGCTAGAGGGGAGGGAAGTGATCCGTCCCGCCGATCTCCATGGGCAGGCCTTCATCGCGTTGGCTCCGGAGGACACTACGAGACGGGAAGCAGAGGCCATCTTCGCTGATCACGGCATCAAGCCCAAAGTGGTTCTAGAAACCCCCTATTCCACCACCATCTGCTCGATGGTCAATGCGGGGCTTGGATGCGGAATGGTCAATCCTTTAACTGCCCTTCCCTATCTCAACGGAAACCTCAGCCTCCGTCCATTTCTCCCGGGAATCTCCTTCCGAACCCTTCTGTTGTTGCCACCCAACCGACGTCCATCGAGAGTAGTTAGCGACTTTGTCGAGCAGCTGATGCGTATCGCATTGGAAATTGATGGGGCTGTCCAAACTTGACTTCACTTTCGTGAACGTCGGCTTCTGGGCCCCATGCCGTCACCCGCCAGGCCGCAATTAGGATAGCGCGCCTCGCTCAGCCGCAGCAGCGAAATTGGAACTGGGAGTTCGATGAGTGTGGGGAAGGCGGTAGCGCTCTCCCGCTACCATCACTGCAGCGCTAGGCGCTGTTCCTGGTTTACGATTTGGCAGGTTGAGAAGCTCCGCCAGCGCACCGCGAACTTTCAGCTCAACCTGTCCCCTACCCTCCGTCGGAATGATCTCGATCCCCGTGACCAGTGAGCGGATGATCCTCGCCGCCTCGTGCCGCTCACACTCGTCGGATTGCAACGCGTCCTGGAGCTCGGATACTTGCCGACGGTAAATCGTTACCGCAGCCGGATGAAACTCCACAATGCTTTCCGCGGCCGCCATCGCCTGAAGCTCTCGGGCTAGATTCTCCTTTTCGCGCTCGAGGTCCAGTAGCTTCGATTTCATGCTTGTCGTCGCGACACCGTCAGCGATAGCATCGACGATGTTAGCGATCTGCCTGTCGATGCCGGCATGCCGCCTTTCGACTTCCCTTTGCCGTTCGCGGTTCATGGCGTTCAGTCGCTTATGCTCAGCATGATATTCAGCAAGGAAGCCCGCAATGGCATCTGGCGCCAGCAAGCGCCGCTGGATGCCAGCAAGCACACGCTTCTCAAGCTCGCCAACACGGATCGTCCTGTTATTGGTACAAGTGCCTTTCTCACGGTGCGCGGTACAAGCAAGCTGGTCTCTGTTCTTCACCGTATAGGAAGCGCTACAGCAGCCGCACCGCACAAGCCCCGAGAACATGTACGTCGGCCGTCGGCGGTGATGGAGTTTCATGCCTCCATAAAGCTTCTTGCGGGCTTGCACCGCATCCCACAGCTCATCGTCGATGATACGCAGATGCGGCACTTCAACGACCTGCCAGGTTTCCGGCAGATTCGGCCGCGAGATGCGCCTCCCAGTCTCGGGATCCTTGCGCATTTGGAGACGATTGAAGACGAGCAGCCCGATATAGGCTTCGTTGTAGAGAAAGCCGCTTCTCCGCTTGAGATTGCCATTGATGGTCGAGGCGCCCCAGGCACCCCCAAAGGGTGATGGGATACCTTCCCTGTTGAGGCCTGCAGCTATCGTACGCGCCGATTGACCAGCCGCGAACGCCCGAAAAATCCGACGCACGACCTCGGCTTGAGGCCGCCGGCGTTGTAGCCGTTCAATATGCGGCCGCTTTGGCCCCGTCTGATCTTGGCAGCAAGATCGCGCAGGAACAACGCGTTCATCGTTCCTTTCAGGCCCACGTGCAGTTCGTCTACGGCGCCCTCAGAGAGTGACGATCTTGACACCGGCAAAGCGCAGCCGCTTGAAGAGGCCGGCTACGTGTTCCTGGTCGCGTGACAAGCGATCGAGTGCCTCGGTTAGAACGATCTCAAATTGCCCGCTTTGAGCATCGGCGAGAAGCCGCTGGATGTCTGGTCGACGGATGATGCTTGAGCCGGATATGGCAGCATCGGCATAGGTCCCAACGACAGTCCACCTCTCCCTGGCCGCGAGCTCTCGGCAAAGCCGCAGCTGATCCTCGATAGAGGCTTCACGCTGGTTGTCGGATGAGTAACGAGCATACAGCGCGACACGGGTCATGAACCGCTCCTCTTCCTCTCGTTGCTATTGTCCGCCGCCGTCCCCATCCTCCCCTTCTGACGGTGTTTTCTCAAGAGGATGAACATTGTTGTCGTTGGCCGCCTGCAATTCCTCGAAATGCTCCCGAGCAACCCGCCGGCCCAACAAACGGGCGATCGACAGGACGGCTCGTTCAGTCATGTCTCGTGCCGACATGTCAGCACTGTAATCATGGCTTGCGCTGTCGTTCCCAGGTTTGGCCTCGTCCACCATGGCATGCCCGCTATTCTGTGTAGATCAAGGGCATTGAGCGACGTGATGATCAGCAAGACAACTTCAGTTGCCGAGCTGTCGCCAAATTACCAAAAGCTCGGTCCTCTTGCAATATCGCACGCGATATCCAATATGTCTGTATGAGACTGCTTCTCGATACGGCGACCATGGTGGCGGCGATCCGAAGTGACGCTGGCGCCTCGCGCCAACTGTTGGTGGCAGCTTTGGAACGCCGGCTGACGCTCATCGCTTCGGTGACGTTGATGATCGAGTACCAGGCGGTCATGACAAGGCCCGAGCACCTTGAAGCTTCCGGCCTGTCCGCTGAGGATGTGAACGCGTTGCTAGATGCCGTGGCGGCCGTCGCCGAGCCGGTTCGCCTTCTCTTCCTCTGGCGACCCGCCGTGCGCGACCCAGACGACGACATGGTGCTGGAAGCTGCGGTAAACGGACGGGCGGATGCTATAGTGACGTTCAACCTACGCGATTTCGGCAAAGTGGCCGAGCGCTTCGGTATCTTGGTCCTGTCGCCGGGCGAGGCGCTGAGACGATTGGAGAGAAAGACATGAGGAGAAGCAATTTCGCACTGCGGCTTCAGCTCTCGCTTCTGGATGAGGCGCGCAAGGTGGCGGAGAGCGAAGGCGTGCCGCTCAACCAATTCATTAACGTGGCAGTCGCTGAAAAGCTTTCGGCGCTGCGCACGGAAAGTTACTTTCAGGAACGCGCCGCCCGTGCCGACCTTCCCAAGGCGCTGCATATCCTGAAACGGGCCGGCAAAGGGAAGGCGCCGATCAAGGGCGACGAATTGCCGGAGTAATGTACCCCGAGGGGCAGAGCGGTACCGCTCGTACCGGAGTTTGCCTGCGTCCAAAGCGGCCGCCGGGCCGAAGACTGCCGGTCAAGGCTGGCGCAGCACGCGCCACAGCGATGCGGCTCTGGCATTGACGGGCTGACTTCGGTCCGGCGTTCCCTCGACAAGCAGGCAGTCCCCTCGTCGAACATGATTTCCCTATCGGGAAAAGCCTGGACGAACTCTCTCCGACGCTGCTTCCGCCACGGCATTGGGCGAACCCACTTGAAGATGGGCGAATACCCGAAACCAGAATCGATACTCCTGTGTCCGCCCGTCGCAACGCGCCGACACGGCGCCCCAGGCGATTGCGGTTGCGGCTGTCTTTCCCCACAGGGCTGTCGCTGCCTCTGCAGCTTCAGGCCACGGTCCATTTGTGCACGGCGGCATCGCGGTTGAAGGCATCCAGCAGATCGGGATCGCTCACCGCCGGATGGTGAGATGCCGCAAGAGTGCTCTGTGCTGGCAATTCCTGGCGGTTGGAGGGTGACGTGAGGCAGACGCTTCGCGCAAGTTGAGGGGTCGCTTGCCGACAACTATTCCTGCTGGAATTGACAGGGCCAATCTTCAGGCCTCGTCAAGCCAGAAGGCAACTCGGTCCGGGCGTCTCCGCAAGCCATGTTGAGCTGCCACTGGGACAGACCCGCCGAATTGGAAAGGTCGACGCCCTCGATACGGGTCAGAAAGAAAAAGGCGCGGTCAAAGTCTATCGGCGCGGTAAACCTCGCTCCTCGGAAGTCCGCCCGTGCGAGATTGGCAAACGAGAAGCGGCTGCCGCTGATATCGGCGTCATGGAACTGCGCACGCCCCAGTTCTGCCTTTGTGAAATCAACATTGGTCAGATTGGCGTCCTGGAAATTCGAGCGCTGCATTTCCGCGCTCGCAAACACAGCGCCCTGCGCGTCCATACGGCTGAAGTCGGTCCTGTAGCCCTCGATTCTGTCGAACCGGGCGCCTTTGGCGGTCGAGTCGGCCAGGGAAGCACGCACAAGAGTTGCCTTCTCAAGATTTGCCGCACGGAGATTGGTGTTCCTGAGGTCGGTCGAAGTGAAATCAACACCGAACAGGTTCGCCCCGCTCAGGTCCTGTCCATCTAGGATGAGAAGCTTCTTGTCACACTCTTGCCAATTGACGCCAGGCGTCGCGGCTGCGTCGCAATTTTGAGCGGCAGCGGCGTTCTGCCAAGCAAACACAGTGCAAACCGCTAGAACCAAGCCGGATGCGCCGTAACCTCTGGTTCGCCTCAAAGTCATTGTTGCTGCACCTCTGCCACTCGCCGACACTCACCCTTACCACATCTGCTGACACACGAGCCACGGTGACCACCGCCGTCACAGTTAGCGCGTTTCTCATATCAAGCTTCGATGTTGATCAACCGATCACCCCGCGCGTAGGGCGCGATTTGCGAGCGCCTCCCCATATCATCGGCGGTCCAGCAGAGATTCATTTGTCACCGGCCAGGCGCATCATTCCGTAGGTATGCTTGACTAAGCCGAGGAGAGCGGTCGTTCAGGCTGGCGAAGTCGCGTGCCAAGATTGGCCTCCGCTCTGGACGTTTGTCTCGCTAATTGGGAGCCTGCTCGAGTGCAGACCGCCACCGCCGGCGTCCGCTGCCGACAAGCGTGAATCCGCTTGGTTCCGCACCGGTCGGTACTTCCCGACGGCGAGGTTGACCCGGCACGGGGTGCTAGTCGCGTATCCTGATTCCGCTGTCGCATAAATCCCACGACTTCGCTTAGCGAGGCCGAAGTTGATCTCTGCCATCTACCAGGTTGAAGCATCAACCCGCATATTTGTGTCGTAAGCTGACGTGCCGCGAATACCCCGTTTTCGGTAGGCGGGCTTTATGGCGGGCGCCCAACCTATTCTTGTATTTTTATTGATGTAAACAATGACTTATGGCGGTGAGGGAGGATTCGAACTCCGCGCTTGGAAGAGCGTCCTTCTCGTCTTCACCGTGCAGGCCGGCTACTCTGGGCGGCAGAGTGCCCTTCCGCGCTTCGTTTCCGATATCAGCGCCGGCAACTGACCAAGGCATAGCGGGCTCGTAACGATAAGGACGGTTCTCGCTATTTGAGGACCGCAACGGGTTGGCGAGTCTAGTCTGAGCGATCAAGCCCGCGCTCTGGACGAGGTCCCATCCTCACAGATTGTTCGCCCACCGGGCCAAACGTGACGCAACGGAACGGATGGTTCACCCGTAAGGTCTTGGGGCGATTGCGAAAGGAGACCAGCATATGACCTGCGAACGAGACGTCGGCACGTTCGAAGAGCCCGTGACCGTTTTGCTGTCCTCGGGCAAAGTCAGTGTTTCGAGCACCCGCGAAGCCGCCGAAATGCTGCTTTACCGCTGGCCCATTGGAGAAACCGGGCGCCGCATCCAGGCTCGCATGGCGTGCATGAAGGTGCTCGGCGGCGGCAGCGCACCGGAGATAGCGCGCGTGGCATTTCTCAGCGCCGCCAAGGAAGCGAAAATCCTGAACGCTTGACATCTCGTCAATGCGTGCCCCACCACTGTCCATCGTGCATCACTCTTGCAGCGGCCGTTACATTTGTGCAAACATCGTGCGTCGATCATGCGCAGACGCCGAATGCTTGCGCGAGAAGGCTGGAGCCGCGGATCTGCACTCGCCGTCGACCCGCGCGTTGCTGCCCTCTGTGTCGAGTTCGAAGTCGAGATCATTCCCAAGAGCCGATACCAAAGGAAGGCCAGACGCGCGCCGTCGGCTCCATCCGCCGGCTGATCGACAATCATGGCGCTGAGCATGCACGGTTGGTCCTGTGTGTCCTGGGTGAGGGCCGCGGCAATCACGCGCTCATCGAAGAAAGCAGCCTGACGGCCGTCTCTGACTTGCTGCTGGCCGGTCCGGACCTGGTGAAGCAGGGCATGGCCGCCGTGCTCGAGGTTTTCGACGCGATCCCGCTCGGCGCATACATGGCGATCGTCAATGAGCTGCGCGGCCGCGTTCATCAGGGGCATGCGCTAGCTGGGATCCTTACCGGCGCCTCCGGGAGAGCACAGCTAGAGCACGTCCTGTGATCGATGAATCGATTGTGATGTGACGGCTGCGTTTTGTGCTGATTCAACATCCACCTCGATGGAGGTGGACGATGGGAAGAGCATTGAGCGGGGATCTTCGGTCGCGGGTCTTGAAGGCTCGGACGAGGGCATGTCGGCGCGGCAAGCGGCGGCGCGGTTCGGCGTGGGAGTGTCCAGCGCGATCCGCTGGATTGCGCGGGCGAAGATCGGCGAACTGGCGCCACGCCCGCAGGGGCCCCGCCGCGCCTCCGGCCTCGATGCGCATGAAGCCTTCATCGTCGGGCTGATTGAGGAGCGCAAGGACATCACGCTGAACGAGATGGTGGAGCGGCTCGTCGCCGAGCAGTCGATGCGGATCAGCCGCAGCGCCTTGAGCGCCTGGCTTCGCGGTCACGGCTGGACATTCAAAAAAGTCCGCGCACGCACTGGAGCAGGGTCGCCTCGACATCCTGAAGCGGCGCCGGGACTGGTTCGACGGCCAGCTCGATCTTGATCCGGCGAAGCTCGTGTTCATCGATGAGACCGGCCTCTCCACAAAGATGGCCCGCCTGCGTGGAAGAGCGCCGCGCGGCGAGCGCTGCCGGGCCGGCGTGCCGCATGGCCACTGGAAGACCACGACCTTCACCGGAGCGCTACGGCTGACGGGCATGACTGCGCCCTTCGTCTACGACGGCGCCATGAACGGCAACGTGTTCCTGGCCTATGTCGAGCAGGTGCTGGTCCCGACATTGTCGGAGGGCGACGTAGTCGTCATGGACAACCTTCCCGCCCACAAGGCCGCCGGCGTGCGCGACGCGATTGAGGCCGCAGGCGCGAGCCTGCTCTACCTGCCGCCCTACAGTCCCGACTTCAATCCGATTGAGAACGCCTTCGCCAAACTCAAGGCGCTGCTGCGAGCAAAGGCCGAGAGAACCATCACGGCTCTGTGGGACGCGGTCGGCGCGGTCGTCGACCCCTTCACCCCAGCCGAATGTGCCAACTACTTCAAAGCCGCAGGATATGAACCGGATTAAACAGGACGTGCTCTAGATTAGACTGGACCAGGCGCATAAGCGTCGGAGGCGTAGCCGTCGAAAACGAATTCGTGTTTGAGGTTCCGGTCCGCGGAACAGCAGTTATCCAGAAATGGAACTGACTTTGAACTGTTTCGCTTGCCCGGTTGACAATCGAGGGGTCCCGTTCGGCGATCACCAAGCCTTTAAACTGCACGAGCTGTAAGCCCGTCCGTAAAGCACCCTTACCTTTAGTCGTAATACACGACACGGTCCCGTCCTTCCGACTTGGCGCGGAAGAGCGCCAGATCGGCCGCCTTGATGAGGTCATTTGGCGTGTGGTTCTCATCAGGCACCATGGTTGCAACACCGACGCTGATTGTCACCCGCTCAGAACCGTGTGGAATGCTCAAGGCTCGCACGCTCTGCACGAGCCGCTCGGCCATAGCGCCCGACTGCGCCTGCAAAATATCGACCACCACCACGACGAACTCTTCGCCGCCGTAGCGCGCCGCGAGATCGGTCGAGCGGTTGCAACTGCTTTGGATTACACTGGCGACCTGCTTCAGCACCTCGTCGCCTGCCATGTGGCCATAGGTGTCGTTGTAGCGCTTGAAGTGATCGGCATCGATCATAAACAACGACAGCGGGCTCTTCGTGCGGACCGCGCGCTTCCATTCCGCCGCGAGATATTCATCGAAGTAGCGCCGGTTTCCCAGACCTGTGAGACCGTCAATCCGTGTGAGACGTTCCAGCTCGAGATTCGCACGCATTAATTGCCGCTGGCTTTCTCGCAGGGCCCTGTATGCCTCCTCTCGCTGAACGTGGTCAAGATAGGCCCGGGAGTGATAACGGACACGAGCGACCAACTCGATACGGTCCGGCAGTTTGACCAAATAGTCGTTGGCTCCGGCCTCGAATGCCTCGCCCTTGATGGCCGGATCTTCTTTACTTGACAGCACGATAACGGGGACAGAATGCGTCGAGGAATTCTTTCGGTATTGCCGTACCAAGTCCAGCCCATCAACGCCCGGCATGACAAGATCCTGCAGGATGACCGTTGGCTTCACTTCGTCGGCAACTGTAGTCGCTTTGAGCGGATCGGTGCAGAAGTGGAAATCTATGTCCGGCTGGTTTGCCAGCGCGCGCCGGACCGCTTCACAGATCATTATCTGGTCATCCACCAGCAGAACCATTGACGAGTAATTGTCTGCCAGGGGTGAGACGAGATTGGATTTGCCCGTCATAGAATAACCTTTCAGCAAGATCGGCCGCACGCCTCGATTAGGCGCGGGGCGATTGAGTCAAGTGGTAGGATCTCGACAGCGGCACCGATGGCAGCGGCGGCTTTGGGCATCCCATAGACCGCACTCGACGCGCTGTCTTGAGCGATTGTCAAATGCCCTTTGTCGCGTAGCAGCTTGAGCCCTTGGGCACCATCTCTACCCATGCCCGTGAGCAAGACACCGATCACGACACCCGGCCACCACTGCGCGGCGCTCTCAAGGAATACATCTACGGAGGGACGGTAGACGTTGTCGTGCGGCTTCGGGGTATAGCCGAGCTTGTGGGCTGACTTGAAGACGAGATGATCAGCCGTGGCCGCAATTAGAACGGTGCCGGCCTCGGGCTCATCTCCTTCGCGTGCAGGACGGATTGGAAGTGCCGCATGCTGGCCGAGCCAGTTTGCAAGACCGGGTACGAACTGCGCATCGAGATGCTGTACGAGAACTATTGCGGCCGTGAAATTGCTCGGAAAAGCGCCGAGGATCGCGGCAACAGCTGCCGGCCCGCCCGCAGACGCGCCGATGGCAATAAGGTGCTGTGCCGATGACACAGACGGGGGCAATGTCCGTGTGCCCCAATTTGAAGACGGCGCGTCACGTACGAGTTTGCTGATCGTCGTTATCTTCTTGATAATAAGCTGTGCGGACCGTCCGGACCCCGGGCCGTCAGAGCCGATCGGGGGGATGTCGACCGCGTCAAGCGCACCATACCCCATTGCTTCATAGACACCAGGAATGTTGGCCTCAATGCTCGCCGTGACCAGCAGAATCAGGCATGGCGTCTTCGCCATGATCCTGCGCGTAGCCTCGACGCCATCCATTTCCGGCATCACCAGGTCCATGAGGATCAGGTCCGGGAGGTCTCGTTGGCAGGCCTCTACTGCCTCACGCCCGTTAACGGCGATCCAGGCCACCTGATGTTCCGGGGTTGATACAACCAATCGCCGCAGAAGCTCGACCGCAAGAGGCATATCGTTGACGATAGCGATCCTCATTGATGGATACACACGCTGCGCCTCATTCTGTCGCCTGGCCGATCAGGTCGACGACTGCATGGAGCAGTGTCTCGTCGTGGAAAATCCCTTTAGTCAGGTAGTAGTCCGCGCCGGCGTCCAGACCTCGCCTGCGATCGTCTTCGCGATCTTTGTACGACACGATCATGATCGGGGTGTTCCCGAGCCGGCTGTCCTTCTTCATCAAGGTCACCAGTTCGATGCCGTCCATGCGCGGCATATCAACATCGGTGATAACAAGATCGAATGGTTCAGACCGTATGGCGTTCCATCCATCCATACCATCAATCGCCACCTCGACCTCATAGCCGTTATTGTCCAGCAGCTTGCGTTCGAGCTCACGTACGTCAAAGAATCGTCGACCACCAGAACGCGCTTGCGCCTCCTAAGATCGGGGCTGGTAGTACCCCGCCGCAAGGTGCGTAGGCCGCCGGATGACGCGAGCTTGTCTACTGATCGGATCAGATCGTCGACATCAACGATAAGCACGGGCGAACCATCTTCCATCAACGCCGCCGCGCTGATGTCCTTGACCTTGGCAAAGCGAGGATCTAGCGGCCGGACCACCAACTCGCGCTCGCCCAGGAAGCGGTCGACAATCAACCCGTGGGTTTCACCGTGATCACCATTAATCAGAACGACTGAAAGTTCATCGGCGTCTGCTTGCGGCTCAGCGCGGTCAAGAACCTGGTGCGCGGTGACTAGTCCGATCTGTCGATCCTCGAAGCGGAAATGCGGCCGGCCTTCGAGCAGTTCGATGCGCGTGCGCGGCAACTTTATCGTGCTGGCGATGCCTGCGAGCGGGAAGGCGTATGGCTCTCCGTCAATGTCGACGAGCAGCGTGCGGAGCACCGACAAGGTCAACGGCAGCTGTAGTTGAAATCGGGTTCCGAAGCCGAACTCTGAGGAGACGGTTGCGAGGCCTCGGACCTGCTTGGCCATCGCCTGTACGGCATCGAGCCCCACGCCGCGTCCGGAGATGTTGCTAACCGTCGCTTTCATCGAAAAGCCTGGCAGAAACAGAAATTCGAGCAGTTCCGCTTCGGCAAGTCTGCCGACGGTCTCCTCTGTCGTCAGGCCGTGCGCCACGACCGTCTCGCGCAGCTTGTTCAGATCGATTCCCCTTCCGTCGTCCGCGACGATTATCTGCAGCAGGCCCGCATTGTGCCGTGCTTCGAGCCTGATGACACCTTCTTCCGATTTGCCGGCTGCTATACGTTCGTCGGTCGTTTCGAGCCCATGGTCGACAGCATTGCGGAGGAGATGGCCGAGTGGTGCCTCGAGTTGGTCTAGGATGTCGCGATCGATGCCAGTTGAGCCCCCGACGATGTCTAACCGCACGTTCTTCCCCAAGGTTCGGCCAAGGTCGCGCACCGTCCTTGAGTAGTGCCGGACGCCATCCTCGAAGGGGCGCATGCGACTCGCCAGCGTTTCGTCATAGAGTCGATTCGCAAGGTCAGTGGCTCTGCGGTCAATCGAGTCCAATTCGTCAAGGCGCTCTGCGAGGAACGTCTGGCTCAGCCGAAGTTTTTGCAGCGCCTCTGCCAATGCTTGCACCGCCCCGTCGTCCTTAGGAATCTCGGCCAGTGCGTCGCCTAGAACGTCGAAGGCAATGGCGAGATCCGACTGAATCCGTTTCAGTCGAAGTAGGCCGCCCGTAAACGGCCTGAGGCGACGAGCCTCCATCAGGGACTCACCGGCAAGCCCTAGTAAGCGGTTTAGACTATCGGCCGTTACCCGCACCATACGGTCGGAACCGACGCCGCCATAAGGTTGAAGAAGTGGTTCCGATCGAGCGAGGACGCCCGTTTCCTTTGCCGAAGAGGCCCACGGCGCCTCCTGCGGGGCAGCATTTGAGCCGGCGAGCTCCGTCTCTGATGCTGTAAGCACCTTGGCTGTCGATGGGGAGGATGCCTGCTCAAGCGCCAGCAGAAAACCGGCTATTTCCGGTTTGGCGCTCTCATCGGCCGAGGCAGGCTCACTCGCTATGGATCCGAGGAGATCGACGCCTTTCAAAAGTGTATCGATGTGCTCGCGACTCAGGCTGAGACGCCCCCGCTGTGCGGCGACCAGGCATTCTTCCATCGCGTGCGCAACTTCCACCGCTGGCGTCAGATCGACAATCCGGGCCGCCCCCTTCAGCGAATGGGCAGCCCGCATGCAAGCGTCGAGACTCTGGGCGGACACGGGATCGCGTTCGAGCGCTAGCAGACCGGACGTCAGGGCCTGCGACTGCGTCTCCAGTTCGGCCCGAAAGAGGTCGAGCATCGAAAATTGGCTGTAGTCCGCGCCGCTCATGCGATAGCTCGATCGAGCATGGCCAGCAGCAGCGCCTCGTCCAGACAACCGACCGCGCCCCCTCGCCACGAGACCATGGCTGCCGTCATGGTCGAGGACGCCTTGCCAACGGTAGCAGGCACGGCAAGCTGGTCGCTCTGTTTGAATCGATAAATGCCGTGCATTTCGTCCACAGCAAAAGCGACGCGCTTGTCGCTGTTGCCGACGACGATAAGACGCGGAAATGCCTTGGTCCGCGTGTCCTGTACCCGCGTTTTGCGATCGTCTACTCCGAGCAGTTTGGCCAACGAAACGCAAACCAGCAATTCGCCTCGAACATTGACGATGCCGAGGACCGCACTGTTCCTGCGGTGTGGCAGCGAATGGATACTACGAGGTTCGGCCACTTCTTGGAAGCAGCCAACCGGAAGCGCCAGCCATTCCTCGCCGAGACGAAAGACAACGACCGTCTGAAATGCACTGCCCTCGGCATTCCCGACTGGTTCATCGGTCCTTGCCTGGGCAAAATGTCGGGCCCACTCGTCCCGATAGCCGGGCGGCAGCGGACGGTTCAGGAGGTTCCGTGCGATTTCCTTATAGGTCGGGCAGTTCCGGCAGTGGAGATGCTGCTCCAGTTCAGGGCACGATCTGTCACCACGAACGCCTATTTGCCGCCAGCAGTCGCCGATGGCGATGTCCGGCACCGATGATGCGCTACCGGGCTCAGCTGACGTCAAGTGCCGCTCCTTTTCCCAATCCGACCGAGCCGCCCGGTGAGTGCCTCGGCACCGGCGATGTCACCCTGCTTGCGAAGCAGCAGCGCAAGATGCGCGAGGGCTTCTTGATGGCGGGGTTCGAGATAGAGGGCCTTGCGATAGTTCTGGATCGCCTCGGAACGCGCATCTTCTGCATCCTGAGCTAGCCCGAGCAGATAGAAGATTTCCGGGGAGGGACCGTATTCCCCGAGATGCGTCAGCGCGAGTTCCTTTGCTTCCGCAACTCGTCCGGCATTGGCGGTGCGTTCTATAGAAGCGAGGCTTTGGGCCGCCCGCTCGGACGGGTGGACGGAGCGCTCCACTGTCGCTGCATTACTGGAGGCCGGCCGGATCGGGCTCAGCACTTTGCTGACGTCAGAGATAGGAGCAGGGGTGGCCGGACCGAAGCGCGACTTGGAGGGTGCAACCGTCCGGGGCGCCTTAGCCGGCTCCACGTTCGTGAACGCAAATGCCATGGGTAATCGCGCTGAAGCAAAGCCGTGCAGAATCGGAAGGCCTGATTCCGCTGGACCGACGAGCAGCAGGCCATCTGGCGCGAGGAGGGTCTTCAGACAAACCAGCGCGCGGTCTTGCAGGTTTCGGTTGAAATAGATCAGCAGGTTGCGGGAAAAAATAATGTCGTACGGTGCCAGCCCATACGAGGCCGCAGGATCAAACAGGTTGCCAAGCCTGAACCGGACTTGCTTCAGGACCCGCACCTCAGGCCGTAGTCCGCCTTCGGCCGCTTCGAGATAGCGCCCTCTGAATTCGAGAAAATCGCCGCGAAATGAGTTGCGCCCGTAGACCGCGCGCTCCGCGGCCGCGAGGTTGCCCGTGCTCACGTCGACTGCGTCAATCTTGAAATCCTGTGCTCCGAAACCAGCATCGAACATGGCCATCGCCATCGAATAGGGCTCTTCGCCTGTCGAACATGGTAGGCTCAAGAGCATTACGGGTTGACCCGGCCGCATGCGCGCCCGTGCATGACGCGTCATTGCAGTGAAAGCTTCACGATCTCGGAAGAACCATGTCTCCGGTACGACAACCGCGTTGATCAGTTCCTGGAGCTCGGATGGGGAGCCAGCCAGCAATTGCCAATAATCTTGAAGCTCACTGATCTGGCAGGCTGACATCCGCTCCCGGAGCGCGTGACGGATCACCGACAGACCGACAGTGCCGCTGTCCAGTCCAATCTTTTCCCTCAGTAGCTGTTCGACCGCACCAAACATCATGAACTCATCGCGACCTGACGGAACAGCGTTTCGCGAATGTCGTCAGATAGCAGCGCTTCGGCCCTGACCCACTGGACAAGTCCTCTATCGTCGGACGCCACGGGGCCCAAGTAGGGCGGAGTTCCCGCCTCCATCCCGGACGGCGCGAAGTCAGAAGGATCCCGCTTGAGCATATCGGTCGCTCGTTCAGCAACAAGCGCAAGCAGGTGGTTCTCACCATCCTTGGTTGGATAGCGTATCAGAACGATTCGTGTGCTCAGCACCAGCGCCGAAGGGCGGCCAAGCGCAAGCAGGCTGAGATCGATCATGGGAACGGGTAAGCCCCGGCAGTTGATTAGGCCTACTACGCCGTTCGGCGCGCCCGGCAGCCTTCTCACGCCGATGTAAGGCAGGACCTCTTCAACCTGCTCCATGTCCAGCACATACCGGTCGCTACCTATACAGAACCCGAGGAATAACATTGTCGTCCTAGCTCGCAGGCACCTCTCGCAGCGCCCGCAGTTTGAAACGGGAAATGCTGCTGCGTAACCCGCCCGAAACCTGATTGAGTTCGTCGATCGCGAGCGTGGATTGCTGGAGGGATTCAACCGTCTGTTGGGCAGCTTCGCTCAATTGTATCAGCGTCTCACTGATCTGCCCTGCGCCCGTTGCCTGGGCCTGCATTCCCTCATTGGCCACTTCGAACCGTGGCACCAAGCCCTGGACCTGCTGAATAATCTCGTAGAGTTGGCCGCCGACCTGCTGCACATCTTGCATGCCACGTCGGACCTCCTCGGAGAATTTGTCCATGCCCATGACGCCGGCTGCGACGGCGGATTGAATTTCCTTGACCATCTGCTCGATGTCGTATGTCGAGACGGCGGTTTGGTCGGCAAGCCGCCGGATCTCCGTTGCCACGACCGCAAAGCCTCGCCCATATTGGCCCGCCTTTTCAGCCTCGATTGCGGCGTTTAGCGAAAGAAGGTTGGTCTGGTCGGCAACCTTGGTGATCGTGGTCACCACCTGATTGATATTGCCGGCCTTCTCGCTCAGGATCGCAAGTTTGGAATTAATCGCGGTGGCGGCTTCCATGACGTGCTGCATGGTTGCCTCCATGCGTGCCAGCCCTGCTTGTCCGCCGGTGGCCAGCGTGGCGGTTTGCTCGGCGACCGCAGAAACTTCGCTCATCGTTCGTACGAGCTCATTGGAGGTTGCCGAGATTTCCTTCGCGGTCGCTCGGATTTCGGTCGTAGTGGCCGCGATCTCATTTGCGGTTGCCTGCTGTTCCTTTGAGGTGGCGGCCACCTCGGTTATCGATGTGTTGACTTGAATGCTGGATTTCTGAACCTGGCCTATCAGCGTGGTGAGATCATCGGCCATGGTGTTGAAGCCCTCAGCCAGCGTGTCAAACTCGTCCTTGCGCTTCAAATCGAGGCGCCCGCTGAAGTCGCCCAGGCGCATTACACGGACGAGATCGACCAATCGGCCAAGCGGAACACTAACGGCACGGAATAGAAGATAGCCGCACAAAAGGGCCAAACCGAGTGCTACGAGGAACCCGGCAATCAGGCCCAACTTCGCTGTGCGGACGATCGAACCTATCTTTTGGGTCGAGCTGTTTGCCTCTCCTCTATGGTCCTCGACCATGGCTTGCAGAGCCGATTGCAATTTCCGAAAGATCGGCTCCACGTTGTTCTTGATGGCCGGGCGCTCGTTGGGGATCTCTCCCTTCGCCAACGCGGCACGACTGGCATCCAGTACGGCGGCTTCGGCTTGGCGGAATTGATCGGCGAGGTCCTTGACGACAGCGTAGTTCTGCTTGTCCAAATCGGACTCAATGGTCTCTTCATACTCGTCCATCGACCCTTGCAGGGCGTCGCGGTTCGCCTTGATGGTAGCCTCGAAAGCCCGCTTGTCGGCAGGATTGTCCTGAAGAGCATATTCCTGGAGAAGACTATGGGCATCCATCTGTCCCATCATGATCTGGGTGCTGTGATAGAGGTCCGGAAGAGTTTCCTTTTCCACGCTGGTCGCTTCTTGCTCCGTCTGGAGAAACCAAACGTATGTAATGCTGGCCATAACCGACATGACAACCAGAACGGCCGCGAAACTGGCGAGTATGCGGCGGCGTATCGTCAAGCTGTTCATCGGGCTCAGTTCCGCCAGGGCGCTAATTGATTTGTTGGCACGACTAGCCCAGCACCGCGTTGCGACTATGCCGAACAGGCGAGATTCATTCGAATCGCGGAATCTAATGTTGGAAACGTTTCTTTTCCGTTCACGTCGCGCCCACAAGCCGCCTGCGAACGGCATGTACGCGTCCAAACCAATGGCCGATCGCATCGGCCGCAACTGGAAAGTATCTCCAACATCGAGCGTGGCAAGCAACTCCCTCCATTGAAACGCTCGTGAGTCGCGCGTGTTCTCAGCGACGGATTGCTTCGAAGGCCTGGCAAAGGGGGCGCGCTGTTTCGCGCGAGAGCGCACATAGCTCCAGGTGGAACTCCTGGAAGCGCCGTGCAATTGGCGCCTAGGCTTGTCAAAGTGGAGCGCGTGCAGGTGAGGCCTGCTTGCCGTGCACGCTTTGGCGCAAATCTGATTTCATTTGTCGCGGCTATGGCCGTTAGCCTACCCACGAGGGCGAAACACTCGCAAAGTCAATCATTGAGACTGGAAACGCTAACCCGATACGCGACTGGCGCCGCCGGTTGAAGATAGGGCCAGCGACCAGCAGCGTGCTCGCCGAGTGCGGCCGCGGGAGCTTGTGCCGGCCGCGCCAAGGAGCGGATATATCAAATGGAGCGAAATTCTTAGCCATTCCTTCATCCATCTTTTCGTTAAATACCCCATGGAAATGGGGCGCATTATATCGAGGCGGTTGGTTCGGTGTTTGCGACGAGGCGTCGGGACGAGCGGCAACGTTGCTACTATTTTTGCCCTATCGTTGCCGATTGTCGTCGGCGCAGCGGGTCTCGGTATCGAGACCTCCTACTGGTATTTTAGCAGCCTGAAATTACAGGCGGTGGCGGATGCGGCAGCCTATGCTGGCGCTTTGGAAAAGGTTTCGGGATCTGACAAGCCAACGATAGTCGCCGCCGCGACACTGTCAGCGACGACGAACGGCTGGGACCCGTCAACAGGCACAATCGAAATCTTCACTCCCCCGTCCTCTGGCTCGAATGTCGCCCAAAAGGCCGTCGAGGTCATCGTTCATCAGACCCTCGATCGGTTTTTCACATCGATATTCACGCAAAACGCGATCGGCGCACGGGCAAGAGCGGTGGCTTTCATCACTGACGCCTCAAAGGCCTGCGCTTTGTCGCTCAATCGTTCCGCCCCGAGAGCGGCGCTGTTTTCCGGCAGTTCGACCATAAAAATGACGGGCTGCTCCGTGATGTCCAATTCCATTGCCGCCGATGCGATCAAGCTTCAGGGATCGGCAAACCTTCAGGCCGACTGCCTGATATCGGCCGGCGGTGTTTCGTTGAACAACCCTGTGACGACTGTTTGCGCCAGCCCGATAACCCAGGCCTTACCCGCTGGTGATCCCTTTGCCGACCTGCCGGCGCCACCAGCCACAACCCCCTGTCAAAACTCGAAATTGTCGACCCTGAACCCCGGGACATACTGCAGCGGGCTGAGCTTGAGCGGCAATGTTGCGCTCGCGCCCGGCGTGTACGTCATTCAAGGCGGTGATTTCAAGGCGAACGCGAACGCCAATGTTTCCGGCACCGGAGTCATCATCTATCTGGCCGGCAGCTCCGGCGTCACCATGAACGGCAACGCCACCGTCAAACTTAGTGCACCCACGTCGGGCACGTATTCCGGTGTCCTGTTTTACGGCGACAGAGGTAACCTGACGGGATCGAACACGTTAAACGGCACGGCGGATTCGCTTTTGACCGGCGCTCTGTATTTTCCAACCCAGGACGTCAATTATCTCGGCAATTTTTCTGGCAAGGGTGGTTGCACGCAGGTCGTCGCCGGTACCTTGCAGTGGTCCGGCAACACGAGCATCAGCCAGGATTGCACGAGCCTCGGAATGCGTAATATTCCGGCGACGCAATCCGTTCGGCTTGTGGAGTAATCTTCGTGGAACGATTATCAGCCCGGATCTTCCGGAGCGATTCGGGTGTTGCTGCGGTAGAGTTTGCGCTGATTGTGCCGATCCTTTGCCTGGTACTTCTTGGCGTCATTAACGGTTGGTCTTTCGTATCAAGCGCGCTGTCGATGCGTGCAGGCGTCAAAACGGCGGCGAACCTCGTGATGCAAGGCGCAGCCGACGACGCGGCTACCCAAGCCGTCGCCCTTTCGAGCTGGGAAAATCATCCCGATGACGCGCAGGTGACGCTGAGCCGGAAATATATGTGCGGGATCACCGTGGTCGATCTATCTGTCCTGTGCGACAGTTTGAAAGCTCCCGCGGTTTTCGTTGTAATACAGGCGACAACCACCTGGTTCCCGCCCTTCAGTTTTGGCGAGTTTTCCCTCTCGCGCGAGCTCAGCCAGCAACAGGTGATTCGTGTTCGCTAAAGGGAGAGCCTTCATACGTGGGGCATCAGGCGGAGCTGCATTGGAGTTCGCGCTGATCGCGCCTATTCTGATAACGCTTTTGATCGGCATCTTCGCATTCGGCTGGGCTCTGAATGCCATGTCGAGTGTTCGGTACACGCTGGAAACGTCCTCACGTGCGCTGCAAATGAAGAACTCGCTAACCGAAGCAGAGATAGAAGCGATAGCCACGGCAAAATTGCTGAGTTTGGGATTGAGCGACGTCGACGTAACAATAGCAATCGACGCCCCCAGCGGCGGCTTTCGAATGGCACATCTGACCGCCAAATATGCGTTCGTGATCGAGTTCCCGTATTTCGACCGGTATCCGATTAATTATGCGACAACCGTCACGGTTCCGTTGATTGGAACATAAGGCTCATTCTAGTCGGACGCCGCAGCTAGTTCTCCATCAAAAAACCTGCAGCGAAGCCCTTCCTTGCCGCAAGGTGCTTCACGCGGGCTTTGATCCCCGGCTTGACCCATTGGGGTCGCCGGCCGCTTTGGCAAGCCCTTTGGTAGGAGGCCGGCATGCTCCTGAAACGTACTTCCACGACCGATCCCGCATGTCACGCCGCCTCTGACGATAACGCTATGTTCATCAGCCACGCTCAATTATCTGGCAGACCAAAAGCTACACGAAGCGACAGACGCCGGGAATTAGGCGAAATGGCTGAAGACGAACAGAGGCGCCAACGCAGGCAGCGCGTCTTCAAGGGCGCAACAATCCTGACCGGCATGACCCATTCCGAGGTCACGTGCACGGTGCGCAACATGCATGCCGGCGGCGCCGAACTGAAGGCCTCGATCGACGCTCGCGTCCCCGACGAATTCCTGCTCTATGTGCCGACCGACGGCATCGCCTACAAGGCGGTGGTTCGTTGGCGTCGCGAAGACCGCATCGGCGTCATGTTCACCGGCACCGAGCCAAAGCCGCACTGGCACTACGGCTAAATCCCCTGAACCACACCTCGTAGCCGTATGCTGGGCGGTGATTGACCCCCGTCCTTTGGACGCCTTGTTCCTCCTCCAGAATTTCTTCGACTTAGGTGGCCGACAACCATTCTGGCGCCGACTGACTGCTCGCTTCCATTATCGGTTTGCCGACCATCGTTGGAGATTTCAGAATAGCTACTGCTCTCGCCCTCTCCACCGTCCTGATGGTTTAAACAGTGCTCGTGCATTTCGAGACGGTCCGAGTCGTCGCGAGTATGCGGCGCTGGTGGGGTCGGTCTGCTCGTGTGGAACTGCTCGCATTCATTACGCCTGCGTTTGTCGCGCACCTGCTCGGTATTGGGCAGGGGAATAAAGGGCGCTGTTCCCCCACAAGCAGAAAACCGGCCTTCCCCTTGCTTCGGCCTGGGGCCTGCAGCACCGACACGGCACTCGGTAGCGGGTGCCGCCGTCATCTTTTTCATGCCGTCGCGAATCGTCACGTGATCGGTCCGAAAGGTGATGGTTTTGGTCCCTCGAGACGACAGCGACATTCGCCTGACTGGGAACGACGGGGTCAGAGTGCCTGTCATATCAGGGAACCTCGTGCAATTTGTCGACCAGCCCACAAAGTTCCAAAAAAAACGGACCGTTCGCTTTGAGGTTGAGTTGCGCCTTAGTGCTTCCCTTGTGATCTTCCTCAGCGTCCGCTGTTTTGACAGGGAGCGCATTGGTCATTCGGCCCATCGCGCTTTTCTGCGGCCCGCCGTTTCGCCCGACATCATGGAACGATATCGCCCCCATGTATTAGAAACCCATGGACACTATGGAACCCCACGGCCACGGGATGGCGGCCGATCTTTTGACATCGGAAGTTGCCAATGCCAGGCAGCGCATCCACCGGACCGAGCTCGCGCTTCAACGCACTGAAGAAATGCTGGCCGAAAATCTCGCGCTGTGCAGCAGGATACGAACTGCGGTCGAGGCCGCAGACCGCTTGGTGAAGATCGATCCCCCCAGCTTTGAAGGACGTCGCGCGGGTTGAACTGGGCCGGCGTTTCATCGTCGCGACCTTGCGGCACCCTGCCGCAAGAGCCTGCCCTGTTGGCATCACAGCGTGAGCAAACATTGGACAGAAGCATTTCAACGGTCGCTATGTGCAACACCGACGCTAGATCGACACGATCTTCTGTTCAAACAGCGGGGATTAATGCTCGGCGGATCGAAGGGGGCACGGGGGTCTTCGCGCGAGCCAGTTAGCCGATCTCCCGCTCAGAAATTTCAGCCAAAATATTCCGACCTCCTGATGGAACCCATTCGTTGCGGGCGAGTTGCGGCTCATTGGGACGGACTTCCCGAACATGACAACGAGCAACAAAGCAGACCATCAGTCTGTCTCCGGAGCGTTTCGGAAACTGATCCGTTCCGAAGGCTATCGTCATCACGTACAAACGTTCTTAAATCTGGAGGTCGAACCAGAACTGCCGCCAACCCTACAGTCATTACTTGCGGCTATTGATCGGGCCAAACAGGGCCCGACGGAAGAAGGTCCCTAGCCGGCTGGCTGAGCGTCAGGTCAAAGAGTATAGAGGCTCGCTTCGTGGCTTGTCCCCCTGATTCCCACTCAGAAGTTATCAAACATTCTTCTTGATTTTTCTCGACAGAGGATCATGAATGTTCCCTTGGGTTCTCGCTGAGGTGGGAGGCCTTGTATGAACGTTTGGACGAACTGCCGACCTATCAAAGTGACTGCCAATGAGCTTGTTGAAGAGCTGATTTTACGAGCCCGGCGCGGCCAAATCATCATCTCCGTCAAAGAGACTATCGCAGCGGTGCGCCGAGACGGGCTACATCTGGCGGAAAGTGACTGCGAGCTGGTGGAGCTTATTGTCGATCTTGCCCCAACCTTTGGCATGTTCGTCGCGTTCGACCTTCGCGAATAGCCTGATGGCAGGTTCTTCCCTCCGGTATACGTCGGGGACGATTCGACCCAAGGTTGTGGACGAAAGGCGGATCGAAGCGCGCTCTATGGTCGGAGGGGGTCTGCGCGCGAGCCAATTATCCGATCACCGATCAGAAACTCGAGCTAAAAATTGCTGACTGTTGCGGCCTAGCACCGTGCCAATTCGTACGATTCGTACATGGCGTTGATGTCGGTCAGGAAGTGAGTAGATTCCCCTTCGGCGTGTCCCTGGGGAGGGCCGGATGAGCGTCGCGCAAAGGGTCGGTCCGCTTCTAGAGCAAGCAATCACTGTACTCCTCAACAGGGCGGACCGTCGCGACACGGTCTCGATCAAAGCGGCACTACGCGAAGCTCGGGAGGCTGCGCCTTGTTTGGTGGCCTCCGACGAAGAACTAACCAAGGCGATCCTCGAGGCAGCAACTGCCATGGGCCTCTACGTGCCTTTCGACGGTCGCGAATAGCTGTCAGCCAACTTCGCTTGTCGTGACCTGGCAATGGCGACCGTGTGCTGCCATTCATTCTCGATATTCCCGCCTTGGCGTGACAGCCCTCACATTAACGCTCTCGCCGAGGACGAATAAGCATCGGATGCCGCAGATTTCCGAATGGTCCTTTGAGGCGATCGCCGCAATGGCTAGACCGACAACAAGCGAAATGACTAGGGCGACACCCACCGGAAGATGATGCATACCGGCTTCGTACCGACCGCTCGGATAAACGTCGATGAACGTTTGGAAACACCCGTCACGGACTCAGACCATCCCTAACAAATGGTTAGCCGTCCTAATCGCTGAGCCGGTTTATAGAGAGGAAACCCTGGCTCGCCACTGGTTCAACCCTCCGGTCCCCGTCAAGACCGAGCGTCCCGGGATCATCCACAATGTCAACAACGCCGAGACAGCCGGCGAGGAGCTGATGAAGTGGACCAAGCGTGGCCCTTGCTGGGATCTCGCGGTGCGCGTTTGCATGGCCGTGATTTTCGATGAGATGGAACCCGAGGAGGCCCGCAAGGCATTCCTGGCTGCTGCAAAAGAGGAGGGGACATTACTCCCCCAATGACAAGTAGCTAACTTGAACTGCGGTAAAGGTTCTCTGACCAACACCGCCTTCGCGAAAGGAGCCCGCCGCCGGTGAGGGAGAGGCGACGGACCCCCCACAGCGGCTGCACATCCACGAAGAATCCCGCTGCCACCTCTAAACCCGCGAGGGCCTACATCGTTCCCTTAGCTGCGGCTAAAGCGGGGTTGGTCGGCGGGCTCTTGGCGCTCTAAGTTCTAGCGGCGATGGCGAAATTGGCATGGTGAATGTTTGCAGGCGCTTGAACCCTTGGGAGCATAGCTGTTGGAGGTCATCGATATTGTCTTTTGGTTTCAGGGTGAGGTTGCGCCGGCGTTTGTCTGTCTCCAGGCCGGATACAATCAAGCGGTCTTGCGACGGGTCCGGACGAACGCAGCGTCAGCGCTGCTCCGCAGCAGCGGGCTGCAGACGGCGGTCGCCAGCCAGCTTGAGGCGCAGTTGCCCGCAACCACTCGCCATCTTCTCCGAGCGGATCGCAGGACAGCTACGCGATTCTGAGCACTGCCAAATCGGCCTAATTTTCCACTGCCGAATGGACGATGAGACGCGTAAGCGAGTTTCCGGACCGGAAGCTATGCGTTGGGTTGCCCAAACGATGCAGAGGCGCTGCTGTGTTGGCGCGACACGCTCGACCGCAGGTGCGGACGGCATAAGAATTTTGGAGAGGCCCGTGGTGACTGGGGATTGCGCCGGTATTGGCGACGCGCGAAGACCGGGTCGATATCCGGGCGAAGGCAGCCCCTGCGACGCAACTTCATACCGGAGACTGGAGGCCGCGCTGGGAGGTTGTTGCTTAGGCTACCAACTCAAAGTAATTGTCCGGGAGAGTTCAGCGATGTCGCCATAGATCATCAGAACCTCTGACGAGAAAACATTTATCACCGAGGACTTCGAAGAGTGAGCTTGCCGCGGTACAAACCGGCAGGTTCTTCGAATTGGCGTACGTGCCGAGGGGCGCGGTTTCGACCTTACGGTCCTTGGCTTCGGCACAGCCGACACTGATCGCGAGGATTGCCGATAGCAATGAGAGTCGTCTTGCTCATATTTTGCCTCTGGAGCCAGCTCTTGTCGGGTAAGTCGCGCGATGCATCAAAGTAGCACCGGCCCACGAACGGCTTCATCCATCGATTGGAGGAAGCGGGCTCATTCATAATTAGCAATATCTTGAGTAAGGCGCCGAGCGCACCAGACTCATGGAACGGCGCGCGGAATTTCCATTCGTGACGAGGTGCCGATCCCGGCCGCCTTCGCAAACGGGTCACTCAGCGCTGCGTAAACGTCTCGATTCCGAGCTATAGCTTTCCGCATTCGATCATCGATCATACCAAGGCGAAGAAGGGGCAGCAGATCGAGCTTACCGGACAGATCACGCGCATAGACGAGGAAGGCGGCAGGGTGACCGTCGATCTGGGACCGCTGGTGACGATCGAGATCGACAAGGTCAGGCTGGTCGAGAAGTACAGGACGCCAAAGCGCAAGAAGCCGCTGCGCGACATGGTGGATTAGCTCGCGGACCGCCGCTTATCCACGCGACATCGGTACCACTCAAACGAATGGCAATTTTCTGTCTGAATGCGTTTAGGGTCCATGCTCGGAGACCACGCATGGGTATCGCGCGGGAGACAGGTGACTCCCCGTTTCAAGGCTTCGAGATGCTACGAGCACTGAACAGTCAGTTTCTTAGACCTAAAGATCGGGCGATCTGCCAGCGAGTTGTCGACCAGGTAACTGCCGACGCCAAATGGTACAGCACCCCGATAGACGGTCAGATTCTGGCCTCGACCACGCTGAATCTCTTTCAATCAGGGGTCGTAAACGAAACGAATTTGCTGGCACATGTTCGCGCGCGGCGCCACGACTTCACTAAACTGACAGGCTAGTTCTTCACCCTCGCGACATGGGCGCGAAATGCGGTTCTTCGTAATCCGCCGGGCGGTCATGCAGCAAGTTGAGCGCCCGCTTTAGGGCCCGATGCAAATTGTCGATGGCGTCGTAGTGCGGACAGAACGGCCTTAGGGACAACTGCGCGACCCGCAGTTCCTTCGTCAGTAGCCAAGCCTGCCGTTCGATCTTGGCAAGATGATACTCGGAAATCTGTTCATGGCGGCGACGGTGCGGCATCCCGCAAAATAGGAATATATTCGGCATCCCGTCAAGGCACATAGACTTCGTCCCGCCCTCAACGCATGCTCGCCGCGCGCATTTTGGGGAAGCATGAAAATCAAGTTATGTGCGTTTGTAGCCATCAGCGTTTTGTCGGGCTGCGCTACTCGCCCAGCCGACATCAAGCCATGCTGGTTTCGTCCAGCGTATACGCGGGCACGTCCTGCAGCCATTTGGAAGCCGAACTTTTCCGAACGAGTTCCGACCTGGCCCGATAATGGCCGTACAACACAGGACGGCCCGCCATGACGTGGATGGCGTGTTTTGGCTTGGCTTGCCGGTTGGCAGCATGATGGACGACACAGACATCAAGGCAGGTGAAGCCAAGATCGGCGAGCTGAAGGGCAACATGGACGCGATCAACGCAGCCCGACGAAAGGGCGGCTGTGTTGCACTCTGTAAGCCGCTCCAACGTTAAAATTGTCGGCTTGCTTCCCGCCTTGGCCACTGCGGAGTGGTCGTTCATCGATTGACTCGCGTAATGCACCGGCAGTTAATCTCCCCGCCAGGGCAAAAAGAGGGGCTATGAAACTGGGAGCAAACAATGACTGTCCAAAAAGAAGACTATCGAACCAACAGAGCCGACTACGCCATAGCTGCCATGCATAGCCGAGCGACCGCTGAGGGCGATCGTGACGATTTGGTGGCGAGGAAAAAGTCCCTGTGGGTAACAGATCGGCGATCTGCAAAATTGGCTGCAAACCCGTCCGAAAGCTCGCCAGAACCCAAGGCAAAAGCGCGCGGTAAGTGAATTGATTGAGCCCCTACGTGCCGATTGGGAGGCTGTGCAAGGACAGGTGAAGGAACTGCGGGATGCCGGAAATCATCCGGCAGCGTTGGCTGCAGTGAAGACTTATCACCATAAGCTCTGCACGACGCGCGTCCTCGACCTGGCCCGTGGAACCGGAAACTTCCTCTATGTTAGCCTGGAACTGATGAAACGCCAGCTATCCTGACATCTTAAATCATTGAACTCATGAGCTATGCCTTCCATAGTAACTTGAGGGAAGACTATCGCTAGACATGCCGGCCCGCACTAACGTAATGGGGCGAGACTATCGGCACTCTGACGTTTTGCACGCTTTTCTCTGACATACTGAGCGCGAGAACAGAGCGTCAAAAGACAGCGCCTGTGGAGTTCGAGGATCAGGTGGGACGGATTCCCGCGCGAGAATTCAGGCGCATCGTTTGAGGGAGGCGGCCACTTCGTTAGATCCGAGCACGCAACGTGCGGTGCGAAAAGGCGCCGCGAATGCGATTAAACGCGTCAGTCTTATCCAGTCAACAGCCCCAGAGCGTTGATTGCACTGTGGATGACAAATCTTTCGGGTAGACAGCTAATATACTTTCCGGTTCTCTGGGGTCGCAATCAGATCGAAGGAGCGGGATCGTGCATCGTATGACTGTGAGTCAGCACCGAAGCCTGACCCCGCACGAGTAGAGGGTAACGCATTGATTTGTTGACCACAATCTTGCATTAGTATGGTCAATATTCGCGCCGGGGATGACCCCATCGATATCCCGAGTTTGCAAGAGCATATATTCCAATCAACCTCGGATAGGCATATCGTGCCAAGGTGAACATTCTATGGGAATGATTTCCGACGCAGAAGTTCGTGACACTCTTACCAAACTCGCGCGGCAGCTGTTCCCGCTGGAAAGCTGGGTCAAAGATGGTCAGAAATACGTTCCGCCCAATGCGCCGGATCTTCCTTGGCGCGGGTCCGGGCCGACGCTGTCGATCGAGTCGCTTCGCGCTGTTGAGCGCCTCGATCTCCTTATAGAGTCTGATTCAAACGAGGCCCTGCGTGTCCGATGGAACAAGATCGCGACTGCTCCCCTCTGGTTTGAACCGAGCCTCCACCATCCTGCAGACTGGCGGGCGCAGCACAAGCTCGATGAAGCGGCTGCCTTCGCGCCTGTCGATTCCGAGAACTTCGTGATCGCGACGGTAGATCCGAAGACTAAGCTCAAGCTGCCGCGCGCGAGATCGGAATTCTACGCGGCGTGCTGGCCACTGCTAATGAAGGCGCAGACCCAGCGCGTGTTTCCCGACGACGCGAGCTGGCTCCAGTTCGCGAAGAATCTGCTCGCCGATGAACTAGCGGCCTGGCCACCCACGGAAGTTGTTAAATCGTCTGACTTCATCAAGCGCTTCGCCAAGGACGTTGCGATCTGTCTGCTCGACTTGGAAAGTCCGTTCTTGCCTGTCGATGAGCAAGGAGAATTGTGGCAGCGCGCGGTGCTGATCGAGGCAGGAGAGCACCGTCATCGGCACAACGTCTACAATCCCGAACAGGTTCAGGAAGCTGTCGCTCAGTTCGACGCCAAGGTAACCGCTCTGCTCTAACGGAGACAGCAATGACCGAGAAACCGAACTTCGTGGTGGTGGGGTCCGGCGGCGGCGGCGGAACCATCGCGTGGCTCCTCGCCAAGGCGGGCTACAGTGTCACACTGCTAGAACAGGGACGTGACATCACGAAGGAGTTTGAGGCTATGCCAGGTCATCCGCAGGATGAGCCTGGGTTCAACTCGTCGGCCCATAGAGAGGAGTACTTTCGCCTTCGCAAGCCCGACCCGAAGCGAAGGTTGCGCGGCGACTACACAACCTTTCGCCGTTTCGAGAAGGATACTGCCAAGCCGTTCGTCAACGGCTGGACGGGCTCGGTTCTTGGTGGAGGGTCCACGATCTGGGGCACTTGGTCCTACCGCCCAATGCCCCTGGACTTCCTGCTGAACACGCACTTCTCGGAAACGAAGCAACTGGCGCAGCTCGCGCAAGAGGGCTACGCGGTGCCGGACTGGCCCATCGGGTACGGCGACATGCTGCCGTATTACAGGGTCGCAGAGGCGCTGATGGGCGTCAGCGGCGACCGGGGCGAGATGAACAACGCGGTTGAGCAGAGCGCTTGGTACAAGGGTTTTAATCACCCGGCATATTTCGGCGACAAGCAACATTGGTTCGACACGACGCCACTGCCCTGCGGAGCCTACCCGATCACGCCGGTCGGACACTTCGCCAAGCTGGGCATGCATCACGCTGGCATGTGGCCTGTGCCCCTGCCCTGCGCCATCGTTCAACCCGGCAGCGCCCCCTACCAGACCCGCGAGAAGATTGCCGCGGCACTGGCGACATGGACCTCCAACGACCGGCCTGAATTCTGGCAGCAGAAGGCGGACCAGATCTGGAGCGAAGCCAAGCGAAACGCATGCAACATGTGCGGCTTCTGTGGCGAGTACATCTGCTGGGGCAAGGAGGAGGCGCCGAAGTTCGGCACCCGCGTCACAACGCTCAGGGAACTGGACGCGCTTCGGTCTGAGGGCAAGGTGCAGATTCACTGCAACGCCAAGGCCATTGAGGTCATGTTCGACAAGGCGGCTGGCCGGGGAACGGGAGTGCGCTATCTCGACATCAGCGACCCCGACAACCCAGTGCTCAAAGAGCAGTTGGCTGACAACGTGATCGTGTCGTGCGGGGCGATCCAGACCGCGCGCCTGCTGCGCTTGTCGGGTCCACCCGAAGGGTTGGGCAACCGGGGCGATCAACTGGGGAGGAACGCCACCTTCCACCTCTTCGGGCTTGGCGTAAAGATCACCCTCGACAAAGCGTTTCAGGGCATGGTCCACGGTGAATTCGGAGCAACCGGCAACGTGACCAGCTATGAGCCCTATTTCCTCCAAGAGCCCGTTACCAAGAACTGGATCAAGGCCGGGACTCTAACGAGCACGGCCAAGAAGAACCCGCTCGAAAACGCCGCCGCCTACTTCGACTCGCAACGAGGCGCGGCGCTCCAGCCGCTCAAGGAAATCGAGACATACGCGCGGTCCATGGAGCTGAGGCTAACGGCCGACGATTTACCCATGCCTCGCAACCGCGTTGACCTCGATCCCAAGCACGTCGACGAGTACGGCATCCCCACCGCCCGAGTCACGCGGGATCTTGGCCCCAATGAGTGGAGGATGTACGAATTGGCCCTCCCGATGTTCGAGAAATCCGTCGCGAAGTTCAGGAGCAACGGCAACAAGAAGATCATTGAGACGTTCGGGGCCTCGCCCGCGATCGTCGATCTCATCGGTGACCACCAGATGGGGACCTGCCGAATGGGGCCTGACGACGACGTGAAATCCGAGCGGTCCGTCCTCGACTCGCATTGTCGCCTGCATGAGGCGCGCAACGTTTTCGTCGTGGACTCTAGCTTCATGCCCACAGGCTTTGGATTGAATCCGATGTTGACAGTGGTAGCCAATGCGCTCCGGGTCGGTTCGTGGATCGTGCAGCAGGAGAAGCGCGGTCTCCTGAGTTAGAATGTCTGACCGGCGCCAGCGTATCCATCCCCTCGGTACGCATTCATCTATCTAGTCAAGCCCGAGGGGACGCGACGTCGCAAGCTGGACGCGCCGCTTGGCTGGCGTCGCGACATCACAAGTGGGCTCTGGCACGACAGAATCTGCATGTGGATCCTGTTATTCCAGCTTGAGATTCAACACGTCTGGGCAATGATCGGACAGCCGGACGTTATCTTTCGGCTGCGCATTCGGCCACGGCACTTGTCCGCCGCTTGCCGGCGTCACCAAGGCGCCGACCTTTGCCCCATATAGGAAAAACTCGATCGGCGCGAAGAAGTACTCGTCCTGCTCGGCCAGGCTGGCCGGCATGGCGTTGCGCTTCTCCAGCCAGCACAGCGATGCTTCCTTGTACGGCTGACGCATCATCAACGTATCGGGCCGATTGTCCTGATCGAGACCGTCTCTATTCGGCGCGAATGCCGTCAGAGCGGTCCACACTTCGTCCTGCGTCCTGCCTCCACCTAAATCAAGGCGACGGTTGAAGTCGCCGACAATCATCCAAGCCTCGCCGGCATCCTCGCGCGCCCTGATCCACTTGTGCAGGGGAAACATCTGCCGCCCTAGCGTGTCACAGGCGAACTTGGCGGGCGGGTCCAGCGCAGGATCCCTGGTGAAGAATTTCCGGTCGACCCGGTCATCGAAACAGCCCGACTTCAAATGCACGACCAGCACGCGCAAGCGGCTGGCACCGTCCCGCAGGATGACATCGAGGCCCCACCGCACGTCACGGATAGTTCCGTTGTCGTCGGATTTGACATTCAATTCTGGCAAATCGGCGACCATGTCGAGGACTAGACCCGCACTCTCCTTCAGCGCAATCGCCGTGAACTGCTGCCGTTCGGCGGCGACCGGCATGTGCGGCGTTTCGCCCACTCGCGTACAGACCGGCCCCGACTGGTTCATGTGCTCGAGCACGGCGTATTGCCCGCTGATACAATGCGTCCATCCATTGGCTACCGGGAAGACTTCATTGATGGCGGCGGGGCTGGTCACCTCCTGCAGGAACATCACATCCGCCGCAATGAGATCACGCCATTTGCGCAGGTCCGCGAAGTCGGCGGCCGTCCGGTGGTGATCATCTGGAAACACCGTCGCCGTATCGGCCGAATGCACCAGTGTCTGCACATTCCAGTTGCCAAGCCGGTGCTCGCCAGCCTCAACTGCCGTCGAAAATAACGACGCCGCCACAAGGGCAAGAACTTTCACCACCATCTTCCAGCACCCCTCCGTCGATGACAGCAATACGATTGCTACAGCACCGTTGTACAACAGTGCGCAAGTATGTGTCCGATTATTATTGCGGCGCGGATCCAATGTCGCCCAACTGTTGCCAAAGACGGTCTTGAGGCCTGGTCGGAGCGGTCGGGGAGCGGGTCCTGGCATGTTGACGAGATCGCACTGACTTACCCGTCCAGAAGGCAGCGAAGTGCGTTCGTTGGCGACAACGCGCAGTTCAGTTCGTCAGCTTGCTAGACGGACGAGAGAGCCGTTCCGGCTGCAACTCGGAAATGAGCGAACTGCGCCTTCCCGGAGCTTCGTCCAGTTGGCAATGACGGTCGCGTACCAGGCTACTCGACTCCATTTGACGTCGCTCGGCATTGGCCTTGATCTTCCATAGCCTCGACAATAGCTTTGGCTCCTCGGTCGACGACACGTCGACGAGGAAGGCCTTGTCCTGCGACTGTCCGGTATTCCGAGCCCGAAAGGTGTGCCGCCGCGGAACTTCCCTCGAAGGGGAAGTCGTCGTGGCGTGAACCTAGCGACGCTCATCCGACACCAAGAACCGCAAGAGCGGTACGGCGCGTGTTAAGAACCGCGCCTGACCCAACGCCGAGGCGGGGATCGCCGTTGCTCACCTACGGCGGAAAAGGTGCAAGTGGGAGGGATGATCAGCGCCCGCAATGGCGTCATCGATCATGCCGCGAATGAACCTGATAGTAAGTCGAGAATACGAGGACATCAGAGAGGATCGATCTAGTCGTGGAACGCCTCGGATCAACAGCCTCTCATTCCCTAGTTGGCCCTCCAGCTAGGCGACAAAGCTGGCGCCAGAAGGGGACATCGACTTGTGAGGGCCCCCGTCAAGCTGATCTGCCGCTGTGGCGTTGGTTGGGTTAACGCTGGTCAACCTTGCAGCGCGCTGCTGCCGTCGGTCACGGCAGTTGAAAGTGGCGTCACATTGGACATCGCGGGGTTGCTCTGTCCCAGGAAGTGAGCAAGGGCCGATTTCCTCGAGTCCCGATCGAGCGCATAGACGGTGTGGGTGAATGCGACGCCGTCCAGCAGGCCCTGAATGTAGCCAGCGATGCTGTCGGCCGCCATGATGAGCGCGGTGTCCACGGTATGGATGTAGCGGCTCGTTATCGTCCCGCGTGAATGCCCAACCAAGGCTGCAATGGTTGCTTCGGTGAACCCAAGGTCGTTGCCGATGCTGGCGAAGCTGTGCCGCAGGACATGCGGCGTAATGCCGGCTAGATCGGTAGCTTTGAACAGCTTCGTCCACTGTCTGGGGAAGGCTCCGAATGGCGTGTCATCCTCCCAGCCGGGAAAGACATAGTCCTCGGCATCTTGTTCCTCGTTGCGGCGGCTCTCGAGATACTCCAGCACAGGCAGACCGATTGGACGCACCGACGCGCCCTCCTTGCTGTCGGTCAGACGCAGGCAACTTCCTTCAGGATCGACTTCGCACACTGCAAACCAATGATCTCGCTGCGCCGGCACCCAGTCAGCGCGATCACCCGGATGATTTCTGCAGTGGTCTCGTATTGCCGGTCCTCGACCGCCTTCCGCAGAATATCGCCGAGTATGCGATACTCCTGTTCGCTGAGACGGCGGGCGTTGACCTGGTCCGTCGGCTTGCGAACGCCATGCACCGGGTTCTGCTCGATGATACCGAGTTCGACCGCATAGGTGAGAATGCCACCGAAGAGACCTATCGTCAGGGCAGCTGTGCCGGCACCACCGCGGACGATAGCGCGCCCACGCAGTTTGTCGGTCTTGACGTTCGCACGTGTCTTGCCCGCCATGATCTGCCTATACGTGCCGCCTAGGTCCTTCTAACACTCTGTCCATCATTCCAACTCCGGCCTCGTCACCGAAGATTTCTTCGACAGATTTATAGGGAGCCTTCCCGCGCGTATCGGTGCGATCGTTCTAAGAGCGTTTCTCTCCGGAGATGGAACTTACTTCTCGAATTAGCTTGTTGATTATGGCCCATTGAAATTCAGCCGAGCTGTCGGCTGGAATGATAAACGAGCCGGGCCCCCCGATAACGTGCCGCTCGTAATATTCCGCGGTGGTCTCGCCATTTTCCATTTCCGCGCCTATCGGGAGACCGTTGATGACGATGGCCTTCTGAAGCGCTCTCAGGCGGCTTTCTTCAAGTGAAGATCCGTCATTGTTTGTTCCGTCGCCTGAGATATCGATGACCCTGCGCAACGTCGGGACAGGAAGTTTGTCAAAGGCATCAACAGACACATCAATGGCGTATGAGATCGATGTTTTTGCACCGTGCGGATCTCGGTGTAGGCCTTCCGACCTTTTCCGAATTGCTTCCGCGACAACCGACGCATCATTCGCCTCAGAAAGAACGGTCCAATCCACCCGCGTTTTTAAGGAGCCGCGGCTCGACCATTCGACAAAAGTGACAGCGATCTTGCCGTGCATACCCTCTTTGATCACCTTCAACACGGTCGGTGACTCCAAAGCAGCCGCATAGCTCTCGCGTTGTAGCGTGGCCTCTATCTGGTTGATGGAGCCCGACATATCGACCGCAAGGACGATCGCGACATCGACTTCGGCGGTTGGGTCCTCGAGAGGAAGCTTTTCACGAATTTCACAAGGGCAAAGATCGTTCGTATAAGAACTGCCGTGAACAGGCTGGTCAGGGATCAGCAGCACTCTTAACAATCCTGCGCTCAACACAGTAAAGGAGAGGACTTGCATCTCCCATCTATCCTCATGAGCTTATGGGGTTTGGTTCTGCTAGTTGCAGAATTTCAACTAAATCTGAAGCGAGCAAGTCTAGCAGATGAAGCTAGGGGGACTTGCCCTAGACAGTAGCACATTCATATTAGCTCTACATAATTTTAAGAGTCAACAAATACAGGAGGGGGCAACCGGAGCGGGTATCCGCTGCCGCGCATCCCGCAGGGTTGGATCGGCCATCTGCTGACCCGTCAGGTCGGACGTCTTCTCGGCCAGCAACGGGCAGACATCACGCTTTGGCGGATCACCAACGCCATTTTGCCGGTCGTCTTGCAACTGGTGCCAGCTTGCGCAAAAATCAGTCTCAACAGAACGGTCATCCGGTGGATGCCTGATTACCTGAATCTGGGAGGGGCGAAGTGTTCGGCGAGCCCATTACCGTTCTGATGGTCAATGAGTATCCTGACTACATTGATCCACAAGTATGGGCTGCTGAGCTGAAAACCCGTGTGCCGCAGCTGGAGTTCAGGCTTTGGCCAGACGCCGGGAACAAAAGTGACATAGATATTGTGCTGATCGACAAGGGCGCCAGTCCTGGTTTTTTTGACGCCATGACGGGGCTAAGCGCCGTCGTCTATTTGGGGGCCGGTGTCGAGGGTATTGATCTTCAGAGCTTTCCCAAGAGTGTTCCGCTCATCAGGCTCGCAACGCGTGAGCAGGCTTCGGAAGTGGTGCAATACATCGTCCTTCGCGTTCTCTGCCAGCAACGGCATGTTGCGGATTACATGGGTCTCCAAGCCCGCAAGTTTTGGAATCCGATCGCGCCGCGGAAGATCTCCGAGACAAGAATTGTTGTGCTGGGTGCGGGCCGGATCGGTGGCTGGGCCGCAAAGCTGTTTGCGGACTTGGGCTACGACACGGCAGTCTGGTCTCGTCATCAAAAGGCCCTTCCTGGTATACATAGTTACTTTGGCCGTGCCCAGCTTGCGGACGCACTCACAAATCGGGACTACGTTATCTGTTCACTTCCCCTGACTGGTGACACTCGTGGGATACTGAATTCCTCTACCTTTGGACAAATGAAGTCAGGTGCCTACCTTGTGAATGTCGGCAGGGGTGCGCATGTCAACGAAGCCGACCTGATCCGCGCGCTCGACGAAGGTCAGCTTTCTGGTGCTTGTCTTGACGTGTTTGAGCGTGAACCACTGGAGACTTCATCGCCGTTGTGGACTCATCCCAGGGTGACCATCACACCTCATGTCGCGAGCTTCTGGGTGGATTCTGGAATCGACCAGGTCGCCGATCTCTGCGGTCAAGTTGCAAGAGGAGAGCCGCTGTCCAACAAGATCGACCTCGAACGGGGTTATTGAATCGAAGTAGCGTCTTTACCACTTCCCGACAGCGTGAACTCGTCGGTGTGGCAGATGCCGGTTCCGGCGGCGAGCTTCGGGGCGCAGAGCGGCTGTTCCGCGCTCCCGCACTTGCGTGCTCCCGGTGCCCCGTGGCCCGGATGCCCGGATGCGCCAAGCTTAACGAACTGACGACCGAACAAACGATGGCACCAAGAACATCATGCCGGATACGGCTTCATCGAGAGCTTCAACGGCAAGGAAGGCGCGTCAACACTCTACGCTACGATTGCTGGCCTCCCGTCGTCACGGCGCATATGCGACGTTCCGTTAGCCGCCGATCGCGTTCCTATCCACGACAATCGCGTGGTGGTACATTCGGTTGATTTGGCGAATGTTTTTTGTCGTCAACTCACCGGGAAACCGGGGAGGTGGTCATGAGAATTACTGCTCTAGCATGCGTCGCCCTCCTTGCAGGTTGCACAACGGCAGGCCCCCCAGGGCCCCAAGGGCCTGTCGGTCCACAAGGTCTTCCCGGCAAGCAGGGACCTAGAGGTGCAATGGGGGCTGAGGGTCCGGCGGGGAAGGACGGCGTCGGCGGTTGGGAAATCACCCAGTATGCAAGCGCGAGTGATACAAGCCCAGACAAATCCGCACAGGCTTGGTGTCCCAAGCCAAAAGTCGTCATAGGTGGCGGTGCCAGCGCGTCAAATTCAAATGCGCTAATTTCTAGGAGCTTGCCGGTTACTTCCCCAGCTCCAGGGTGGGTAGCACAAGCGCATGTAGCCGCTACGTCCCCAACAGCTTGGACGCTGACAGCATACGCCATTTGCGCGCTTGTCAAATAGTCGGCGCTTGGCCGGGCCGGTGAACTTTGCGTTGTCGCGTCTTGGAGACACAAACGGCGTTCTAGTCTTCATCCCAAAAATCCTGCAGCGAGGCGTGCCGATGGTCTTCCTCGCCCCGGAGGTGCTTCACGCGGACCTTGATGCCCGCTTGCGAAGGCCATAGTTGAGACGGTTGAAAGGCTGAGCCGGTGCCCCCGCGTTGACCAGTTGCCGACCGGCTAGTGCAGCTTCTCGACTCTTGCCCGGAATGGCGGCATTCCTCTTCCGGGAGAGCGGGCGTGGGCAAAGGCCACCGTTATCAAGGCGCCAATCAGGCTGACCGCTGGCGAAGGCGCGCCGGCAGAAGAATGCCGTCACGGCGGCTGCCGCGACCCCTCTTGGGACTGATCTTCCTCGGCGCCGGCACGCTTGCCGCCGCAGTCACCCAATTCGCGATCCAGAGCACCGCCGGCCAACAGAGCACGATAACAAACTGGACAGAACCATTGCCTGGCCACATGGAAGGCCGCGCCTCGGTGATCGATGGCGACACAGTTATAGCGCGGCGATCTGGGAGAGACCTGCGCGACAATCTGGATGAGACTCTCAGAGCGCGGTCACGGGCAAATTATCATGCTGATTGTCGCTGGCAAGGCTTT